>CAZVKO010000072.1:0-9535 GCA_964627765.1 uncultured Ginsengibacter sp. | reverse complement strand
AAAGTGTTTCCCGGGTATAAATATGATCAAAAGCGGCCATACAAGGTAAAACTGCTCTTCCACAGCCAGCGTCCAAAACTGCGCTGTTATAGGCGGCCAGGCCTGCGAATGAAACACCTGGAAATTCGAGGTGTACGTAAAATAAGTCGCCGCATGATTTCTTACTTCTGCTCCTATTGTAGGCAACAGCACGCAAACAAAAAGAATAAGGTAGTATGCAGGAAATATCCGGATCACACGCCGCAACAAAAATCCCGTAATTGCTTTATAAGCCGGTAGGTGAAGCTCTACCACCTTTGCCTTTGCGGAAAATAAAATTTTAGTAATCAGGTAACCGCTTAGCACAAAGAAAAAATTTACAAGGCCTCCAAAGAAAAAGCTTCGCGGATTTTCATAAAGAAAATGCAGCCAGTGATAAGACGCTACAAACAGCACCGCACAAAACCGCAGGCCGTCAAATTGGGGATTATATTTAAGTGATTTCGTAGTGTTAGCGGGTAAAGACTGAGTCATATAATGTCACGTGAACGAAAAAGAACCTGTAAATATTGCCTCACAGGCTGTTCAACATTCAAGCAAATCTGTCATGAAAAGAATTGTGCACCATGTAGCAGTTGCAGTTTGGCCTTGAACCATCCAATGATCAATAGCTTTACAGGCTGTTTTCTGTGTTTCCCGTTTCCCCGCGTTGCATTTTACCATTTCAAACCGCCACGGTTTCAAAAGCAAATAATCCGGCAAAACATCCCAAATAAATAATAGCTTAGTATTCATTTTTGCAAACTTATTTTTTAAAATGCTTTTTATGAGAAAATTCTTATTATTCATTGCAACTATTTCGACACTTCAATGCATGGCACAAACCGACAATAATTTCGATGGCCTGCACATGGGGCTCGGTAACCTGTTTATGCTGTCCGATGCCAAAACGCGATCTATCGGCCCGGAAAATCCTACAGGAGAACCCGGCAAAGGCGGTATGGCAACGCTTGAAAATGGTTCTGCAAGATCAGCAGCGCGGGATCTCGGTCAAGGATGGAAAGTAAATCCATTCGTGGTGATTGGTCCGGGCAAAACATTTACGCTTGCTGAAATAGAGGGCCCCGGCGCTATTCAGCATATATGGATGACCCCGACCGGTAACTGGAGATTTTCTATCCTTCGTTTTTACTGGGATGATGAAACAGAACCCTCAGTTGAAGTGCCGGTGGGTGATTTCTTTGGAATGGGCTGGGGACAATATGCGCACCTGAATTCATTAGCGGTTACGGTAAATCCCGGCAGCGCTTTCAATTGCTACTGGACCATGCCATTCAGAAAAAAATGCCGCATTACTATGGAAAATATTGATTCGGAAAAAATGGTGCTCTTTTACCAGGTCGATTATACACTGACGAATGTTCCAAAAAATGCCGGTTATTTTCACGCACAATTCAGAAGAAGCAATCCGACTAACGGGGGCGTATATACGCTGATTGATGGCATAAAGGGAAAAGGACAATATGTGGGAACTTACCTTGCCTGGGGGGTGCACAATAATGGCTGGTGGGGCGAAGGAGAGATAAAATTTTACATGGACAGGGATACCCGATTTCCTACCATTAACGGTACCGGCACCGAAGATTATTTCTGCGGCTCTTATGATTTCGAAAACCAAACCACGCATCAATATGAGCCCTTCTCAACAGCCTATTCCGGTTTGCCGCAGGTAATAAAATCAGACGGGCTGTACAATGTGATGCAAAGATTTGGTTTATATCGCTGGCACATCATGGATCCCGTCAGGTTCGAAAAGAGTTTGAAAGTTACCATCCAGGATCTCGGATGGCGGCATGACGGTACTTATTTATTGCAACAATCGGATATAAGTTCTGTGGTGTATTGGTACCAGGCTGAGCCTCATGCGCCCTTTCCAAAGCTGCCGTCAAAAGCACAGCTGGAGGTAAATTAAAAAAATCGTTTTCGTTAAAAGTTAACCATAGAGCCGGGCGGATTTTTTTTGGTAAGATTCTTGAACCGGGAAGGGAAATTTTTGTCAATGATCAAAAGAACCGCTTTCATCCTATTTCTTGCC
The DNA here is from genome assembly GCA_964627765.1 of uncultured Ginsengibacter sp. Taxonomy (GTDB): domain Bacteria; phylum Bacteroidota; class Bacteroidia; order Chitinophagales; family Chitinophagaceae; genus Ginsengibacter. The sequence goes on along the minus strand of CAZVKO010000072.1, from coordinate 7,461 downwards.
GGAGCTGTATTAATATATAGCTGCAGTCATAAATCACACCCGTCAACTTCTGTAAATACAACCGCCAATACCGAACCAACTTCAAATCCGGCGGTAAAGAAAAAGGCGGTATCTCCCTTACCCAAAGTAATCAGCGTGAATGACAGCGCTGCACGCAAAAGCACCGACGGCAGGCTATACTATGATGTAATGGGCCACCGGTACTGGAAAAATTATAAGGATGGGAAATATTATCTGTTCAACAAGTCAATGTATAACAACCCGGCATTCAAAAATTCCGGCCAATAGATCATGCCAGTACAAACATGGGCAGCGGCGTTACTACATCTTCCAGTATCTCCGCTTTACAATGAATTGATTGCAGAAATTGAATAAACGTGTTTACATCCATGGTTCCTTTTTTGCATTCAACACGCAAAATATTGTCACAATCATCCAGATCGAAGTTGGCATTGCAATCGGGAAACGTGTTGTGAATCGTGTTAATTATTTCAACTGCACGACCGGAACTGGTAATGTTGGTTTTAAAAACTTCTATCATGACAGGTACAATTATCAAAATTTTTATTCGGGATTCAATTGCCTTCGAACATCAGGAATATTTTAATCTGTTGCACATATTACAATTGACGTTTTAGCTCATGAAATATTTTACAAATTATCGTGCCGAAATTAGCTCCTTATTTTCAGGCTCTGTTTTTTGAAAAAAGATTTTCCCTGATAAGAATACGAGAAATGCAATGACAGTTGAAGAAGCGATGACAAGCGATACCGACAAATCTTCCCTGAAATTTAAAAAACCGATACCGGAAGAAATTACGCCCCCGATTCCAATTTGTATAAAGCCCAGTAATGCAGCCGCGCTTCCGGTATTTTTTGTAAAGCGTGAAAGCGCCACTGCCACAGCATTTGGATAGGAAAGCCCGGCGCAAAACAGGATCACCAGCAGACAGGATATATTACCTCCAATGCCGAACCAATCAGCGGATACTCCTGCCAGGTAAATTATTGAAGCCATTACCTGTATAATCAGAATCACTTTAAATATTATCTGGTTCAGATATTTGCGCGTGAGGTAATGATTCAACTGGCTGCCTCCGATAAATCCCACTGAAAGGAAGGCAAAGATGCCACCGTATACCTTCGCATTCATGTGAAACTCTTTCATAAAAACACCCGGCGAACCAGCAACATACACAAATAATCCTGCAAATGAAAATGAGCCTGCCAGGGTATAAATAAGAAATTGTGGTTCGAGGAGAATATTGCCAAAGCCCCTTAAAATAGATGCCGGCCGTAATGATATTGACTTATCCGGTACATGCCCTTCGGGTAAAAAGAAAAAGATAATTACAAGCAATATTAATGCAACGGAAGCCAGTGCAATAAAAACATAATGCCATCCGAAAACTGTTACGATAAAACTGCCAATAGTAGGGGCAAGCAATGGCGATGCACCCAATATCAAAATCATTAAGGATAAAATCCTGGCGCTTTCACCGGCTGTAAAGAAATCGCGAACCATGGCTATTGCCGCCACAGCGGCCACACATCCTGAAAGAGCCTGCAAAAATCTGGCAATAAGAAATACCTGCAAGGAACCTGATAAAATACAACCGGCGCTGGCAATAATATATAAAGCCATCCCGATGTACAAAGGACGTTTTCTGCCATACTTGTCCAGCAAAGGCCCGTAAACGATCTGCCCTATGGCAAAGCCGAGAAAATAGGAGGAAACAGACAACGCAACTTTTTCAACTGTCACCTGAAATTCCCCGGCAATTTTCGGAAAGGCGGGCAGGTACATATCAATGGAAACCGGGGTAATGGTATCCAGCGCCCCGAGCATGATTATTAAAAATGTCCTGTTTCGTATAACCATCTCTGCCATTAATTTATTCTGTCATAAAATCGATCGAAAAACTTTACGGCAGCTTGTCTTCCGGGTTTACTTCATTCTGCCGTCTTTTTTTCTTCAATTTTTTGAATAATATTTTTTAACTGATGAATATGCCGCTGCGTATGATACAGTACGAAATGCAGCAGTTCCAGCTTTGTAATTTCGCTAAATACCTTCATGTTAATTACTTCGCAAAGATCGGCCGTTATTCTTCTGTTCTTTAAACGGGCTATCGAATTTTCCAGATGGGTAATCACTTCCTCTTTGCTATACTCTTTATTTTCCGGTGTAATAAATTCAGGGGATTGAAATTTGGTATCAAAATTTAAAAACATTTTTCTCAGCCGCAAAACGCCCTCGTCTGCAGGTCGTTTCGCAGCCGTCCCTTTCATATCCAGCCCTTGTGCAATTGCATTATTTGATTTGGTTACATGAGTGGCCAGTTGCGCCACTGTCCAGCTGCCGGCAAAGGGAACTTTATTTACAAGCGTTTCCGGGACCGATGAAACGAGGTTCATTAATGCATGCCAGGTTTCATCAAGGTGGTCAAACAATTCCCTTGTATCAACTGTTTCGGTCATCATAAAAAGTTTTAAAAAATTATCAATACAATTTTTCAGGTGCTAACAGGATTGTCTGCCGTTCGATACTGCCTCGCTTTTATACAACTTTTTGTCTTGCAGTGCCGCCTGATGCATGGCTTCTGTATATCTATAATTGCCGGGATAATCGCAAGCTTTAGCTCTATCCAAGCTATTTTTTGATACTCAGCATACAGAACATCTCGTGATCGTTTTTATACCATTCAATAGCGGGCTTCTCCTTATCCACAGATTTATCCTGCATCATTTCCATAAAAATATCCTTTATGCAATGGGTGTTCTTTTTCCAGTCCTGTAATTCACTCACCAGGTAATGGCCTTTTGAAATGATAAGAATTTCGTAGCCCAGTTTTTGCCCCTCGCCTTCCGACTTTTCAGCAGCTACTGCATAATAATTCATCTTTCCGTTCTTATATTCACTGATGCCATAATAATCCCTTTCGCCTGCCCGGTTCCCGGTTACTGCAACCAGTTCGTCAAATGCTTCGCCGATACCTGTGGGGAAACCTGGCACGATTTTACCAAATGTCTTGATATCTGTGACAATTGTATATGATTCCATAATGTAATTCTGTATCGCAAACCTACACTTCTGCAATAAAAATGCCGGGGTGCAAATGCGGCAATCAGAAGGGTTGATTGCGACAAATACAAACCGTACATTTGTTTACAAATATCAGAAACACAATTGTTGTTTATGAAGCACATTTCAATTCTTATTCCGCATGGGCATACAAGCGTGGTAAACATCGAAGGCTCTCACCAGATGTTTAACGAAGTAAACTCAATACTGAAAAGCATGGGCAGGCCACCGCTTTTCAAGGTGCAGTTAGTCGGACTTGCAAAGGAGACGAGCCAACGCAACAGGTTGTTTATTATAACGCCCGATGCGCTCCTAAACGATGTAAAAAAAACCGACCTGATCATTATTCCCGCCATCCACGGCGACATGCAATCGGTAATGAAACTAAATCAGCCCTTCATCCCGTGGATCATTAAGCAATACCATAAAGGTGCAGAAATAGCCAGTTTTTGCATAGCATCATTTTTTCTGGCTTCCACCGGCCTGCTGAAAGGCAAACGATGCGCCACGCACTGGGGTTCCGCAAATACTTTCAGAAGTATTTTCCCCGATGTGGATCTTGTTGACGATAAAATTATAACTGAGGAAGACGGGATTTATACCAGCGGCGGCGCCTACTCTTTTACCAACCTGGTAGTGTACATTATAGAAAAATATGCAGGCCGGGACGTAGCGGTCATGATTGCAAAAATGTTTATGATCGATATTGACCGGGAGAGCCAGTCTCCCTTTATCATTTTTAAAGGGCAGAAGGAACATGCAGACGGGCCGATTAAACAGGCACAGGAGTATATTGAAAATAATTTTGAGGAAAAAATCACGGTAGACCAGCTGGCCTCCATGTTTGCGCTCGGAAGAAGAAATATGGAGCGGCGTTTTAAGAAGGCGACCTCCAATACCGTAACAGAATATATTCAGCGGGTGAAGGTGGAAGCAGCCAAGAAAAACCTGGAAACGGGAAGAAAGAATGTAAATGAAGTAATGTACGAAGTGGGGTATTCTGACACCAAAGCTTTCCGGAATGTATTCAAAAGATTCACGGGCCTCTCCCCGGTTGAATACAGAAGCAAGTACAATAAAGAGGCAATAGCTATATAACTAACGGTAATGGATATTCGAAAAAATTAAAGCTATTTTTTGTTAACCAGCATTTTCAGGTAATCTGAAGTAATATTATTTGAGGCTACTTCCTCCGTTCCTTCTCCTGCTTTCAATTTTGCCGCAAGTTGCTTCATGGCATTCATGGCAATCTTTAAAAAGCCGGGCCCCAGGCTCACGCGCGCTACCCCCATCCTGCGTAAAATTGATAGCTCAGGCATGCCTGGTACCATAAGCACATTGACCGGCATATTTGCTGCCTGCACCATTTCTTTAATTGCATCTTCCTCTTGAAGAAGAATAGGGTAAAAGCCGTCTGCTCCTGCCGCCTGGTATGCATGCGCCCTTTTTACAGCTTCTTTAAGCTGATCCTCCGTGCTCCCGCCGGGATTTGCTTTAATGAATACGTCTGTACGCGCATTAATAAATAAAGAAACACCCATGTTGCCGGCGGTTTTTCTTATGGTTTCTATTTTTTTACATTGCAGCGCGGCCGGCAGCAATGATCCTGTTTTCGCATCCGTATCCTCGATATTTATGCCGGCAATCCCGGATTCGATAAGCTGCCGGATATTTCTTTGCAGCTGTTCGTTATCCTGTGCGTACCCGCTTTCAATATCTGCACTAACGGGAACGGATACACGATCTGAAATGTCCTTCAATTTTTTTACCAGATCATCAAAAGGAATATTCTCTCCGTCATTATATCCGGCGGAATAAGCAATAGCTGCGCTGGCGGTAGCAACAGCGGGAAAACCCATATCTTCCAGGAGGAGTGCCCCCAGCGGATCCCAGATATTGGGCAATATTAAAATTTCACCGGAGCGGTGAAGCTGATGAAAGAGATGCGCTTTTTCCTGCAGATCCGGCATAGACTGATATATGTCAAATCAAATTTAAGCAAGAATGCATTACAGCTCGATTGCTGACCGGTCGCCGTTTGCTATCAGCTAACCGGGTGATTGGGAATATCAATTGTAAATTTCGTACCGGTATTTACCGCCGACTCAACCGAAATTGTTCCGCCGAGCTTTTCTACAGCATTCTTTACAATATACAGCCCGATGCCGGATCCCCGGGAAGCTTCGTCCGCACGGTAAAACATAGCAAAGATATTTTCAAGATGTTTTTGATCTATCCCCAGGCCGTTATCTGCCACTTCTATCTTTGCATGTTGAGCGTCTGCTATAATGGTGATTTTCAGATAAGGCTTATCTTTTTTGGGATCGTGGTATCGCAATGCATTTGAGATCAGGTTATTTATAATAATGCTGAGCCGCGTTTTATCAGAATAAAATTTTCCATCCTGGTAAACTTCCACCATCCGCAGCACTTCTTTGGAATTTTCCGCAAACATATGATCGCCCAGGGCTTCATTAATGAACTCTTTGAACTCAACGGGCTCATATTTCAGTTCCAGTCTTTTATTTTTTGTGAAGTCAAGCGTTCCTTCGATAAGAGAGTTTAAGCGGAAAAGTATCTTCTTTTGAACATCCAGGTATCCGTTTCGCTTCGCCCCATCTTCTTCATCCCTGATGATTTCTATTAGCGTAAGAACGGAAGTAATCGGCGAACGGAGATCATGGGACGTTCTGAATACCAGACTGTCCAGTTCAGCGTTCAATTTCGACAACTGGTCATTCGTTTCCACAATGGTTATATTCTTTTTATTCAATTCCTCATTTATCTGTGCCAGTTTTTTATTGGCGATTTCCAGCCGTGAGTAAGTCCAGAAAAATTGCTTTGAAATGGTGATGGCCTGTGAAATGGTAAAGATGAAAAGACCGGCGTAAATTAAATGAGGCGTTTCGATGATGAGCCTCGCATTTAAAAGATCGTTGACAATGGTGATGAACAGGATTATGAAACCTGCCAGCAGGTAAATACTCCCCGGCCTTTTGTTTTTCACAGCCTTTATGTACAGATACAGTCCATACAACGCGGTAATAAACATAATGAATTGAAAAATGCTGACCGGGTAGCGGAAAATAAAAGGCGTAGCAAATAGGCTGATTAATACAAATGGCGCTGTTATGAGTAAAATAGCCCTCAGGACTTTTTTTGAAAATTCTTCCGGCAAGAGATGGTAAGAGAAAAGAGAAAGCACCGGCACCGTAAGATAGAATGCAACAAACTCAATGTGCTTTATGACGGGCCAGCCCCAGCTTACAAAATATCTGATAGCTATCTCGTCTGTAAACAATGGCCGTACGGTAAGCAACAGGCAAAAGATACTGAAGTATAACGGAGACAATCTTCTCCTGAAAAAAAAGAACATGACAAGATAGAAAATGCCCATCAGGAAAAAGCTACCGGAAACAAAGAAATCCTGTTCTACATTTCTGATGTAATCATCGTTTACCGCATGAAGGGTTCCCAGTTTGATTATGTCCCATAAGCCGCCTTCATCGAAGGTATAATTGGAAACCTGTATTACAAGGCTGATTTCATTATTCTCCGGTTGCACCGCAATAATCGCCGGCCTGAAGTCTGCATCGCTGCTTTGTTTGCTGATCCCGGTTTTTCCGATATTCAACAATTCTTTGCCGTTCACGAATACTTTATATGAGGATGCGACAGTTAAAAATTTCAGGGCCAGTTGTTCCTGTGAGGATGGGCAGAGAATTGTAACCCGGTACGTCGCAAATCCAAATCCCGGGCTAAAAGCTTTAGAACCCGGAATGTAATGATTCCAGTAGTCAGGAACATTTATGTATGCCGGAGAAAGTGCTTTGGATGAATCGAACGCAGAAGGAGTATATAATTTATTCCAGTAAAATTCCCACTGGCCGTTCAAATCAATTATTTCATCTTGCCGCCAGTTCCATGCCCTGAGGTCTAATACGCCTTTGCGGACAACAGGTTTTGACTGGGAAAAAGAGTAGCAGGATATCAGCACCAGCAATAAACTATATATGAGTTGCAGCGCATAAGCTGCCATCCAAATCCGTGGTTTTCTTTGTTGGTTCATTTATACCTCCTTTTTCAGGGAGCAGGATCAGTTTGTCTCACCGGATATTCGAATAATCAAACGCCAAATCAAATACCCAAATACGGACCATCAGGTGATTTTGTAAAAAAGAAACAGAGAATAATGGGGTCTTTGCAAGTCAGTCTTACTACAAAAATATAGCTCTTTTGTGGCAAATGCAAGTGTAATTACCTGATTATTTTCGAAATAAGAACGATAAAAATTTAGTTTCGTCTATACGTGGATGTTAGATTATGTTGTTTGCAAAAATTAAATAAGTCTGTCGTTTTACTTTGCAGGCTTTGCC
>CAZVKO010000071.1:0-3340 GCA_964627765.1 uncultured Ginsengibacter sp. | reverse complement strand
GTAGCACCTGTAGTAACTGTAATGGTGGTAGTTCCGTTGCCAGCAGTGATAGTCCATCCTGCAGGAACAGTCCAGGTATAAGTGGTTGCATTGGGAACCGCAGCGATAGAATATGTTTGACCTGTAAGAGCAGGACACTGTGCAGTAGTTCCGGTGATAGTACCCGGTGTAGCCGGAGTTCCGGGATTAACGGTGACAGCCAGAGAACTTGCGGCACTGGTACCGCAGGAGTTACCTGCCGTTACAGTGATATTACCATTTTGTCCTGCGGCGCCTGTAGTAACTGTACTGGTGGTAGTTCCGTTGCCAGCAGTGATAGTCCATCCTGCAGGAACAGTCCAGGTATAAGTGGTTGCATTGGGAACCGCAGCGATAGAATATGTTTGACCTGTAAGAGCAGGACATTGTGCAGCAGTACCAGTAATAGCGCCTGGTGTAGTTGGGGCCTGGTTTATAGTAATTGCAAGAGTTTGTGCAGAGCTGGTTCCGCAGGAATTGCCTGCAGTAACAGATAAAGTGCCACTTGTAGCACCAGCGGCAAAGTCTATAGTTATATTAGTTGTTCCATTTCCATGTATAGTTGCTCCAGTACCTGAATACTCCCAGGTGTAAGTGGTTGCGCCAACTACTGCTGAAATAGCGTATGCATTTCCGGTTGTATTTTCACATACAGGAGTAGCTCCGGTAATCGAACCTGGGGTTGATGGCCCTCCCGGATTTATTGTTATTGCCAAAGTTTGCGAAGTACTTGATCCGCAGCCATTATCAGCTGTTACTGATAAGGTTCCGCTGGTAGCTCCGGAAGCGAAATCTATGGTAATGTTTGTTCCGGAACCATTAATAGTAGCCCCTGTTCCTGAATAACTCCAGGTATACCCTGTGGCGCCGCTTACCGGTGAAATCGAGTAGGCATTGCCTGTGCTGTTATCACAAAGAGTAGTAGCTCCACTGATAGCACCAGGTTGTACGGGAGCGAGATTTATTGTTACAACTGCACTTCCTTCAGGTCCCCAACAACTGCCGTTGTATGCCCTGAAATAGTAAGTACCTGATGTGGTAATAAGTTGAGAAGAGGATGCAATAGCAGTTGACGTACCTCCGGAAGTGGTTCCTTCAAAATAGATAGTTCCTCCAGTTCCCCCAGTTGCCGTTAAAGTAGTACTGTTGCAGTATGTACCGCTGGTGGATACTGTTACTACATCAGGGGTAGCATTAATGACCACGTTGGTGGGTTGGGTATAAGTATATAGAGCACATCCGCCTGCCGCTGCGACCGTATAACTTATAGAATAGGTGCCCGGAGCACTTGCAGACAAATCAATTACTCCTGTTGTTGCATCAGAAAATACCAGTCCTGCAGGTGAAGCAGAGAATGTACCTGTAGTGGGTGAACCTGACAGCGTAGCGGCAGGGCTGGTGCCCGTGCCGCAATAATTGTAGTCGGGATAAGTAAATGTTGTGTTGGGTTGGGTGGTAATCGTTATCACGGCACTTCCTGTCATTGTTGCAGTACAGCCGGTAGTTGCATTAGTAGCTACTATAGTGTAGGTGCCTGCTGTCGTTTGCAGGCCGAAGTCGAGCGAACTACCTGTACCGGCCATAACAGCCAGCGGGGTGACACCATTGAACAATTGGTAGTTAACGCCCGTTTCAGAGCCGCCAAGTGTTATATCGCCCCCGATGTTGCTGCAATATGTGCCGGTACCACCTACTGTAAATAGAGCCGGAAGTGAATTGACTGTAAAGGCCCCTGCGCTTGTGGCAGTGCCATTTGGTGTAACGATCTGGATAGTTCCGGTACTGCCGGCAGCGGGAGTTGCTGTAATCTGGCCGTCGTTATCAATAGTGAAGGAAGCTGCGTTAATGCCGCCGAAGGTAACTGCTGTTGCACCAGTAAAATTGGTGCCTGTAATGGTCACCGGAGTGGTATTTGCGCAACCGCTACCCGGAGTGAAACTTATTATTGTTGGGGTTAAATCTACAGTGTAAGTTAGCACAACCTGGCCATCGGCGCCATTACCTCCCACATAATTGGTTACAGAAGCATCCATAGCTCCTCCTCCACCTCCTCCGGGTGCACTTCCATTATTACCGTTGCCATCTGTGGTTATCGGTGTACCTCCGGTTCCCCCAATATAGGGTGTTGTATTAGGACTACCTGAACCACCTGTTCCTGCCATTGCATCAGTGCCTGCTCCTCCATTTCCGTTGTTGCCCGCACCACCACCGCCTCCCGGGCCCGCTGTTCCATCAGCTGCCCCGCCATCGCCACCATTAAAGGCGCCTATTGCGCCTAAACCAGGATTAGGATTGGTCCCAAACGCCTCAGATTCTCCCCCATGTCCGCCTGCTCCGCTAATTGTGCCACCGGGTCCTGTAAAGGTGGTAATTCCACCGTCGGCTCCGTTAGTTATTGTTGAATAGTCAGCACTGATAGATCCGCCACTTCCACCAGTCCCTACAGTTATCGTATAAGTTTGTCCGGGTACTACTGTAATTGTTGAAGTATTGTAAGCGCCACCGCCGCCGCCATTACCTGTTCCAAAAACAGTACCTCCGCCTCCGCCTCCCGCGCCCCATACTTCTACCTTTACCGAACTTACCCCGGCAGGCACTATCCATGGACTTGCCGGATTCACAACAACTGTTTGGGAAAATAGAAAAGATGCCGGAAATATTAAAAGAATCAAAAAGAGAGTAAGCCCCTTTATTCCGTTAAAGTTGACAGGGTAAAATTTCTTCATAAATCATTAATTCTTTAGTGGTTGACTGTAAATGATTTACCAGAGGATAAACTAAATTGGGGACTTGTGGAAATGGCACAGGATTGGAGCAGATAGCGTCAAGAAAATTGACAGTTAATTCAAGTGGTGCTAAAGGATTTATGATTTCCTGGTAGGATAGGTAGAAAATGGCATAATTTCCCTGTGGTCAAAGAAAATTGAAATGCAAGATAATACTAAAAATTTGTAATATTAAATTTTCTCCGGGTAATTTTTACCATTAATTTTTATTACATTTTGATGACAGAAAAATGATTTTTCCCGGTGGTATTAATGATTATTGCAGGAACAACTATTCTGGTCATTTTCGTATATCCATCACCGTTAGTATACCGGATTTTTATATAAAATGAATAGAAAATTCTTATCAAAGACTGGTGTTTTTGATAGAATGAAGGTTTTTCCGAAGATCCTCTGCCTTTCCCCCTATTTTTCTATTGATATAAGCAAGAGTCAGCGTAGTGTCGAGGAGGCGGCGGCGGCTTTGCCAGGTTTGTGGAGTAAACTTGTATTTATGAGTGCATTTGTGAGTGTAAAAGCCCCTGCGAAGGTTTTCA
>CAZVKO010000070.1:0-5386 GCA_964627765.1 uncultured Ginsengibacter sp. | reverse complement strand
TTAGCGTTTTAGCCGTGTACTCCTTACCGCAGTAGAGGCATTTTTTGGTTATTTCTATGTTGCTTGCCATGTGCCTGTATTTGTCCGTTAGTGCCTTGGAGTGTCAGAGTGTGTCTATGTGTGACATTTTCTCTCCAACTTGTTGCCCAACAACAAGGGCAACTTTTCAGGGCAACAATCTGGCAACAAATATAAGCAAAAAAGAGTAGTTTGGCAACAAATAAAGGAAAGAAAAAAGGGCTAAAACATAAGAAAAACAAGCACTTAGAAGAAATCGGAAAACAAATTACTTTCCTATACAGAACTTACTGAAGATATAATCTAACTGATCCTCATTGGTAATTTCCCCGGTTATTTCTCCAAGATAATAGAGACATCTGCGAATATCGGGAGCCAGCAGGTCGCCGGAGATATTTTTTTGAATTCCGGCCTTGATTTCTGCAATGGTTTTTTCAATTTTTTTTAATGCTGCATAGTGGCGTGCATTTGTAACAATCACATTTTCAGATAAAGAAATATCCCCGGTAGCCACGGTAAATAAGTGCTCCTGCAAAACATCAATCCCTATATCATTTTTCGCTGAAATAAAAATATCATCCGGGAAGGAAGTCTTTTTTTGGTTCAACAGCTTTTCATCAGCATCATCCATTTTGTTGGCGACTGCAACTATCTTATGGTTTTGCAAAGACACCTGCTTAATAAAAGCAGCATGATCGCTTTCGCTCGTTGTATGGATATCATATAAATAAATAACAATATCGGCCTGCTGGATTTTTTCCCTGCTCTTCAGTACCCCCATGTTTTCAATTATATCCTGTGAATGTTCCCTGATACCGGCTGTATCGATAAGACGGAACAGGACTCCGTGTATGTTCATCACTTCTTCTATGGTATCCCGGGTAGTACCGGCTATCTCGCTCACAATTGCACGGTTCTCTTTAAGCAAAGTATTCAGCAAAGTAGATTTGCCTGCATTAGGGCTTCCGGTTATTGCAACGCTTACCCCGTTTTTAATTACGTTACCAAGACTAAATGATTCGAGCAATTTTGTTACGGTAGTGCCGGTCTCATTTAGCAAACCGACAAACTTTTTTCTGTCTGCAAACTCAACATCTTCTTCGCTAAAATCCAGTTCCAGCTCAATGAGCGAAGAAAATTGAATTAATCGATCTCTTAAATTCCTGAGGATATCAGAAAATCCACCCCGCATATTTTTGATGGCAGCATTTTGAGATGCACGCGTATTGCTGGCAATAAGATCCGCTACCGCCTCTGCCTGCACAAGGTCAAGCTTGCCTTTTAAAAAGGCCCGTTGGGTAAACTCGCCCGGTCCCGCTAATCTTGCCCCATGATGAATTAATGAATCCAACACCTTTTGCTGAACATAGGGTGATCCATGACAGCTGATTTCGATAACATCTTCACCTGTATAAGACGCGGGTGATTTAAATAACGAAATAACCACCTCATCCAGAATATCGTTTCCATCTTTTAAATAACCGACATGCAAAGTATGGGCGGGTTGGGCCGACAAATCTTTTGAAGGGAAAAGCTTATTTACAATTTCAAAAGCATGGCTGCCGCTTACCCGTATTATCCCTAAAGCGCCAATTCCGGGGGGAGTGGCGACCGCGGTAATCGTATCATTCCAATCGGCAAAATCCGGATGCATGCTGTAAAGATAGTAAAGCACGTGCTACAAAGCCCGGCCTTACGGGTGAATATTATTTTGCATTTAGTATATAATAATGTTGTATATCATTAATATAGACTTCATCCATTACACTCATAAAATTTCCATAGGTGCATCCGGGAGCAGGCCTGATAATAAGCACTGTTTTATCCCGGTTTCCCAATAAGGCCGCAACTGCGTTTTGCTTATTCTGAATAATCCTGCGAAGGCTATTATAAGTGGTGTAGTGAGGAGAAAGGCTGTCCATTCCTTCAAAATACGTCAGAGAGTTATTTCGTGCAAGCGTTACTGTTAGTGTTGCACCGGCCCCTATGGGTGTAGTGATGCTGTCTGAATCTTTTGGTAACATCAGCCGGGCTGTAGCCAGCTGTGAAATAACAGATGTAAAAATAAAAAAAGTAATGAGCAGAAAGCCCAGGTCGACCATTGGTGTCAGATCAATTTGTATTTTCTTTTTATTGTGGTTACCAGACTTTACAGAAAGTCTTTCTTCAACTTCTGCCATAGCTTTTCTTTATAACTATGATGCATAAGCGAAATTTTTGCATAATAAAAAAGAGATGCCGGGGCATCTCTTTAATTATTTAGAAAAGTCATTATTATTGGTCAGGCGCCTGTACCGTTACAGGTTGGATTCGATAGGCATTTACATACCGGCCATTTTGCTGAGCGGGTATCCAGTTAGGACCTTTCCTTATTGAATTAACAGCTATTTCAGCAAGCTTGGTACCCTTCATATCGAGCGCTTCCACATTGCTCACCTTACCGGTTTTATCCACAATAAATCTTACGTGGCAGGTTCCATAATCAGCATCAGTAAATTCATCTGCTTCTGACTGGATGGCCCTTGTTACATATTTTGTCCACGCTGCGGGGCCTCCCGGAAACTGTGCATCAATTTCCACCTTGGTAAATACTTTATCTTCATCCTCATCTTTTTTTACCGGCGCAGCTACTATTTGAGTACCCTTATCTTCCACCGGGGGAGCCACGATACCTATGTCTTTAGTACCCGCATGTGTCTCCACATCTATTTTCGCTGAATCAATCTGCTTAATTTCCGGCGGCGGCTTAACAACTTCCTGGTCCTTTACCACTTTGGGCGGTGTGAACTGAATCGTTGCTACCGGTGGCGGTGGCGGAAGTTTTGGCGGAGGCGGCGGGGGGGGCGGCGGGGGCTCATTTGGAGCTGCTTCCATCACCAGCGCCTTGGTCTGCACTTCTTTGCTTGACCGCTCTTCGTTAATTTTTCCAAAAATATACGAACCAAAGAAAAACAAAAGCAGGATAGCCAATGTTGTTATCATCGCAATTGTTATTCTCCTGTTATACGTTCTTCTGAGTTCGTATGCGCCATACTCTTTGTTTCTCCCTTCAAAGAGAATATCAAGTAAGTCTGACTTTAATATTTTGTTTGCGTCCATACTTTATTATTTAGATGCATAATTGGAGTTTTTCCATAATTTTTATTGGATACCGCCGGCCTGCTCGGTTTGCTGTATTAGCTTATATTCATCGGCAGTGGGGTCTACCATTGCATACCTGTTTATGTCGTTAATGGTCATTTCGTCCAAAACATCCACTGCATTTTTATAAGTTGCATCCTTATCAGGTTTTATAATGATGAAAAGATCATCAGCGGGCGTGCTTTTCTTTTTATCCAAAATAATTTTTCTTACGTCTTTGTATGTTGTAGTCTGCATTTTGGTAGGATCAGATCCATAGTAATAATAGATCACGTTAGCCTTACCAAGCATCAGCGTAAGAGAACCGGATTCTTTTACTTTGTTTATCTGGTTTTCATCCTTTGTATCTTTTGGCATATTCAGGTTCATCGCCGTAGGCTCTGCCAAAGTAGTTGTAAAAATAAAAAACGTAATAAGGAGAAAACCCAAATCCACCATTGGTGTGAGATCCACACGGGTAGAGAGTTTTTTACCTTTTTTGACGCCGGGTCCCTTTTTACCGGAACTCGACTTTTCTTCCATTTCTGCCATGGTATAGCAATTTTTTAGTTAAACATTGTTGGGCGTAAAAGCGCTGTTGCTATTTACCGCCATGCTGGGCCTTTAAATTATCTTCATACAAAGGAGTTCCCTCCGGAACGCTCCTTGAATTTGTTATAAGATTATATTTATAAATATCATTTTTCTTAAAGGCATCAATTACCTTTCCGAAAGTAGGATATTTAGTATCGCCGTCCGCCTTAATCAGCCAGTTTACCCTTTCGCCCTGGGTAGCAGTGGCAGCCGCGCCAATCCATGCCTGTAGCTCATTATCTGTGCTGTCGGCAGGTATGCCATCCATCTTTACATTTTTAAGCTGGTCAGAGGGTATTTTTATAAACTGCAACAATTGGCTGAACGGGACACCAATAAAATCAGTGTGCAGAAAAGCCTGCTTGTCCTGGGGTGTTACCTTTAAGCTCTTTTCCTGGGCCAGCTCATCCCAAACATCTCCCTTAATATCATCTGTGAGACTTATAAAAATTCTGTTGTCTTTGTCTATGGTTACCTGAAAAGCGTGCTTTTCAAGTGGGTGAGTGTTGGATACTGAACTGGGTGGGGTGACCTGTACGGCTTCCGCCGGCTTAAACTGGCCCGTCAGGATGAAGAAAGTTAACAACAGGAATGCGACATCGCACATAGCTGTCATATCAACCCGTGTGCTATTGCGCTTTATTTTAGCTCTTGCCATTATTCAGTATTTGATAATAAATAGATTCAGTTTGTACTAAATTCCATAAATAATGAAAAATTATTTATACAAGGAAGCAAAGCTTTGCGTCAGGGTAAATCCCGATTCATCAATTGCATATGTAATACCATCAATTTTGGTGGTAAACACGTTATACATTACAATAGACACTGCGGAGGTACCGATACCCAAAGCGGTATTATACAAGGCTTCTGAAATGCCGACTGACAACTCCCGGGTTGCTTCAGAACCTCCGGATGAGCCCAGATTGGCAAACGCACGTATCATACCCAATACTGTTCCCAGCAACCCGATCAACGTAGCTATGGATGCAATAGTGGAGAGAAATACCAGATTCTTTTCAAGCATGGGCAATTCGAGAGCCGTAGCTTCCTCTACTTCTTTCTGTATCGCCAACAGCTTTTGGTCGGTATCAAGCCCTTGTTCAGTAATCATTTGTTTATACTTGCGAAGACCTGCTTTCATTACATTTCCAACAGATCCTTTTTGCTTGTCGCATTCAGCAATAGCTGCATCCACTTTCTTATCTGCAAGATAGAATTGCACTTTCCTTACAAATTCAGCGTTAGAGCCTTTTCCGCTTGCCTTAGCAACAGTCAGCAATCGTTCAATTACAAATGTCACAACGGTCAGGAACAATCCAATCAGGATAGGTACAATGATACCTCCATCATACATTCTTACAAAAGGAGATTTGGGTCCCTGATGATTGGGCCAGAACCCGCCGGACAGATCAGGATTGGTGAAGTTGGATGAATTACCAATAACGAAACGCCAGATAACATACCCTGCTATAATACAAATAGTCGGGGCAATCCACGAAATATTGTTAGTTGATTTTTTTGCCTGAACCGAAGTGGTAGCGGCTGCCTTAATGGTAGATGGTGCAGTAGTATTAGAGTCTGCCATAACGTTAGGTTTTTTGAGTTAAAAGTTAAAAATGTATTTGGTTAAAATATTTGAAAATACAATTGT
>CAZVKO010000069.1:0-45544 GCA_964627765.1 uncultured Ginsengibacter sp. | reverse complement strand
TGGATTTTTCTTATTCATCCTGGCTTCAATTTCATTTTCAGCTTTCGCTAATTGTTCATTTCTTTTCCGTGCTATCCTTGCTTTTGTAAGCTCAATTACTTTTCCGCCAACGCCTTTTTTAATATCTGCCGTAATAAATCTCAAACTAACCCATGATCCGCCTTCAATAATTTCAATGCATCTCCTTAGATCCATTCAACAATAATAGATCGATCGTTAGTATATGAAAAGGACAAAAGAGGACCATCGCCAGCGGCATATATGCGCGGTTTTACAGGCAGGCGTCCCACTCTCTTTGATTGTGCGGGTGGAATTTGTAGGGCGAAAGAAGAGAAAAATTGAAATAAAAAAATGCAAATACTTGTAAAACAGCGTGTTGTGTTTTTATAAACTGGAAAAACTAAAATAAAATGCTAACGCATTATGATTCCGCCATTTCCATTCTGATTACTGTAATGTAATTTAAGTTCTGACTCCAGTATGCCCCATACCCAGGTATCGATCGCATCGGAGTAGTGAGTACTTTCTTCTGCGGGAAATTTTGGATCATGTTCTGACTTTTTTACTTTGCCAAACCCTTTTTTCTTAAGTTCTGCCTCTGCCTGATTCATCGAAGAAATAATGTCTTTACAATTCTCGCGATTGATGCGAAATGATTCTTTATACTTGCCTGTGTTTTTCAAAAGATCGCCCCACATGCGATATCGCTCTTCGAAGCCAGGTACCTGGCCAAGATACATTTCCTGTACTACCCAATTATTTTTTCTTAAAATATCAACGACATCGTCGCACATACGCGACTCGTGCATTTCACCTACAGCAGTCTGATCATACCAGTAATACACGAGTTTCCTTTTGTGAGGAGCATAATACTCGCACCAGGCCTTCACTGCATCTTTAAGCTTTTCCGGATAAAGCACGTGCACGCCTTTGATCGCTCTTATTTCTTTCCCAGGTAAATGCTGTCCGGTGGATATTGGCCAGATGCGACGATTGTAATCCAGTGCGATATGGAGTGGCAAATTAGAATCGAGATCTTTATCCTTTCTGCAGTCGAGAGTTGTGGAAAATGGATCATATTCCAGGTTATCAAAATAACTTTCATTCTCAGAAAAGTAGCCCTGGATCTCTTCATCAAAGTCCGGATAAAATCCATCCTCCAGACGGAGCGGTCGAAGGTTTAAAATCTGCGTGTCAAATTGGAAAGCCGATGTATCCCGAAGCTGCTGCATTATATAATCTTCGCCAAGCGCGTGGATATTATCCAATGTGGACGCCTCGTGATAGTAAAGGATACCGGTGCGCAATTCTCTCAGCTCTTCATCGAGCACTTCTATCTGCTTCTTAAGCTCAGATTGGTAGGTTGACCTGGTTTCATTTTTTAGTAAAAAATTTAATTTGAACTTAACCGTTTGGATCTCCCATATCTGATTGATCTTCTCCCTATCCATTTTATCTGCCATTTGCAGGATCCACCGACAGGCAGTTCCCACCGGCATGTCTGTTGTGTATGTTTGCCCATGGTGATATGGATTGCCGGCAAATTCAGGAATAATACCACGATTTGCCGGCAGTAGCTCTGTTTTTAACTTCTGCTCGTTAATCAGCTTCAACTCATCACCAATAATCCAATCAATATTAATACCATTGGCCGAACCAGGTTGCTGTTGTGATATTATTTGTGCTATCGCTCCGTTCCACCAGCTAATTACATATTTGTAATCCATTGGTGGTGCAAAGGGCCCTTGCCACTTCCATTGCGTTTTCCACTTTTCGGGCGGCCGCTTACCGACCACGAAATGATGATCCATGTAATAGCCGAGCATCTGCCAACCGCGTATGAGCTCTTTTAGTGTACGTGAATATGCCTGTGTGTATGTTGCATTTAATATTACTCCGGTGCCGCGTGGCATTGTGCCAAAATACCGGTGAGCACTCTTACGTGCGAGGATGCCGGTTGTTTTACCGGTCCCTCTTCCCATTACACAGTATTCCGTGGGAGCATCTATTAGAAGGCTCCGCAACTGCGGCTTGTTGAAATGTAATTGCTTAATCATCTACGTCTTTACTATCGAGCTCTTCAAACATGTCTGTTTTTATTTTCTTCGAGCGCTTTGCATTTATTGCATTTAGCACTTTAGCCATGTTCACTTTCGGGCCTCCGAGAAGTGCAGGATCGAATGAAAGTTCATATATATGCCCTTCAAAAAATTGCGCCAGATCTTCCGGCTCTTCATGCAATTGCTTTATAAGGTAGATCCTGTTTTTTTCAATCTTTGAATATGCATCCATATCTCCCAGCTCGGCCGCTTTATTCATCATTTTCCTGTTCACCTGCAGCTGCAGCTTAAGTTCAAATTGCTTATGCACGTTAATTACCGAATTGAATATTTCCCTTGAGTGATTTATATCTTCATAAGCCTGGGAAATTTCTACACCATAGATTTTTTTTACTTGCGCAACAATTTCTTGATCCGTATAGCGGCCACTTACTTGCTGATTATAGATATATTGATATCGAAGTAACTTTTTTTCCTGCTCTGGTGTGAGTACGAGATCTTTTATACGGTTGGAAAGATAATTCTTGATGATCTGCCAGTCCCGGATCTTCTCCATGATATCATCTGCTTTATCAGCCACATCCTGTGATATCTGCTGCAGCTTTTTATTCAGATCGTCTTTCATAAATTAAGGCTTGCTTTTAACGACTTCCATTGCTCCTCGAGTCGCTTAATATTTTCCTCGTGCTTTTGCATTAATACAACCCGCTTCGGCGTGCGCTCTTTTGCTTTTATTTTATTATAGGCTTTGCGCGCATTATCGAGGCGAAGCTTTACCAGGTGATCCGGAAGGCTTATATATTCCTTTTCGCCAATGCCTCCCTGATCAGGAAGGTGGCCGTGAGATTTTACAAAATTTACCCGGTCATATAAGTCAGATATTTTTTGATAGCCGGTAACGATATCGATGGCAAGCTTGCTGCGGTCATTTATTTTGGCTTCGGTATTAGGGTCTTCGAAACCTTCACTATCTGCCATGCTAAAAAGCACGGCGCGCTTATTCATTACTTTTTTATATTCTATATCGGCTTCTCTTTTGCAGGATTCGTAGAGTTCGGGGTTAACCGGCGTATCATTATTTTGAATTACTTTAGCTTTTGCTGCAAGAGTATGATAGGGTAATTCATTTGGTGCTGATTTATTTGCACTTTGCGCCAATTTATTGGCGTCGGAAGCAACTTTCAATTTCTCATATAAAGCAAATAGCTCCTTATAAAGCCGCCTTTTACGATATTCATTAGGGCCTTGCGCAAGCACTTCCGCCAGAGATTTATCATTGCTTGTTTCTATATAAATGGCTACGCCCCTGAAGTAATCTCTTTTACCATTTAGCCACGCACGGATTTGTTCAAACATGTGACAATGATAAAGTGAGGCGTTCGTCTATGAAAGGACAAAGAGTTTACTTTATTTTTATCAACCACTCAAACCTCATCTCTCCAAAATCAAATAACCTGAAGCCGCCAGCATGCATCCACGCTGCAACAGTGTCCTTCGTTAAAAGCACTTCATTAGGATATATATTCAATAACTGTTTCCATATTTCGTTTGTGGTAAAGTGAAAATCGGCTTCCATTGGGTAAGTGGCCGGCGCATAATATTCCAGAAGGACGCTTCTTACTTTTTCGAGCATTGCGTTATGTTCCAACTCTGCCTTTAGCCTTTGCCGCTCCAGCTCTTCCCGCATACTCTCCAGGTTACCTTCGTCATTAACAAAAAATTCAGCTGCCATTTTACATTTTTTAGAATTCTGGTAGAATAACTTCATTCTTCATTTTCATTACATCTTTTCCGAGAGAGCAATAAGTTTCCCAGTTAAGAGTTACCGGAAGAAGAAAGCCGGTTTTGCTTTTGTCTTTCCACACCAGGCAACAACCATGGTCGATATCATAAGTAACAAAATCGATACCCGAATAAGATCTCAATGTCATGCAAAATTTATATACATCTCCCCACCAGATCTTTGTTTGCCTCGGTACCACGGTACCCTGAAAATTTTGGGGCAGGCAGTCGTGAATAAGAATGAATCCGTTATCATTTAAGCAACGAAGTGAGTTTTCAAAATCAATTTTTACCTGGTAAGCATGATGAAGGCCATCGATGAAGATCAGGTCAAACTTTTGCTTTAAAACAAAAAACATTTCATCGCTTGTGCTATTATATATTCTTGAATCTCCTACCACATTAGGATCACACCCGGTTTTAAATGGTGTATTTATTTTATCGAAATTATTCTTTGGATCCTGTACGCCTATCTCCAGATAGCTGGTCAAATTATACTTCTCAACTAATGCATTAAGCAATTCAGTATGGTGATTAATCATCGGAGGTGAAAATGTTTTTTATAAATAAAATGATTATTGTTTCGATAGTCCCAATCGTAAATATGCACCATGTTACTGTTATAACTTATGCGTGCAAATGATATTTGATCTCTCAGGCTTCCCTGGTTAAGCTCGCTCCACCAGGCGTTACAAAGCGCTATTACGGCAGGTGTGTTTTCCCGCATGATCAGGCCACTTGTTATCAACCCGGAATTTTTTGGATGCATTGAAGTTTTATACCTCTCCAGCTGCAGGGCTATGCCCTCCGGAGAGCGCCCGGTATTAATGCAATGCATTCCTTCCTCATAGAGGCAATTTCTTATAGGATGCTTTGCTGCACTGAACCCTTTTTTGAAATATTTAGCCCACCAATGATCCAGGTTAGTATTAATAGTAAAGCTTGCATCTATCCAGAAGCTCTGTTCCCATGCTTTCCATTTCATTATTTTGTAGAACCTGGCCAGGCGACGTGCTTCCATATCAATCACCGGTATAGGCACTATTTCCCATATATGGCTTTTTAGCGGCTGATCGGTAAAACAAATGTAATGCCACCCGGGCGTAATCAATGTGGGTTCCTTTAGCTCTTCATATTTTCCAAATAAAGCCGTATAAATTACTTTCATCTGAAAAATATTATTTCACCGTGATAGGATTCGACCTTGTATTTTTTTGCCACTTTAAACTCATCTGCTGCCCTTATAAGACCCTCGTTTGATCCTGAATAATTTCTCAATGCCATTATACCTCCGGAGCCGAGCTTTTCCCACCAGGTGACAAGGTCCTTTTTTACAGTTTCATAATCGTGCATTTGGTCGAGGTAGATAAAATCAAAAAAACGAGATTGAAATGCTGCAGAGAGAGTTATTGAATCGCCGGGCATCATTACAATTTTGTGTTGCCACCTGGCCAGCCGGCCGGCACAATATCCTCTATAATATTCCTTATCCCAAATATCAATCAGATATAGGGTTTCAATATCGGAATATCTTAGAAGGCTCTCTGCATGCGCCCCGGCATCTACACCTACTTCCACGCCTTTGAGCCGGGTTCCACGTAAATAAAAATCCATTGCACCTGTACGCGGTGCATAATCTGAAATTTTCATCGGTTCTGAGAATAAATTTTTAATGCCGGCTCTAATGATATGATATCGTCATAAGCCCAGCTGTGAAAATTTACTACGTCGCATCCAGGGTTGCCGCCAAAACGTATAAATTGCTGCAGGCTTACTTTTACAGGGTTGCATTGCAGCCCCATATCTGCGCATATTTTCATTACCTCATCATCCGCCTCGTTCCAGGGCGGATAAACTACCGTGGGCGGATTATTGAAATACTTAGTTACGTTTTTGACACTTTTTTTCAGGTCAGCAGCCAGAATATTTTTGTTTTCATTAAACCGGTAATGCTCCCAGCAATGTATCTGCACGTCTATATCATTATGGTTGATGAAATTGATAAGCTCCTTGTTTCTCTCGATACCCTTACAGATGAGGGCAACTGTATGAAGTATAATATACTTCTTAAAAAGATTGTGTACCTCTTTAAATTGACCTGCTTCTGTTTTGAAACTAACATCATCGTTACGAAATATCATACTAAATGTTTTTTGTCATTAATTCCTTTTTCGAGTCTATATGTATGCCAAACATAAATGCCATCCATCCGGTAAATGATCTTGCCGGCATCAAGCGCTTTCCTTGAGAAAAGCGTATCCACTCCCAAACATTTAAGATCTTCCGCAAATTTTATTTCCCTAAAAAGCCTTCGCCTTATCACCATGAGGAATCCAGAAATGTCCTGCTTTACGGGAGTAACATTATAGAGATGCTTATAGCAGTCCCGTGCAATTGAAATATGATTATTAATATTGGGATCAGTACTCACTTTATCTTTATAAAGCTGTGCATTGCCGGGAAAGGTTCTGCTTCCCCAGCAAACGAACATATCGCCTTCGGGATATAGTCTTACATATTCATGGATGTGAAAGAGCTGGTCCGGCAGTAATATCAATACATCATAATCCATGAGGATCATTGCTTCATCGCCTTCATTCATCAGCGCAAGCGCTTCATTATATGCTTTACCAAGGTTACGATCCGTGCGATATGGTGAGCATGCTAAAATCATTTTTCGAACCTGCTTTTATCCGGATAAGTAAATTCAAGAAAAGCTTTCATGCCTTCTCCCATTGCATTATCGCCGGTTGAAAAATATTCACGATCCTCTGTGATCTTTTTAATGTCTGCAAAGGAGCACATCTGCCTTATCTTAAGATCGGAATATTGTGTTCCTTTTATATCGGCCAGGAAACAATGGGCGCTTTTTATACAATAGCCCCATGGTTTATTCCAATCGAGGGTCTTTAATTTAACAATGATGTCATACCTGCAGAAAATAGGACCATGGCGGTAATAATTGTCGATATCGCCGAATATTTTCAGGGTGTTCTCAACAGTCTTTCGTACATCATTGGCAGGCAGGTATGATTTTATCCTCCCGGAAAGCGAACCTGAATAATGATAAACCGAGGGATCAAAATGCGTCAAAAGGAAATGATCATCATTGAAAAAAAGAAAGTCTTCTTTGATAAGGAGCAGCTTTTGAAAAATATTCCGTTCTTTAAACTGCAGTTCTTTATTGTCCTGGAAGGGAATGTGCCGTACATTTTGAAGCCACTCAGGCTTATCGCCTATGATTAAAATTTCGGGCTCATCAATAAATTTTTCTATGCTTCTCAGGCAATAGCGAAGCTCTGGGCCCGGAAAATTTTTGTACGGAATTGCTATCAGCATTCGCGAATATGCGAACGCCTGTGATCAAAGCAAAGGACAAAAAAAAGAGAGGCGAACGCCTCTCTTGATACTAACCGCTATATGAAAACAACTGCTTACGATGCTACATCAGCCATAATCGCAGACGTGGGATCCGGAGCATAGAACATTGCAGGCCCATCGTATGTAAAAGTGGCGGAAAAACCTTTTGCCGAATCTTTAGAAGTACCTGAGTTCCATGGACCGCCCAGATATGCTCCTTCACAATCGCACCCCAGTTGCATGTAAAGATTAGCAGCGCAATTGCTGTCTTTTACCAATACTATGCAAGGCACGTTGAGAAGCGCCTGGTAGGTCTCGTGCAGCTCAGGAGAGTTGCCCGGGAAATACAGATTAGCAGTTTGCGACTGCTTCACAAAGCCAGGATCGCCCACTACGTCAATATCGAGCTTATTCTTTGCCGGCGCGAGAATATAATACAACCATCCTTTGCCCTCAAGGAATTGATGCGCAGTGGTGATCTTTACCTGGTCGCCAAGGGCGGCAAACGGAGCCTGAGGGCTTTTGATTCCGTTTGTTGCAAAATAGCTGAAGGGCGCTACTAAAGCGAATGGCGCAATACCTGCACCTCCATTGCTCCACACCCTGAGATTTCTGAGATTACTGTAATCCATAAGGAATAAGATTTAGAAGTTTTTAATGTTGTTGATAATATTGAATGAAAATTTTTACAGCAGCTCTTTCAGGATGGTTTGCCCCTTAATGTCGATAATTGCTTTAATAATGTCATTATCGATTGCTGCGTCCTGTGCCTTTACTTCTCCTATGCCTGGCAGAATGAATCGGGCTTTGGTGAAGCGATACGATTTACCTTCTAACACTACAGGCTCCGCCGGAATCTTAGGTAATTCTTTTTCTGCATTGGCGGCTCCGGTTTCAATCATTTTTGCCCGAAGCGTCATGATTGTATTGAGATGATCGGCCACTTTTGTATGAAGCGTTTCGTTTTCTGCAGCAAGCGCCTCTTTTGCCTCCTGACTTTGTTCAAGCTTGGTAGTGAGATCTGCATTATCTGCTACAAGCTTGTCATTGCTCTCTTTAAGAGCATTATATGCATCAAGTGAAATCGTCTCCGGGGAAGTTGTTTCGTCTGCCATAAATGAGCTTTTAAAATAGGGCCGGCAATGAGTGCTCGACCCTATTGTCCAACATGAAAAAATAAAAGATTAAGATTCGGTGGTATCCTGGTCGTTTGTCCACACCAATGCGTCCTGTATAAAGCCGAGGCCTATCCAGAAATCAGTATATACTTTCACCATACGGTCAACTTTTTCCACCTCTACCATTCCACGGTTGCTTCCACCTTTAAATGCCATTATTGCATTTAATTTAGGAGTAGTCCATATCTTACTCACCCCGGTCATAGATCCACGACCGATTACCTGGATATTTTCAAAATCCGTTACCAGGCTCAGGTTATCCTTCACACCAAAAGCGAACGCATCATATGTCATTCTGAACCCTCTCTTATACCGGAGAGCAAGAGCGCGGCTCATCTTTAAGCCCATCGATGTTTCCCAGTATAATTCCGGTATACTCTGGCAGAAGGTTTCTACCTGCGACAGCCAGGTGGTAGGGTTGGTATTGGGTACGCCTGTAGTAATAGGAACTATAGTGTTTCCGGTAATACCATCGTTAATGATTTTGCGAAGCCCGTTGAAAGATGCGCTGGCAGCTCCCGCAGTCCCCTCTGTAGGCGCAACGCGTACGGCGCCATAGAGATTTTTAACCAGGTCATGGTTTATTTGCGGAAGCACATATTTTTCAATAAACCAGCGAACGAATGGCCAGGTTGTGCGATCAAGATTTTCACTCGTTAAAAAAGCAAGCCATTGATTCTTTAAGACGTCGGGGTAAAATTGCTGATCAATTTTTACATTGAAAAGTGGTATCTCTTTCGGGGTAAACGTTACACTTCCTTTAGGCGTGAAAGCCGTTTGAAAAGCCTGCAACACTTCAGTATATTCCACATTTGCGGCGCGTAAAATGGTGTCGTCGGAATCCACAACGGTAAAGTCGCCAATATCTTCCAGCTGCTCGCGGAGGGTATCATGAATATCGTTTTCGTTTTGTCCGTTATTAATGTAGTATTCACCAAACTGATCTACCACATCGGCGGACGTAATTGTAGTTGGCATAGGATTATTCTTTGTTTTTTATTGGATAAGGATTTTATTTTAAGGCGTTACTGCAGTTTTTTTTCTGCGCAGTTTACTGTCGGCCCATTTGTTTATTGGGCTCTCAGAATTTGAGTAAGAAGGCTCATTCTTTTCTTTTATCTTTGGATCTTCTCTGGTTTCCAAGGGAGTACCGGTGCCGGATGGTTTGCTATTTAGTTCCTCAATCCTGCCTTCCAACTCTTTGATCTTTTCTTTTTTGCGATCATTCTTTTCTTTCATATCTGCAATTTCTCTGGTAAGTGTACCTATTGATTCGGTTAAGGTCTGATTGCTGCTTTCGAGAGAGCTTCTGCTTTGAAGAGACGCCTCAATTGCATCCAGATGAGTTGCCGTCATCCAGATACCTTCATTCACGGCTTTTTCATCAAAGGTTTCACCAGGGGGCACAAGGGAGTTTACTTTAGAATATTTCATATAAAAAATTTTAATTGCGTTGGGCCAGCCATGCAGCTTTGCTTACTACCTGGTCAAAGGGCCTGATGCCATCTGCGAGGCCATTTTTCACTGCCTCCTTGCCATAAAACATTTTTCCGCTACTCCAGGCACTTTTGTTTTGATTTGCTATAGAACCTCTTTTCGTAGCTCTGCCGGCACCGGTAGCTACCGAGTTGATAAATGCATCCACATGCATTTTAAGATCCTGTTCTATTGCACTTACATCCCCTGCTAATGCATCCCGGTAATCTTTGTTTTTATCTTTGCTTTGCGGGGCATATATTTCAACCATCTTTATTCCCTTCTGCTCGAGATATCCGGTGAAATCGAAAAGTGTGCAGTAGGATCCTACACTTCCTATTTCACCGAGCTCACTCCCTATATACACTTCATCAGTTGCTGAGGTAAACCATACTCCAAGGCTTGCAGCCATTCCATCTATATAGGAGAGTATTGGTTTTTTGAAGCTCTTAATAGTTGAAGTAGTGGTATGAGCCGCAGAAGCTTCGCCTCCTGGTGTATCGAGAAGCATTACTACACTTCCAATATTAGGATTAGCCTGCATTTGCAACAACCATGAGTTGCGTTGTATCATTCCTGGTTCGCCACATTCTCCATTATATTTAGTAATGGGCCCGCTTATAGGAAGAATGCCTACACTGCCGGGCTTAGCCTGATCAATGCGTGTTCGTTGCATAGTTGAAGGGGTCAAAGCAAAAGGCGCTTCAATTCCCTCGTTGCCAGTTCTTTCAACAAAGCTCACCGGCGAACCATTCAGCATAGCAACTATTAGCGGTAAATGTGCGTCCGCCCAGGCTTTATTTATAAACCAGCGTCCGCGCAGGATGGCAGATAGGGTATGGTTAAATTGCATTCGCTTTTCGTAAAATATTGGAATACGAAAATGCGTGTCGCAATGCGGCTTTGAAAGGACAAAAAAGGAAGGATTACTCTATCAAGAGGTAGTTGCCATCAGCATCTATGAGAAAGTTGCCTTCTATATCGGGCGTATCATCAGGATTATAATAAGGAGGTAAGATTTCGCTTTGGCCGGTTAGGCTTATGGCAAGCTGCTCTACACCTGCAGGTGTATTTTTGTGGGAGTGGGTTACGGTAAGCTTTAATCCATTATTAGTATTACCGAAAAGCTTGCGGCGTTGGTTACGATCAAAAACAATTGCCACTATATCGCTAAAGCGTATCGTTTCTATTATTTGCTGCAAAGGAGGGTTAAAAGTGTTTAACAGGCCGCTCAGCGCTATCTCATAGTAATCTCCCGATTTTACATTTTTAGGCGTTTCACTATAATCATAGCTTGCTGGCGTGAGCTGCATGCGTAGCCAAAATTTATTTGCTTTAAGGGTAACGGCATTGAGTACTGTGCCGGTGGCGAAATCGATAACAGGATCAGCGTAGAGCCACTCACGGGGTGTTATATCTACTTTCCAAAGTCCGGCACTGTGTATGCTTTCCTGGAAGATAAGATCACCATATACCTGTTTCATAAAGTAAAACTATAATGAAATCCGGGCAATAGTGCCGTGGGGACAGTTCGGGTATAAATTTTATTAAAAAGCAGGGTCTATATGCTGGCTGGGTACCAGTATTCTTTTGTGAAGAAGCACGCCACCATTTTTTTTGCGATAGCGGTAATAATCTTTTTTCAAGCTATCATAATCCCAGCTATCATAATCTATGCCAAGCTGCTTCCTCACGAATTCATCATTTGCTTTAAAGTTGGGAAATATCTTCATATAAAAATCCATCATATACCGGTATCTGCTCTTTATTTCATCTTCTATAAAGAGGTTCAGGTTCTTGATGTTGGTTTCATTCAGTATTATCCCACGCTGCCGGAATGTATGAAAGCTTACGTAAAGTTTAAGCAGGGTGTTATACCGTACATTTGAAAATTCTGTCCTCCTTTCGTTTGTGTGCGATACGAGATCATAGAGACGGGATCCTATCCGGTGATCTGTACGCATTACCGGGTTGTCGCCAAGTTCTGCTATTATGTAGGCTTTTATATAACTTTTAGTAGGTATTTGAATTGAGAAGTATCCCTTCATTATTTACCGGCAGTTTTTTGGTTGCCAGTAATGATAAAGATTTTTGGGGTCAAATATTGTCTTATGATGAGTTAAGATTCCGAATGAGCCAGTGAAGCCAGTATTTTTTGTTTGGCCCTTTTTACGATCCAGCGGCCAAGCGGAATGGAAATGAGTACCGTAATAAATACGCCGGTTATGAATCCGCCCGCGAAATGCTTTATAATAATGCCGGCAATGATGCCAGCTGCGATTACGGCGAGGATAATAAGATCTTTTTTGTTCATAAGAGTATTTTGAATTTTTCTGTAAGATATAAAAATAATGCCGTTAAAAAGAATCTTGGAATAAATTGTCGAGATAGGGATACTGGCGCCGGCCCAACGTTAGTTTTTTAATTCGTTCCAGTAAATAATATCCCCTACAAAAGGCAAAGGATGAGTTTGGCGCCACCATCTCTGCATGATTTCCCAATCGGGGAAGCCATCAGCTTTAGCAAGTGCTTCTAATTCTATATCCTCCAATAAATGATCTTCAATGAATACACCTGTGGGTTGAATTATTATATGTTTTACATCAGTGCAGATTGCTTCTCCTATTTTGGTGCACCATTTTGTGCGCAGGCCAAAATAGAGATAAAGAACCTCACCGCGCCTTGTACTTCTTTTTCTTTTGCTCCGGATAGTTTGCTTTTTTTCTCCGCTTTTTATGAGAGGAACAAACCTCTCTTTAAATGAATATGCCGGCATGTTATTTTCGTTTATGCTTTTTCGTTATTTCTTTATATAACTTCTTCGCAAAATGATTGCCGTGAAGAGATCTTACCAGATTGAAGTTCCCTGGTATTTTCTGCAACGGGGTATTCCTTTATAAGAATATTCAGTTGCCTTTTTGACCAGGAATTTTTTATTTTTTTCATGCCAGTTGTTTATGTAGTTGTTCTATTATTTGGTTTCTTAAATTCTGTCTCCACACGTGTTCTGCAGGCAGCGGAATACTCAATAGCCCCCGCATGAAAATTATTCCTTCAGCCTCTTTAAATTTTATCGTAAAGTTTTTTTGAGAAGTGAGCTTTTTACGTGCAAACATTAGCTCTATATCTTTCAATACTGAATAACAGATCTTATGTAGCAGTTCCAGCTCAGAGTCTTTATAAGACAATGCAAGTGATTTTGCAATATCGAGCATGAGTGGGATGAAGTATCCACTAATGTCTTCAAGATATTGACGGTTGATTTTGATCTGCATTTTATTAAAAACTTCTACGAAAAATTAGCAATACGCAAGGTTGGCGATCACAGGGTTTAGCCGGGTGTGGTTCATCATCTTCCAAAGACCACCATTGTGGAGTACCTGCATATCTTATTTCTGCACCTGCTTCGCCAGCTGCGGCAATTGCTCTATTTTGATAGAGAGGTAATATCATAACACTCATATTTCCTTTTTCTCTTTCTGCGATCGCTTTTTTTACCCACTTCTTTATACCTCCAGTAAAGGGTGGGTTAACCCAATTTTTCCTTCCCCATTCGGCTTCTAAACCGTCAAAACCTTCGGGCCGTGGATGAGGGCAAGGATCAAAATCAAAATCAAATTCCTTCATTAATTCAGCCATCATATCAGGTGGAGTTTTCCAATATCTTTTTTTGAGAGGCGCTGCTCCTGAAGCGGTATTAATTTTTGATATCAGAATGAATTTTATTATTATCTATCTCATAACTTAAAAACTCCGGCAAAGGGTAATCCGTGAGAAGATCTACGTAGTTTGGAAGCCGGTTTATTTTAGGTACCCCATTCAATATTTTCAGAATGATTCTCTCAGGGCTGCCGGCAGGCTTTATTGAATTATCGTGGATCTGCATTACTGCAAACTGCTTATGATAATTTAGCACAATACCAATGAGGTATTTCATCATCTTCGAGGGCTCTTGGCTGTATTTATCGCCACGATAAGTAAATAATTGTTTGGCATTCCTGACCGGTCCCGGAGCGTCCTTTTTTCTCCTGGTGAACATATCAAACCTGCAGGGAGTCTTTTTTTCGTCAATAGTTGTCAACATTTTGGGCGGTTTTAGTGGTTGAGTAATCCACATGTGAAAAACTTTTTTGCGGCGCTATTAAGCATATTATGCATATTATGCAGAGTATTTTGTAGAGTATGCAGAGTATGCAAAGTATTCTCTACTCAATTATCAACTTCCTGTTATTACAAATTTTTGCACTGGAGAGTAGAGGAACCTATGCGGCTTCCTTCAGCTTTAAAAATTCCTGCCATTTCCAGGGCATTAGCACGGTGATTTGATCGCACAGGAACCATACGCGCTCTTTGGCCCTCCCATTCCAAATCACATGGCAAAATTTGTTTTTGTGGCATTCCTTCGTTTCTTGGGTCCATTTACTCATTACCGTTAGTTTACTCACATCGATTATTTTCTGTTTTATCATTTGTTTCTTCCAGTAGCTCACCAGCTGGGGACTCATGGCCCAACTGGCGGCAATTGTTTCGCAACGCCGGTTCACATCGCTCCGGATGCTGATCAGTATGTCGTGAACTTCTGTACCGGTTTCGAAGTCTTCTAAAAAGAGCCTGAATAAGCGGCCTACATAATACTCAGGATCCTTTATCCTGGATATTTCAAAGCCCCGCTTTAACATGGCTTCTAAAAGAATGCCTTCTACGTTCGAATTTTTGTTCACTTTCTTAATGACTGCATTGGTTTGTGACTCCTGGTTGAACTTAATCTCTAAGGCGGCAAACCACCAATGAATTTTCTGTGTGTGATCATAATTGAATTGTATTGTTTGTTTACGGTGAGTATTGATTTGAAAAATTTTTCCGAGCTGATCCCAACCTGCAATGCGGATTTTATTTCCTTCGCGGAATGCGAGCTGCATTTCTTCCATCTGTTTTATATAAATAAAAAATGATCGTTCTGAAATATTAAAGTTGGCGCTCAGGGTTGGGATCTGTTTTGTGTAGTCATTAATCCATCCGGCGCCTGGTGATTCTGCTTTGAGTAGAAGATAAAAGCCGATCACCCTGGTAAGGTGATGCGTTCTATATCCTGTCTTTCGCTTCTTCACATACTTACCACAGTACCTTGTCTCTTCCATTACATAGCGGACAAGGTTCTCGGGTATCTGAACTCTAATCGATTTTTCAGTCATTTTTTAATATACTTTTCCTGTTTGCATAAATTCGGTTATGCATTACTGTTAGAATACACTTTTACTGTTTCGATTGAAATAAAATTTGTGTGAAAACGTTATGAGCATAAACGATTCTGTCAGACATTCCCATGAAGCTTTTACGTGTTATAAAAGGTGTAAGACAAGCCAAGGCTCGCCTTTATAAATTGTTTTTTCTTTTCATGCTTTGCTTTTCAAAACACTCTTTCTCTTTCGGTACTAAAGTGTTTGAATAAGAAGTTTATTTTTTACCAAGTGGTAAGGTTTGTATTGCTTTTGAAAAATGCTTAAGCATAGGTGAACGCTGACATTCGTATTCGTGTTCCAATTATCGTAGTCGTTATACGACAAGCTGGAGCCTGAAGGAACCAACGTAATACAATACACAACCTTTTCATTTATGCGATTTTCAGAAGAAAATGTTCGAATTCGGTTTTAAAATCATTAAAGACGCTTTGAGCGGTCTCCCAATCTTTAAAGCAAAAGCGAACGCCGACAGACGTAGACGTGAGCCAATCAACGAAGTCGCAAGACGACAAGCCGGAGCCCGAAGGATGCTCTTTATCGGCAATCACATTGGGCCACAGTTCATATTTGGGTTGCGACATATCATTATAATTGGGAAACCATCCTTCATTGCGTATTTCAATAATGATCGGAAGTTTGTAAGCAGCTATTAAATAGTTCTGCATTTCTTTTGCAAGCATTGAAACATTAAAAGGAATTGCATCTTCAATACCTTTTACTTTACATACTTGCTTCCATGTCTTGGGAATTGTTTTTTTTGCCATTTTATTTAATTTTTAATCTCGAATAAATGTCAATGAATTTTTGTCCAGCATCAATTGCGTGATTTGCATTCTTAAAGCAAAGGCGAACGCCGACAAGCGTAGTCGCGTTCCAATGACCGCAGCCGAGAAACGACAAGCCGGAGCCCGAAGTTTTATCTATTTTATGCCAAGGGAAATATTTCCATTGGTTAGTATTCATAGGATCCAATGAATCTCCTTCATTATATACTTCTGAAATAAGCTTCGCCTGTCTATACGCCAATTCATCATCTGTCTCGCCTTTTCTAAAATTAAATTCGTCTGGAGAGCACCCGGATATTTCAATAATATCATCCCATGTTTGTATACGATCGATTATATTCTCATAAAGATTTTTCTCACCAAATAAATTTGCGATAAGTTTTCTTGTTTCCTTATCTGCTTCTTTATAAGCTTTAAGAACATTTGCTTTTTCGATTTGTAATTGCATAAATTTTTTATTAAGGTTTTTCGTTAAAAATTTGTAATGCCTGGCGATAAGCTTCGAGTAATTGCGCAAAAGCTTCGGAGGATCCACCAGGAACATCCGGATGAATTCTTTTGGCAATCTTTTTATAATTGGCCCTTATTATTGCAGAGTTATCCGGCTGGCCCGGGAGTTCGAGTGTTTCCCAAATATTCGATGATGATACCTCCGGAAGGGCTTTAAAGCCAGTAAATGCCTGGTTGACTATATCACTGCACTTCCACCGATCGAGCCCACGAAGAGCTTCCAAAGAAAGATTAATTGCATGAATATTATCATCGAGTGTATGGAAAGCATCGCAACAAATTACTTTCTGATCATCCTTTAAAGTGAAATAAACTGCTATGCCGGTATCATCAGTAATATTTTTACTGTTACCGTAAGGAACGGCATAAGGGATTCCATCTCGCTTCAAAGGCACATTACTGCTTATAATAACATCCTTTGCATTAAATGCTCTAAGCTGCCTTAAAATACCGTCTCTTGCTTTAGCAAATGCCGTCGAAAACTGCGCATGCTTCTTAGCATTATTTTCTGTTCGTGAGTAGCCAATAGGCCATTGCAATGGATATGCTTCAATCATTTTAAGCTGTTTTTAATGTTGAAATAAACCTGAAGAAATCCAAAGAAAGTTCAACTATGTTCCCATCCCGGGTACTTTGCAATTTTTCTTCAGGTAATTGCGATGGCTGTTCAATTAAGAGCAGCCTTTTTTGTTTTAAAATCAAAATGTTATGACTAAACAAAGGCAATATGTAAGGTGTTCGATAAATACCATCATCATAACTGAGCTGTGAGTTGAACACTTGGCGCAAAAAAATCCTCTTTTCACTTAGAGAGGCGTCATTATAAAGCGTTTGCAAGCTACTAAGGCGCGGTAATTGTTCCTGAAATAACCGCCATTTAGCTTCTGAATTGGTTTCAAGCTCACTAAGCTGATAACGTGTTGCACTCTCAGCAGCTAAATATTTATTATGCCACTTCTTATAGGTGTCAGAAGATATTTCACCGGTAATGAATTTTTCTTCCAGCCGATCAATATTGTTTAGCGTTCCTGCAAGTTCTCTTCGTAGATCTTCCATGTTCTTTTCTCTATTCTGTAGTTGCTGTTTCATTTCCTGGATGGCTACATCAGTGAGATATTCAATATGAATATTACGAAGGCTTAAGTGATAAAGTATCTCATCAAACTGTGTGTGTAATTTTGCTGCAGGGAGATTAATTTGTTTGTGATTATTACACTTATAATACCAATAATATCGCCCTGATTTACTCCGGCTGTTGCCAGCAGTTAGCTCTTTGCCGCAATGGCATTTAAGGAGGCCACGTAATGGTACTTCATTATTAAGCACAATGCGGGGCTTTGCTTTTCCTAAACGATATTGTACTGTGCGCCAATCATGTTCAGTGATTATGGGTTCATGGATACCTTTTTTATGCTCGGATGGATCTTTACGATAGGCGGGTACATATATAAGACCAGCATATACGCAGTTGCTTAAGATACGCTGAATAGCACTATGCCCCTTCAGGTGCAACCCAGCATACTGGGCTGCTATATATATTTCTTTTATAGTACTGCCGGACAAATACATGGAAAAGATTCGACGGATAATGTGAGCTTTTTCTTCATCTATTATAATAATAGGCTCATTTTTTTCATCCCGCGAATTTTTGTAACCGACCGGGGCATGATTAATAAAGCGCCCTAATGATAGGGCCGAGTGAATTCCGAACATAGTTCGATCGCGAATTATCCTTAGCTCAAATTCGGCCGCTACGAGGATATCAGCTCTTTGTTTAAAATAAAATGGACTATCATAATCAATAAACATTCTTTCAAAAAAAGAAAGAATTATAATGTGATATTTCTGCTCAAGCATTTCTATTTTTTGTAAGCCCTGTGCTACATTGCGAATCAAACGATCATACTTAATAATGAGTAAATAATCAACAGTTTTATGATGTTCCTTTATAAATGCTTCAAGCTTTTGCCAGTTCGGCCGGTCAAAGTCTTTTGCACTGCGGCCCTTATCGGCAAAGCTTGCAATAATTTCAACATCCAATTCCCGGGCAAACTCTTTAAGATATCTATCCTGGCCAGGTAGAGAAAAATTACTTTGGTCCTTGCGGCTTATACGTGTATATCCAATGGCTTTCTTCATGGCTTTAAAATTTTGGTGACGAAAATTTTCGCGAGTGAAGATAGGAAAGCTTTCTCCTCTGGCTGAAGCAATGGTTTTATAAGTGCCTTTTTTTTAGGTTTTGGCGAAATGGGTAATATAGTGGCTTGCTCAGGCAACTAATTCACGATTTTGAAGGAGTTCAATAATATATTTTCTTGCTAAATCATATTCCGAGTGAAATTCTCTGTAAAGAGCCAACTGCTTCTTTTCAAATTCTGATTTAGTATCTTCCTGGGTGGTGCCGATTTGAAAAAAAACGCTTTCAATTTTTATAGATTGATGTTTTGTGTGAAC
Source organism: uncultured Ginsengibacter sp. (assembly GCA_964627765.1). Classification (GTDB taxonomy): domain Bacteria; phylum Bacteroidota; class Bacteroidia; order Chitinophagales; family Chitinophagaceae; genus Ginsengibacter. The sequence goes on along the minus strand of CAZVKO010000069.1, from coordinate 26,699 downwards.
GTAGAAAAAAAGGCGCCTTTCGTTGTAAAGCGTTCTCATTGTCTGGTCGGGACTGTATTGCACCATTAAGGGCCCTATGCCAATGATTTCAGATGTTTGAATATGGTGATTACAGATTATCATTTTAAAAAAGATTTAGTTGAAAAATTTCGTTTATTCATTTCGTGGTTAAAGGCTCAAAAGATCTGATGTTTGTACTATCATATCCGGAAAGCATATAAAGCTTTCCATTAATGCTGTACTTTACAGAATCGAGTTTAATGATATAATCGCAGCGGATGGCATAACTGCCTATCACCTGCGGCCGGTTTTTTCTTTTGTTCCACACTCTTTCAATGATCATTACTTTTTTCACGCTGATAGTATCTCCTGGCATGGCCATTGGCATGTGCACAAATGCATGCCGCTGACAGCATACCAGGAAACAAAGTGTTATTATAAAAATTATTTTCATTTTCTTTGGTTAAAAATGCCAGTCTTTCCTGGCCGTCACGATTTTTTTCTGCCTTCTCAGTAATTGTTTTACCGGCGTTCGAACCATGCAGTTTGGCGAGGGACCTTCATAGAGCCTTAGCCGCCTCAGAGGTTTTACATATATGTTATAGCATTTTAGCCTCCAACATATACTTCAGCTCAACACTCATCGCTATTTAAAGGGCCGGCGAGTTGCGCCCGTTCCCCTTTTTTTGATTTATTGTTGCCAGGCTTTTTTATTCTGCTCATCTTTACTATTACCTGGTGAAAAAATAATTGATCGTGCTGCACGCTGATAAATACCAAGCCATAAGGCTGATAACCATCTTTAATTTTCTCATTAACAAACCCAGCTAATTCCCCATCAGTATTGGCTGCACATATACCGTATTGCGTTATCTTAGTGGCCATGTTTAGTAATTAAAATAATTTCCGGATTCGGATAAGAAATAAAATCCCAGGAATCAATAAAGAGGCTATTTGCAATCTGATGCTGGAAAATAAAATTCTGCTCGTTTAGCTTACCCATTTTAGTATACTCTATACCCTCATGTTCTCCCAATTCAATATCGCCGGTAAAATCGATACCTAAGCAAGCGAACTGTTGATTTTCATTAAGCATATACTGCTGATATGGAACCTTAAGAATGCCTTTTTCCGGATGGTCTATTTGAAGTATCTCCATTTTCAAATAAAGCCGGCTACCGGCCGGCGCGGTTTATTTAACACTAATCAAAAAGTGAGTTTGGATGAAGCCCGACGCATTCGTTTTATCATCCTCGCTCTTTATGCTGAGAAAAAATTTTCTTTAACTGATCTGTTAAATACTCTAAGGGCCTTTAATGAATCTACGGTTTGTTTTATTGCCGGATCTTCAGAGCATGCAGAGCAGAGATCTTCTTCTACCCAAAAGCATGGCATACCGGTTTTTTGTATGCACTGGCTGCAGTCATTGTCTGTACATCCGCACTTTCTGCATTTTCTTTGTTCAGTCTTCAATTGTTTTTTCATCTTTGAGCAATTGTTGTATTCTTCTTTTTAAGGAGGCTTTGCTGAAAAAACCCTTTTCAAGAGTCTTCCATTCGTGGCTGCCAGAGCCTTTATATTTAATCCGTAAATATTTACCTTCATCAAGAAGGCCTTCAGCACGGATGATCGTAAATCCAGCTCTTACTAATTTTCCCTGGTCAGTTGCATTCATAATTGTTTATTTTAATCGTTAAGCTCTTCGAGCATTGTTCTTATATACCGGGACTTTTTGTTTATAGCTTTAATTTTTATTACCAGCACTATGCAAAGCGCAAAACCCGCAATGCTTAGTACAATCTCTATCCAGATAAATATTTCAAGAAATGTTTTCACGGGGTACGGTTTTAGTTAACTGAGGGGGTTGGTTTTCCACAAACCTGCAGTTTGAATAATGAGCTATAAAAAATTCACCTTCTACCATGCCATCCGGCCTTACTTCAATTATAGTATCCTGCCTTGCTAATATGCCTTCGGAATAACCTCTCAGGCGGAATTTTTTACCGATTGCTTTTTTAAAATCTTCCAATGTAGGTTCAGTCTTGTTCACTTTCTACGGGTTTATGTCTTAAAAAAATTACTGGAGTATCGGACTTAAATGCCCTGGCATGCCTGGCAATTGTATTTTCATTAAGTATGAACACATCCAAAACCGAAGCGCTTATAGCCCAATGGGTATAGGTTTGAAAATATGTGCGTAAAACCAAATGATCTATTTTTTCAAATACATTTTTATGCTTGTCATTCGCCTTAAAGAACCTGTCTCCGATCTTTAGCTGGCTCATGGTAGTTAATGTATTTCTTTCCATAGCTTCTGTTTTTTAAAAAGACCTCAGGTAGATACAAGAGGTCAATGCTTAGGTATTTGTATGACCTTCAAAAACTTCTTTTCCCTAAATGAATATTCTCCAGTTACCACACATTTTTCTATTCCATAATTTTTTTTGTATCGGCTAAGCGTTTTTTCTGAAATGCCAAGCGCTTTATAAGCCTCCTTTTCCCTGGCAAATTTGTTAAGGGCTTTAAGCACCAGGTTTCTCCTTTTTTCTTCTATGTTAAGCGATTCCTCCATAATGTATTTACGATGCTATCCAAAAATTCGAAAACCATTACAAGCAACCATATCATAAAGAACACCGGCACAATAATTATGTTAGCAATAATGACAGCACACACCCATCCTATTTTGTACAATAAGCTCATCCGTTTATTCTTTCGTTTATGATTTTAAGATCTACCGCATGCTTGCGAATGCATTCGATAAGATGCAAGGCAAATACATCAGGCAAACGTATAGATGCGCAACCTTCAATACGCTCATACAGATTGGAGGGCATTATCTGGTATTCGCCAAAGGGAGAAAATACCAATACCCAATCCGGAGGGATAAGCTTCTCTATATCTTTTATGTTGTATGCAGGTATAATGCGATCAGGAAGAGAGATGGCATGCTTGGCCTTTTCGCCATCGATGTAATAACTGTCAACATCCCAATTATGCGTTTTAAGTTCGGCATAATTGCCATATACCTCCCAAAAGAATAATACCTTATCTGAAAGGCCAAGGCCGTGAAGCTCGGCGCAATAGAGCGGCGATACAAAGCAACTGGTAGCTGTTGTTTCTTCGAGGTTCATGCTTTGGCTTTTATGAGTTCGTTGTTCCAATATTGGTTAATAAGCACAGACTGGTTCTCCACGTTGCGCTTTACATAGGCAAGTACAATGTGTAATAATACTGTATCAGCGGGGAGCGGATTGCCATTGTTGTACAACACGTTTAAATGCTGCGCCTGGTACTGTACCGGCATGCCTATATTGAGATAACTAACGGTGTCGCTTATACGAGAAAACGGAAGCGAACGGCTTTGAACTACCTTAACCATGCCCATGTGTGTTTCGTTAAGAAAAACATCGCCTACGGCGCCTATGCTGTACTCCGGCGTATAAAGCACAAGCTCATTAAAGCAATGAGTAAAGAGCTTGCCGTTCCAGTTTTCCTTAAGTGTTAGTTTAAACATGCTTAACGGAGGTGCGTAGGTTATTTTTTCGTTTATAAAAAATCCGGAAAAATTCTGCATCTTTGCCCTGGTTTTTCGATTAATAAATCATTGATTTTACCAGAGCTTTCGCAATTGCCAGTAGCGAAAGCTCTTTTTTTTAATTTTCACCTCCTTTTTTAAATTCTTCCTTTGCCTGTTTAAGATTTCTCTTGGTGCCGCGGAGGCCGAGTAATTTTTGAAGCCAGAAAAAGCGGCGCCCGGTAACGGCGGTGGTATAATCGCTCCTGGGTATTTTGCCTATACGGCAGTAAGCGCCGAGTGTTTTTTTGGTAATGCCAAGCACATCCTGCGCCTGCTTTTCATCTACCAGATCTTGCTGCAGGGTAACTGCCTGCTCTATTTTGCTTACCGCTTTTTTGGGCAGCACTACCAGGTCCATGCTACTATTAGCTATGGGGTGCCTCTTAACGCCAAAGAAATTGATTTCATTTTTCATTTGCCAGTATTTTTAAAATGATGAATTACGATGTAGTGGTTTCTTCGGGAATGGTTTCAAGAATATCTTCTTCCGGAAGCCCCAAATGTTCTCTAATGATTTTTATCGAAGAGAACTGAGTAAGATTGATGTGATTGTTGTATAACAATTGTGGAAGAGAAGAAGGCTTTAGATTAAGCGCAAAAGCAATCTTCCCAAAAAGAATTGGATCGTTTTGTATTTGCATCACGATATCTTTTTTTAAACGGAGACGTTCCATATATGGGGTTATTTAGTATTTTGTAAATAGAATTTGAAACGAAACTATAAATAAAACTTTATAAAAACAAGAAAACTTTATAAAAATTATTTTTTTAAGTGAAACCTATATCGGAAATAATTAAGGATAAGCGAATTGAGCTGCAAATAAATAAAGCTGAAATGGCCCGAAAATTAGGCATTTCAAGTCAGCTTTATGGGAATTATGAGGATGGAACTCATGAGCCTAAGATTGAATTTTATAAAAAATGGAAAGAAGTATTTAATCAAGATTTATTGTCAATAAAAATTGATGATGAAAGGAGCGAACCTTCGGAATCTAACGCTAATTATGGGAAGTCAACTGATCCTAATTATTTGATAGGGATAATAAAAATTCAAGCTGAAGCAATATTAAAACAACAAAATGCTATTGACCGGTTAACTATACGCATTGTAGAAGATGATGCTTCAAAAAAAACCTCCGCGTAGTTTGGAGGAATTATAAATAAAAATCAACGAGAGATGCCAATATTTTATTTTGCATTAAAAGGATTGCAAATTCCTGAAAGAAAAAGAAACTTATCAGAATGCAAAGTAAGGGATGCAATAATATTAAAAGAAGAACCTTCTAATGAGTATGATCATAATGCAATTCAGGTTTTTCATGGCCAAAAATTATTAGGCTATGTGGAACGTGATAAAACACTTGAAGTGAAAAATTTAATGGATGGAAATTATACTGCAGAAATTTCAATGATAGTTGATATGAACGGTTTCATTGAAGTAACAATTGGTGTTTATTATTTTTAATATAAAAAATACCTGCTATGAAAAAAATAATTTTATTTTTCGTTTGCGCTTTGCCGTTAGCATGCCATATTAATGATACATCCAATTCTAAAAATTCTTACACTTCTCAAAATGATACGACTTCATTAACTCAAGAGCAAAAAGATTCGATACAAAAGCATCGGCAACTAATGGACTCTATCAATATGGAATATTCGATAGATCAATTTTCAAAAGATTATAAAAGAGCAAAAGATAGAACAACTATCGCAGATATTAAAGACGAAGCAGATGAACTTGACCAGACGGCTGATGACCTCAAAAATATAATTGCAAATAATCGGTATAAGAAAAGATCTGAAGTACTTCGAAATCTTTTATTAAAAATACAGCGAGAAGACTTCCCTATTATGAGGAAAACTTATATCAAAATTTTTAAAGAGCAGCTTTGGGATCAGGACATCAATGTTGAAGGATATGGTCCGCGTTGGGATAATATCAGTTATGTAGCCGGCATTTTTGCATCTCATGCGAATATTAAAGAGTTTTATTCAAACATTGAGACTTCTATAAACCTTCTCAGGTTCAAAAGAGTAAATTTCAAATGGATAGAGGATGATGACAATTATACTTATTACAAAGTAGATTCAAAAAAGGATTCTGAGCTTTAATTCATCCAAACCTCCGCGTAGTGTGGAGGAATTATTAATCTAAAACTACAACTCTTGAAAATATTAATTCTATAAAATTTATCAATGAGATTTAAAAATTGCCCTGGGGGCACTAAGGGGTATTAAATTTTAAAAAAAATTTGTAAATTACTATGCGATTTTAATATCTTGCGAATACTTTCCGTAAGGCGGAGACGTTATAAAAGCTTAATATCCGGTTGTTAAATTTCTGTGACTAACATCCAACTACCAAAAATGGCAGAGTAATTGTAAACATTTGTTTATTGATGCAATCCTTACAAATTCAATCTTATTTAAAATAAAAACACCCGCCGAAGCGGGTGTTCCGAAAACCTGAGCGCGAACTCAAGGTTTCATTTTCCGAGTGCAGCCGCACATTTTTATGGGAAAGGGTCTTTTAGAAGCCCTAACCAGCGATCCTGTTTCCGGATGCTTATAGCTCCAGCGAAACAGGATTTCGCATGTACGGCCACAATGTTCACATTGAAATGTAGCCATATCTAATACCTCCTTTTTTATTTGGCAGATCACGAGGCTGCCTCCTCACTGGTGAATAGTCACCAATATTTCAATAGCTTTTTTATATCATTCATATTATTCATGGTGTGATTAAGCTATTCATCTTCTTTTCTATGAAGAACACGGAGGTATTAAACCGCGGAAAATAAGTTGAAAGAGATTTTTATATCTGAGAGGGATATTATAAATTCGTACCGACTAATTACTAATTTATTTTCTCAATCGTAAAATTCCTGTTCATCAACAGGAATTTTGCTTATAATATGTAAAGAGCTATCTCCTTCCAAAGATACTTAATTCAGAACTTTACCAAAAAATTTGACCATGTTCGGCAAAATTTTTTTCCCCCATATTTGGTGGTAAAAAGTTGTGGGCTTAAAAAATTAAAAAAGCAATTCAATTACCTTACCTTCGCGCGCTTTTTTAAAAAATTTTAGGAGGTGAAAGATCAGTTCATCCTATACAATTCGATGGTAGCCGCATTCTCGAGCGGTAGTGTAATATCTGTCTGATGCACTACATAAAGAGTACCATTGATTTTTATTTTTACTGCAGCGCTGAAATCTATATACGCGCGTTCGTTAAAATATATAGTAGCTTTTATTAGGCGCGATGCCTGCAGAAAGGTAAGCCACTCCTTCCACTGCCGGGCATAGAGCCCGTCATCGCCATACCAGGCAAGGCTTATGCGGCAGCGCACCAGATTATTCTTATCGCGATTGTGCACAAAAGATGAAGGCAGGGAAAGGCTATGGTCCTTAGTGAGCATGTCTATATAAAATATGCGCGTATCAAATGGATGGATGACCGGCATGTTGAACTTATTGTAATAGCAGCCGGGCTGATCTGCGGCTACCATATCTTTATTTACCAGCTCGCCGGTATCCGGGTCGGCAACTATGTAAGTGCACATTGGCGCTATACCACATTCGTAATCGTAGCCGGCATTGCCAATAGTATAAGGAAAAAGCTTCTCAGAATAATATTGCCAGGCAGTAATGCCGCTGCCATTGCTATAGCAGTAGTATTGGTTTTCGGCAGTTACAAATACCAGGTCGTTTGCAGTGAAGGGGCGCCCAATAGTAAGCGAAGCTATATCTCCAAATTTGTTTACAGCGGCCACCAGGTTCTTATCATCGACACTCTGCACGCGCTGGCCATTGTAGCTATCTGCACTATCGAAGGTAAAGGCGAGCTTAAACCCCTGGTCAGCATAATCGAGCGTGCTGCTCTGAAACATACGGTCGGTAATACCGGTAGCATCATAAATATTTTTACTGGCCAGGTCGCTTTTGCGATAGTCCATACGTACAATATTACCATCCTGAAAAACGAATTTGCAGCAAAAGAAAAACTGCAGATCGCGCAGGAAGGTGCCTATTAATTTTTTTGGGAGATGCTTTTGAGGATAGATGTAAGCAGATGTATCTGTGGCAGCTTCCTGGTCGTAAGTTTCTATGCACGAGGTGTTAAACATAAAAGCTTTGTCATAACTGGCATCGTCAAAAAAATCACCAATCACAGTATAGCCAAACTGCGCAAATATTTTTTTGATGATCCATTTATATTGAAAAAAAGGAATGGTGCGGTAATCCATATATTCCGCCACGCCCGGAGCTGCGGGGGTAGAGGGGTCGGCTGATGACGGGCGCCCAAACTCCCAATCGTAGGAAGGATCGCTGCCGGTAATGACTATATTGTTTGCAATATCGTTGGCAAGAAATTCATTATTATAATCCGGTCGCTGCGTATCAAAATAATTCATAATGGCTGCAGGTGCAAACTGCATAAAGGGATATTGGGTGTAGCCCGCAGCGCCCTTCATTACATTAGTGGCAAATGCGCGGGCCGTTTGGCCCTGCAGGCTAATTTTATCCAGCGAAAGATCCTGCAATGTTTTATTGGCAATAAGGCTGCCGAAGAGGCCTTTGTAGCCGGCGATGGTAAAGGTATAGCTGCCGGCTTCATAATTAAAGCTTCCATCAACATCAGTAAGCGTAAGCTTGGCGCCGGTGCGGAAAGGCATACCATTGTTCCATATATCGCACCTCCAGAAAAGGGTTTCGTTACCAGGTACACTATTTAATTGCTCTATATAGCCGAGAATTTTACTATTGTTAGGTGTAAATGGCGCGCTTATTTGTGGTGAAAATTCGCCAAGGGCAAGCTCTTCATCGAACAATTCCGATAATGTTTCAATGTCGAGAGTGGCCCCGGAGTCGAGATCCAGAAAGCCGGAATATTTGGCGCCGTAAACGTAGAGCTGGAGCATTGCTAATTTGATAATCAGCAAATGTGATAATTAGCAAATGGAAAAGAAAGGACAATAAAAACCCGGCATTATAACATGCCGGGCCGGTGGTTAGCTGCAGCGGCTAACCGGGCAATTGATTCATCAAAACTAAAACAGTCTGATGGCTGTATAACAAAAATGTTATACAAACAAATATTTTTGCATAAAAGTGGGAGAGATTTTTTAAAACAAAACCGGAAGCTTAACGCTTCCGGCGAATGTCATCCACATGGGGCGGCGACATTGACCGTTATCCCCTGGTGCGATAATGAAATTAAATTCTGAAAAAAAACAAAAAATAGATTTCAATTCCTCAATGGTGCGATAGGAGAACTAAATTATGTAATTTAATTAAGATGGAAAAATAATGTTTGCCGCACCTATTATGTTATTTAAGATTGGTGTCAACAATCCATTTCTCCAGCTCGCGGGCAATTAATTCTTTATAATGAACATTATTGAGCCGACCCTCCACAGTCCATTTTATTGCCCAGTGCTTTAGGTTTTTTGCCTGCAGCAAGGGTCGGTTGCTAATGAAGAAAATAGATTTGTTTTTGCCAATGACTTCAAACTTTTCAGAATGAGGGCCGGCGCCGTGATAAATAACCAGGTACCTATAACGCCTGCCGTCGTAAACAACAACAATATAAAACCGCATAGCCAAAATTAATTAATGCCGCTGGCTCTGCGGGAGGCATCATAGCGGGCCTGTTGATCGTTAATGTCTTTAATAGTAACGTAATTCTTTTTGGGCTTTTTGGCCTCATAGAGCAGCTGCTCAATAAGCTGATTATTGCGCTCGCCAATATCATTGCTGCGGAGGAGCTGGTCGGTAATGCCGCTAAAATCGATATTAGCGGCTGCAGGGATGGTAGAATCTGGCTTGTTAAATAACGGAGGCACTATACCGCCCTGCGCCATTATCCTGGGCATAAGGGGCTGTATTGCGCGGGGAGGGGTACTCATCCAGCGAGGAACACTGGAAGATACCTGCGCACCGCTGGCCCAGCTTACACCGCCGTACATACTGTTTATTTTGCTGCCTATTTGCCTTGGCGTGCCAGTGATGGTGTGGGTGGCATTACTACGGGTAGCGTTGCCATTAATTACCATTTCTTCTTTTTCGAGTAAAAGTTCTGTTTTACCGGTGCGTGGATTTACTACATGAAGCCCTTTTTCTTTATCGCGATGGTAAGGGCCGTCGGTTAATAATTTACCCTGGCCAGCGGAAGGAGGAGGCTCGGAAGCGATGGCGGCAATTTCGGCTAAGCCTACACCTCCTACTACTCCTGCTAAAACTAAATTCGGAAGCGCTTCAGTAACTGCCTTTGCAGTATTTATTATTGCTGAAAATAAATCGAGGGCTTTCTGCCGCTTAGCCTGATCTTGTTTTATTTTTTTATCCTGCGCATCCTGCTGATCAGAAAGGGCCTGAGTTTGTGCATCGTATTGCTTCTGGCTGATTAATTTTGCATTCAATAATTTTTGAAGAGATGCCTGCTTTGCTGTATTAGATGCCTGCTCTTTGGCAAGCTGTTTGTTTTCGCTATTGGTGATAATTGTATTTATCTGCGAAAAAATTTCATTGGTATATTCAGCATAGGTTGTAAGATTATTAAGCTTTGCTTTAAGAGTATCATCATCTATTTTTTGAATAGTGGCATAAAAATTTGTCCATATAGCTTGCCCTTCAGATGATGCCGCCAATGATGCATCATCAAAATCTTTCCCTGCTTTTTGAAACTGCTCTCTTAAATCATCTAACTGATCTTTTTTAAGAAGGAAAGCATTATCAATTTGTGCAGATGCTTTTTTATTTAATGTGGATCTGGGATCATTAATTATGATATTATTTAACTCCTGGCGAGCTTTTGTATCATCTTTCAAAAGCTGCTCCCTTGCTTTTCCCTGCTCCTCATCATCTTTAGTTTTTTGCTCTTCAGCCTGCTTATTAAATGTTACTTCATCTTCTTTAGCTTTTTTAGAAGTTGATGCGTAATCCTGGGCAATCGCTTTTTTTTGTTCGAAAGACTCTGCATCAATCGCATTTATCTTGTCATTATACTGCGCCTCATTTATAATGCCATCGGCAAAGTTTTTAGCCGCATCAGCTTTAAGAGTTGCATAATAATTATCACTCTTTCTTATTGCTTCCTGATAAGCATCATCTTCATTCTTGCCAAATTGTTCGCGGAATAGTTTATCATCTTCTTCTGCAAACTTTTTGCGCAGTGCGGCTACTTCGTCTTCGCTGGCCTTTTCAATTATTGCCTGCTCCTGCTTAAATTGGGCAGATGAGGTAACGTGCTTTTTATAATAATTATTAGCCTGATCAAGCAGCTTTTGATATTTAATTTTTACATCCTCAATTTCCTTTGCACGATCGCCCTGGTTTATAGCATCATCTTGCTCGGCGAGATACTGGATTTGCTTATAAAAATCCTGGGCTTCTTTAAGAAGCTCTTTATATTTATTCAGCTCCTGGGTAGTAGTAGTATCGGTTGTGGGAGCAAGTGGTTTGGGATTAAATAATTTATTAACATCTTCGATTTTAAAACCTAAATCATTCAGAGTTTTTGTAAGGTCCGTAATATTGCGCGTACTTACTTTTATAATAAGATTGTTGGCATTCAACTGATCGCCTAAAGCCAGTACCTGCTTTTCAGTATTGCTCAATATATCTGTTGAGCCGACCACACTCGCTTTTTTTATCACATCATCATAGGTAACACCCGTTTGCTGTACAAGGATATTATAAGCCTTTTGTGCTATGCTTAATTTGCTGGTAGCATCTGTAAGATCTTCCTGCTCCTTTCTATATTTGGCTGCTTCTTCCGCAGCCTTGCTATTTGCTAAAAGAAGTTTCTGAGTAATCAAGTCCTTTGTAGCCTGCAGGTTTAGCTCAAGGGCGCCGGTTTCTTTGTTAATCTGCACTACACTATCTCCGAAAGTTGCCTCAAGTGATGCAGTAATTTGTTGTAACCTTGTTTTATCTGCAGTAGTTTGATTTGTTTTTTTGTTTAAGCTCTCATATTCATCAACAAGAGCTTGAGCGCTATCCGCTTCCTTTTTAGCATTAACAGCGTTTTTAAGCGACTGATCTCCCAGGCCTACAAGATTTTCAACAAACGTTCCGATGGTCGTCTGTATCTGCTTTATTTTTTCTTTAAATGCCTCGAGCCCTCCTTTAGTAGTTTCTTCAAATGCCGTTTCGGCACCCTTTACTTTTTCGGCCATGGGGCCGAGAATGAGGTTTAATCTACCCGCAAATGTGGTTGCATCTTGAATATTTACACCGTAAGTTTTTAATCCCTTGCCATTGTTTTCAAGCGCACGCGTAAATATATCAGAAGCCTCTGTTACTGAAATATTTTGCTTGCGGGCATAGTTAATGATAACATCTGTAAGTGATGTTATTTGACTTTGACTGAGCTTTCCATAATCAATAAGTTTTGAAAAAACGTTTTTAATATCATTTGGATCAATAGCTTTATATGCCTTTGCAAAATCCTCAGCTTGCAAAGCCATTGTTTCAAAAAGATCTATTCTTCCAACATTCTCAAGCGAGTTTTTTAAATTGGAGCTTGCCTGCTCTGCTGCATTTGTCTCGTCAACAATACCCTTTAAGAAGTCGGCTACCTTTTCGTAGATATTGAATGATGCAACATATTCGCCCACACGTTGAAATATGCGTATAAAACCTTCTTCAAATTTTGAGGCTCCTGCCACCAATGACTTTTGTGTCTCAGTAAACCCTTCCACGCCGGCACGCACATCTGCGAGCCTTGTTTTTACTGCATCAATTTTTGCCTGAAGCTCATTAAATGCATTTGTAAAAGGCTGTACATTGCTCTGAAGGGCTTTTAATTCATTAAGCTCCGCTATCAGTTCTTTTTGGGTAAGAGCGGTATAGCCAATCTCGACCCTTAACTCGTGCATTCGGTCGTTTACATCCTTTAAGGCTTTGCTTGTATCAGTATACTCCTGTGTGCCTTTTTTAAGGAGCGACATTTGAGCTGTTAAATCCTGCGCTTTTTTAGCAAGCTTATTAAGCTGGTCCTGCGCCTGGTCGCCATTAATATTGGTGATAAGGTTAATAACATCGGTACGTACACTCATACCGCGAAAATGAACAACAGGAAGGGTAAGGAAAAGGACAAATGATTATTGTAACTTTGAGAAAGGCTAATAATGAAATTTCTTCTTTTTTATCAAACATATGCATACGGCATTTCTGTCGCTCAAATAGAAAAATTTGATGAGCTATCGCAAATGGACAGCAGGGTAAATGATCTTTTAAACAAATGGGGAGAAGATTTTACAATCTTTTTTTCTGGTCAAATTCTGAAGGAATTTGAATACGTTCCTTCAGAAATAATAAAGGCACTAAAAAGAAAAGATTAAATAGCTTTATACCCAGCTCCGGAAAGGATAGCCCATGACCAGGAGAAATTATCGCTTTGGTGTCTGGGATTGATAACCAGGTAAGTACCATCAAATATCTTCAACTCATAACTTACTGCAGCAAAAGAAAGATCATAATTGGTAAGGGTATTATTGCTATCGGCATATATTTTTCGTACAAAAATATTTAACCCGATACCAGTTACATCCATAGGGATGCTGCCGGCCGCATCAGAAAAGAATTCAAGATAAACCTGCTCATACCAGGTAGATTTAAGGCCCTGCAGGGATACTGACCTGCTTCTATAGTCTAACTTAACATATACGGTTATTGGCTGAATAACAGCCGTTACGTTAATATAAACAGTACCTGTAGCACTAAGGCCCCCGGTGCCTGTTTCGGTAATAGTATATATAAAGCTATCTATACCGGTATACTCTGCAGTGGGTGGCGTATAAGTAACATATCCATCTTCATCAATAGAATAGGTACCACCTGCAGTGGTAGCGCCCGAAGCGGGGGTGGCCTTAAATTCGTCGCCATCAATATCAAAATCATTATCGAGCACGCTCACATCAAATGTTTGTGGTGTGGTATAGCCGGCAGTAATATTAAATGTATCATTAACTGCAGTAGGAGCATGGTTGGGAAATACACGAAGATTAATGGTCCATTCATTACCTACGTCATAAGGGGTTACCTGATCGTTGCACACGGTAGAGCCTTTTATGTAAATATTAGCCCCTACCGGGATGTTTGGATTGGTAAATGGCAGCTCTGCCTGGCCCGTAGTACCATCGAGATAAAAGAAAGTAGAACTCCCACTTACAATTATCTCAATTTTAATTTTTATATAACCGGTTTGAAGGGCCCAGGTAACGGTAATTTTATCTCTGCCGGATTGTATAGCATTAAAGCTTTCACAAGCAGGGCATGTACCAGACATTGGGTTGATAGTACCATCGGGTGTGAAATATTGATTGCTGAAGGCATATTGCCATTGTATGGATGCAGAGAAAAGCTTTTGATTATTGGTGTACCAGGTTACGTTTTTTGAAATAATATTTACAGGCAGCAACCTGCCGTTTTTTATTTCATACAATTTTTTTTCTTTATTGGCGGTAAAGAGATCACGGAGGCGCTCCAGATTTTCCTGTGTGATAAAACCAGTATCTGCAGTAAAGCTTTCCTGCTCGGGATTATAAATGTTTTCTGACTGGCCATCGAGCACGCCATTTTTAAAATATTCCGGAGTGTCAATTTTTTGCGCCTGGGTTTGCGTATAATCTGCTGCAGAATCAATTTCTCCGCGCAAGCGGATGGTTTCGATGGCGCCCAGGGAATTGATATACAGAAGGTCTTTGGTATTATAATAATTACGAAAGGCGAGATAGAAGCGCTGTGGATTGCAAATGATGGCCATGCTTATGAGAATGTTTTAGAAACTGAATAACTTTTTGGGGATCCAACAGAGCCAGAACTTACCGAGATAATTGTAAAATGGGCTGCAATAGCGCTGCCGGCATGGGTAACGCCATTAATAGCGATTGTAAAGCTTCCATTGCCTGAACCATCGAGTATGACATTCCAGGTATCGTTTTCAAACATAGCCGACCCATTGACTTTGAATGTGCCTCCATTGCTATTAATCAGGCTGTCGAGCTTAATGGTAACTGTAGCTGCAGCCGGGCCCAGCAGATTGTCTGTTTCAGAATAATTTAATGCATCGCCGCTGCCTCCCGATGGCGAACCAAAGCGTGCACCCAACGCGCATGCGGTGGTATTTTCAACCGGGGCAACATAATCGGGATCACTATCAACATTATCTTTTGTAACTGCAGGATCGACCGGAGTATTGTCATCGGTATAATACTCTTCCAGCGTGGTCCACGCCTGGTAGCCTGTAAGGTTGCCAAGGTCGTTGGTAACGCAATAAGCTGAAGATGCCTGTGCACGCCAGCCTGTAGTGCGTGTAATGGTAACGGGGCATGCATCAGTATTTATGATGGGAGCTACATAGTCAGGGTCAGTATCTACATTATCTTTTGTAACTGCAGGATCCACTGCAGTATTATCATCGAGGTAATACTCTTCCAGGGTTGTCCAGCCCTGGTAACCGGTATTAGCTGAATCTGCCTGCAGGCAGTATGCGCTGGAGGCCTTGGCTCTCCAGGCTATGGCCCGGCTGCTCTGCACACTTAGCTGGTACCATATTACTGTTTTAGATGCCTCTGCAAGGGAGGCGAGGTTAAGCTGATTATAACCTGCGGCTGCGCGCAGTGGCTGCCATGGAAGCGCCTGTATTGTTTGCAGAGATATAAGATCACTGGTAGTACCATCACTATAGCCAAACTGCACATAATATGTCTGGATTGAATTTTGGTCTGTGGAAGAGATCCAGGAGAGCCATTTATATTCATCAGGGTAGGTGAACTCTTTGGGTGAAGGGAAGCGAAGAAAAGTTTTATCTGTAGCTAATTTTTCTGTAAAGAATTTTTTAGGATCCCACTGCTGATAGGTGAGGCCGCCTTTTAAAACGTAAAATGAATTGGATGTTTGCACCGAGCCATCTACCAGCGCGGTGCCGATCAATAACCTGTATGCAATGCGATATCTTTTACAAGGCTCAGTTAAAGGCATTATTATAGCCTGGTCAAAGCGGGGCAATTCGTGGCTGCTAAAGCTCTTCAAAATATTTTGGACTGTAATAGTAGCGCACCCGTTTGATTCAGGATAAATGAGGGATTCTTTTATAGGAGAAAAACTGTTGCTATTGAATTCTTCCTCTACCTCGAGGCGTGCAATTATTTTATAATCTTTCAAGGCCTCTACACCGGCGCGGTAGGGGGTAATAGCAAATGTAAAGGCAATTGGATTGCCCTCGAGACTGATGGTATAGGGTGATTTAATAAGAGTAAGTGCGGCTGCCATTTTTAATTGTTTTGACCTTCGAGCTGTTGCTTAAGCAAAGCAATAGTTTGTTCGGTATAGCCATAGCGAAGCGTATTGTGTAAAAAGCCGATCTCTCCATACACTATTTTTGAGTAGATTTTTTTTGGCTTGCGCACCTTATCTTTTATTTGCTTTAATGCAAGCTGCTTTGAGGCTTGTAAACGTACTGTAACTGAAGCGATGCCTCCAAGCGGATGGCTGCGGCCGGCGCCCATGTCTACAAAGCGGAGATACTCCATAAAGCTAAGATTGCTATATGCGCCGGCGCCACTTTGAAAAACTTTGTAAGCAATACTATTATAGCCTTCGTCAGTAACGCCAACGCCAAGGCGCCGCATAGCGATGCGCATCTGATCAGTACTTCGCTGATTGTATTCTGCGAGCGCCTGTAATATAAAAGCTGTTTTGAGATCTTGCATAACTTTTTTAAAAGTTACCAACCCGTTTACCTGTAATAAGATCATCAACAATCTGAGATGTTCGATTGTTCTTTAACTGGCCACCATAATTATCGATAGGCCAATGAATGATTTTTGCTTCATCTATCGTTACTCCCTTTTCCTGTAATTGTCCTTATTGAAGTTTACAATTTCTCCATGCTTTTTTTCGCGGTCCTGGCCATGGCCACCGACTCCATCGATTACAATTTTAAAATCTCCCATAAAATATTGGTTGGGTTTTACAAAGCCGCCCAAGGCTCTTTTTTATTATTGGATTAACTTTCGTTTATTAAAAAAACTCCAGCAGCTGGCGCTTGAGTAATATCAATAGCTTTCTGCAGTTCGAAATCGAAAATGCAGCGATACCCATATTGGCCACTGAATACCGGGCCGATGGGGGAGATTGCCAATTGTCCGACTTCGAAAAATTTAAAAGGCGCCTGGCACTCATCAACGCCAAGGCCGAAGTGATCCTGATAGATATGCTTCAGTATATCATATAAAATGCGCTCGGCATTTTGATAACAAGTAACCACTGAAGTGAAGCTTTGATCGGCAGGATTATCTACAACGCTAAACGCCCCTTTAGGCAAAAGCCTTACATCACTTACTACCTGGCTTTCGCTTTCTACCTCATATAATTCGAGCGCTAAAAAGGGAAAGCCGGCAACTTTATTCAAGGCAACAAGATATTCCTCTTCAGAAATTTTTGAAAAGTGCATGGTGCCAATAGCGCCATCACCGGATTCTGAATCAGGATTGTGCCGGATAAGGCTGTGATCAACTGCGAGCTGGCGGAAATAATTGATATACCCTGTAACATTGCTAACGGGCGTGGCGTAAACGTTCATATTCTTGTTTTAATTCGATTGCTTTAATGGCTTCCTGCTCCATATCGTACATAAATTCATACAACTTCATGGCGCGGATCTGGCTGCGGTTACCATTTTTAGGGCCTGCGCCTGCATGGATGCAGTTAGTAAATGCAAGAGGATCACTGGGCGCTTCCACACCTCCTGAATATACAGAAGGAAAAATTTCAGTGAGCTGTTTTCTGCAGCCCAGGTACCATATATATATTGAATAAAGATGCCCGGGCGTGAGCTTTAAAAATCGCCTTTGCACTTTTGAATGATCATATACTTTAAAAGAGGAGGCTCTAAAATTGAAAGTCATATATGGCATGATAATGCCTTTTTTCTTAGGACGAAAAAGTATTGACGTAAGAGATGCAAGTAGCTTATCTGATGGCTCTTTGAAAAAATTATTTGAAATTATCTCCGCATCTTCAAATTCGCCACAGGTAATATTATCAAATGTAACAGGATAAAAAGTTTTACCCCTGAGCACAACAGGCTCGGGAATTTTTGTAAGATCATTTTCTTTGAAAACAAAATCGAGCAAGGGGTATCCATCAATTACCATTTGCTCTTTATCAACAACCGTCATCCAGGTTTTAGGAAGCTTTTTACCTGCAGCTTTTGCGCGTGATTCAACAATATATTTCAGGAGGCGAGGACGTGTTTGTTTAAAATTAGCCTCATTCTGCAGGATAAGGGTTTTTGAGATAAAAATTATTTCATCCGGGAAGAGCTCGTTCCAGGAAGCAGGAAACTGAAGGGTAATATCTATTTTGCCCGACTGATAAAGATTAATGCTTACCACGAAGCAATAATAGTAAGGAGGGTATAATGGAAAAAGGACAAATAAAAAACCCTGCGCAGGCTCATACGCAGGGCGTGTAATTAAAAATTAAACGGATAGCCGTTTTGAGCCAAATTATTGAAATTTATCGGCTGCGGACTTAATTCGATCTGCCAGGTGATAGAGCGCCTCTTTCAGTTGCTCTTTTTCGCTTTCTGTAAAACCGCCTTTACCGCCATTGCCGTCAATTCCATTTAGCTTATTATAAATCCATGATGCGGATTTTCCAAAATAAAAATTTGAAATGCGCGCCCACGATACATCGAGGGCAATATCCTTAAGCTGAACCTTTGCTAAAGGGGGTTCTTTCACTTTTGTACTCATAGAAGGTTTTTTATTAGTTAATAAGCCGCCCCCCGCGGAGGGGGCGGGATTTTTTTATCAATCATAAAGTAAGCGTTCAAAAAGCTCCCGGATAAACCATTCAATTTCCATGGAATAATTATGTTTGGCTTTTTTGAAAGCCCGTATGGCTTCAATAAGCTCTTTTTCTTTTTTTGTTAATTTCATGATCGTTTAATTTTTAATTACCCTTCAAAGATACTGCGAAAATCCACAATATTCAAATAAACTTATCCACATTTAACAAAAAAACCCTGCATCTGAAATGCAGGGAACCCTGAAAATTTAATGAAAACCTGTTTTTTAACGGCTATATAACGGAGAGTTACTTAGTATTATTGCGCAGGCAATTCGTACTTATACTAATTTATGGCACAATCAAAGAGAGTGGGACGCCTGCCTGTAAAACCGCGCATATATGCCGCTGGCGATGGTCCTCTTTTGTCCTTTTCATATACTAACGATCGATCTATTATTGTTGAATGGATCTATCTATCCAACTCATCAGGAATTTCCTTTGTGTTGGCCTCCGTTTGCAAATATTAAGATAGTATTTGACACGCTCTACCTTAAACCGGTTAATGAAAAGCTCCGTATTTAAATCTCTTATCACATTCTCCAGGCTATCGCATTGTACCTCAACCGTATCATGAATCAAAATCGTGTCCCTCGGGCTCTGTGTGGCCATACGGATTGTATCTGATTTCACATAATCCGGACCCGGGCGCAATGGATTTCGGCAAGAGAAAAATAAAACCACCAATATCAACCTGTAAGTTGATTTCATATTTTGCCATTTAATGAATTGATAAATGAATCATCTGCATGTGTATTAACATCGAGACCCAGCGAGATCTTAGCGAGCTTGATTGCAGTACCGGTGCCCATATTAACCGCTGAGTCGAAGATTCGCTCCGCCTCTTCCTGGTTGTTGATATCATCACCCCTCACGACATCCCAATAGTTGCTTTTAAAGATAGCTTCTGCAGTTGCCGGGGACATGTTTTTCATATCTTCAACTGTCGGAACCCTGTGGAGGAAGGCATGCATCTCCGGAGCAGTAATACCATACTTAGTACCAACGAGCTGGCCAATTCCCTTCTTACCACCGGTCCAGTTACCATTATCATCGGGGTCACATTGATAGCCTTCCTCAACTTTCGCTACTTTATTATATGCCTGCTTAAAGTCTGCCATCTATTACAATTTATATTGTTTTTTAAGCCAGAAATATCCGATTATAAGGAGTGCAAAAATTATGAGCCAGATAATAACCGTTGAAATAAAGTTGAACCCCTTCCGCTTGACATTTTTATCTGTCTGTGAAGATGACTTCTTTAAAGTGATATCACTTTTGGTTTTCGTTTGCGTCTCTACATTGGTTACTGTTGTTTTATTCACTTTTACTTTAAGACTGTCAACTTTTTTTATTGCTTGAGCAGAAATGTTTATACCAATCTTTTTACCAGAGCTGAATATCGGCTTTGTAATGATAGTAATTTTAAGATGGTCGGTCTGCAGCTCCTGCGCTGTACTGGAAGTATCTTCATCTGCCAGGATATTAGGAACAAATATTTTTAATGTTGCAGTATCCGGGCTGATCAGAATGGTAGTGTCTGCGTTTTCTGAAATAATGCTTTGGGTGTGTGTAATATCCATGCTTGATGCATGTGAGACAGAATCTGTTTTATTACTATTCCTGGTCAGCATTTTGTGCGAAGAAGCACAACCGGTAATCAATATAAATAAGCCTGCCCCAACGAATCGAGGCAGGCGCCGGCCGGGATTATTCATAGGGATGAATAATTTTTTCATTTTGACTTTTTTCGGAAAAAGAATAAAACTCTTTTTCCATGTTTTGTTTCTTTAGAAATGTCTCTCTGCTGAAATATTACTGCTATCCGTTCACTATCTATAGGAGTCAATACTGTTATGCAGGTATCTACTCTCCATACTGTATCGGTATGCTCTACAAGCTTTGTGCGATAAATAACTTTTTGATCGGCGAGCTGCTTTATTTCGCGGATCAGAATTTTTGTACTGTCGGAGCTTTTCTTTAGCTCGGTCCACGCTTCCTGCAGCCGCTGCTGATAGGAGGTTGGGTGTTTTTTTTGTGCATCTGTAATGCCAAGAGCAGCCAGAAGAAAGAAGGTACTGATTAAAAATTTTTTCATTTCGATGTAAGTTTTTCTTTTAAAATACGCAGCTCGCGATTAGTGCTGTCCTGGTAGTTTCTGAAGTCATTTATAATTTTTTCTACATCCACTTCATTACGTGCATCCTGATATCGTATGGCGATAATAGAATCGTATTTGCGCTCCCAGGAATCGCTTTTGGCCTCAGCTTGTTTTTTTTCTGAAATAACATTGTTATAAGCGATGCGTGAAACAACCAGAAGCGCGGCCCACAGAGCTGATACTACAATCATTGCGGTAATGATATTGATCTTTCTCTCAGGATCCTTTATTTCGGACACACTTTCATTTATTTCCTTTTCAAGCATCTTCTTCAATAGTTATAATGTCTTCAATATTCTCCTCGATCCGCTTAATTTGCTTTGCTATTTCGGCCCGATTTTTATCTTCGGCTATCTCTGCGAGATCATGTAGCGCTCCGCATTGCATCAGTAATTTGCCTACATCCAAAATATTGAGCATTTTTCGCGGATTCTTGTCTTCCATTTCCCAAAATAAAAAGGGGAGCTAAAGGCGAAAAGGACAAATAACCGGATTTATGATATCTTTTTTTGTATAAGCGCGTTAAGAGCGCTAATATCATTTCTGATATTTCGAATTTCAACCTCTTTTTGTTCTATGAGGGCCATTCGATCATAGACCAAGGATTTCAATTCAATTGTCGAAAGGTCCTCAAGATTTATAACTGGAGCGGGTGCCACAGTTTTTTTGTCGATCGGCATTTTTTTATTTACCATAGTTTTTAATTTTTGTCCCAATTGGTTATTAACTGGCCAAAGGCAATGATGAGAGCATTTACATTTACCTGCTGTGTTTCGGCGAGATTAAAGAAATAATCATATTGGCCGGTGTAAGTAATTGCCGGATCGTAATCCATTATCTCATTTCCGTTTTCATCTTTTTGCCCGGTATCATATGTTTTATCAATCGGGTGGCCGTTAGTAACATCACACATGGTAGTATTATCGGCAATGCTCTCTTTGGTCCAATCAGGAATAAAATAGAGATATTCGCCAAGTGATCCATCCGAATTTTTTGCATAATGTTTTACAAGCCATTGAACTGCTACAAATTTGTTTGCAGCATTATAATTGAGATTGAAGCATGTTGCTGTGCGCTTTATTACTGTATCTCCGATTATAATGTCAGGAATGTTGATTACAATGTCTGATGTTTGAAGTTGTGTATATGCCATATCGTTATTTTATTGGGTTACCAGCACGGCTGCCAGGTTGAGCCGTCATAAACCATTTTTTTATGAAGCGTTAAATCATAAACTTCCAGACCTTCAGCCGGTGAACTAATACTCGTTCGTTGGGTGGTTGTCATTCGCGCGGGAAGAAATCCCTGGGTAGTGCTGTCAATTTGAAACAAAGCGCTGGAAGAAAAATTAGAGGTACTTGAAACGCCGACTCCGGTTGATTCTCCTGCACTTGAATTAAAGAGATTATAGCCTCGCGTGTTTTGAAATCCTATGATTGTCGTTCCAGTTGCACCCGTAATATTGGGGATAAAGTAAAACGCCCGGTAAATGTTTGTACCCCCCGTGTTGTTAATTGTACCGTTTCCGTAAAATATATTATCGGTATTGGTCCCTGAAGAATAACTTGTGCCTCTAAACGAGTTCACATAGGCACCAAATGTTCCACTTCCGTTAACATTTAATGTTGTTGCCCCCAATGTATTTATGCCTGTAAGATTGCCAGTGAATGTAGATGAATTATTACTCCAGAGAGCGAACTGAGTAGTATATGTGGAACCACCGTCTAATGAATATTGAAACAAAAGATTACCCGCGGACGTGGATCCGACTCCTTGTTGAGTATTATTAAAAATGCGCCACCGTACTTCCTTACTTAATGAACCTGTCGGCACATAGCTTGTGCCGCTAAATATTAATGCCGGAGAAACCTGGTTATTATTAGTTCCACTAACAGAAGCAGTAGAATTTTGGAGAATAATTCCAGAGGAATCAGAAATAGAGGATCCGAGAGAATTTGCAACTAAATGAAAGTTTGATAAAAAACCACTTGAAATACCGATCGCTACTTTGCCGCCGGTATAATAAATGTCACTCCCCGCTATGGTCCATGGCGAAGAAGGAATAGTGGCCCAACTGGAGCTACTCCCGTTAGTGGTAAGAAATTTTCCATTATTACCAGTTTGTGTGGGAAGATCACTTGCAATAGCCGACCAGGTAGGTACTCCTGCCGCGAGTGTAAGAACATACCCATCAGTACCGGCGCTAAGTTTAGAAAGTGTATTTATGGCGGATGCAAAAATGATATCGCCTTTTGAATATCCGGTAAACCCTGTACCCCCATAGCCACTTCCGATCGTTGAGCCATTCCAGGTCCCCGTGACAATAGTCCCCAACGTTGAAATAGATGACTGACCAATATATGTAGACGCGATATCGATAACGCCACTGGTAAAAGATATTCTGTTTAAGGTACCGGATAAAGTCGCAAGCACACGAGCTGTGGTAAAATAAAGATTGGTCGAACCTTCAGGCAAATCATCTGTGGAAGCTAAGGGGCTGCTCATAGATGATCCTGGTACCCAGCCATCTTCTACGTCCCAGTTGTAATTAACAACATCATGGCCAGCACCGGCATCTACTTGTGCATAATCACCTGCATTGGAAGTGGGATGAGCTGATTGCAATGCTGAAAGTGTTGTATATTTCCCTTTATACCGATCATTGTAATCTGATATATTTAATTTAAGATCGATCTGAGCTTGCAGATTGGCGTCGGCGTTGGCTCGTGCAATAGCCTCAGCATTGATATTAGTTTGAAGCGTAGCATCGGCATTAGCGCGTGTGTTTACTTCGGAATTGATGTTATTCTGTAGTGTAGTATCTGCATTGGCGCGCAAAACTGTTTCACCATTTATGTTATTCTGCAACGTGATGTCTGCAGCTGCGCGGACAGACGCTTCATTAGTATCTGCAGATGACCTGGCAGCAATCTCATTATCGATTTGGTTTTGCAGACTATTATCTGCAGCAATGCGGGCGGCAATTTCTGCAGCTATATCGCTTCCATCTCCTGAGCCGCCAACCTGGACATAGAGACTCCCGGACCAGCGAAAGATTTTATTAGCATCATCACCAGTTGTGATTACATAAATCTTGCCTGTTTGCCCAATTGCCGGCAAAGATGCAACTGTGGGATATTCTAAAATTTCATCAACATAAGATGGTAATTGATACGATGGAACAATTCCATTAACCAAATCTGCTTTAAGAGCCATGTCAGGTGCTACTACCTGGTTGTAAAATGCGCCCACAGTAGAACGGTAAAGCTTACCCGTAGTAGCATCCGGAAGAATGATAAGACGATCGTTGGTGATCGTGCTGATATAATCGAGTTGGTCGGCGCGTTCTGCCATAATAAATATTTATAAGAGCCCGAACGAGCCTTTTGATCTTGAATGATGCTCTCTGATTCCTCCATCACTTACCTGCTCCTCAATGCTTCCTATTTCCGGATTACAAGTAATATTTTGCGTAGTGAGAGGCCAGCCATCAAAATCACTTGCGTGCTCGTCGAGATATTTGACAACATTATTTGACCAGGCGCGT
Source organism: uncultured Ginsengibacter sp. (assembly GCA_964627765.1). Classification (GTDB taxonomy): domain Bacteria; phylum Bacteroidota; class Bacteroidia; order Chitinophagales; family Chitinophagaceae; genus Ginsengibacter. The sequence goes on along the minus strand of CAZVKO010000069.1, from coordinate 2,544 downwards.
GCGGAATCCTGGCATTTTTCTATAATAAGATTCAGTGCCGGGTCGGCAGCTGATCCACGTTTTGCCAATTCATCATTTTGCGCACGTCCGGAAGGGCTCATTACGGTAATACCATTTGTATCGATGCGGACATTTAAAAATGGAATAGAGAATGCTACGGTGAGATAAGCCGATACCCTTTTAAGTTTTTTGATCAGTTCGTTTTCGTTATCAGTAAAAGTGGTCACGACTGCCTGATCTTTTGCTTTAAGATTATTATAAATAGTATCGCCAACTAAAGTTCGAATATCGTTTTCTTCGACATCGAGCATCTTGCTTCGCATTGCCCAGTAATTGCGATAAGGGCTTTGCGAAGGAAAGAGCTGGGCGAACTCTCCCCCTGATTTTATGAAAAGACTTTTGTACGATGTAAATGCTGAGCTCGTCTGCCACGCTGGATAAGAAGTTTTATTTGCATCCAGGAATTGCAGCAATTGCTCTATTGCCATTTCTGCTTCCCTAAGATTTTGCTCGCGATAATTAAGTACCTGGTTTTGGAATGCAGTTTTTTGAGAATTTGTTTCATTTCGAAGCGCTCCCGCATCCCCCACTTTTATTTCAGCCTTAGCGATATAATAATAACATACCATGGGACCAATGACAAGTCTGCATTGGTCGAGTAGATTTTTATCGGAGGCAGACAAAGTAGATTCATCAGCTGCAGCTGTATAATTTGTATTTAAAGAACTGTATAATTCCTGACCCGTAAATGGAATAATGTGGTTGGTCTCAACGAAACGAATAGTAGCCTGTACACTTGCAAAATTTATTGAAGCGGTCAGCTCGGCATATTCGAGGAGTTTTTCTTTCGTTTTGAATAACATCAGCTTAATGTTTTTTTAGTACCCGAACCGGTGTCGAGTGTTGTAAGAATTGTATCCCTATGACGAAATATGATATCCGAATCCCAACCATTGAAATCCCGCATGAGATATAATGGCTCCAGAAATACTTGTCGCTCTAAATTGAGCGAAGCGATATAGATAAGGAAAGCTTCGCGGAGATCACTTCCACCACTCCTCATCTGTCCAGTGCCCACGGTGCCTGCCCCGAATATATTTGGCGGAATACCCATTGAAATTAATAATTCAAGCTCAGCTGCAGTCATCGATAGCATCTCTTTATCTATTTTCGAAGTATCGGGTATTTCCGAAATTTTTATACGCCCATATTCTGTTTTATCAATAATGTTGATTTCAAAAAAACTTATAAAACTCGCGAAGGCATTTTCATCCCCGGAAAGAAATTCATCCATCTGCTCAAGCAGATCTTTTCTTTTATTCGTTTGCTCTGCTTCTGTCATTTTCTTCCATATCTCGTACCCATATTTTCTTTCGAAGAAATTTTCCGGAATTTCTATGTGATAACGAAGTTTGAATGCTTTCTGATAAAGCGTCTTGAGCATTGATGGAATCTTGGATGCAATCTCTACCCACCCGGCAAGCCTGGCTCCATCCCACGCAGGCAGCTGGTAGTAAGTTTTATTTACGGAAGGGAAATTGACAGGAAGGATTGCGGACTTCAGCCCTTTAGTTTTTTTCTTTCGTTCCGCAATTTCTTTTGCGCTGTTTACCGCATTATACATGTCAATTGCGTCGAGCGTTTTAATAAATTCCTGAGGAATTACATCCACGCCATTAGGATTTTCAAGCAATCCTTTTACCGCTTTTGTGGGATCGAATATCGCATATTGATCTTTCGAGGCGCCCCAGAGTTTTGACAAGAAGACTGTATTGAAATTGCCGTCTTTATCCATTTGTTTAAAGCGTGCATCACAACTCTCCTGGTGCACGAATCCGGTAATGCTTTTGCAATCATTGCTAAAGATTACTTCCGGAAATGTATTGTAATACCACACCCAATCAAGGCCGTATTCCAGGAAAAAACGAAACATGCTCCTTTGTTCGATTAACGCGTAAATAGCTTTCTCTTTATCACGATCCAGCGGAGTAAATATCTCACTTCCATCATCTTTAAATCCAGTGATCTTGCCAGGCAGAATGCCATTGCCATAAAGTATTTGTGCTTTCCAATTTAGCGCCTGTTTGCCAACGCCGCAATACGCCATCTGCTGTTCTATGTTCTGCGGAAAGCGATTGTCTTCACCCCAAAATGCAACGCCTAATACGTTTTGTAACTTACGGATAGGCATAGCAGTCCCTTCGATTCCGCTTGATACGCCGGCGTTATTGTTGGCCTTAGAAAAATAAACAGCACTTTGACTTTGGATAAGAAACGCTATTGGCCCATTCATTTCGATCATACTACCTGTTCTCCGTTTAGATGAGTGATTAATATGGGATGCACTTTTCTAATTTGTTTATTAGGCAACTCCATGTTCCTTGTGAAATTCAAATTGTGATATGGATTTTTCTTATTCATCCTGGCTTCAATTTCATTTTCAGCTTTCGCTAATTGTTCATTTCTTTTCCGTGCTATCCTTGCTTTTGTAAGCTCAATTACTTTTCCGCCAACGCCTTTTTTAATATCTGCCGTAATAAATCT
>CAZVKO010000068.1:0-107411 GCA_964627765.1 uncultured Ginsengibacter sp. | reverse complement strand
CTGGCCCCGTAGCTCAACTGAATAGAGCATTTGACTACGGATCAAAAGGTTTAAGGTTTGAATCCTTACGGGGTCACCAAGCTGATGAAAAACATCAGCTTTTTTTATGTTTTACACTTACATTTTATATTCAGAGACTCTTGACCGGTATTATATTGGTTTTACTTCGGGCACTGTTCCCTGCCGTGCCATTTTATCAAATCTTTATCGGTGCCCATGTGCCTGCTGTTGCCGCCTGCCAGCACCAGTCCACTCAAAGGAGGTATTTTATTTTTTTTCAAGTTCATTCATCTGCTTTTAAAGAATCAGCTATTGCATATCTGGTATTATATAACCTGTAACAAATGATTTTAATTTCTCTTACATACCTTATAGAGGTAAATAAATCCTGGAATTATGACTGACAAACCTCAACTAAACGCAGACTGATCTGAAAATTTCTTATCTTAATTCCGTGCCGGGTTTTTATCATGAATGCTGATGTCTTTATCAAATAGGTTTACTCCGCCTTTGACGCCGAAATCGAGAGTGGTAACCGGGTAAGCAATTGAAATGTTTTCATTTTCAAATCGTCTCTTTATACTCATAATTGCATCACTCATTGCTTTTTGAAAATCGTCATTTGTATTAAATGCAATCCAGTAACGAAGCTGAAAGTTATAGGTAGAATTGCCGATGCCGGTGAAATAAAAATCAACTTTCTCATTTGTCAATAAAGATGGTATCTTTTTTACTTCGTCGAGAGCTACAGATTTTACATGATCGAGGTCGTCGCCATAAGACACACCGCTCTCAAGGATAATTCTTCTTTTGCTGAAGGTAGAAAAATTAATAAAAGCGTTGCTATAGACAAGCTGGTTGGGAACAAAAACTTCCTGGCCCGGAACCGTCTCTATGGTAGTAGTAAGCCAGCCGATTTTTAATACAGTTCCATAATTGTTATCAATTTGTACCCAGTCATCTTTTTTAAACGGCCGCTGTATATTTAACAGAAGTCCCGCAAATGCATTGGAAGCTATATCTTTAAAAGCAAATCCGGCAATAATTCCCAGGATGCCCGCTCCGGCCAATAATTTTGTAAGAACCTGTTCCAACCCCAGTATCTCCAATGCAATAAATATTCCCGTTATCAGGAAGAAAAAATAAACGAGTGCGGCAATCAATGTAATCACATCCGGATGGATTTTTTCTGATCTTAAATAAAATCTCACACTTATCTTTTTTACAATTCTTCCCCAAATGTAAAAGAGAGTAATTACGATTGTAGCTAAAATTATCTTTGGCAAAAAGTCAACAATAGAATTTCCCCAGTCTTCAAACAGCTTTTTTAAATATTCAATAGTATTCATGCATGTAGATTTTTGAATTTTTCCCGGTTCCTGCTATTGTCACGTATCATTGCTCTGAGTCAACAGGTTTGCATTCCCGGCTGATTATTCAGATTTCCGGCTAATATATTTTCTGAATATTGATTGTCCGGGTCAGCTTCTTCGGGATATCGAAAGAGATTTGTTTCATTTGTCGATGCGTTAGAAAATTAGCCGTTCTCAGTTCCTGCAGTATACTTTTCCAAAATGTGTAAGGAAGGCGCAAAAAATAACGTTCCCGTAAGAGGCGTACTAAAGTCCAGTATCCTGTCATAATTTCCTTCCGGGTTTCCTATAAACATCTGCTGCAACATTTTTTCCGTTGTGCTGAATGTTCTGGCATAGGCAATAAAATAGGTTCCGAACTCATTCTTTGAGGCATTGCGAAAAGGCATATTATCCCTGACAATTTTCAGATCATTTCCTTTATCATCCTGTATGCCGGCTAAAGCGCTATGCGAATTGGACGGCTTTATTTCATCAGGCATTTCAATATCACTGATTTTATATCTCCCGAAAGCTTTCGACTGTTCTTCATCCGGTAAAGCGGTCCAGGCATCCATGTTGTGCACATATTTTTGTACAAAAAGATAACTTCCGCCCGCATAAAAAGGATCTTCATTTCCCACGAGGCCAAAGTATTCCCTTTCATTGCCTATCGGGTTTTCAGTGCCATCCACAAACCCGAGTATGGAACGCCCGTCCCAATACCGGAATCCATGAATCTCTTCAAGACAATCAGCCACCGGGAGCAAAACATCCATCACAGCTGTAAGCATGTCCATGCATATTGATATATTGGGAGCGCGTAAATGAAAGTGCAGGTCACCGGGAGTTGCAATAGCTGAATACTTTTGCCCTGCAATGGGTTCAAAGTTTTTTAGTTCCCTCGGGAGGGGTGTTGGTAACCCCAGTTTTATCCATGCATCATGACCAATGCTCATTATACAGCTTACTCTTCCATCCGGCATTCGGACTGCAAAGGAGTGATTCAGGTTTGACACCATGCTACATAATCTTTCAAATACCGGCCTTATCTCCGCATTTTCTCTAAATTTCCAAACAGAAAAGACAGTATTATTATTCGGGTAGTCAGTAATATTCTGCGATTCCTGTACCGTTGCTATTTCCATATAAACATCAATTTGCTGAAAACATATTTGTCGCCTTACTGCCCTTCGGCATTGTGCCGTGTGAAGACAAACATTGAAACAAAAGTAAATATAATAAGCATTTAAATTGAAGCTGCCGGAATCGGGGTGGTGAAATTTTACGGTACTTTTATTTATCCAGCAGTTGATTAATGATCCGGTGAATCGCCTGAGAATAAGCCCCGGGCTGCTTTGGGAATCAAATTTTTTTGAATAGGCTGCTCCTTAAAAGGCTGAGCCTGCCGGTTATTAAAATGGATATTAGTAAATAAAATCACCATATTCGATAATTTTTCAGATACCTATCCGCTCCGTTATTATTTACTTTGCAATAATTCTGGTCAAAGTCAAATTGCATATATGAATAAAATCGCTTTGATACACTTCCCTTATCTGTTTGTATCATTGGCTACTGAAATGTATGAAAGTTATGCATCTCTCAATTTTGAGCATGTCAGGGGAAGGCGTTATTTTGAGTGAACGCGTTCATGTATACATGCTGGATCCCATAAACGGCAGTCTGTCTTTCTATCTTGCCTATGATGTGGCAGATCAATATTATTATCTTGAAGAAACGGCACCCCCCATAGACAGCCTGATTATTTATACCCTCAATGAAGCCATTCAATCTCATTTGAATAAGCTCAAGGGAATGACTGGTATGAAGCACTGAAAGACATACTATTCCAAGGTTCCTGTGACTGATACTATATGAATTTCAGGTGGGCCGGTATTGAAGCGGGGCCTTCAAAGCACTTTCTGAGTAAAAAAGTAATTTACATCGGAAGCCAGGAGCTGGAAGATAGCTTATCGCGGGAGTTTTGAAACGCTTTTCCATTTACCCGATAATACTGTAAAGCAATACCCCGAGCACTATTAAAGTGACAACGATGTATAACACATCTTTTTCCAGCAGGAAGCCTATAATGGAAAATACAACTCTTGCAATAGGAGTGGCAATCAGCAACAAAACACCCAATTGTATTATGGAGCGCCCTGTGCCCGCAAATGCGTTGATAAAAATTTCCCTGAGATTGATGAATTGTTTTGGTTCACTGAAGAAGGTGCCGTAGTGCGGGTGCTCATTTCCATGATGCAGCAAATAAATGATTCCGCCAGAGAGGATAACGGCCGATGAAAATAATACGCCCCACCTCAGCAGGTTTCCCATTATTATTTCAATGCGCCCGTCTGATATTTTATTTTGTGTGCTCATTACAATTGATGGGTGACTCCGTTATAGATCATTTCTGCAGCGAGGAATAATATCACAAAAGCAAAGATGATCTTCAATGTTTTTGTTTCTGCCTTAAATAAAATTTTAGAACCCATAAATGCACCGAGTAAAACCCCGGTCACTACCGGCATGGACAAGCCCGGATCAATATAGCCTCTTTTCATGTAAATGCCTGCGCTGGCTGCCGCTGTTACTCCAATCATAAAGTTGCTGGTAGTAGTAGAAACTTTAAAAGGTATTTTCATAATGCGGTCCATAGCAATCACTTTTAATGCGCCGGAACCGATGCCCAGTAAACCAGACAGAATACCGGCAACATTCATCATGGCAAAACCGCCCGCCACATTTCTTGCTCCGTAATGAATAACTTCCCCTTTGTCAGGAAAGCTGTTGTCGAGTTTGAGTTTATGGCCAAAGCTTTTTGGATCCTCATTATACACCGGTTCTTCTTTTTTTGTAAAAGAGGTAATCGCTGAAAAAATCAGTATCACTCCGAATACAACGGCAATGCCCGAAGGAGAAACATAGGTGGCAATAAATGCTCCTGTGATGGCTCCGATAGTCGTGGCCAGTTCCAGGAACATTCCGAGCCGTATGTTGGTAATACCCTCTTTCACGTACGCCGCCGCAGCGCCTGAGGAAGTAGCAATGACGCTGATTAAGGAAGTCCCGATTGCATAATGGATATCTACTTTAAAAACCAATGTAAGCAGGGGAATGATTACAACGCCTCCGCCGAGCCCGGTGAGTGAGCCTACAAGTCCCGCCGTGGTGGCAACAAAAAACAGCAGTACGGTAAAAAGGAGAATGCTCATTAATTATGTTTCAGGAAAGTTTCAATTGCTGACTTTTCAGATGAAGAAATTCCGAGCCGCCAAATTAGTGTATTATATTTTATGTTGTTGCTATCGCTGCATTAATTAAGCTATAAGCCTGAAAATTTTTTGTCAGGTTCTGTTATACTTGCGGGCATTCTTTATTTGAGAATGTCATTAGGGCAGGCTTCAGGATTGGTAAATATTTTGATGAATGAGTGTAATGATACAGGCAATTTCATTGGATAACAGCGTGGATGCAAATCTGCTGGATGCATACAGTAAAACGATCAGTTCCGTTGCCCGGTCTGCCGGTGATGCGGTAGTTCATATTGTTGCACAAAAAGAGATTATCAATCCCCGTACAAAAAGAAAAGAGCCGCAGGCAGGGAGCGGCACGGGTTTTATTATTAGCAGCGACGGATACCTTGTAACAAATAATCACGTAGTGGAAGGCGCTTCACAAATAAAAATTTTGTTGAGCAATGGTATTGAATCAATGGCCACCTTACGCGGCGCCGACCCGAGCACGGATATTGCCGTGCTGAAAATTCATGAATACGGATTAAAAAGTTTGCAATTTGCAGACAGCAAATTATTACAGCCCGGACAAATTGCAATTGCCATAGGTAACCCGATGGGACTTCAGTTTACTGTAACCGCCGGAGTGGTAAGTGCGCTGGGAAGAAGTATCCGGGCAGGTAATGGCAGAATGATTGATGATGTTATTCAAACGGATGCTGCGCTGAATCCTGGTAACAGCGGGGGCCCGTTATTAAACAGCGCCGGGAAAGTGATTGGCGTAAATACGGCAATCATTAATGGCGGTCAGGGATTATGCTTTGCAGTAAGCAGCAATCTTGCTGCCTACGTGGCCGGCAAATTAATTATGGAAGGAAAAGTACGGAGGGCCTACCTCGGCATAGCAGGTAATACAATCACTTTAAGCGAAAGAATGATTGCGGCCAATCGCCTGAAAAATAAAACAGGAGTATATGTAAGCGAAGTAATTGCCGATGCGCCTGCGTTGAACAGCGCAATAAACCAGGGAGATATTATTGTGGCTTTAAATGATCAGCCGATAGGAGGCATTGATGATTTGTACAGTAAGTTGAATGGCGGGTTGATTGGAGAGTACATCACGCTTTCCGTTTTGCGAAACGGCTACAAAACGGATATTTCAGTGATGCCGGGTGAGATAGATTAATACATCTTTTATTAGTCAATCAATCGCTTTAGTTCAGGTTCCTTGTCTGTTAATTTTTGAAGCAGTGCAACCTGGTTGGCTGCTCTTACAAAGTTTTGACCTTCGTATTTTGTTGCATAATAAACATCATTATTGATATAGTCGGTAAGAAAACGGATGGCCTGCATATAAATCAAAAATTTACCTGCGTAAATAAAATGCTCTTTTTCTTCCTTTGATAGTTCATCGTTCATTTCACTCAGATAGCCGTTCCATATCGCTTTAAAATATTCTTCCCTGATTTCAATTTGGGAAAAATCTTTTTCTTCTTCATTTACGGGCGAAAGGTAAGTCCTGAACATATCTCCGACATCGCTGATAAAGTAACCGGGCATTACGGTGTCGAGGTCAATTACACAAAGGCCTTTATCATTCCTGTCAAAAAGTATATTGCTTATTTTGGTGTCGTGGTGCGTTACGCGCAGTTTGAATGATGGGTTTTTTAAGATCGTTTCATACGTATCCAGGATATTTTTATTTGCAATTATAAAATCTATGAGCGGCTTCGACCGGCCGGTTCTTTTTTTGTTGCCCGATTGCAAGGCATCGGTAAATTGCTGGTAACGTAAGGAAAGGTTGTGAAAATCCGGCAGGGTAATTTTTAATGTATCAATCTCAAAGCCTGACAGTAATCTTGTAAACTCTCCGAATTTTTTCGCTGCTTCATAAGCCTGTTGCGGATTCTGAACAGTATCTATTGTGACTGACCCATGGATAAACGGAAAAAGGCGAAAATAGCCTTCATGGCTGAGGTATTTCATTTCATTTCCATCAGTAGTTTTTATGGGTGCTGCAAAAAGATAACCGGGATAATGCGACGAAAGATAATCAGCGATCATCCTGATATTTTGTGCGATATCATAAGGTTTTTTAAAAATTTTATCATTTACCTTTTGAAGAATGAATTGTTGTGACGGGTTTTCAATCAGCCATGTTGAATTAATCAACCCGTTACCTGTCGGCAAAATCCTGTATTTATTCAGATCTATCCGGTAAGCTTTACAAACTTCTTCTAACATGCGAAAGTTTAATATTGTAAAATAAATAAATTTGGCCCGTTATTTATCTCATTTGATTTGCATTTTATCATGAAATGTATTTCTTTAAACCTTAATGGATGAAAAAAGCCCTTTTATTTTTCTTGCTTTTCACTTATCAAAAAAATTGCTTCTCCCAGGAACTTGCTTACACCAATTGCAACAATTGCTGGAACCCTGATTCACTCGGCAATCACAGGGCAGTCCTGGAGCTTGACAGTGCAGGCCCTTATGCCAAAGCCGTTATTGACTGGAGAAGAAGAGACCGGAATCCTCAAAGCAAAAGGATAATTGTAGAAGATGCACAAACGCATCAAAGGATTATGAATGCAACTTCGGTTACCCTTAACCGGGAGTCTGGCGAAATTTATTTTGAGCCTGTATCCGGTGCGGGCACTTATTATGTTTATTACATGCCTTATAAAAACGAAGGACGGTCCAATTATCCGAGGGGCATTTACCTGAAGCCGGATACCACTGCTTCACCACAATGGCTGAGAGGACTGAACGGGATAAAAAATATGCCGGTGGCGAAGGTGAAAGAAATGCAATCCATCGATTCGTTCAATACATTTTACCCGATGGAAGTGATTGCAACGAAAAAGGAAACCGAAAAGCTGATAGCTGCAAACAGCGCTTCACCATTTGTGGTTTTTCCGGAGGACCGGCTGCATTCCATCAGGATGAAATATGATCTGCCGCAACGCTGGATAGAAAAAGGCCCGTCCGATGAATTTAATGACGATGCGCTTCGCGGGGAGAACTTTGCCTTTCAATTAGGCGTGTATGCATTGAAAGACCTCGATGATGTGAAAATCAATTTTACGGATCTTACTTCTTCTTCCGGAAATACTATTTCGGCAAAAAATATTTTTTGCATCAATACGGGCGGTATTGGTTATGATGGCATCTCTTTTGAAAAAAAATTGAGCATACCTCAATATACCGTGCAGCCTGTGTGGTGCGGTATCAATGTGCCTGAAGACGCTGCTTCCGGGATATATTCATGCACCGCAACCCTTACGGCAGCCGGCGCTTCAAAAGAAATTCGTATAAGCTTAACCGTTAGTAACGAAATTGCGAGAAACGGCGGCGTGGATGAACCATGGAAAATGACCCGGCTGCGCTGGCTGAACTCTGTAATGGCCCAGCAAAATACGGTGATAGCCCCGTATACACCACTTGTTGTAACAGGCAAAACTATCAGCCTGCTTGGCAGAAAGTTTATTATTGGTAATGACGGACTTCCCGGGCAGGTACAAACTTTTTTTACCCCCGAAATGACTTCCATGACGGCGAAGCCCAATAATATTCTTGCGGCCCCTTTTCAATTTATTGCCGAAAACTTTGCAGGAATAGAAAAATGGAAGAATGAAGGAACCGTGTTCACAGAAAAATCCCCCGGAACGGTAAAGTGGAGCGCGGTCTCAACATCTCCTTCTTTCCAGATGGAGGTAAATGCATCTCTCGAATTCGATGGATTTGTTTCCTATGCTGTAAAAATTATCGCTGCCAAAGACATAACGGTAAGGGATATACGAATGGAAATCCCGATGACGCCTGCATCAGCCAAATATATGATGGGGCTTGGACAAAAAGGTGGTTATCGACCTGAAGATTTCGTATGGAAATGGGATGTGGCGCATAAAAACCAGGACGGCGCATGGTTGGGTAATGTTAACTCAGGATTACAATTCTCTCTCCGGGATCAGCATTACGTACGCCCGCTGAATACCAATTTTTACCTGCTGAAACCCTTGTTATTACCGGTATCCTGGGGCAATAATAATAAAGGCGGCATTGACATTGCGAGGAAGGGAAGCACCGTAATAGTGAACAATTATAGTGGTGAACGGACTATGAAGAAAGGCGATACGCTGTATTACAATTTCAATTTGCTCATTACACCCTTCCATACCATCAACACTGATTTCCAATGGGAGACCCGTTTTTACCATGCTTACCAGCCAATCGATTCTATTAAAAAAACAGGAGCTACTGTTATTAATATCCATCATGCAACTGCTATTAATCCTTACATTAATTATCCGTTTATTGCATGGAGATTAATGAAAGCTTATATTGATTCCGCTCACGCTGTTGGGTTAAAAGTAAAAATTTATAATACCATAAGGGAACTATCCGATCGCGCCTATGAAATTTTTGCGTTAAGAAGCCTGGGGCACGAAATTTATTCTGCCGGTAAGGGCGGGGGATTTAGCTGGCTGCAGGAGCACCTCGACAGCGATTATATCGCCGGCTGGTTTGTACCTGAGCTGAAGGATGCGGCGGTTATCAATAGCGGTATGAACCGCTGGCACAACTATTATGTGGAAGGTATGAACTGGCTGGTGCAAAAGGTAGGTATTGACGGAATCTACCTCGATGATGTGGCCTTTGACCGGATCACCATGAAGCGCATCAAAAGAGTGTTGACACAAGATGGTCATCCCGGCATCATTGATCTGCATTCTGCCAACCAATACGACAAGAATGACGGATTCAACAACAGTGCAAATTTATACATGGAACATTTTCCCTATCTCAATCGTTTGTGGTTCGGCGAATATTTTGATTACGAAAATAATCCACCCGATTTTTTTCTTACCGAGGTGAGCGGTATTCCGTTTGGATTAATGGGGGAAATGTTGCAGGGCGGCGGCAATCCCTGGCGCGGAATGATCTATGGAATGACGAACCGCATGCCGTGGAGCGATAATGCAGATCCCCGGCCTGTCTGGAAAGTGTGGGATGACTTCGGAATGACGGGGAGTAAAATGATCGGCTACTGGGTAAATGATTGCCCGGTAAAAACCACTGATGCTAAAATACTGGCGACCGTATATAAAAAGAAAGGCAAAGCGCTCATTTCAATTGCCAGTTGGGCTAACAGTGACGCATATACGCAGTTAAAGATTGACTGGAAAAAGCTGGGTATTGATCCTGCACATGCCACCATAACAGCGCCCCCGGTAAAGAATTTTCAGCCAGCCGGAACTTTCAAAATAAATGAGAAAATTCCCGTGGAGAAAGGAAAGGGCTGGTTATTGATCATCCAGTAAAATTTTATACCACCATAAATCATTTCACTATGAACAGAAAAGATTTTGTCAGAACCGGCGGCATGGCTGCGGCTGCCGTGGCTTTTGGCCCGTCAATTCATTTTTTAAATCCGGGAGATGAACAAAAGGTAAAACTTGCAATTATCGGAGTAGGCGGCAGAGGGCAAAGTCACGTGGACCTCGTGTTACGAAGAAATGATGTGGATTTAGTTGCCATCTGTGATGTGGAACCGCATGCGATTGAAAATACCAAAGCGATGGTTGCAAAGAGCGGAAAGAAAATGCCTCAGGTTTTTACAGGCGACGATTATGCATGGAAAAAATTGCTGGAAATAAAAGGAGGACTCGACGGCGTTATCATCGCTACGCCGTGGGAATGGCATGCGCCTATGGTGTTAGGTTCATTGGAAGCAGGATTGAAATATGTGGCAACAGAAGTGATACTGGGCCTTACGCTTCAGGAGCATTGGGATGTGGTGAAGGCGGCAGAAAAATATAATGCCAATGTGATGATGCTGGAAAACGTGTGCTATCGCAGAGATGTAATGGCAGTGCTGAATATGGTCCGGCAGGGATTGTTTGGCGAGCTAATTCATCTGCAGGGAGGCTACCAGCATAATTTACGTACCGTAAAATTTAATAATGGTTATAATGGAGCGCCACACGGAGTGGAGTTTGGAGAAAAGGCATATTCAGAGGCGCATTGGCGCACCAACCATTCTGTTCATCGGAATGGGGATCTGTATCCTACGCATGGCATCGGGCCTGTTGCAAATTACATCAACATCAATCGCGGCAACCGGTTTACGTCGCTGGCGTCCTTCTCATCCAAAGCAAGGGGGCTGCATGATTATATTGTAAAGTGGGGAGGAGAGAATCATCCGAATGCAAAGGTGAGATTTAAATTAGGAGACGTAGTTACCACTTCTATCAATTGCGCTAATGGTGAAACCATTTTATTGCAGCATGATACCGATCTGCCGCGGCCCTACTCATTAGGTTTTCGTGTGCAGGGTACAGGAGGCTTGTGGATGGATGTAAGTAAAACAATTTATATAGATGATAAATCTGCACAGGAAGACGAGTGGGACGATGAGAAAGCATGGCTGGAAAAATATGATCATCCCTTATGGGTCAGGTGGAGCAAAGAAACCGAAGGCGCCGGTCACGGTGGCATGGATTTCTTCGTGGTGCATGCATTTGTAGAATCCATCAAACGAAAAGCGCCCACACCTCTCGATGTGTATGATGCCGCTACCTGGAGTGTAATATCCCCATTAAGCGAACATTCAATTGAACTGGGAAATCAGCCGGTAGAATTTCCTGACTTTACAGAGGGACAATGGATGTTTCGCAAACCTGTATTTGCCCTGAGTGATGATTATTAAATATTCTTTTCACTCCTTATTAATAACATTTTTGGGCTTCAGCAAGACCATTTAAGCCTTCAGGCCTCATAAGCAGGCCTTAGGAAAAAAATTTAGCAACTTTTTAAAAAATTTAAAAAGTTGTGTTATGTTTGTGTGAATTTACATTTTCTTAATAAATGATTACTAAAACTTCCTACTTCAAGAGAAAAATAATAAAAGAACTCTGTTTTGGGAATGTCTTGTCTGCACAACAAATAAGTGTTTTGGTCAACAGAAGCCTGCCGGTTACCATAAAATTATTGAGCGAATTAGTGCATGAAGGCATGATAATCGAAAGTGGTTTTGCCTTATCAACCGGCGGCAGGAGGCCGCAAATGTATTCACTGGCAGCAGGAAAAATTCATATCATCTCTGTTGCAATGGACCAGGTTTTTACCACCCTTGCAGTGATCGATGCCCAGCACCACCAGATAAGCCACGCCAGGAAATGTTACCTGAATCTTTTTGAAAACCCTAATAACCTCACCGGGCTCATCAGGTGCCTGGAAGATTTTATAAAAGAAGCTTCGATCGAAAAAGATAAGATAATCGGGATAGGGATTGGTATGCCCGGGTTCGTGGATGTTAGTAAAGGCATCAATTATTCTTTCCTGGATAATGATGGTAAAAGTATACCTGACAATATAGAGCAGTTGATCGGGATACCTGTTTTTATTGATAATGATTCAAGTCTTATCGCACTTGCAGAGTCAAAGTTCGGTGCAGCCAAAGGCAAAAAGAATGCAATGGTGATCAACTTTGGATGGGGTATCGGGCTGGGAATGATCCTCAATTATCAGCTGTTCCGCGGTAATAACGGATTTGCAGGCGAATTCAGCCATGTGCACCTGTTCGACAACAACAAGCTTTGCGAGTGTGGCAAAAGCGGGTGTCTTGAAACAGAGGCTTCGCTGATGGTGGTTATTGAAAAAGTGAAACAAGCCCTCAAAGAAGGAAAGGTTTCGGCAATAAAGCATATTTCGGATGATTTTGAAGAGGCTTTGTCAACGGTGATCCGGGCGGCATTAAAAGGAGACCAGCTTGCCGTGGATCTTTTGAGCGAGGTAGCCTACAACATAGGACGGGGAATTGCCATCCTCATTCATATATTGAACCCGGAATTGATAGTAATAAGCGGCAGAGGGGCTACAGCCGGGAACATGTTGCTGGCGCCCATGCAACAGGCCATTAACAAATATTGTATACCAAGACTTGCGAGTTATACACAAATAACAGTGTCACCATTTTCTGCAAACGCTGAGCTGATCGGCGGAGCCGCATTAGTTATTGAGAACTATGAAAAAAATATTTACCAGTCTGTAAAAAATAACGCAGCATAACAATTTCTATAATAACCATAAATAAGTAATAATGAAAAAACAAGCAAAACATCTGCTATTTTCTTTTGCACTGTTTCTGTGCGCAACCATTGCTCTTGCGCAGGAAAGGGAGGTGTCAGGGATCGTAAGAGATAGCAATGGCAACCCTTTGGCAAATGTGTCCTTTGTAGTTAAAGGCACCAAAACGGGGGGCATGACCGATAACAATGGTCACTTCTCCGTTGCTATAAAAAGCTCACGGGCAATATTAATTTTCAGTTCTGTAAACTTTCAACCGAAGCAGGTAGAAGTTGGTGACAATTCTACTTTGGCCGTAACCTTACAACCTGCTGAGAACAGTCTTAATGAGGTGGTAGTAACTGCTCTTGGAATCCGAAAGTCAGAAAAATCTTTAGGTTATTCAGTACAGCAGGTAAAGGGCCAGGTGCTTGTAGAATCAAGAGAAGTTAACGTTGTCAACGATCTTACAGGAAAAGTTGCAGGCTTGCAAGTTGTACGTGCGGGCAACGGACCGGGCGGTTCTTCTCAAATTGTATTGCGTGGCAACAACTCGCTGACAGGACTGTCTCAGCCGCTTATAGTGATAGATGGAGTGCCGATGGATAACTCTACCGGGCGTGTAGGTAATGGAGCTTACGACGGTTTTTTTAATTCAACACTTGATATGGGAAATGGTTTAAGCGATATTAATGCAGACGATATTGCTTCTATCAGTGTATTAAAAGGCCCGGCAGCAGCCGCTTTATATGGCTCTCTCGGGGGTAATGGAGTTATTTTGATTACCACGAAAACAGGCAAAAAGCAACCCGGTTTAGGAATTACTGTTTCATCATCTGTCGGATTTGAAAGTATTTTCGCTAATCCCGATATGCAAAATCAATATGCGCAGGGAAGTAATGGTGTTTATGATCCTCTCTCAACTTCCAGCTGGGGACCTAAAATAAACGGGCAAGCAGTTACCGATTGGTCTGGCAAACAGGTAAAATTGCAGCCTTATAATAATGTCGCTGATTATTTCAGGAACGGCGTTATTTCTAACCAGAATATTTCATTTCAGCAACAGATAAATTCAACATCTGTGTATGCATCTTATAATCGCTTTGACGATAAAAGCATGATACCCGGAGAAAAGCTTTCACGCAATAATATTACAGCAAGAGCCGTAACCAAATTTGGCAATAATGAAAACTGGACATTGGATACTAAATTTCAGTTTATAAACGCTACTGCAAATAACAGGTCCATTGAAGGACAAGACTACAGTATTTTTGGTACTATTTATAATTTACCCAGAACGCTTGATATCCGGAATTTTAAAAATCCTTTGGATTCCAGCGGAAATATGTTTTGGTGGCAAAAAGGCAGTGGAATGAATCCTTACTGGGCGGCCAAGTATCAGCTTAATTCGGATACCCGCAACCGGTTTATTATGTATGCCTCTGCCAAACATAATTTTACCAACTGGCTTATGGGTGAAATAAACGCCGGGGCTGATATGTATACAACAAATACGGAAGCCAAGTTATATGCAGGAAGCCCGAGCGGCACTACAGGCAGTTACAGTTTAGGAAGACAGACATACCAGCAAACCAATTATAGTGGAATGCTTACTGCAAGAAAGGATAACTTATTCGGAAAATTAGGTGGTTCAGTAATGGTGGGAGGAAATTTAATGCATTGGCAGCGTTCCGAGCTCGATGGTAGTGCCGGTGCTTTAAAAGTTCCTAACTTATTTTCTGTTACCAATTCTGATGGTTATCCTACTGTTTCACAGTCATCCAGCCAGAAGAAGATTAATTCACTGTATGGCTCGGTTGAATTGAATTACGATGGCTATTTATTTTTGAATGGTACTGCCCGTAATGACTGGTCTTCTGCATTAAGCCCGCGCAACAATTCTTACTTTTATCCTTCTGTAAGTCTCTCTTATGTATTTACAGATATGATTGATAAAATGGGCGGGAAGCTTCCTTCATGGCTGAGTTACGGAAAATTAAGAGCATCTTATGCTGCAGCCGGAAGCGACCTGGATCCCTATCAACTTTATAACACTTATTACATCAGTACGGATCCCAACGGAAATACCACCGCAGGAAGAAATGCCACTTTATATAATGATAGTGTAAGAAGTCAGTTGATCAAGTCGTATGAGGCAGGCGCCGAATTTCGATTCTTTCAAAACAGGATCGGTATAGATGTTTCTGTTTATAAATCTGATGCGACTGATCAGTTAATTTATCTTCCTCTCGACCCATTGAGTGGGTACAGTAACGAAATAATTAATGCTGCCGATGTTCGGAATAAAGGGATAGAAGTTACCGCCGATGCACGAATTCTGACTAATCCGAAATCTTTAAACTGGACATTGGGCGTAAACTTTTCTCACAATAAAACTACGGTACCCTACATTTACCCGGGTGTAGATCAATACACTTTGCCCGGAGGAAGTATAGATATCTTTAAGATTTTAGCAGTAGCGGGGCAACCTTATGGAGAAATCTACGGTACAAAATTAATGAGAGTTACAGACCCTAAGGATGCAAATTATGGTAAACTTATCCTTAGCTCCAATGGATTGCCACAGGCCACTACGGATATATCAAGATTAGGTAATCAGCAGGCAACTGCCTTATTAGGATTTACCAATTCATTTTCTTATAAAGGTTTTGGCCTTTCGGTACAGTTGGATGCAAGAATTGGCGGTAAGATATTTTCCCAAACTTTAGATAATATGGAGCGCAATGGAACAGCGGCGGTTACCGGTGGTTCAAGAGATTCAATAATAGTGCCGGGTGTATTGCTCGATCCGAATACCAATCAATATGTGGCAAATACTAATAAAATTTCAACGCAGCAATATTGGGCTGCTACTGCTGGTGTTGGAAATTCGGGTATTACAGAAACTAATCTTTATGATGCAACAAATGTGCGTATAAGAAATGTTCAGTTGAGCTATAATTTTTCTCAAAAAATATTAAAAGGTAGTTTTATTCAAAAAGCAATCATATCAGCATCCTGCAATAATGTATGGCTTATTACGAGCCATATGCGCGGACTGGATCCTGAATCAGTGTATGCTACAGGTACACCGTCTGTAGGTTTTGAAAACGCAAGTCCGCCTACATCCCGTATATTTTATATTAATCTTTCATTAGGGTTCTAATCATTAACCAAATAATTTTAAAACGATGAACCATATAATTAAAAAATCAATTTTATATACAGCAGTTGTCCTGTCATTTTCTGCCTGTAAAAAAATTACAGATATAAACACTGATCCCACTGCCGCCAGTGCAGATCAGGTGCAGGTAGAATATTTCATTGATAATTCCATTATTCACGCGCAACTGAATCCCAGTGTTTCCGAACGGGCCTTTATTCTTTACTGGGCAGCTGCCGGCCACCAGGTCAGTGATGCAGACGGCGCCACTTTCTCATGGGGTAATTACAATGACGAATGGATTGGAGAATATTACGATAACCAATCAGGTGCGCTTAACACTATCAATAGCGCCATCGATGTAGCCAACCAGCAAATAACAGCCGGAACCGAAAAGACCTATACCAATAATCTTATGCAGGTGGCACGGATATGGCGCGCCTACTTGCTAAGTGAAATGAGCGATAATTTCGGTCCGATGCCTACCAATGCTTTCCAGGGAAAAAACCCGGAGTTTGCAGATGTGAAGTCTGTTTATTATTATTTGCTTGATGAATTATCTGATGCAACTTCTAAAATAGATCTTAACGTCTCAGTACCATCGGATGTGGCTTCGGAAGATCCGGCTTATGGATTTAATTTCAGCAACTGGCAGGCTTATGGCAATTCTTTACGTCTCAGGCTCGCTATGCGTTTGTCAGAGGTAGATCCTTCCAAAGCGCAATCAGAGTTTGAAGCCGCTGCCGCCAGCGGGAACCTGCTTACTGATAAGTCGCAAATATTCCAGATACAGGAGAAGCCCGGTTGGGACGACCTGTCTGGTATGTACACACGTTGCTGGTACCAGTTACCGGAAGCGGTTACCTTCAATAATCTCGTGGTGAATCTCGGGAGCGTTACTTCGCAGGAACAGATTCCTTCTGTGGTTACTGATCCCTCGGGACAGGCAGATGCCATTGCCAACATCAAGCCGGCAGACTATGCCGGACAATATTATCCGGTACAATTAACAACAAAAACAAACAATCCTTTTTCTGCTTATTGGTTAGACGGGTTGCCTTATACCATCGATCCCCGTGCCTACCAGATTTTTTATATGCCGGGCAATAGCAGCGATCCTTCGTTCCCAAGTGGTACCTGCGGCGCCGTAACTGCCACTACCACCGGTACGGTAAAAGATGTAAATAATATGGTAATAAAAACGATTGATGGCAAATACACCTGGAATGGCACGCCGGATGGCAACTGGGGCACCAAGGGCGACTGGCACAATACCCTCTTCCAGGGCGAAGATATAGGCACCGCTACAGGAATGGCCCCCACGCTTAAAAATCAGTTCAGAACGCAAACTGCAAAAAGAGTATTCTTTGCAGCATGGGAAACTTATTTCCTTTTGGCAGAAGGCGCGGTAAGAGGCTGGGCTACCCCTGTGGACGCGCAAACCGCATACGAAACAGGAATTGCAAAAAGCTTTGAGTACTGGGGCATCTCTCAATACCTGAGCTCTTACCTGGCTTCAACAGATTATAACAGGGACGGTACTTCTGTAAGCTGGAATCATACTGCAGAACCCGGCGCTACGCATATGATGAACTATGTGGATGGAATTACCGGTACCACAGGAAATGTTGCCATCAATTATCCTGTAAATAATCTGTATCAAAACGGAACGGTAAGAAACGACCACCTTACAAAAATTATCACACAGAAATTTATTGCGCAAACCCCATGGCTGCCATTGGAAACATGGAGCGATCACAGGAGATTGGGACTTCCATTCTTTGAAAACGTAGTGCTTGAAGGACCGATACAAACGCTTCCTGCGCTTACCAGCGCCAATTACATGACGAGCAATGTTCAATTCTTCCCGCAAAGGATGAAATATCCTTCAGGCCTGCAAAACAGCAATGTAAACGGCTATAACCAGGCGGTACAGGATCTTGGTAGTACTGATGATGTGCTGACTCCCTTGTGGTGGGCGCAACATTAATCCGGCGATTTTTCTTCTCATAAATACTAAGCAGTTAGTTTGGTAGGCCCCTATTTCCATAGGGGCTTTTTTATGATGATCCGAAATAATTGTATTGTACCGTTTGGAAAATTAAAATAGTCCGATTTTAACCCGTTAAGAAGTTAAGAATACATTAAGCATCTGCTTCTTACTGTTCTTAACTCCTTAGCTAACCTTAATGGCAGAATATTTAAACTAAAAATTTTTTTATAATTAAATTGGCATTAAATCGTATATGCGTTGCCGTTATAGTTGTGCATTATCCTCTGATTAAATACCGTGTATTTTTAATCAATTTCAAAAAAGCAAGTGTTTGTATTTTTGATCGGGAATTGTTCCGGCATACCGCGTCAAAATTTTTGTATTAATTCAATTACAGATGAAAAAAATAATTCTGGCTCTTATCTCAACATTTCTTATTGCGAATTGCTATTCTCAGGGCAACCATTCTTTCCAAATCAAAGAAGGGGCCTTTTTGTATGATGGTAAGCCCATCCAAATTCATTCCGGAGAGATGCATTTTGCCCGCGTGCCAAAGGCATATTGGCGGCATCGTTTGGAAATGATGAAGGCAATGGGGTTAAATACGGTTGCCACTTATGTATTCTGGAACTACCAGGAAACAGCGCCGGGCGTTTGGGATTTTAAATCTGATAACAGGAATATTCGCGAATTTATTAAAACTGCTCAGGCGGTAGGGCTGATGGTGATTTTGCGGCCGGGTCCTTATGCCTGTGCCGAATGGGAGTTTGGCGGATTTCCCTGGTGGCTGCAAAAAGTGAATTCTTTGGAAGTACGAACCAATAATCAACCCTTCCTTGATTCCTGCAAGACTTACTTCACCCAACTTGCCCGCCAGGTAAAAGATCTTCAGATTACGCACGGCGGTCCGATCGTAATGGTGCAGGTGGAAAATGAATTTGGTTCTTATGTTGCCCAGCGAAAAGATATTCCTTTTGAACAGCATAAGGCTTATATCAATGCTATCAAACAACAAATCATGGATGCGGGTTTTGATGTGCCGTTGTTTACAGCCGACGGCAGCTGGCTATTTAAAGAAGGTACGGTTGCAGGAGCGTTGCCAACTGCCAACGGAGAAGATAATATTGATAATCTGAAGAAGGCGGTAAATGAATACCACAATGGGAAAGGCCCCTATATGGTGGCCGAATTTTATCCCGGCTGGCTGGATCATTGGAATGAACCTTTTCAGAAAGTTGCAACAGATGAGGTAGTGAAGCAAACGGAAAAGTATTTGAAAGCAGGAATTTCCTTCAGCTACTACATGATTCATGGCGGCACTAATTTTGGCTTTACCAGCGGCGCCAATTATGATGACAAACATGATATTCAACCGGACATTACGAGCTATGATTATGATGCCCCGATAACTGAAGCAGGATGGGTCACTCCTAAATATGATTCATTGCGAAAGCTCTTTCAGCAATACGTTTCCTATACAATTCCGGAAGCGCCTGCAAAAATTCCGGTAATCGCAACTCCGGAAATTCATTTGGCAAAGGCGGTAAATCTTTTTGATTTCATTAAAAATATAAAGCCGGTATATAGTGATACGCCGCAAACCTTTGAATCGCTTGACCAGGGATACGGATATGTGTTATATCAAAAAAGATTTAAAAACGCGGTTAAGGGAAAATTAATGATTAGCGGTTTGAGAGATTATGGAATCATTTTCATAAACGGCAAAAAAATAGCGACCCTTGATCGCAGCCGGAATAATTATTCATGCGATGTGGATATACCGGCAAATGCTGTGTTTCAGATCCTGGTAGAAAATATGGGACGCATTAATTATGGCGCCGCCATAGTGCACAATTTAAAAGGAATTACGGGGCCTGTGATGATTAACGACCGCGCAGTTACAGGGAATTGGCAAATATTTCGTATACCCATGACCGTTATGCCAGCGCTTAAAGATTTTCATAACTCAAATATCAGGTACCAACCCTCCCTGTACACCGGGGAATTTACTTTAAGCAAAACCGGGGATACCTTTCTCGATATGAGGAACTGGCAAAAAGGAATTGTTTTTGTGAATGGACATAACCTGGGCAGGTATTGGGATACAGGCCCCCAGCAAACTCTTTATCTGCCCGGCTGCTGGCTGAGAAAAGGAAAAAATGAAATCGTCATTTTTGAGCAGCAAAATGATACAATACATGACCGGCTTGCCTCATTAACTCAGCCAGTGCTTGATGAGCCTGAAAAGTAAATTTCGCAAATACATATTCTCATGCAATCCTGTTGTATCATTGGACCCGGTTAGGTGTTTCTTAAGATACCGGGAAATAAAAACCGCTTTAGCGTTTAGCTAAAGCGGTATATTATGAGAAAGAAAATAATTTATTGTCTCTGCAATTTGGTTTTAACGTTCAGCTCATCATTCGTAATGCTCATATAATAAATACCGGGAGGAAAGGAAGGTAAATTGTTAACGAGTATAGAATTATTGCCCTTATTTATGCTGATAGTTTTTGAAAACATTACCTGGCCGGTAATCGATAATAACTTTAATGCGGCCGGAGCTGTTTTATCTGCGCTCAGTGATACCGTGAATTCACTGGTAAAAGGATTGGGATAGGCCAGGATAGTTGCATTGCTGCCTACCGTCAGCTTTACAACCGATGAGAAAGTATACTTGCCGTCTATATCTACCTGCTTCAGGCGATAGTATACATACTCTCCCGGATTCGGGCTATAATCCTGGTAGCTGTAATTTTTAACCACATTGCTAAAGCCCGCACTTTTAATATTGGCAACCGGATCGAAATTCTCGCCATCTGCACTTTTGAACAATTCAAAATAATCACTGTTAATTTCCTGGCTTGTTTGCCAGCTGAGTGTGGCAACGCCGTTGGCATACCTGCCGGTAAAGGAGCTTAATGTTATCGGCAGCGGGCCGCCGGCAGCCACTATTAATGTGTATTCATTGATATAGGTACAGGTAGCATTTACCAAACCTGCTGCAGAAGTGGAAACAACTAATCTGTACTTATAGTCATTCATGTCAGTAGTCACTTTATTGAAGGGAAGACTCAGTACCATACTGTCTCCTGCATATACCCCTTCCTGTGTACTTAATGTATCTGTATAAGTAGCACCTCCGTCTTTACTTACCTGCCATTTGTACCATGTATTTGTATGCGTAATATCGTTTACAACATATTTAACTGTAAAGCTGTTTCCTTCGGTAATGTTTTGTGGCCCTTCCACTGCAATGTTAGACTGCACTACGTTAAAAGAAATATCATCTAACCCCAGGTCATTTCCACTTGCCACGGCAGTAGCATTGATCACCTGAAGGTCTACAGATGTAACGGTGTCGGGTGCAGTAAATGTGCCGCCTACCTTTACCCATGTGGGTGTGTCTGTATAAGCTATCGGGCCTGACGTACCGATTATCTGCGAGGTACTCCCGGTAATTACCTTAAATGAAATATTAGGTTCAGATCCTGCTAATGCTGCAGGGCTGCTCTTGGGTAAAATATTAAGTACCCATGCAGAAAATTCATATTGGGTGCCGGGGCAAACAGGAATCGATTTTATTTGATAAAAAATATTACTGTAGGAGTTATTGGGGGCGCCGTTTACCGCCATAAAATAACCGCCGTCGCCTGTATGATCCTGTCCCCTCCAGTCGCCTTTGATACAATTGCCGCCATTAATATCACCGATATTTTTGATGATGGTATAAGTGAATTCGGGCTGTAACCCACTGCTCTTATAAACATAATTATAACCTGAGCAGGGAAGGGAGGAGCCTGACGTAGAACAACCGTTTAAAGCATTGCCAATATTGCCGGGCGGGTTGTAAGTAGCCGATCCGGATCTCGTACAGCTGGATGCTTTTGTGTTTTCGGTAATAAAAGGAGCGCTGAAAGTACCTTTTGCTCCCAGCAGGTTGGGACCCGTCTGTCCATCTGCGAAATCATAAATCATTAAGCCTGATAAAGCCAGTAATAGAGTAAAAAATCTGTTCATTCTTTTGTGATTTTGAGATAATTGTAAATAAACGGCAATACAAAAGATATGAGGATCTGTTAGCTCATCATTCAGATATGGCAGGAATGAGAAGAGTTAGACTAAACTCTCACCGGAAGTTGATAATAGTATATGTGGATTGGGGGGTAGAGGTGTGTAAATGCCCTGTAAAATTTGCAAATCATTTTGATATTTGCAAGACTTTGAAAAAATTTTTTTGAATTTTCTATAATTGGTTGACTTTCAATATTGAGTTATTTGCCGGAATCCTGGTGCAATGGGCTTTTGTAAAGAAAGCTTTTGTGTGGTAGCCAGGTCCGGACCCGGCCGGCTATTTATAATGCTTCTGAAAACACAAGCAGACAGCGAATAACCGTATTATTTATTTATCTCTATATGGGCCCTGCCAAGGTAATAATAATTATTTAATGAATCCAGTATTTTGGTAGTATCGGAAAGAGGCAATGTGAAAGGATGAGCAATTTTATAGGTAACTGAGTCATCAGTATATAAAATTATTTTTCTTCCCATATTGATCCACTTATCCATCTTCGCCCTGGCGAGAGCAAGGTCTTTCGTTTCATACACCACTACTTTAAAGGTAAAAGTATCGGCGGGGTTTCTCGGGGTATTTTTAAGGCTGTCTTCTTTTTTATCTACAGGTGGTACTGAATCATTTTTCTTTTCCGTGGAGGTCGCTGTGGTATCTTTAAGCGGTACAATATTTTCAGTGGTTGAATTGACAGGTGTATTCTGGTTTTTATTAAAAATATATTTCCAGGCGGCCCAGCCGGCAGTAGCAAGCAGAACCAGCACAAAAATGTAAAGTAGGGAGCGACCGTTTCTCCGGGGTGATGCTTTTTCAAAATCATTAAAGCCGGCTTCTTCCGCTGTTTCCATCGTTACGTCTTCAATTTTTACCGGCTGGGGCTCGGGCCGTTGAACAACAGGCCCTCCTCTGAATTCAAAGGCGCCGGCATTTGTTTTTTCGAGCACCCCCAGGTTATGAATCACGAAAGGTTTACCGATATTTAAGAATTGCCGGCCCAGCGTAAGAAAAGAATCGAGGTCTGCCGATGCGAGCGGCTTTATCTTTTTGGTAGTTTGTACCAGGAAATTGATTAGTTCAGGATCCTCTGCCGTTTTTGGATCATACACAAATGAAATTGCCTCAGCAGGGATGATCTGCGGCTTATCGTCGGAGGTTTCGGGGAATGAACCTTCTATTCTGAATGAGCCGATTCCCTGTAATGGAAGAGATTTATTTTTGATTAAATATAATACAATGGCTTGTTCAATTTTCACAGCGATATTTTTAGAGAGAGCAAACCTACATTTAATTGACTGAATTAAAAAGCGACCATTGTAATAATTAATGATTTATTTTTAACGGAAATATTGAGGAAAAATTTTTGCATGCTGAGTGAGGAAGACAAAAAGTTTTTAAAATATTGGGAGCAAAACAGGATGACACAAAAAAAAATTCTGTGGATGCTCCTAACCGGTTTGCCGGCGGGGCTGCTCTTTGCACTTCCGATTTTGCTGGCGGTGCTTTTTCACGGTTGGTATAAAAACATGATTTACATTTCCGATTCAGAGCTGTTGCTGATTTCGGTTGGCGTGACAGCTGTTGCAGTATTCTTTGCCATTTTCCGGGGTAAGTTCAAATGGGACTATAATGAGCAACAATATAAAGAGTTAAAATTTAAGGAGGAACAAAATGATGCAGCGCGTTGAATGTTTTTATGCTCTTTGTTTGCAAAAAATTGCCGATGATTAAAAGATTTGCCCCCGTTCTGGTTCTTGCTTCGGTTATCGCAGTGTCCTGTAAAAAAACGAATACCGGGTGCGCCTATACATTTTTCAATGCTACCGCTTCCGATTCCGAAGTTGCTGTATTAAGAGACAGCTTGCAAAGTCATAGCATATACAATTTTACGGCGGATCCTTCTGGCATGTTTTATAACATAGTTAACGGGGGAACGGGCGATATGGCCACCGGCGCGTGTTCGCAGGTGACAGTGAGTTACACGGGCAGGCTCCTGAGTGGTCTGGTATTTGATTCAACTGCTCCAAATGAAACTACTACCGTTACTTTAGGGCAATTAATAGAAGGGTGGCAAAAGGCTATTCCCCTGGTTAAAGCGGGAGGCGAAATTATTGCTTATGTGTCGCCCACACTTGGGTATGGTTCGCAGGTAATTACCGACTCACAGGGCCAGGTATTGATTCCTGCCAATTCAGATCTTATTTTTGATATCAATGTAGTATCGGTGAAGAATCCGTAACTGTTAATCTGACTGCCTGAGTAATTAACGATTGATTGTCTAACTTTGTATTTCAAAAGAACAACTCTTGGGCCACGAAGCAATTTCCGTTTTCGATATATTTAAAATAGGAGTGGGCCCGTCAAGCAGCCATACCCTGGGCCCATGGCGTGCTTCCCTGCTTTTTCTGCGGTCTCTTCAGCAGAAAAATTTATTAAATCATATAATGCATGTTGAGGTATTGCTGTATGGCTCGCTGGCTAAAACCGGCAAAGGCCATGGTACTGATATTGCCGTGCAATTGGGACTTTCCGGGGAAGATCCTGTTACGTTTGATGTTGCCAGGATGAATAGCGCAATAAGCACCATTGCACAATCCGGGAAAATAAAGCTCAACGGTACACAGGAAGTGGATTTTGACCCGCAGGAAGATATTGAATTTTTATACACCGAAATACTGCCGTTTCATTCCAACGCATTGACATTTCTTGCCGTGCCGGATAATGAAGAGCCTGTTGCTGAAACCTATTATTCAATCGGCGGCGGTTTTGTGGTCAAGGAAGGGGAGCGGTTGGATAATGATGCCGCCATACAGCTTCCGTTTCCTATAAATGATGCGGATGATTTGCTGCACTGGTGCATGAAAACAGGCTTGAATATAAGTGAAGTGGTAATGGAAAATGAGAACGCCTGGAGAAATGAAGACGAAACCAGAAAGGGATTATTAAATATCTGGAAGGTGATGAAGGAATGTATTTACACGGGATGCCATTCCCAGGGTGTTTTGCCGGGAGGGCTGCAGGTAAAAAGAAGGGCGGCGGATTTAAATAAAAGGCTGATCGGGAATAAAACCTATCATGATTTTGATTCGTGGATAGAGGCGATTAAGCAAGGTGGAAACAATTTTAAGTATACGCTGGATTGGGTCAGTTGCTTTGCGCTTTCGGTAAACGAACAAAATGCTTCATTCGGAAGGGTGGTAACTGCACCGACGAACGGAGCGGCAGGTGTGATTCCTGCCGTGCTTGCCTACTACATTATTTTTTGTGATGCCAATGCAGATGAAAAGATTATCGAATTTTTATTGACCGCTTCCGAAATTGGCAGCATTTTCAAAAAAGGGGCAACGATTTCAGCGGCGATGGGCGGTTGCCAGGCAGAGATCGGCGTTTCCTCTTCCATGGCGGCTGCGGCGTTAACTGAATGCCTGGGAGGCACACAGCGGCAGGCCCTGATGGCTGCCGAAATTGCTATGGAACATCACTTGGGCATGACGTGCGACCCGGTAAACGGGTTGGTACAGGTACCCTGCATAGAGAGAAATACGATGGGGGCTATAAAAGCCATAACAGCCTGCCAGCTTGCATTGCAGAGCGCTCCGGATTATGCTAAAGTAAGCCTTGATAATGTGGTAAAAACAATGTGGAATACGGCTACAGATATGAGCAGCAAATACAAAGAAACCGCGGATGGCGGCCTGGCAGTAAATGTTCCCCTGAGCCTTAGCGAATGCTAAACTAACGTGAAAGCGTACACGAAGATTTATATCCCGTATTTGCGTTGTATGTTCCGGGTGATTTCTCTTTCTTTAATGGTCTCGCGCTTATCGTATAATTTTTTACCCTTCCCGAGCCCGATCTCCACTTTTGCAAAACCGTTAGCTGCAATGAAAATTTTCAGCGGTACAAGGGTATAGCCTTTTTCTTTTATTTTGCTTTCCAGCCGCCGCAATTCTTTTTTATGCAGCAACAGCTTTCTTTCCTGCAGCGGTTCGTGATTATGTAGGGTGCCAAAATTATATTCTGATATATGCAGGTTGCGGACGAACAATTCGCCGTTGAAAAATGCGCAGAAACTATCATTAAAGCTTGCCTTGCCTTCACGTAAAGATTTTATCTCCGTACCCGTGAGCACGATACCTGCAATATATGTTGCTTCAATATGATAATCGTGATAAGCTTTGCGGTTGGTGATTTCAGTAGTCATTGGTCAGTAAGTAAATAACCATTAAGTCAATTTGTTTAATTGTTGCAGCGGGTAATGGTTAATAGCAGCAATGAGTAGTTTAACTATTTAACCATTCATCAATTTCTAAACAACGTTAATAGCTGAGTCAGTTTCTCCTTCAATTCCTTTCGCGGAACAATGAAATCGAGAAAACCGTGCTCCAGTAAAAATTCACTGCGTTGAAAGCCGGATGGCAGATCTTTCTTGATCGTCTCCTTAATTACGCGCGGGCCTGCAAATCCAATCAGGGCGCCGGGCTCACCAATGATGATGTCTCCCAGCATGGCAAATGATGCAGTGGTGCCTCCAAATGTGGGATCGGTGCAAAGCGATATGTATGGAAGTTTTGCATCGGAAAGTTTTGACAAGCCACCGGATGTTTTAGCCAGCTGCATGAGTGAAAATGCACTTTCCATCATCCGGGCGCCGCCACTCTTATTAATGATCAGCAATGGCATTTCGTGTTCAATACAATAATCGCATGCCCTGCTGATCTTTTCTCCCATTACACTTCCGAGGCTTCCGCCAATAAATTCAAAATCCATGCATGCCACTACCAGATCCCATGTATTTACTTTGCCCGCCGCAACCGTTATAGAATCGTGAATATTGGTTTTAGCATAGGTTTCCTTCAATCGTTGCGAATAAGGTTTCAGGTCCACAAAATTCAAATAGTCGACCGACCTGATATTTCCGAAAAGCTCTTCGTACTCATCGTTATCAAAAATTATTTCGAAATATTCGGCGCTGCCAATCCTGTGATGATACTCGCATTTTGGACATACAAACAGGTTCTCGCGCAATTCCGTTATGGTACAGGTATAGCGGCAGGACGGGCATTTGGTCCAGAGCCCGTCAGGAGTTTCTTTCTTTTCCTTGGTGGAAGTAGTGATGCCTTTCTTCATTCTCCTGAACCATCTTCTTCGCGTTTCCTCATTTTCATTGCCTTCGCCGGCAAGGTTGGCCTCAATATCATCGTCTTGTTTCATAAAATGTAATTTACAATTGTTTAATCATAAATCTACAATGGTCAATAGGTCATTGGTCAGTAGTCAATGGGATCAGACTAATGACTTATGTCTAACGACCGCTTATGCAATAGTAACCTCCTTGTCAAGATAAACATCCTGTGTGGCTTGCAACAACTCCACGCCGTCTTTGAATGGTTTTTGAAAGGCCTTTCTTCCGAGGATCAGGCCGGTTCCACCGGCGCGTTTATTTACAATTGCCGTTTCTACAGATTCTGCCAAATCAGCCGCACCCTTACTTTCACCACCACTGTTGATTAAACCAATTTTTCCGCTGTAGCAATTCAGTACCTGGTAGCGGCAGAGATCGATAGGATGATCCGTCGTCAGCTTTTCATATACCAGCCTGGAAGTTTTTCCGAATTTCACTGCATTGTATCCGCCATTGTTGGTAGGCAATTTTTGTTTAATGATGTCTGCCTGCAATGTAACGCCCAGGTGATTTGCCTGACCCGTAAGATCAGCAGCAGTATGATAATCCACATCACCTACTTTAAAAGCATTGTTACGGGTATAACACCACAATATGGTCAGCATTCCTAATTCATGCGCCTGTGCAAATGCTTCGCTTACTTCCTGCAATTCACGCCTGCTGTCAGGGCTGCCCCAATACACGGTAGCGCCTACCGCTATTGCCCCCATATCATAGGCAGTTTTTACTTTACCAAACATAGTCTGTTCGAAGATGTTAGGATAGCTCAATAACTCGTTGTGATTGATTTTTACAATGAAAGGAATTTTATGTGCATATTTTCTGCTCAGAATTCCGAGCACTCCGAATGTGGATGCTACTCCATTGCAGCCTCCTTCTATTGCAAGCCTCACTATATTTTCAGGATCAAAATACATCGGGTTGGGTGCGAAAGATGCGCCGGCACTGTGCTCGATCCCCTGGTCTACCGGAAAAATGGAGCAATATCCTGTGTTCGCCAGTCTGCCATGTCCCATCAGTGTTTGCATGGCCCCCACCACACGATTGTTACGGTCGCTTTTGGTAAATGTCTCGTCAATGTAATCCGGCGATGGCAGGGTAAGCGTGGATTTATCAATAACGCATTTGTGATTTAATAAATCGTCGGCCCGGCTGCCCAGTAAATCTGTAATTTTTTTCGATGCCATTGGTTTTTCTTTTTTAAAATGTATGCAAACCTACAGGAAATTGATAAAAACGCAATACGGGAGTTTTCCGCTGTTTATATTTAAAAAATACGCGCAGGAAAAGATTTTTATTTTGAGAAATGAATTTTATTAAGAAAATTTTCAAAATAATCAGCAGCATATAATAAATGGCTGCCATACCAGCTAAACATTTCGCCATCTGCCAGCACCACCTTTGCTTTGGGAAAAACAGACCGGAATTCGGGAATATGTTTTTCTGTAAAGGGAAAAGGTTCCGACGGAAGAATAACCAGCTCGCAGATTGATTTTTCGCGATACAAATCTTCCGGGCGAACGTGAGGATATCTTTCGCGATGGGCAAAAATATTTTCGAGTCCGCAAAGATGCATCATGTCGTTGATGAAAGTATTGCGGCCGGTAACCATAAAAGGGTTTTTCCAGATAAAATAACCGGTACGGATTTTCTTTTTTACTACCATGCGTTTTTGCAATTGGGAAAACCTTGTTTCAATTTCATCTGCAAGAGCGAATGCTTTTTCTTTGGTATGGGTGAGAATACCGATATCCTGGATCGTTTCGAGGGCTGTCGTTAACGAATTGACATCCGTCAGCAGTACATTGCAGGAGGCTGCCAGTTCTTCAATTTGTTCCCTGGTATTCTCTTCTTTATTGGCAATGATGAGATCAGGCTGCAGGCTCCTGATTTTTTCAATATTCAGGGTTTTTGTTCCCCCCACTTTCATTTTTGTCTCATGCCATTTGTGCGGGTGGCTGCAGAATTTGGTAATACCTTTTACTTTTTCTTCCAACCCCAGGTCGTACAATAATTCTGTAAGCGAAGGCACTACCGAGATAATAGATGAATAGTTGCGGGGGGTAATATCGCCGGAAGCAAGGATCATTCCGGAGGCAAGTTATAAAATAAAAAAACTCCTGCTATTGAAGGGATCAATTTTAGCAGGAGCAGTTTTGTCTTGCTGCAGACGCAGCCTTCCTGGGGATCATTCAAAAGGCATCGCCTTTTTTGGTTCACAGGATTGTGATATGGTCTTTGACAGGATTGGGGCCGGTCGTTTACGTGGTTACAGGTTTTTCATCACTTCAAAAAAGTAGAAGTTGACTGAGATTGGATTTTGTGATTTTTCAGGGACTTTGGATTAGCTCTGATTGGATTTTTTCGCGGATATTCGGATTCAACTGGATTAATGTTCAAATCGCCATCAATCAACTTCCGATACAAAAATATAAGGATGTGTATTTGTTATCAATAGCAAGATTGCCTGATTTTTTTCTATCGAAAAATACAATGAAGATGCGTTGTAGTACCCGGCAGGTTATCGGGAAAATACGAAAGCCATTCCGGAATTCTACGAAATTACCTGCAGCAAAAATTTTGAGAAAGCGGGTGACACTTTTATTTATCAGTCATTTAGCAAGACTCTGTATCAGATCATACTTGGTTACAATGTGGTAATCTCCCGTTTCATCCTTGCTTAATACGGCTCCGTTTTGCCGGGAAATAAGCTTGCTTAATTTTTCAACAGGTGTATCAAACGCAACCACAGGATACTCTTTTTCCATCACTGATTCTACTGTTTGATTTTTTATTTCAGGATCAGTTAATATTTTATCGAACAATCCGCCTTCGCTTAGCGAACCAATGATATCGGCACCATTTTTTACGGGTACATTTTCTATATCATATTTCTTCATCAGGTCAATGGCCTCTGCCACTTTTTGCTGGGGTGAAATGGTTACTAATTTTTGAGTTCCCCTTCCGCTTGCCAAATCTTTGAATGTTTTTACTTCCAAAAAGCCTCTTTCCATCATCCACTGATCATTATAAATTTTTGCAACATACCTGCTGCCATGATCGTGAAATATACATACCACGAGATCGTTTCTGTGTAATTCACGCTTCAATTGTATCAGTCCCTGCAGGCAGCTGCCGGCGCTATATCCGCAAAACAATCCTTCTTCCTTTGCAATTCTTCTTGCCATCACAGCGCCATCTTTATCTGTCACCTTTTCAAAACGATCTATATACTGCATATCGTAATTTGCCGGAACAAAATCTTCGCCGAACCCTTCGCTGACATAGGGATATACTTCATTTTCATCGATAATACCGGTATCAAAATATTTTTTCAGTAAAGAACCATAGCTGTCAATTGCCCAGACCTTAATGTCCGGATTTTGCTCTTTTAAGTATTTGCCTGTTCCAACAATGGTACCGCCCGTACCGGTAGCTACTACCAGATGCGTTACTTTTCCTTCTGTCTGCTGCCATATTTCAGGCCCTGTAGATTCATAATGCGCGAGCCTGTTGGCAAGATTATCGTACTGGTTTACGTACCATGAATTGGGAATTTCTTTAGCCAGTCTTTTTGAAACAGAATAATAAGAACGGGGATCAGACGGCTCTACATTGGTAGGGCAAACGATTACTTCAGCGCCCACGGCTTTTAGTATATCGGCTTTTTCCTTGGATTGCTTATCGGTGGTGGTGAAAATACATTTATATCCTTTTACGCACGCTGCCAATGCAAGCCCCATTCCGGTATTTCCCGATGTACCTTCAATAATGGTTCCTCCCGGCTTTATCAACCCTTCCTGCTCGGCCATTTCCAGCATCTTTACCGCCATCCTGTCTTTTATGGAATTGCCCGGGTTGAAATATTCTACCTTGGCAAGTACCGTGCATGGAAAATCTTTGGTAATCTTATTTAAGCGTATGAGCGGCGTATTTCCGATTGTTTCCAGAATATGATTCTTCCACATAACCGTCTTTTTATAAAGTTAAAAATCAGTCGTTGTTATTTATTTGCCTGCAACAGGTTATTCTGCTTTATTGCCTCGACGGCTTTATTTACAGCGGCATCAGTTGCATTGGCTACTTCATACT
The DNA here is from genome assembly GCA_964627765.1 of uncultured Ginsengibacter sp. Lineage (GTDB taxonomy): Bacteria > Bacteroidota > Bacteroidia > Chitinophagales > Chitinophagaceae > Ginsengibacter. The sequence continues at coordinate 76,248 of CAZVKO010000068.1, read as the reverse complement.
GGCCTTCGGTATGCCACATCTCTCTTGCAGTAAGCACCTTTATTTGTTTGGCAACGGCATTCTTTTCTTTTATATCATTCAGGTCGAACTTTACTGAGTCTTTATTGGCAAAATCCCTGAAGGCATTCAGGGTAGCCGCATCTACATTGTATCTTTCTTCAAAATCCTTTGGGCTCTTATACGCGTTAAATTCTTTTTCATTGTTTACATAATTGAGATAGGCAAAATCATTGAGCGTGCCATTCATATAAATCTGCGATAAGGCCTGGTCAAATGTCGTGGTGTCGTATGGTATAAATATATCGGGTGTAATGCCGCCGCCGCCATATACTATTTTGCCATCCGGCGTTTTATATACTTTTTCATTGGTGTGCTTTATAGAATCGGCATGGGCCATTTCACCATTGTGAAAGCGGTTTATCAAATCATTATAATAGGCCTCGGCTCCCTGATCATAGGGCTTTTGAATGCTTCTGCCCAAAGGAGTATAGTATCTCGCAATCGTCAGCCGCAAACCAGAGCCATCGCTCAGCTGGAACTGTTCCTGGACGAGTCCCTTGCCAAATGTTCTTCTGCCTACAACCGTCGCACGGTCCCAATCCTGCAAAGCGCCGAGCAATATTTCACTCGCAGATGCAGTACCCTCGTTGGCAAGCACTACCAGCTTTCCCGTTTCAAAAATTCCGGGCTTGCTGCAGTGGTATTCTTTTCTCGGCGAATGCTCTCCCTCGGTATAAGTGATGAGCTTATTGTCGCTTAAAAATTCATCGGCAATATTGGTAGCTTGTGTAAGTATGCCGCCGCCATTATCACGCAGATCGAGTACGAGGCTCTTCATTCCTTTCTTTTGGAGGCTGCCCATCGCCTGCATGAATTCGTCATAGGTAGTTTCGGCAAATTTATTCAGCCGGATATAGCCAATGGTGTCGGTAAGCATGTATGCCGCATCCAGGCTGTATAAGGGGATGGCATCTCTTGTAACATGTATCGTTTTTTCCACACCATTGCGCAGCAATGTAATGGACACTTCGGAACCTTCTTCTCCGCGCAGCAATGTTCTTATTCTATCATTGGTAATGTGAACGCCGGCAACCCCGGAGTCATTTACCTTTAAAAATTTATCACCGGTAAGAATGCCGGCTTTTGAGGACGGGCTGTTCTCCACTACATCCAGCACATTAATAGTATCATTAAAAATGCTGAACTCAATGCCGATACCATAAAACTGACCTTCGAGATCCTCATTCACTGCCTCGAGCTCCTGAGGCGGCATCAGCACCGAATGCGGATCAAGTTTTGCCAGTACGGCATCAATGGCTACATCGCCCAGGGTATCCATATTTTCCTTATCCACGTATTGCCTTTGCACCAGGTCCAGCACTTCCTGCACGGGCTTTGGCCTTCTGGTAAAGAAGGGGCCGGTATCCGGCATATTACCCCTGATCCTGTATCCGGCAAACATTCCTGCTATCACGCATACGCTCAATATCAGCGGAAGCCACACCTGCAACTTTTTCTTACCATTCATGTGTTATTCTATAATTTTAAATTTTGGAAATGCAAATTTCCTGAATAAAAGCGAGATAATCATGCCAACCATCAAATTGATTGCCGACGGAGGCTCCACCAAAACGGAATGGTGCCTGCTGCAGGGCAAAAAGAAAACAACCGTTTTTTCGCAGGGGATGAGCCCCTATTTCGTTAGCGGACCTGAAATGGAAAAAATTATACGCAAGGAATTATTGCCCGGAATCGGAAAGAAGCAGCCCGGCGAAATATTTTATTACGGTACGGGATGCGGCAATGCCGGGAATGTGAAGATGATCAGCAAGGTATTGAAGAATATTTTTCCTGCGGCAATAATAAAGGTAGAAACAGATATTGACGGCGCAGCAAAAGCATTGTGCGGAAATGAAAAAGGTATTGCGTGCATACTCGGCACGGGATCCAGTTCCTGTTATTATAATGGCAGGCGAATTGTAAAAAACAATCCCGGCCTCGGATATATTTTGGGCGATGAAGGCAGTGGCGCCTATATGGGTAAAAAGGTAATTCAGTATTATTTATATAATACCTTCGATGGCGATCTGCGGGCACGCTTTGATGCAAAATTTGTAACCACCCAAAACGAAATCCTAAACAGCGTTTATACGAAGCCGTTAGCAAATCGGTACCTTGCCTCGTTTGCCATCTTTCTTGCGGAAAACCGCGGACATTATATGGTGGAAAATATTATTGAAGACGGCCTGAATGATTTTTTTTACCATCATATCTGCAAGTTCACCGAAAGCTGGAAAATGCCGATACATTTTACCGGCAGCATTGCATATGGCTTTAAAGATGTAATTGCCGAAATGTGCAACAGCTACCAGTTGCAACCGGGCAACATTTTACAAAACCCGATGGATGGACTGGTAAAGTTCCATGGGTGAGAATTATTACTATGGATATGATCTTACTTAATACAGCCCAATGAAACGGAATTCACAATTTGTGAGTGTTTGTAAAGCTTTGGCATACTAACCCTAACGGATACACGAAATTATATAATGCATCACTGCTGTGTAACAGGCACATTCACCGGCCTGCTCACTTTCGTTCTTCCGCGCTGGTCCTGAAATAATGCCTGTATGGCATAATGAACCACCTGCTCTTTTGCCGGGTCTATGCTGTCTGTATATTTCGACTGGTTTGATAAAACTGACTGAAAACGCTCCAGCGGCTCATTATTGGCACTCCTGTACAATACGAAAAAGTATTTCCCCTGTGCAGAAAAGCTCCAGGTCAGTCCCACCTCTTTTGTTTTTGCATTATAGTTGGCACGCAATGTTTGTATAGCAGGCAGATCAGGAACCGTTTTCACTTCGGCGTCCACTGCCGTTGATTTGGCGGAGTGTAAGCTATCTTCATCCACTGCTTCGGCGCAGTATTGATATTCATGAAACGGAGTCAGGTTATGATCGGTAAAATGAAATAAAGTTTTTGTAGAATCATGTCGCATTCTTTTTATTACTGACCAGTTTGAATTTTTCTCTTTCCGGTAAATAATATAGCTCACTACGTCTTCACTGGAACTTTGTATCCAATCGATTTGTACACCGGATGTATCTACATATACTTTCGATGCCAATGGCGGTATCGGTGGAATGATGTCCGGCTTTTTCAATTCAACAGGTTGCGAGTATCCTGAATGGTTATTGTTTTCATCTACGGCAACAATTTTATACCAAATCGTTTTGGTGAGTGTCTTCAAAGTGATGGTGTCAGTGAATGTAGTATCTGCATCGGGAGCAATGGTGATCTGCGAATACACGTGCACGTTACTATTGGCGAAATACACTTTGTATCCTTTCACGTCTTCATCTTTATTCCTGTTCCATGAAAGGTGAACAAGACCATTGCGGTCAATAGATCCTTTCAATCCTGTTGGTACAGCAGGCGGCGTGTGATCGGGAACCAATCCCATTGCAGGTATGGATGGCGATGAGTTGCCTGCTGTGTCCACTACAAGGATGATATAAAAATTTTGTCCATGTTCAAAGGCGGAAGTATCTGTAAACTGTGTTGCGTGCGGATCGAGAAAGCCCTGGTTCAATGCGATGTAAGGCCCGCTGACCAGATGCGCTCTTGTGACAACATAACCTTTGAAATCTTTTTCTAACAATGGTTTTTTCCAGGTTAGTTGAATTTTTCTCCCGTTTAAAAGCTTCGGACTTGATACAATTGGCGCAGCAGGAGGAGTGAGGTCGGTGCCCATTGCTGTAACGGTGTCTGAATAGTTACTCAATTCTGCAAATGCATTAATACCGCGGATACGATAATAATATTTTTTATAGTTGGCAGGAAGACTATCCACAAACACTTGCTGCAACGATAATAGCTCGTAAATCTTTTTCTGCGTTGAATCGTTGGCCGCTTTGGATGAATCCGGCTTCGAAGTGAAATAAGGACTTTGATTTAAGGCTGTGAAATGCCGGCCGTCATCACTTCTTTCAATAAAATAACCGCTATATTGTTCCTGTTGCATGCGATTCCAGTGAAGTTCCACCAACCGGTCACGGGAAACGGCTTCAGTCATCTGTGGTTTGCTGCGAACGATGTTAGTTTCATTATTTTCTATCAACACATTTGCCGTATCAATTTTTCCCTGTGCCGGTGTTTTCGCCGGGTAAATCTTATAAATATAAATGCCGTTTCTCTTAACCGTTTTGTCGGTATAGCGTAATCCTTCTGCTGCTGCAACATTACCATCATAGTCTGCCACCTGCAATGAGTATGCATAGCGGCTGTTAAAAACATTTGCTTTATCTGCCTGGCCCGCCTGCCCTTTCCGGAGATTTGTAGAGAAATTTTTTCCGTATAAACATTGCGCTGCTATTGCAGCATATTTGTTATTCGGGCCGAATTGCGTTTTCATTTGAGCGAGCGATAAAGGCTTAAGCGCCTGTTGCGTAAGGATTTCTTTTTTCGGATGTTTTGCTTCTGATAAATCGATTCGCTCAATCGTGTAACCAACAGCGTTTAGCGTTGACCATGCCCAGTCTGCAGTTGGCCCCCATCGCAACACAATTGAATCACCATACGATTTTGCAAACAGGCGAATGCCTGCTTTCAGATTGACTGGCGGCAATTGATTGGCTGCATGATTTTTTTTCTGGCAAAAAGCAACATGAAAAGCCAACACAAAAAACACGGACAGAAAATATTTACTCTTTTTCATGCTTGCTTATTTAATGGTGAACGATTTTAAAACAGTACTTCCCTGCATTGAACCAACCTGGTATTGGAACTTAATCTGCCTGCTGCCTGAATCAATCGAAGTATAATTCAAATACCGGAGCTTATTTACAATGTTCATCGCATTCGGATCAGTGTATAAATAATAGAACCTGTTCCAGGGCATGGTGATCGTACCGCCGATGCTGTTATTGGCAAATGTGATATCGCCACTCATTTCTGATAAGGTGTTTTCCTGGTCTCCGGGATCTAACTGGTGCTGAATGATTGCAGCCTGTGTTTGCGCCGTAAGGCCGAAGGTCTTCATCAGGTTATAATCCTGCTTGATGTAATATTCACGGCTCCAGGTGAGCTGATAATGCGATTGATTGGCTATCAACTGTACATTATTTGCTCCATTTGTTTTCACTCCAAGATCGGATGATAATGACATTGAGTAACCGCCTCTTGTTACGTTCGTAGTTTTTGTATTTGAAATAGTTTGAGCGGTGCTAACTGACTTTTGTAAAACACCTATTCCTCCGGAAGATTCACCTGTTTCGGCAAAAGTCAATGCGCCGTCAGCAGGAAACTGGCTCCAGTCAAGGGTTTTAACAGGCATCCGGATTTGTTCCCGCAACGTGGGCATGCCGAGATCTGTATTCACATATTTGGCTGCGAGGATGAGCGCGTTACTGTATAAATTATCATCAGCAAATTTGTCGTTCTGCTGGCCATCATTCCACTCAATCCTTGCCCGGAACAATGACGGATACTGCGTTCCGTCAGGTGCCGTATATCCTTTTACATCGAATACATCGAAGCCTTCCTGTTTTGATGCATCATTTGATATGAGAATATTATCGCCGCTGCGTGTTCCGCTCCAATTGCCCAGTGCATTCATTTTATCATTGAAAGTATTGTACTGGCTGGTGCGCATATACATGGTGTAAACAGGTTTTAAGGTTGTAACAGCTTCAGAAATTGTTCCGGACACTGTAGTTTGTTTTACTGAGTAGTTCACCTTGCCACTTGTTCTTGTACTCATGCTGACCATACTTTTTGCCATCATAGGTGAAGCGGCTTTATTTGGTAAGGAATAGAAGTCCATCCTGTAAACGGTGCTGTTTTTGAGATTTGCCGGTAAGGCGTAGTCAAGACTATTGGTTCCGTAATCGGCAGTGTAAGTTGTTTTCACGGTATCGTTCGTGGCGTTGTTGATGAAGTATAAATTATAAACGCGTACTGACAAAATACTGCCGCCTTTATCCGGGAAAAGATTGTTTTGCCATTTTGCCAATTGCAGCATTCCTTTACCACCTATTTCCTGTTTCAATACATAGCGCTGGCGATTGATCGGGTAGGAGAAATGAACATTACTTTCCGGAACATAATCCGGCGCAGGGCCTGTTGTGAAACTGAATGTGGTCGTTTGTTCCACCTGTTCCCGTTGCTGATCTTTATCATTGAAAGGAAAATCCCACCTGTTTTCATCAGGATAAAATTGCATGGCCGTGGCTATAATGGTAACATTATAATTTGTATTCGGCAACAACATGTCTTTGTGCCTGAAGATGCCAATGGTGTTTCCGTTTTGATATTCTATGTGTGACTGCACATTGGGTTGTGTATTTGATGAAATGGTAAACGACTCGATCGAGAATTTAAAAATGCGTGTTTCACCCTGAGGTTTGTCATTCGTAGGCGGTACATCAATATCATAATCTGTTTCGAGCCCCACATTCGATGCCACATAAGGATCATCAAACACATCCGCTTTTCCTCTGGGACCATAATCGCTTATGATTTGCAGATCTTTTAAAGGATCAGGATTGGGGTAACATTTATCTCCAATGGTGAAATGTGCAGAGGTGTGAATTGAGATCAGGCCATTCAACACTTCACCATCTACCTGCAAGTCGCCATCGAGCCAGGTTGGGTCAGGTAATCCGCCCGTTAACAATGCCGAGATTTCGAGTTTACATAAGCTCAAATCGCCCTGGTAAAACCATACATCAACATGAATGCCGACATCAACGCCGAGATATGCATAGATTTGCCCCATGGCATACCAGTTTTCCCAACCTGCTGCCTGGTTGTTGCATTGAAATTCCTGGTCGAAATGTTTTAAGATCATATCAAACCCGACAATAGCGTCTGCATTTGCATACAACATGGCGAAATTAAATTTCAATTTACCATCTACTTCTGCACCGAACATCATCCCTTCACCGGGCGTTTTATTAATGGCATCTATTAATGCAGTTGCAGATGGATCCCGTGTAAGTCCGTGTGATGTAATTTGTGCAGGCAGGTCAGGCAATTGCGGGTTGATTAAACTTCCCATTTCAAAATAAGCGGTTGCTCCCAAGTGCAGCGCAAATACATCATTACTGATATCAACCAATGTAAAGCTTACGCGTTTTGCAAAAGCATCCCCGACCTTAAAGTACCAGCCATCAGGGCCGCCATAAATTCCTATAGGTATGTCCGCGGTAATCGTTGCAAATTTTCCCTGGATATCTGCGTCGAGCGAAAATTTGTTTTGCGCAAAATCATAAGTAATATCCACCGTTCCGTTTACCGTTGCGTTGCTGTTGGTTGGAAAATTCGTGAGGACAAAAACATCACCATGAAGATTTAATAAGTCAAATGCACCATTTACAATTTGTGCCGTTAGCGTAACCTTTGCATTCATTGCACCAGCGCCGGCGCCTGAAACCATGGCAATGCAAACCGTTGCCCGAATGCCCGCAGCGCCTTCCTGCGGCGTGAAAGTAACACCCGACATGGTATGTCCCGCAGTTGCATCATTTGAATTGGTAGATGCCTGCAAATTCGATGGATCGGCAGGAAGATTGTTACTCATCACCATATTATAATAAGCGCCCCCTCCGAACCCGTTAATACCGATTGGGCCCACTACTGGTATGGTAGGGAACGTAGCGCATGCATCAATATACCAGTAATTGAAATTATTTACATAACCAAATTGTGCAGTTGCTTCTACAGTCACTAAGGGGAAGGTTGCCTTCACATGCCCCTTCAATCCGTCTCCATAAGTCTGATCATGATTATAAAAAACAAGCATGCCATCCACACTCACCGGCCCCACACCGCCGGTTATTTTTACTGAATCAATATCTGCACCGGCAGACACGGTTATCTGCGGAGCCATATTATCAAATGATGCATCTATTTTTCCATAAATGCCCAAATTAGTTGTGGCGCTTACAACGGAAGCATCTCCAAAGCCAAGATTTACATTCAGGTCGAACTTCACACCAATCTTAATATTTGATTGATCAGTCAGGTCAACCAGCGGAGCTATATTATTGATCGATACCGGAAATCCCGCGACACTTTTTTGCGGACTGGCGAATGCCCATGTGCCCGGACTGAACCAAAATTTTTTCGCATTGGTTTTCGGATCACGATTGGCAATACCCAAACTATCAAATTTCAAACCCGGAATATTGGCTGCCGGAGAGCTACCCCCGGAAAGACTTATGCCAATGGTTCCACTTAGGACAAATGACACCGCTGCACCCAGACTATCTTTCTGAACCCTGAATGCTGAATTTTTATTGAGTGTCATAGTCGCAGCCCACAGGTCTATCTTCATTGAATCTTTCGGCTGTATTACAAATTCATATTGCAAAGAAGAATCCTTTCCGCCTTTGTGCAGATCGGCATAATAAGAGAGCGGAGTTTTGCTGATTGGCATTAATATCTGTCCCTTGAGTGAGCCGCTCTGGAAAGTGTTTTGCTGAATCATCACATCCACAGTATCCAATGAATAAGCCCATCCACCGAGATCACCCGAGTCGAGATCAATGATCTTTGTTCCTAAAATATGTGTGCTTACGCCTTTGTCATCAAGCACGAAATCCAATGCCCCGAAAGTGGTCCGGTGTTTTCCGGTGTTGAATGTTTTGAAGTCGGATGGTAACTCCACATTTAATTTATGAATGTATAAACCTTCAAAGTCAGCGCCTGTATATCCGGTATAGTCTTTAGGAAAATTGAAACCGGGCGCATTTTGTTTTGAAGAATGATCATAAAAAATAGTATCGGCATTGAAGCCAAATCCTTTCACACCATTTACCTGGAATGTGGGCATCGTAATAGCCGCTACCCAATCATCCCATTTGTGAAAACGGAACATGATACCCGCCACCACAGCGCTGTCCAAAGGATTGCCGGTACTGTCTTCTCTTACGATGGCGTTTTTAGGTAAAGTAATTTCTGCGTGGGCAACCACAGCAGAGATGCTGTCTTTTGTCCATGAAACATAAGTTCCTTTTGTGGAGTCTGCAGTCGGACAACCCTTGAATTTTATAACCAGGCTATCGCCACCGGTGCCAATATTAAAATATCTATCTGCAGGCAACATTAATGTGCCCTGCTTAAATGAAACTCCCGTTGGCTGCAAACAAAAGCCTGTTCCAGCAAGCGACAACCACCCATTTGCTTCGGGAATATTTAGGCTCATCAACACGCTCATGGTTGCGCCTTTCGGCGAAAAGGTCATGCTCATGATGGCGATGGTAGTAGGCGTACCGCCAAAATTTTCATTATCTAATCCGATAGGGAAATTCACCGGCGTTGCCCCGGCAATCTGGCTGATCACCTGTGTTGTTTTGTTTGAATTGATGAAATTATCTACGCCGCTCGAAAGCTGATCTAACTGATTACCTGTTTGGCTTGATATATCTTTCCATGTTGAAAAACTTTTCGATTGAAACTTTTGCGGATCGGTGGCCGACGTGACGACTCCCTTATAAACTTCTTTGCTTTTATTGATCCTGATCTTACTGAAAACAACTGCCAGTTTTATAGTTCGCAGGTAGGGTTTCCAGTCGATGCTGCCGCTGCCGGAATAAGTGCTGTCGCTGTTGCGGGTGATTTTTGTTGCTACCATTTTAAAGTCTCCAATGATAATTGTATCGCCATCCAGTTTGGTACTGGCATCAATCGAAACAGAATCTTTTGGTGGTGTTAATCCGCAATCGGCTGTAGAATCATAGGCATTCGTTGCGATGATAGTGGAATCAATTTTTGTACTGTCAGATTTTGTGGTGGTGCTATCGCTGTTTTTGGTTGTGTCTGTATTATTAAATGTTTTAAGATTACCGGCATTCGCAAGATCATTATTTTTATTTACTCCCGAATCCGTCGGGTTTTTAACCACATTGTTCGTATCGTTTGGATTGGGCGGCCTGGTTACAATTCTTCCATATTGAAATGGCTCAGCACGGCTGAAGCCGCTGTTTTCAAAACTGACTGTGTCGCCTACTGCCGTAGCATTGTGTACATGAACGCGCATTACATATTGCTTCCCTGTTTGCAATACATCTTTATATAAGAATGTATCTAACAAAAAGGTTGCGGATGGAAGATCATGCTTTATGAACACAGGCGGATTATAGATTGCATCAGTGGGAGCCTGACCTGTGAACAATTCATGTATTTCAAAATCGTAAGCCAGAGGTGGCATAGCTGCGCCGCAGGTAGAGTTGGGAGCCGTCCAGGTAAATACCATTGGAAACTTTGGTGCAACAACAGGAATATTTTCATTCATATTGATAGCACTCACCGGTTGCAAAAATTGAGGCGCTGATGCAGTGTAACATATCCTGAAAATCGCGCAACCGGTATTCGGATCAGAAAGCGGCGTTGCATAAGCTGCATCATTATAATCATAAGCTGTGAAGCAGAGGCGGTAAGTGCCTTCGGGAAGATTTAGATTAACTCCCTGTTTCAGGCTATTGTAGCTTATTCCCTGCAATGCAAGATTGCTTTCGGCAAGATTACCGAAAGATTGCTGCAGTTGAAAGCTGTTTAATATTACCGGGTTACCTAAAGCTAAAAATACCGGTTGCTGCGGTTGAAAATTTTGATTGAGTGAAATGGTAAATGGAATGGGAGACAGGCATTCCAGTTTGCCAAGAAGCTTCACCTGCATTTGTCCTCCCGTAGGTGAGCCACCTGAAACTGTAACCATGATGCGACCCCGCGTTGTTTGTTGCAGCATCTGGTCGAAAGAGCGGCTCACAGGAGGAACGACGACGGTCCGAATCGCGACAGAATAATTGACCTGCGCCTGAACTTTTATGATTGAAAAAGCCATCAGCAGTATCATCAAAATTTTCAGGGAGAATTTATTTTGTTTGCTCATGGTCTTAAGAATTAAAAGGAATAATTATAAGAAAGGCCCGCCGCTATGTTGTTTGTGGTGACTGTATAAGGCAATTGTTTCTGCAGCGTATTGCTTGTTGGCGGTGTGGACACCATGTTGAAGTATCCTGAAAAACTGTGGTGCTTTGCAACGGAGTAATGAAAACTGAATGATCCGGTAATATTATTTTTTGCTTCGCCGGAGGAATATTGATTTAGTAAATAACCAACTGATGCATTAAGGCCTAAACTTTTATCTTTCAGCAATTGCACGCCTGCGCCGATATTGACTCCGTAAGAAGTGTATTGCAGCGTGTCCTGTGTGTAAAGATTGTATAGAAGGTTTCCGTTAAGCGACCACGATTGTTGGGTGAACGAACATGAATAGGCCAATACTCCCGTGAGTGTATTGCTGTTGCCATACGCAGAAGTAAGAGGATTATTGTCGTTTTGTAATGAGTAATTGAAACTGGGAGTAAGCGTTTGAATGGCAGTTTGCTTTCCAAAAGTAAAGCTGGGCGTCACCGAGATATTATAGATCTGCTGATCCAGCCTTACTGAATCACTAATGTGTGTGGTGCCATCTGTTTGATTAAGATTCACCACCGATCCCGATATGTTCAGATTCGCGTGTGTGCTCATTATTGCACTGAGGCTAAGTGTGCCGGTAAGTGTGTGCAATTCACTTTCCAGTTTCTTCGATATGTCATTGTGTTGCTCATTTACATTAGCATTTATATTTACTTTTCCTTTTGCTACCGTCAATCCGCCATTCCATTGTAAGGCTTCAATGTCATTCAACATATAAGGAACACCAAGCGATTTAAAATCTGCTTCCACCCTGCGATAGCCGAATGTGGTGTTGAAACTTTTTAATAAAAAAGTAAGCGTTGACTGGCCCGCCCAACTGGTAATGGTGCCGTTTCTGAAATTAATAAGTTTATAAAAGAGTTTGTCAATTGTTTTGGTAAGTGTGTCCTTATTTACTTTTTGAGCGGAAACATCCTGGGTAAGTGCGCTCACGGCTACATTGGTATTCCATATAATTTTTTTGAGAAAGGTAAATTTTGAAGAAGCGCCGATTACCGTGTTCTCCTGCGGCGTTAATGTTTCTGTTTGGTTAATGAGTTTGATAGAACTGCTGTCATCTTTTGCATGGAAGTAAATAAAGTCGAAGTGATTGGCTTCATTGCCCACGCCAATTCTTGCACCATAACCTTTGCGCCCATATTGCGGCATGGCAAGATGCCCGCTCGTCGTGTCTTCACTGATAGCCTTGTTCAGACTCCCATAGAATGCGGCGAAACGAAACATTTTTGGCGTTAGTTCTATTCCAACACCTTTAAAACTCTGCCCGTCGAACGTGAACGGAGACATCGTCATGGTCCTGTATCCCAGGTCAAGCTTTATCCATTTGTATGTCGGGCTCATGCCGAATTGTGCAAATGGCGTTGAATAACTTTTGCTGTATTGATTGATGATAAAAGAAAATGGGAGCGATATACTGTAAATCGTCGGAGTAAAATTTCCATACAGGTTCCAGGTAAACGGATCGCGGGTGTACGAAGTTTCGTTAGAGTTGTAGAAATTCAACCCGCCACCGATATTGCCACTAAAAGTAAATGGCTTCTGCTTTCCGATGTGCTCAAGATTTTGTGCGTGGAGAATTGATGGCGCCTTCAGTATAAAAAACAGGGCGAGCGCTGCTATGATTAAAAAACGATGACTTAATTTCTCGGGGTAAATTTTACCTGCAATATTTCTTTGGTTTCGGTTCATTACGGCATTGTGCTGTTGATTTTCGATTTACTAAACTATCAGTATTGCCATCTTTTTCCGATATGGATTCAATAAGTGGCAGAAAATATTCTGTAACTGACAACGGCAGAAAATTTTTGGCTAATATTTTTTATTGAGCTTAATTGAATCCAGGGAAGACAGATGATCCCGGCTTTTTTTATTTGCAGACCGGGTTTAATGCACACAAAATCTGCGAGTGATAAAGCAGCCATGGAAGATTTTGATCCTCTTTGGTAATACAGGATGGTAAGTAAGATGGCAGAGCGGAAGTACGTCTATCTTGTGGACAACACTTTCAGGAAATCATCTTTCTTTCTGCGCGATACATCTATTACATCGCCGTTTTGCATAATTACCTGTCCGCCTTCGCCGCGGATATATTTTTTGATATAGCTTAAATTGATAAGATGCGAATTATGTACCCTGAAAAAATTATAGGGCGCCAGCATGTCTTCAAATTCGCCGAGCAATCTTGTTACAAAAATACTTTTGCCATCATTCAAAAATATCTTTGAGTAATTGGAGCTTGAAACAATATGTACGATTGTTTTTACAGGTATAAATTCAAGCCCGTCGTTAGTAGGGATGCTGATTTTCTCTTCCTGGTTTTTATAAGCGGGGTGATATACCTTGGGAATCTCTGCCCGGTTTCCTTTTTTTTCTGCCAGGTGTTTTATTAATCTTTCCACGGCATTTTGCAGTTCTTTTATACCCACCGGCTTCATCAGATAATCAAATGCTTTCACCCGGATAGCATCCACTGCATAATGATTGTACGCCGTAGTAAATATTATTTCGAACCGCAGGTCGCTCAGCTCATCCAGCATGCGAAAGCCGCTCATGCGCGGCATTTCAATATCCAGGAAGATCACATCGGGATTGTGCTGCCTGATGAGCAGGATGGCTTCTTCAGGTCTTTGCGCTGTAGCCACTACATCAATGTCCGGACAGAATTCGGCCAGCTTCTGCTTCAGATTTTGCAGGCTTATAAGTTCGTCGTCAATTACTATCGCTTTCAGCGGTTCCACATTTTCAAATATTAGGCAGGTTTTGATATAGCTAATTTACTCCAGTTACTTGTTTAATTCAAACTTAAATGAGGAACGTGCAATTGGAAAATTTCATTCAATAAAACGAAAGAATGATTGAGTAACAGGCGGCTGTTGGGCAATAACCGGCGAATGGATTATCCCGTAAACCGGTGAATTTATCTGACTGCCAGTTATAAATTGAATTCCGCCATCTATGAACTTCGGATAAAGCGGGTCATCATTTGCAAATAGATTCGCAAAGTGATGAGCAGCCAATCGCTTCCCATTTTTGAATCATTACCTCAAAATAAAACTTATCTTATGCTACGCTATTTCGCCGCCACATTATTCTTGTTTTTCATGGCACTGCAGGGAGAGGCACAGCTTGGAAAATTTTTGAAAAAGCTAAAGTCGGCTTCAGGTAATTCTTCTTCACAAACTACCAGCCAGTCAGGCCCCGAACAGAATTTAAATCTTGATGAGCCCATACCGCCCGTTATTCAATTTGACTGGGTAGTGGTGCAGCAGGGCCTGAATGAAAAGGATAACAGCTATAAGCAGGTAACCACCTATTATACTGACAGCGGCGAGTATGTGGGCGCTAATATGGAACCGGGTCAGTTCATGATGTATTCTAAAAAAGGAAATACATGGATATTGGATTCGAATGAAAAAACGATCACCGTGTTTAGCATGCCCACGATAATGGGCGAAGGCGGCATGATGGGTAAGGCATTGGCGGAAAAATTTAATAAGGGCCCACTGCCCCAGGACCCGGCGGATGCAGACAGCATTACCATTGTAAAATCAGGTAATACAAAAACAATTCTGACTTATACTGCCGATGAATACCAGGCATCGAGAAAATCCGCTCCCGGTCAATACGCCTCTATCTGGTATGCAACCGTTCCATTTGATCCTGTAAAAATTTATACCATGGGTGTGGGAAGGCCCGCCGATATAAGTAAGTTTCAGACTGATCCCAAACTAATAAATAATCCGCTATCTATTCCTATTGTAAATAAAGACTACCTTCTTGCGGAAGAAGATGTGCAGGGACAACAGGTAATGCAGACGCTTTCCATAACGCCCACTACTTATTCAATTAACACAACGGGGTATACAATAAAAGTAATACATGGATTAAAGGATATGTTTAAAAAAGGAAATTAGAGGTAAACAGGAGAGAAGCCCTGATTATCTTTTTCTGATCAAAGGCTAACGTATACGCATAACCGAATTTTACAGGATGCGTTCCGCTATTCCATCACATTTTCCAGGTGAATCAATCTTCCGTCATTTGACATGCCTTCAACCACTACCCGGAAGGCCTGGCTGATATCATTATTATAAAATGTAAGCAATACCTTATTGTGGTCATGATCGGTGAGAACCCGCGGCGCCCAGTACAAGGTAGTGCGCAGATCTTTTTTATCATCATCCTCGTTGACCTTATCATAATCCGGTGAATAAAATTCACGTTCGGGCGTATACCCTGTAACAAGATTGCTGCTAACTGTTTTTTCAGGTGAGGATTTCGCCTCATCCCCCCTGCGTGTGTAAACAGCAATGGCGCCATTGGCTCCGCCACCCGTGCCTCCAAAGAAAGGAGGATCGAAAACCTTCACATAGGCAATATTACTTACGGGTGTTGATTGCAGCGTACTGGCGTCAATTGGCATTTCGTCAAGAAAAAGCTGGGGAGTTCCTCCGCGCCACATCAGCGAAGGTGTGCCTCCGCCCGGAATCGTAATCTGCAGACCGGCTACCCTTCCCTGCAAGTAGGTAAAAATATCAGGCATGCTGTTCGCCGTAACATCGTTTGTAAGATCAAAATCTTTTGCATCGCCGCCGGTAAACAACCCCGAAGTGTATTTCTCATCCATCAGCTCCAGGCGCGATTTTGTCCGGGCCTGCACCGTTACCGTTTCCAATACTTTTGCCTTGTTCATGTTGGCAAGCTCCTTTTCTTCCATCGCAATTTGCAAATGACGGGCATTGCCGGAAGTATCAAACATTTGGTTGTAATAAATGCCGCTGGCTGCAATGTTATTGGGAAAAGGCGGCAGCCGGTTTTGTAAAAATTGCACCGTTGCGTCCCCGAGCTTGTCCTGTGGCAAATGATAAAATACGCTCGTGGTGTCAAAAAGAATGAGGGTGGGATCATCAAATGTACCATTAGGTTGTATTTGTACAACCGCCATCTGGTTTGGATCTTTTTTATGTTTCAGGATAAATATCAGGTTGCCTGTGCTTCGCAATTGCGATGGCAATGCCCCATAAATTTTTCCGGAAAGCGTGAGATAGGAGGTATCTCTTTTATAGATTATTTTCGGAAATATTCCCGCCACCACATCCTCCCATTTGAACCTCCGCCAGCCATGCGTGAGCATTACAAGATCCAATTGCCGGCTCAGGGTATCAGAGTTATTGCTAAAATAATAATACGGGTTATAAACATAGCCTCTCAGATCACCGGTAAGCAACAGATGCGAAATGATGTTATCGCTGCTGTCTGCATCAATGTTCAAATCGGTAACTGCCACAGAAAAATCCGCTGCTATACTATCGGGCACTGTAATCATTATTTGATCTTTGGCTCTTTTGTTCAGTCCCCAATGCTCCACGCTCATTTCCGCCCTGAAAGAATAATCTTCATTATTAATAAAAGTGATCCTTTCTGCCAGTGGCATCCATTGGCTGTTAAAGACGGTTACGGTCAAAATGCCCGTGGGGAGGTTATCAACCGGGATAATTCCCCTGATCGGTCCCTGCGAAATATCTTTGGTGAGTTTAAATACTTCATGCTGGTTCATCGTTCCGATTAAATGAATATCTCCGAGCGCTGCTGCAGATTGCGGAGGAGCGCTCACAAGAAAAATTCTTTTGCCTTCTTCAAGTGTAATGGCGAGAGAAATACCATTCTTCCTGGCCGCCGGCAGAGGGGTTATGTGCTCTGTTCCTTTTTCATCTTTCTCCCCGGGAGCGCTCATGTACCATTTTGCAGAAAAAGTTTCGCCGGCCTTGGGGGTAATAAAAAAATACCCCATACCATCATGTATTACCTTAATGCTGTCAATTTTTGCACCATGATTATCTGTAATAATGCCTTTTACATTTACAGGACGGCCATATTGGTCATTTGCCTTAAATGCAATTTTATTGGTAACACCTTCCACTGCGTCGCCGCCTTCCGGGAAAAATTGTATGGAAGGGATGATGGCACTTTTGGTAACCGTTCCTGTGGCCCTGGAAAGTATCCTGATGTCTTTATTATATAAGAAAGCAGTATCAAAGTTCAGCATCCACTTCGTATAGGCTCTTACGTGAATATACTTGCCGCTGTAGTTTTCAGGAATCCCGAATTGTCCGCTGGAGGTAGCATACACCACCGGAAACACATCATGTGAAAGGAGCTTGCCTTTTTCATCGGACCAGTCCACATAAAAATTTTTGCTTCCGTCCGCAGGGAAAATTCCATTCATTATATACGCCTTGAACCAAATGGTTTCTCCCGGCACGTAGTTGGATTTGTCAAAATGCAGGTAAGTTTTTTCTTCCCCATAATCATCGGCGTATTTTTCAATGGTGGAATCAATATCCTGAGCGAAGGTATGGGTGAAAAAAAGCAGGATAGATGAGAAAAGTATCAGTCGTTTCATTAGATCATCTGTAATTTAAATTCTGCAGAATGGGTGTAAATTACTATAACATGACAGAGTAAACAAAGTTGCATAAAGTTTAACAACAATTTTTATTAGCAATAAAGAGATACTTTTGAATAATAAAGTTGCCAGGATTCATGCCTTTTAAAAAAATTACAGAGGAGCCTTCCCGCTACAGGCACCTCGAAAAAATGACGGTTGCTGAAGTTATTGCCAATATCAATAAGGAAGATTTTCACGTAGCGGCGGCAGTTCAGCAATCCCTTCCCCAAATTGAAAAACTGATTAAAGCCGTTGTGGAGAAAATGAAACAGGGAGGAAGATTGTTTTACATTGGCGCAGGCACCAGCGGAAGGCTGGGAATATTGGATGCGAGCGAATGCCCGCCAACATATGGTGTTCCCAAAGGCCTGGTAATTGGTGTAATTGCCGGTGGCAAAAAAGCAATTATCAATGCGATAGAAAAAGCGGAAGACAACTCAAAACAGGGCTGGGAAGATTTGCTGGCTTATAAGATCAATCCATCAGATGTAGTGGTAGGCGTTGCATCCAGTGGTACCACGCCCTATGTGATCGGTGCACTCAAAAAATGCAGGCAGCATAAAATTGTTACCGGCAGCATTGCATGTAATCCCGGTTCCCCGATTAGTGCGGTTGCCGATTACCCGGTGGAAGTGATTGTAGGTCCGGAGTTTGTTACGGGAAGCACCCGGATGAAGAGCGGTACGGCGCAAAAGATGGTGTTGAACATGATCTCCACTACCGCTATGATACAATTAGGCCGGGTGGAAGATAACAAGATGGTAAATATGCAGCTTACCAATAATAAAATTATCAATCGCGGCATTAAGATGATCCTGGAAAAAACCCCGATTAAAAATGAGGCAAAAGCCCGGAAATTGCTGCTGCAACATGGCAGTGTAAAAAAAGTAATCGAAACGTTCAGGTAGGGTGTTATATTCAGCAGGAATTTCTTAAATTTATGAACTTAATTGTTAACCAAACATTGCACTATGAAATCAAAACTTCTACTTCTTATATTTTTTACCCCCGCTTTTTTAACAGCCTTCTCCCAGCAAAGCAGTGTAGCCTATGCCATTACCGGGCAGGGTAAAGGCGGCACGTTTTGGAGCGACATACGGGCGCTTGACATGAGATCCGGAAATGCTTTGTCAACACTTTTTGAAAATGGCCAAACGAAATTTTCTTTTATTGATGCGGAAACAGGTCGTACAGTTGACGCATCAGCTTTTTCCCTTAATGCTGCAGGTGTCTCTTCGGGCGCCGGTGCGATAACGGCTAATAACATTTCTTATGGCACTCCCTCGCCAACATCGCTAATGAGTGCGGCAGTTGCATATGATAAAAGGCATGATAAATTATTTTTTGCAACCATGAAAACAGGGCAGCTCATCTGGCTTGATTTGAGAAATTCTTCCGGCACCCCGGTTTTTTATACGGTACAAAAGCCGTTGGTAAATAATATTGATTATAATGATGAGGCATTCAATATCACCCGTATGGCTATCGGGGCAGACGGTTATGGCTATGCGCTGACAAATGATGCCAACCATTTAATAAAATTTACCACGGGCAATAAAGTTATGATAACGGATATGGGGCCTTTGATAGATGATGAAAATAATAACGGTGTTACGGTGCATAACAAATGTTCGAGTTGGGGCGGCGATATAGTGGCTGATGCATTTGGCAAATTATATTTATTCAGCGCTTCCAAAAATGTTTTTGTAATAGATCCGCAAACGCTCACGGCCACCTATAAAGGTTCGGTTACCAATATGTCGGGAACGTTTAGTATAAATGGTGCGGCCGCAACAGACGATGAAAACGTAATCGTAAGCAGCGCCAATACTTTTGAAGGTTTTTACAAGGTAAATGTGAATACCCTCGCCGCTGCAAAATTAAATACAGAAGGACAGGTCTACAATGCATCTGACCTTGCAAGCGGCAATCTGCTGCATGAATCCGAGAAGATCAGTTCGCTGGGTACTTCTGCGCTTCCGGAAATTGAAGCGATGGGAAATGCGCTGATTACCATTTATCCCAACCCGGTAAATAATAATGAAGTAAAAATCACCTTTGCAGGAAGTGTATCGGGCAAATATCTTATTCAGCTTACAGACCTGCAGGGCCGTATCGTGGAGTCCATGGAGCAATATGTAAAATCTCCCGGTGAAGTTGCCAGCTTCCGGTTTCAGAGAAAACAGCCCGGCGGCTTATACCTGATAAAGATTACGGATGATGCGCGCAAAACAATTTATTCCGATAAAATAGTAGTGGAATAAAAATGATTTCTTTATTAAAGGCCGTTCGCAAGAGCGGCTTTTTTATTTCTCTGAATATAACGGCTACGGCTGTTCGAAAAATTTACAATTACTTTCATAAGTTGTATCAGAAAAAGTGATTTAAAATTTTGCTAAATGCAGCCTTTTGGTTTGAAGCAGGAGTATAAATTTAATATTCGTCCTTTCAGAATGCAATACTTTTGCAGTAATGAAGAAATTTTAAGGAAAGAAGTGTAATGCAGGATATAGAACCATACGACAACTGGCAATATTTATATAAATCAGAGGAAGATGAGCGTTCGCCATTTTACGGAATAGAGCACAGCGAATTTATATTTTCCCAAACCGTTTATAATTATTACATCCATCCGCAATGGGATGAATTCGGCAGCTCCACCTTGTATTTAAAGGTGCTCATGGCCGACTACCAGGAACGATACGTGGTTATTGAATTTATCGGAGAATGGAATGATGCGATCGAAAATGATATTATGCGGCTGAAGCGGGAAGTAATCGATGATTTTTTAAGAGAGGGCATTACAAAGTTTATTCTGGTAACAGAAAATGTGCTCAATTTCCACAGCAGCGATGACAGCTATTATGAAGAATGGTACGAAGATGTGCATGAGGAGGACGGCTGGATAGTGGCGCTCAATATGCCGGAACAAACCCAATATGACTTTACGCGCGCTCACCTGGATAATTATATTTACCTGATCAATTTTACCCAATGGCGTACGATGAAACCCGATGTTCTGTTTACCCAGATTGATAATTCCCTGATGAGACGGCTTGAAAGATAGTCAATGGTGAGTGGTCACAGGTCAGTAGTCATAGGTCAGTAGTGAGTGAGGGCTCACAAATCACAAATCACAAATCATAGATCATAGATCATAGATCATAAATTGTATCAGGTACATCCCACATTGAACATTCCAAATTGCCGATTTCTAAACTTCCTGTATTATTTTTGCACATCTGAAATTTTACAACTTTCGCTTATATGACCTGGAAACAGTTATTCACCTCTTCTGTCGGGAAAAAGTTTTTAATGGGCGCAACCGGTTTCTTTCTGATTATTTACCTGGTTGTACATGCCGGCATCAATGCATTGATATTTTACAATGATGGCGGCGAAACATTTAATGCTGCTGCATATTTTATGAGCCATAACTGGTTTATGCGTTTTCTGGAAGTGGGCCTGTTTGCTGTTTTTATTCTTCACATTATACAGGGCTTGCTGCTTTGGAAGCAAAATCGCAACGCGAGGGGGGAAGCGGGCTATTCCGCTACAAAATATCCTGCTAATATCAAATGGTACAGCCGGTATATGGGATGGCTGGGAACTTTTTTGCTGTTATTCCTTATCATGCACCTCAGTCATTTCTGGATACATACCAAAAGCGAAATGTATTTCAGCGGGCCCGAATTGAATTTGTATGAAGAGATGAGAAATGTATTTACAAATCCCCTTTGGTTTACGTTGTATATGATTGGCCTGGTTTCTTTGTTGTTTCATTTGCTGCAGGGATTTCAAAGTGCATTTCAAACATTTGGAATAAACCATAAAAGATATACGCCTGTCATAAAGGGAATCGGTGTTTTTTATGCAGTAGCTATCTGCATCCTGTTTGCTATGATGCCTGTTTCGTTTATGGCAGGCTGGTTACAATAATTTTAAAACTTCAGCGTAAAATTTTAATACTAACGTATGAGCTTAGACGCAAAAATTCCGGAAGGCGATATTGAGCAAAAGTGGACGAACTATAAGAATCATGTAAATCTTGTCAGCCCTGCTAATAAGCGAAAACTGGAAGTGATTGTAGTAGGAACCGGCCTTGCCGGCGCTTCCGCTGCAGCCAGCCTGGGTGAGCTGGGGTATAAAGTAAAAGCATTTTGTTTCCAGGACAGCCCGAGGCGTGCACATTCCATCGCTGCACAGGGCGGTATCAATGCTGCAAAGAATTATCAGAATGACGGAGACTCCGTTTATCGCCTGTTTTATGAAACTGTCAAGGGCGGAGACTACCGCTCGCGTGAAGCGAACGTATATCGCCTGGCTGAAGTGAGCGGAAATATCATAGATCAATGCGTGGCCCAGGGAGTGCCTTTTGCAAGAGAATATGGGGGTTTATTAAGTAATCGTTCTTTTGGAGGTACGCAGGTACAACGTACATTTTATGCGGCAGGGCAAACCGGGCAGCAGCTATTGCTGGGAGCATACAGCGCACTGGAAAGACAAGTGGCATTAGGCACCGTGGAAATGTATTCGCGCCATGAAATGGAAGATGTGGTGGTCATTGATGGCAAAGCGCGCGGTATCATTGCAAGAAATTTAGTTACAGGAAAACTCGAAAGATATTTTGGTCATGCGGTGCTGATTTGTTCGGGCGGCTATGGCAATGTATTTTATTTAAGCACCAATGCCATGGGCAGTAATGTAACCGCTGCGTGGAAGTCGCACAAGAAAGGCGCTTATTTTGCCAATCCCTGTTTTACACAGATACATCCCACCTGCATTCCGGTTACCGGAGATCACCAGAGCAAGCTCACGCTGATGAGTGAAAGCCTGCGCAACGACGGAAGAATATGGGTGCCTAAAAATAAAGATGACAATCGCAAGGCTACGGATATTCCTGCTGAGGACCGGGATTATTATTTGGAAAGAAGATACCCCGCATTTGGAAATCTTGTTCCCCGTGATGTGGCTTCACGCGCTGCCAAGGAAAGATGCGATGCCGGCTATGGCGTTGGCACCACCAAAATGGCCGTATATCTCGACTTTGCAGATGCCATCAAACGTTATGGAAGAATTGAAGTGGGTAAGCGCGGCATAACCGATGCTGATGATGCAGCTATAATTCAATTGGGAAAAGAAGTAATTACTGATAAATATGGTAATCTCTTTGAAATGTATGAAAAGATTACCGGCGAAAATCCGTACGAAGTGCCCATGCGCATTTATCCGGCGGTGCACTATACAATGGGAGGCCTGTGGGTAGATTATGAATTGATGACCACAGTGCCCGGCTTGTATTGCCTGGGCGAAGCCAATTTCAGTGATCACGGAGCCAACCGTTTGGGAGCATCGGCATTGATGCAGGGACTGGCGGACGGTTATTTTGTGATTCCGTATACGTTGGGTAGTTATATGGCCAATGAAATAAGAAATACCCCGATACCCACTTCGCATCCTGCTTTTGTGGAATCCGAGAATGCAGTGAAGGAGAGAATAGAAAAATTGATGAGCATACAGGGAACGGAATCTGTTGAGAGCTTCCATAAACGCCTGGGAAAAATTATGTGGAACAAGTGCGGTATGGGGAGAACGGAGCAGGGACTAACGGAAGCCATAGACGAAATTCAGCAATTGCGGAAAGAGTTTTGGGAAAAGGTAAGAATACCCGGGGGCATTTATGAAATGAATACGGAACTGGAAAAAGCGGGCAGGGTAGCGGATTTTCTTGAACTGGGCGAACTGATGTGCCGGGATGCGCTGCAGCGCAAAGAGAGCTGTGGCGGCCATTTCCGCGAAGAGAGCCAGACAGCAGAAGGAGAAGCGCTGCGTGATGATGATAATTTCAGCTTTGTAGCAGCGTGGCAATACACGGATAGCGGCGAGGTAATGCATAAAGAACCATTGAATTTTGAAGTGGTGCATCCGAGCCAGAGAAGTTATAAATAAAGGATACCGAATGGATATGCTCTTTGTTTAATGTTAAATGGTTGAATTGCTAAATTGTTAATTAACATGGATCCAAAAAAATATTTGAAGTTAAACGACATTGAAGCATACAAATTAGCCTTCCATCTTAGCAACTATGTTTGGGATATTGTTATGAATTGGGGCCCTTTTGCTTTACGAATAGTTGGACTACAATTTGTAAACGCCGTAGATTCTATTTCAGCAAATATCGCAGAGGGATTCGGGAGACATTTTAAGAAAGATAGAATAAAATTTTATCATTACAGCAGAGGTTCCGTAAAGGAATGTTTTGATTGGAATGAAAAGTCGAAGGTTCGAAAATTAATCACGAAGCAGGAATATGAATATATCTTTAATGAATTGGATAAATTACCTAAATCCATAAATTCTTTAATTAAATATACCAGGGATAAACTTACGAGCTAAGAAAGTGGATATCGTAATTTGATGATGGCATTAAAAGGCTATAAAAACAATTTAACAATATAACCATCAAGCAATTTGAGACATGGAACATTATAATATGAATCTGACGCTGAAAGTTTGGCGGCAAAAAAATTCTGAATCGAAAGGCGGCTTTGAAACATACGAGGTAAAGGATATTTCCTCTGAAATGTCTTTTCTTGAGATGTTTGATGTATTGAATGAAAGGCTGATTTCCGAAGGGAAAGATCCCATTACTTTCGACCATGATTGCCGGGAAGGCATTTGCGGTATGTGCAGCATGTATATCAATGGCCGTGCCCACGGCCCGTGGCAGCGGAATACCGTTTGCCAGTTGCACATGCGGGAATATAAAGACGGCGACACTATTGTGGTAGAGCCATGGCGGTCAAAAGCATTTCCCGTAATAAAAGATTTAATGGTAGACAGGAGCGCTTTCGACAGAATTATTGAAGCCGGTGGATATATATCTGTAAATACCGGCAATGCGCAGGATGCCAATAATTTGCCGGTTGACAGGGCAAAGGCGGAAGAAGCATTCAATGCTGCGGCCTGTATCGGTTGCGGCGCCTGTGTGGCTGCATGCCCTAATGGTTCTGCGATGCTCTTCGTAAGCGCAAAGGTTTCTCAACTGGCATTATTGCCGCAAGGCGATCCTGAAAGAAAGACAAGGGTAATGAACATGATACAGCAAATGGATAAGGAAGGTTTTGGCAATTGCGGAAATATCTATAATTGCGAAGCAGAATGCCCGAAAGGAATTTCCGTGGCGAATATTGCGAGAATGAACAGGGAGTACCTGAGAGCTACGTTGAGCTCCGAATCGTAACGTTGAAGCATATACGAAATTGATTTTAAAACCTGCACCCTCTTACGGAGGGTATTTTTTTCAAAAAACACTTGTCGTCTAAAACAGATATTTACAGTAAATTTGAATTGGTTTTGGTTGCTTGTAAAATCTCTACACACATAAGTCAATTTCATGGCTACATGGAGGCATAAAAAAATTCTCCTTTTGCTGGTGCTGTTGGTTATCATTGCGGCATCTGCTTTTGTTTTAAGTTCACACAACGAAACCATCGATTTTAATACACAGGTAAAACCCATTTTAAATAAAAATTGCATTACATGCCATGGTGGAGTAAGGCGCCAGGGAAATTTAAGCTTTCTGTTCCGTGCAGATGCATTGAAGAAAGCAAAGTCCGGCAAATATGCCATCATTCCCGGCGATGCCGGCCATAGCGAGATGATACGGCGCATTAAGCTTTCTGATCCCGAAGAAAGAATGCCTTTCAAACATCCTGCGCTGACTCATGATGAAATTGAAGTACTCACAAAATGGATCAACCAGGGTGCCAGGTGGGGCGATCATTGGGCTTATGTTCCGGTGAAAGACGAAACGGTTCCAAAACCTCAGTCCTCTTTCTTTGGATTGTTCCCCGCAAAAAAAATTGATTGGGTAAAAAATGATGTCGATTATTTCATTTATGATAAATTAACCAAAGAAGGATTACATCCTTCACCGGAAGCAGATAAAGCTACCTTACTGAGAAGAGCAAGTTTTGATATTACAGGACTGCCTCCTTCTGAAAAATTGGCCAGGCAATTCCTGGACGATAATACCAATGGCGCTTACGAAAGACTGATTGATTCATTGCTTGCTTCACCTCATTATGGAGAAAAGCTGACTGCAATGTGGCTTGATCTGGCGCGATATGCAGATACGAAAGGCTATGAACGTGACGACAGCCGCTCTATATGGCGTTATCGCGATTACCTGATCAGCTCATTCAATGAAGACAAACCCTACAATCAATTTTTAATTGAGCAATTAGCGGGTGATCTTCTGCCCAATGCAACCGACGAAGATCTTATTGCAACGGCATTTAACCGCAATACCATGACCAACGATGAGGGCGGAACAGATAATGAAGAATTCAGGACCGCTGCAGTAATTGACCGTGTGAATACCACGTGGCAGGTGCTGATGGGAACTACTTTCGGATGCGTGCAATGTCACAGCCATCCGTACGATCCTTTTAAGAATGAGGAATATTATAAGTTCCTTGCATTTTATAATGATACAAGAGATGAAGATACGTATGCGGATTATCCGCTCTTTCGCGAGTATAACAAAGAGGATACGGCAAAATTAATTTCTGTGGTAAACTGGCTGAATGAAAACGGATACAAAAAGAAAGCTACGGAAGTTGCGGAGTTTTTAAAAACATGGCAACCGGCCATCAATTCGCTCACTGCAGATTCTTTTGTAAACAGTGAATTAAGCGACTCAAAATGGCTTATCTTCCGGAATCATGGCATTGCACGATTAAAAGCTGTTGATCTCCGTCAAAAAAGTGAATTGATTTACCGGTACCAGGCATACTTGAATAATGGAACATGGGTAATGCATCTCGATAGTCCGGCGGGGCCGGTTCTAACTTCAATGAAAGTGCCCAAAACAAAAGATTGGGTCATTACCAGCATTGATTTTCCGGTCGCTTCGGGAATTCATGATATCTATATCACTTACTCTAATCCAGATCTGAAAAAACCCGATGACAGTGGTTTGCTGTTCGACTGGTTTTATTTTTCGGAGCCATTACCCGGTGATGATAAAAAAGGGTATGCCGGTGTAAAAAAGAATTTTTGGGAGCTCATGAATACAAAGGTTATAACAACGCCGGTGATGATGGATAACCCGGCTGATATGCACCGGCCCACCAATATTTTTGTAAAAGGCAATTGGCTCGTGAAAGGCGATGAGGTGCAGCCCGGTGTTCCCGAATCACTCAATCCGTTTCCGAATAACGCACCGCGTAACCGTTTGGGAATGGCCATGTGGCTGACAAGTAAACAGAATCCATTAACTGCAAGAACCATAGTAAACAGAATTTGGGAGCAGCTTCTCGGTAAAGGAATTGTTGAAACGCTTGAAGATATGGGTACGCAGGGAGCAGAGCCCACACATCGCGAGCTGCTCGATTATCTCGCCTGGCATTTTATGAATGATTACAACTGGAGCATAAAAAAATTAATTAAAGAAATTGTGATGTCGGCTACTTACCGGCAGGACCCGAAAGAAACAGAGGAAATGCTGGCAAAAGACCCTGCGGATGACTTTTATGAAAGAGCGCCGCGGGTACGGCTTTCTGCGGAAGAAGTACATGACCAGGCATTAAGCATCAGTGGCTTGCTGAGTGAAAAAATGTTTGGCCCGAGTGTGATGCCATGGGAGCCTGCAGGCATCTGGCTTTCGCCATGGAACGGCGCTTACTGGGTTACCAGCAGTGGTGAAGATCAATACAGGCGGGCTGTGTACACCTATTGGAAGCGAACGGCGCCTTACCCGGCTATGATTATGTTTGATGCTACATCGCGGGAAGTTTGCCTGGCAAGGAGAATTTCAACCAACACCCCATTGCAGGCATTGACTACCATGAACGATTCATTCTATATTGTTGCGTCACGGCATTTTGCATACAGGATGTTCCGCGAAGCCAATGTAAAAGATCCGTCTAAAGTAATTCAATGCGGTTATGAGCTGGCGATGAATAAACCGATACCCCAGGTAAAGCTTGATGCGTTATTGAAGCTATACAATAAAGCGTATGGGAAGTTTGTAAAAGATGCAGATAAAACCTGCGAGATGGTAGGAATGAATGATGAACACAATAATCCTGAAACAGCAGCGATGATTGTAGTGGCGAATGCGATATTGAATTTAGATGAGCTGGTTACAAAAAATTGAACACATAACACGAATTTTAAAACACGAATTGCACGGATTATGCGAATTAATTAATCAAAAGGCTACTTGTAAAAAATGAATGCGTTTAATTCGTGTAATCAGTAAGAATTCGTGAAATAAAAAATATGACACAAAAAGAATTACACACACAACGATTGGTAAAAGAAGCGAATGAAAGAGTGCTGCATTTTTATACCCGTCGTCATTTTATCAAAGAAAGCGCAATGGGATTGGGCGCTTTGGCGCTTGGCTCATTATTGCACAGTTGCGGTTTTGGCTCTTCTTCGGGTAACAATATTGTTTTTGATCCCGCGCATCCTTTGGCTCCGAAGATGCCCATGTTTCCGGGAAAAGCGAAGAGCGTTATTTACCTGCATATGGCCGGGGCTCCGTCACAATTGGAGCTGTTCGATTATAAACCCGATTTAATGAAGCTTGACGGACAGGATTGTCCGAAATCATTATTGGAAGGTAAAAGATTTGCTTTTATACGCGGCATTCCCAAGATGCTGGGTCCGCAGGCAAAGTTTGCACAGCATGGTGAATCACGTGCATGGGTAAGCGAGAACATGCCCCACTTATCAACCATCGTGGATGAGATTACATTTTTAAAAGCATGTACTACCGATCAGTTTAATCATGCACCTGCGCAATTACTCGTGCACACCGGCGGGCCGCGATTAGGGAGACCGAGCATTGGCGCATGGACTACGTATGGATTAGGAACGGAGAATCAAAATCTTCCTGGATTTGTGGTTCTGACATCCGGTGGAAAATTTCCTGATGCAGGTAAAAGCGTGTGGGGAAGCGGCTTTCTGCCCTCCGTGTACCAGGGCGTGCAATGCAGAAGCGAAGGCGATCCGGTTTTGTTTATCAAAGATCCGGATGGCATGGACAGGGATTTACGCAAAGCATCTATTGATGCCATTGATGAAATAAACCAGGAAGAATATAAGGAATGCAATGATCCGGAAATACAATCGCGCATTGCACAATATGAAATGGCCTACCGCATGCAGATAGCGGCGCCGGAAGTGATGAACATTAATGATGAACCGCAATATATACATGATATGTATGGTACGCAACCGGGTAAATCCTGCTTTGCCAATAATGTGTTGCTTGCAAGAAAGCTGGTTGAAAAAGGCGTTCGCTTTGTGCAATTGTTCGATTGGGGCTGGGACAGCCATGGTACAGACGCCAGCCTGGCAATAGATGTGGGATTCATTAATAAATGCCACCAGGTAGATAAATCGATTACAGCATTAATATTGGATTTAAAACAACGCGGGTTGTTGGACGAAACGCTGGTAGTGTGGGGCGGGGAATTTGGCAGAACGCCGATGATGGAAAACCGGGAAGGCAAACCAAATCCGTTCAAAGGGCGCGACCATCATGTAAGCGCATTTACGATCTGGATGGCAGGAGCAGGCATTAAAAAAGGATTTACTTATGGCGAAACAGATGAAATAGGTTACTATCCTGTTCATGGCGCGGTCACCCCGTTTGATGTGCAGGCGACTATTTTAAATCAATTGGGATTTGATCATGAAAAATTTACCTATGAGTTCCAGGGACGACCGTACCGCCTGACGGATGTGTATGGAAAAGTAATTAACAACATTATTGCATAAAACCATTACATGAAACACGACAGGAGAAAATTTATCGAAACAACGGCATCCGCAACAGCAGTGCTATTATTATCATCGGTTTCTTCAATAGGAGAAACAAAACCATCAAAGCAAAAAATGAATACAAATTTTGAATTAAAGCTATTAGCTACCAATTGGGGTTTTACCGGCAGCGTGGACGAATACTGCGCTAAGGTGAAGAAGGCCGGGTATGACGGTATAGAAAACTGGTGGCCCATGGAAAAGCAGGGCCAGGATGAAATGTTTAATGCATTAAAAAAATATGATCTTGAAGTCGGCTTTTTATGTGCAGGCTACCAAAGTAATTATGATGAGCACTTTAAGTATTTTAAATCAATGATTGATGCTGCGGCTGCAAACACAGTGCAGAGGCCGCTTTACATCAATTGCCATTCCGGAAGAGATTATTTTTCTTACGACCAGAATAAAACATTCATTGACCATACACGCGGGCTTTCCAAAGCTACGGGTATTCCGATGTATCATGAAACGCATCGCTCAAGAATGTTATTTGCAGCGCCTGTGGCCAAAAATTATATGCAGAATATTCCTGACCTGCGCATTACCTTCGATGTGTCGCATTGGTGTAATGTAAGTGAAACATTGCTGGAAGATCAGCCCGAAACTTTAGCGCTTGCTGTCAGCAGGGCCGATCATATTCATGCAAGGATCGGACACCAGGAAAGTCCGCAGGTAAATGATCCGCGGGCGCCTGAATGGGACAATGCAGTGAAGGCGCACCTTGCCTGGTGGGATGCAATTGTTGAAAGAAAGAAAAAAGCCGGAGAACGTTTAACCATACTGACAGAATTTGGCCCTCCTTATTACATGCCTGCCATGCCTTACACACAACAGCCGGTGGCAGACCAGTGGGGCATCAATGTATATATGATGAATATGCTTCGCAAAAGATATACATAGTGGAGTGATATCATTTTGGGATAAAATATTTTATTTTCATCTTTAAATTTTACTTTTAAAGCAATTACTTCGCTCCATTTATGCTTATAGTCATCAGCGAATTTATCGGTCGTTTCCATGTATTGCTGGTGCATTTGCCTATTGGCTTCCTGTTAATCGGGCTGCTGTTACAATGGCTTTCTTCCCGGGAAAAACATCATATTTCAAAGCAGGCGATTATCCTGGTGTATTTATGCGGAATGATAGCAGCTGTTGCATCCTGCATTACCGGCTATTTGCTTTCGCTCAACGATGATTATGATGAAAGCATTTTGGGTTGGCATTTATGGATGGGAATAAGTGTAGCGTTTGTTTCAGCGGTGTTGTATATCAGGCTTCGTTTTGGAAAGACAGACTTGTTGTACAAAATACTTTCTTTCGCTTTACTGATTTTAATTTTTATCACCGGCCATCTGGGAGGGTCGTTAACACATGGCGAAGATTATCTTACTGCTGCATTGTCGGATGCTGAAAAAACAGATTCGATTCCCCAAAAGAAAATTGATAACATCCAGGAAGCGTATGCTTATGCCGATGTGATTCAGCCATTGCTGCAGGCAAGATGTTATTCCTGTCATGGTCCGCGAAAACAAAAAGGCAAGCTGAGGCTCGATGACCAGCAATGGATATTAAAAGGAGGAAAACATGGGCCAGTGTTGAGTTCCAATTACGAACAAAGTAAAATACTCAAAAGAATTTTATTGCCTCTTGACGACGATGACCACATGCCGCCACGTCAGAAAGCGCAGTTTACCGATGAAGAAATTGCCCTGATACATTGGTGGATTGCCGGTGGAGCAGATTTTTCAAAAAAAGTAAAAGAGCTTAATCAGCCGGATTCTGTAAAGCCCCTGTTGCTGGCATTGCAAAGCGATCATATTGAAAAAAAAGCATTGCCGCTAATTCCATCCGAACCGGTGGAGCAGGCGGACGAAAAAAGTTTGCAGCCATTAAAAGATAAAGATGTTGTTATCATGCCTGTTTCTCAAAGCTCCCATTACCTGCAGGTAAGCTTTGTAGCTGCATCTGATGTTTCGGACAACGATATAAAGTTGTTGCTAAATGCAAAAAAGCAAATAGCATGGCTCAATGCAAACAATACAAATATAAATGACAGTGCATTAGGGGTAATAGGCCAATGTACCAACATTACTTTATTGCAGCTCAACAACACCAAAATCACAGATGCAGGCTTAAAATTTATCAGCGGCTTATCAAAATTGCAAAGTCTCAGCCTAGTCGGAACTAAGGTAACATCGAAAGGTGTGATGCAATTGGATTCAATAAAAACTTTACAATCAATTTATCTTTATCAAACCAATGCAGACAGGAGAGATTGGTCTGCGTTACAAAAAGCCTTTCCAAAAGCTTCCCTCGACAGCGGAGGCTATAAAGTACCTTTGTTTAATGAAGATACAGTTATTGTAAAAGCACCTGCAAAGAAGACAAACTAAAATTATGCTTCATCATACAATAGAAAGCCTGCAATCCATTGTTACAGATTATCCGGAAATGCTGAATGAAATTCCTGAAAGTAAATGGATGCATAAGCCCAATCCGGCAAAGTGGAGTAAAAAAGAAATTTTGGGTCATCTTATCGATTCCGCACAAAACAATATCCGCCGCTTTGTAGTTGCGCAGTATGAAGAAAATCCTCACATCGTATATGCGCAGGACGATTGGGTAAGAATATCAGGTTATGAAAATTACAATACAAAAGATCTTATTGCGCTATGGATTTTATTAAACAAACACATTTGCATTATACTTTCCAATATGCCAGCCGGTATGGAGAAACGGACAGCCAAAACAAATGAATTGCATTCCATAGAATGGATCGCTGAAGATTATAATAAACATTTGCTCCATCACCTTCACCAGGTGCTTGACCGGAACCCTGTTGCTTATCCCTGATTATATTTGCAGCGTTCATAAAAATGAGTACAGCCCGGTAAGACAAAAATATTTCACTTATCATTTTGCAGAATGAATAAATTTTTTCTTGTTGTTATCATTTTATTTTCTGGCCAATTTGCTTTTGCACAGGACAATTACGAAATCCAGGTATATGCTTCTCCCACCCAGGACAAAGGAACTACCATGTTTGAGTTGCACAGCAATTATACTTTTGAAGGACAAAAGAATATTCTGGATGGGGTAAGGCCGGATAACCATGCTTTGCATGAGACTTTGGAGATTACCCAGGGCATCACCAGTAATTTTGAAATCGGTTTTTATTTTTTTACTAACTATACAGATGCCTATGGCTACCATTATGTAGGTTCACACATACGACCACGGGTGCGCGTGCCCGAAAGCTGGCATTGGCCTTTTGGCGCCAGCCTGTCGGTTGAATTTGGTTTCCAGGACCGTCATTATTCGGACCAGACATGGAACGTAGAAATTCGTCCGATAATAGATAAGCAATTTAAAAATTTGTATGTCGCAATCAATCCCACCCTGGGTATTGGGATAGCAGGAACCACCGACCATTCCCCCTCTATCGAACCGAATATAAAAGCAGCGTATTCGATTCATAAGGTTGCACTCGGATTCGAATATTATGGTGAAATGGGAACCTTTAATAATGTTCCCCCCATCAGCCAGCAAAACCATTCTTTGTTTGCTGTTGCGGACTTCGATTTTGATCCCCGGTGGGAATTGAACTTTGGCCCGGGCTGGGCGCTTACCAAAGCCACAGACGGATTTATTTTTAAAATTATACTTGGCAGAAGAATCAACTGGAAGAAAGAGAAAAAGTAAAAATTCAATCAAAAGTTTTCCCTGCTTATAACAACTTCAGTGTTCAGGCGTTTAATGTATTGAACAAAGCACAATAAGGCTTTACCCAACTTCCAATCATAAACGTTAATTTTAATGATTCTAAAATCCGAACTGATTGAATTCCGCAAGAATATACATTGCCTTTATCCTGTTACTGCTTTTTGAGAATGGCTTTGGTCAGCTAAAGCCGGGACTGTCAAACCTTCGGAAAAAATATATTTCTACCAAAATAAATCCTGTTCATTTTGACAGTGCGAACATTATACCTAATACGGTTTTTGTCCGGGGTATTCCTGCCGATTGGTTTCATGTTGATTATGTGAATGCATTGATCACTTTTCAGTCTTTGCATTTACCCGACAGCGTTTTGATTACCTACCGCGTCTTTCCTTTCCGGCTAAATGCAGTTGCCCGTCATTATAATTACGATAGTGTCCGTTTCAATTTTGAAGCGGAAAAACCGGTTACCTTAAAAAATTTCAATACCCAGGATGCCAATAAAATAATTGATTTTGGGAATATCAATTACAATGGAAGTATCGGCCGTGGCCTCTCCTTCGGTAATAGCCAGAACGCAGTGGTGAATTCGACACTGAATCTTCAGTTAAATGGCTATATCGGCGATAGTCTTGAGCTTACGGCGGCCATCAGCGATAATAATGTTCCTATTCAGCCCGACGGTACTACACAGCAGCTGAATGACTTTGACAGGATCTATATGCAGGTGCGCAGGCATGGATGGCAGGCCAACTTTGGTGACATTGATATAAGACAAAGCCAGGATTACTTTCTGAAATTTTCCTCCCGGTTGCAGGGGGCGTCTTTTATAACGGACAATAAAATTGGTAAAAATTCAACCAACTCGCTATTGGTAAGCGGCGCCATAGCAAAAGGAAAATTTACAAGAAATGAGATAACGCCGATAGAAGGAAACCAGGGCCCGTACCGGCTCACGGGCGCCAATGGCGAACTTTTTTTTACTGTGATTGCAGGAACGGAGAAGGTATTTATCGATGGGCAATTGCTCACCCGCGGCGCAGACCAGGATTATATTATCGATTATAATACGGCCGAGGTAACCTTTACGGTAAAACGCTTAATTACCAAAGACAGCCGTATACAGGTGGAGTTCGAATATTCCGATAGAAATTTTCTTAATTCACAGCTGTATGCCACCGACGATATTACTATCAGCAAAAAGCTAAAAATAAGCATCGGTGCTTATTCAAATATTGATGCAAAAAATACTTCTATTAATCAAACATTGACAACTGATCAAAAGCAATACCTGTCTCAGATTGGCAACAATATCGACAGCGCTTATTATCCCGATGCCGCACCTGATACTTTTTCGGTGAATAAAATATTGTATAGAAGAGTAGATACGGTGTACAATAGCACTCACGATTCTGTATATGTATACTCCGTAAATCCAAATGATACTTTATACAACTTATCGTTTACTGAAGTAGGACAGGGGAGAGGAAATTATATACAGGCCTCCACCAATGCCAATGGTCAGGTTTTTACGTGGGTGGCGCCGGTAAATGGCGTTCCCCAGGGCGATTGGGAGCCTGTTGCCTTGCTGGTAACGCCGAAGAAGCAACAGATGGTTACTGCGTCTGCCCAATATTTTTTTAAGGAAAAGACGTATATCAAAGGCGAACTGGCTTTTAGTAATTACGATCCCAATACGTTTTCTTTAAAAGACAAAGGAGAGGATCATGGCATTGCAGGTAAATTCGAATTTAATTCCGAACAAAATGTCCTGCGAAATGTAAAAAAAGATTTAACGCTGCAGAGCGGGGTAACTTATGAATATGTGCAACAGCAATTCAAACCCATCGAAAGATTACGTGATGTGGAATTCAACCGCGACTGGAGCCTGCCGTTTGATGCGCCGGCCGCAACAGAAAACCTGATAACCGGCTCTTTGCAATTGCATGATGCCAAAAATAATTTTATTCACTATGAGCTTACCGATTACAACAGGAGCGATAATTACAACGGAGTACGTAATTCAATAGAGAACCAGCTACTCGTAGACGGATGGAAAGTGGCCGATAAATTTTATATAACCACTATGAACAGCAGCATTCAGCAAGGCGCTTACCTGAGGCCGGCTGTGGATATTTCCAAAAAGTTTCCGTCATTAAAAGATATTACCATAGGAGGCAGTTATTCTTCGGAAAATGATCAGCAGCTGAGTAAGCAGTATGATACACTGCTGGCAGAAAGCTTTGGTTTTCACCTCTGGCAATTTTATATTAAATCCAATGAAAAGAAGCTGAACCGCTGGGGCATTACTTATTTTACAAGAACGAACCGCATCCCATTTCAAAAAGATCTGATCACGCAGGACAGGAGCCGGAATATAAGCGTGATTACCGAGCTGCTGAAAAATGAAAATGAGCAATTCAAATTAAATCTTACCTATCGGAAGCTGGATGTAGCCAATCCCGGAACCACTGATGAAAAAAGCGATCGTAGTCTTTTGGGACGGGTAGAATATTCGGTGCATGAATGGAGGGGCCTTCTGACGGGCAATGTTTTATATGAACTGGGAACAGGCCAGGAACAAAAAACCCAATATACCTATTTACAGGTGCCCGCGCCGGAAGGATATTATACATGGATAGATTATAATCATGACGGCATTCCTCAATTGAATGAATTTGAAGTAGCCGTATATGATGACCAGAAAACGTGGATACGTGTTCTAACGCCCACCAATGAATATGTGAAAGCGAACTATCTTACTTTCAATTATAATGTAAGCCTGAATCCCTCGGCACTTTACAAAGGAAAAACAGTGACAGGCTTTATGAAATTCATCAACCGCTTCAGTACTGCATCATCCTTGCAGGTAAATAAAAAGGATATTGCTACCGGCAATTTTGAGTTCAATCCTTTTTCAAAAAATATAGCGGATACCGACATTATTTCCCTTACTTCATTTTTATCCAATACGCTATATTTTAACCGGATGAGCACAAAGTGGGGGATAGACATTACCCATCGGTTGAATACAAATAAATCGTTGCTGAGCTATGGGGTGGAAAGTAATAAATTAAGAAACCTGACAGTGAAAGGCCGATGGAATTTAAACAGGTCTGTCACCACATCGCTTACCAACCAGTTTGTGCTGAATCAATTAACCAACCCGACTTTTGACAACAGGAATTATCATATTGATGAATTTTCTGCGGAGCCCTCTGTAAGCTATGTGTACAGGAGCAACATGCGCATAAGCCTTATTTACACTTATGATAAAAGACAAAACGCTATTGGCTTTATGGAGCATGCCGTGAACAATGTCCTTTCTGCAGAAGCGAGATATAATGTGCTGAATAACGGAACACTGAATGGGAAATTTTCCTTCAATAATATAAACTTTAATACCGGTACGGGGGGGAGCGCAAATAGTTCTGCCGGTTATATTTTGCTGGATGGATTACAGCCGGGCAAAAATTATGTGTGGAATATAGAGCTTACAAAAAGGATTGCAGGAAATATAGAAGTAAACCTGCAATACGAAGGCAGAAAGTCCGGGACCAGCTCAACGATAAATACGGGAACAGCCACGGTGAGAGCCATTTTTTAGGGAATCAGTTTTACGGGATTTCTACATGGTAGGGAGTTATCCGCTGAATCCCGCAATGAGATTAATTGTAAGGGCAATCATGATCGTATTATATCCAAAAGACAACAGTCCGTGCCACATAGCCAATCTTCGTATACGCTTAGACGTTATTTGAACGTCTGAAACCTGGAAGGTCATACCCAGCACAAAGGAAAAGTAGGCAAAGTCAAGATATTCCGGTTTTTTATCGCCCGGAAAATCCAGGCCGCCGGCATGTGCATCGGGTGTTTCATCAGAATCGCCATAATAGATGTGTGCATATTTTGCGGTAAAAAGCGTATGTATCAGGAACCACGAAAGCAGCATGCCCGAAATGGCAATCACAAGATGAAGCGTTTCTGCTTCCCTGAATTTTTGCTTGGTAAGAAGTAATAACAATACCGCAAGAATGCTGGCCAGCGTGGAAATAATAATTACAAGAAAAGCTATTGTTCTCGATGGATCCTGAATCCTCGACTGCTGCCGTATTTGACCCGGATTGATAATAAGAAAGGCAATCCAGTATTCCAGGATCAGCAAAGTGCTAAAAGTATTCCAGCCAATCATCAGGTGAGTGAGAGCATCTAACCGCTTTGCCGGTACCGCAAAATATACGATGATAGCAATGGAGAGGCTTATCAGCATTTTCACCCAGGGATGGGTACGCTCAATTAGCGGAACATCGGTCGGTTTATTTTTTGCGGAAGAAGACATCGTGAAAAGTGCAATGTAATTTAAATGAAAA
The DNA here is from genome assembly GCA_964627765.1 of uncultured Ginsengibacter sp. Taxonomy (GTDB): domain Bacteria; phylum Bacteroidota; class Bacteroidia; order Chitinophagales; family Chitinophagaceae; genus Ginsengibacter. The sequence continues at coordinate 38,883 of CAZVKO010000068.1, read as the reverse complement.
AAGCACACGAAAATAACGAAGGAAGCCGGACATTATAAAATGCGCCGCAATCAGTAACGGATAGTTTTGACCTTCTATCCGAATTGTTAAAGGCTCATAAAGCAGAGCAGCTAATTTATTACTGCCTTGCTTTTCTTCAGTATGCAAAAAAGAAACTGTCTTTTCTACACAATCTCATTCAACTATCTGTAATTTGTTTTACCTGCTTATTAATAATTGCTGTGTGTCAACAGAGCTGCCGTTGCTAATCTGAATAAAGTAGGCTCCCTGCGGCAGGTTGGATACATCTACCTGAACTGTATTGGTGTTGCCCCCAAACTGCTGCCGTTGCTTTACCACACCGGTCACATCGCTGATAGTTACCAAACGGATGCCTGAAGCTGACTGGATATCTGATGCTTCCATATTATTGCTTTGGGAGCTTGGACTAATAGTAATGGAGCTGGTTGCCGGGTTGGGTATAACTATATAATAATGGCCGCTTACCGTAAAGTTTCTTGTAGCATTAGTGGTACCATTGCAACCTGTTCCGGAAAAAGACACCGTGATAGATTGACCCGAAGAAAGTGTGAACCAGAATTTGCTTTGAGAAGGATAGTAGATAAACCCTGTTTGTGAAACAGGCGGATTGGTTGATGACTGATAGCAGTTAATACCGGTTACGCCTGCCCATTGAAAAGTTACCGATGTAGCTCCGGATGAAATGTAGTTTACCGTATTCATTGGGGTGAGATTACCGCCCTGGTTAATGGTGCCGGTCAGAGCATTTCCGACTGTAACCTGCAATGTATAAGTTGCTTGTTGACCGCATGCATTCGTAACAACAGCAGTGGCAGTTTCGATGCCAATACCGATTGCCTTAACTGTAACGTCCGGTGTACCCTGTCCATTTTGAATGCTCAGTAAGCCATTGGGAAAAGTCCAATTTATATTATAATCAATCGGGTATGCACTGCTGAGATGAAGCATTGTTGTATTACATATTGGCGAGGCGTCCGAAGTTATGTGATAGTCTGTATTATTGCAAAGGCTGGGACACGTAGGTGATGGATTCGTATTTAATATCTTCCTTTCCATGAAGAGCGCTGCTTGCTGTGAAACAGGCGCCTCATGATGCAAGTTCCAGTTCGCCCCTTCAAATGCACTAAACTCGTCATCCCAGCTTTGGCATGTTTCCCCGCCGCAGTCGGACGTATATGTCATAACATAATTAAAAAGAGAGAGCGAACCTGGATTCAGTGTATTTCCAGCGACCTGTCCGGGATTAACGAGCGAGTTGTCAATATTTCCGTACATATTATCACTTTGGTACAGATTCGATGAGCTGTAACCCTGATTTTGCAAATCCAATGCGCTGGCCACCGGGATAAAAGCATGCCCAATATGATTGTTTGTAGTTCCTGCACCAAAAATCTGTAGTCCGAATACTGTTGCAGCATCAGTAAAATTTTGGGCAAACTGATTTTGTGTATCATCATAGCCTCCCGGGCCATCGTCATACGGATACTGACCGTGGTATTTGAAATTTCTAATTTTCAATGTTATAGATGGTAACACCGGTACCCCAAAAATTTTTGCGACCTTGACGCCATAATATTTATAGCTACAAATCGTGTTGGTGGAGTTTACGGGTACTGCGTAACAGCTTCCACGCACATTTTCCAGCAGATAAATCAGATTACCATCGAATATATCTGAGCCAGGGCCAAAATTTCCAAACTGTGCACCATCGCCTGCATTGGTGGTACCTGAAGTATTATTGCCTCTGCCAAATGCTATTCCATAGTTTACACATTGGTGGGGATACCCCTTATTTATCAGGGCCTGGGCAAATGCAGCACGTACCGGGTCCAAAGTGTAAAGAAGAGGATAAAAATCGCTTCCATACATAGCTTTCGTCACGAGCATTTCTCTTGCTGCCGGACTATTATATGCATTGGATAGCATACGTAAATCCTTGGAGAACCATTTGAGCCATGGCATATCATTAATCATTTCACTAAACATAAATTGCAATCCCAATGGTATGTTGGCCCCTTGTTGGGGAGCGTCATAGCTGAAAAACTTACCAACCTTATGATTGATTCCCCTGTCTTCCATATCCTTTAGGCACCACCTTGCTACGAGGCCGCCCATACTCCATCCTATGATTGTACTTGTATTGGCTCCGGTTTTTAGTGCATTTACATTATCAATCACTTGCTCCAGCACCTTCGCATTGTTCTCGATAAAATCAGTATTCTTTGTAAAGTCAACAAAAACAAAATCATAACCTAACGTACGCATGTAATCATAGAAGTGATAAAAACCAAAGTTTTTTTGTAAAAAAGCATAATTAATTTCATTTAAAGGATCGAATCCTTCAACGATTATGATGGGTTTATCAAATACCCTGTCGCAACCGTTTACAATATGTACTATTGCTCCCGGATCTATATCACAATTGATTGAATCGAAAATGCTTCCTCCGACACAACCGCTTCCGGTTGGAGTTTGAGGATTACCCAAATATTGGTCAAAACTTGTGTATACCGGCGGAACAGAAATATTCCAGGTTGTATCAGCCTTAGTATATGTTACCCGTCTTTGATATTTGATACTGCTTTTAGCGGTAAGTGTGCCATAAGATGTAGTGATCTTTGCTGTGAGATATTTTATTCCTTCCGTGTTATAATAGATACTTACTGTTCCGTTTTTTGAAAGAGTTTGAAAGCCATTTCCATCGCCAAAGTCAATGCTTACAGAAGTAATCCCATTCATCAGCCAGAATTCTGAAGGCAATGCAAAAGTGATATTGTTAAATTGGGTAATGCTACTTTGCAACGGGCTAAAGGCAAAAAATGTTTTGGTATCATAAGGTGACGATCCACGGCCGGAAACATCTTTCAATCTGATACTGTCCGGCGTAAGCGTAAAAAGCCCCTGGCTTAATGCGGTAGGCCTGATTTTCTGGTATGGCTGATACAAGAATAATAACGGAACATATCCTGTATTTCGCAGGTACCGGTAAGCATCTATAAACAGAGTATCTGTTGACGCAGGCAGCGTTCCGTTGCTGTTTACCTTAGCTGAAGTAAACATACTGTGCAGCGCAAAAAAATCTCCGCTTTCCGCAATGGTATCATTGCTGTTGTACGATCCGTTAAAGCTGGAATCATTGAGGCTTACAAGCGAATAATCCATCAGGTAGCCGCTCGGTATCTGTGCAGCGGATTTATCAATTAATCCAAAACAGGTATCTCTCCAGCGTTGTGTTGTGATCAGATTGGTGTCTTCTAAAGTGATAGTATTTGTTTGGGAAAAGGAAATCAAACAATTCACCAAAAGTAAAATCAGGAGTAATTGCTTCTTCATAAAAATATATTTTAAGGTTATAAGGCGTAGTTATTGACTGCAATGGCAATAATCTTCGATTTTAAAATCAAAACGACCATCTGTTACATTAATGGAATCAGGCCATACGTATAGCTTGAAATTAAATGTGCCGGAAATGATCCTGTTTACCGTATCTAATTTGGTAATTATGAATTTGTTTCCCGTAAGTTGTGATGAGCCAGGGTATCCATCATAGGAATAACCAACACCATTAAAAGTACAATCAACACCTAATGAATCATATATATTCCCAGTTGAAGAAATGGCCTTCGGCGGATTGCCGGCTGCAAGTGCCAGGTTTGTAAAATAAAAATAGCCTTCATAACTTACTTTATCGCTCCTCATAGTGGCAATTTGAAAAACCAAAGGAAGAAAGTTATGAGTAGGGTGGTCAAATATCACCTGAATTTCGCTGCAGTCGCCTGTAAATGGGCTGCATTGAAAATAAGGCACCCAAACAATGCCATTTATTTTGCAGCCAAAAGTATTGGCGCCGGTTTGCGTAATGGGTGGCAAGGTATCCGGAGGCTTGTTGTCTTTTTTGCAACTGATTCCGCCTAAAACAAGAATAAGAAAAGATGCTATGGAGATTGTTTTAATTTTCATAAAAATATTTTAATATTAACTGCATTTGCAGTAATCATCGATTTTAAAATCAAAACGACCATCTGTTACGTTGATGGAGTCTGGCCATACATATAGCTTGAAATTAAATTCCCCGGAAATTATCCTGTTTACAGTGTCTAATTTGGTAATTATGAATTTGTTTCCCGTAAGTTGTGATGAGCCGGGGTATCCATCATAAAAATAACTAACGCCATTAAAATTGCAGTTAGTTAATAGTGAATCATATATATTTCCGGTTGCAGAAATGGCCTTCGGGGGGTCGGCTCCTGCCAGTGCAAGGTTTGTAAAACTAAAATAACCTTCATAATTTACTTTATCACTTCTTCTAAAAAGCATTTGGAAAGCCAAGGGAAGAAAATTTTTGGTAGGGTGGTGAAATGCTATTTGAATTTCACTACAATCACCCGTAAATGGGCTGCATTGAAAATAAGGAACCCAAACAATACCATTTATTTTACAACCAAAAGTATTGGCGCCGGTTTGCGTAATGGGCGGCAATGTATCAGGAGGCTTGTTGTCTTTTTTGCAACTGATTCCGCCTAAAACAAGAATAAGAAAAGATGCTATGGAGATTGTTTTAATTTTCATAAAAATATTTTAATATTAACTGCATTTGCAGTAATCATCAATCTTAAAATCAAACCTGCCATCTGTGACAATAACTGAATCCGGATAATTCCAAAGAGTAAAACTGAATGTGCCAGACATAATTTTATTGACCGTGTCGAGCTTGCTTACTATGAAATTAAAACTTTGGGATCCTCCGTGGTTGAGTCATCATCAATGGGCGTTGGCGGTAGTACCGGAACCGAAGGCGTATAACTGTATGTTTTCGTAGTTATAGTTGTCACCTCGCTATATCCTGGTATTTGAGACGCAATTGCAGATGGGGTAGTGGTAATTCTTTTTATTTGAGCATCTACTCTGGAATAGAATAGGCACATTGTCAATATTAGCATAAAATTTTTCATATAGTTTATTTTAAAGGTTCATCGAATTTCACCTTGATTAATAATAAATATTTCTTTCAGAAAATATACTACCGGAGTTTTAACTGTGCATCCGGTGGTTAACTCTCTGTCGCTAATTTTATTGTAATCAATAGAAACTCGCGCACCTATTTGTTTTAGCCGGGGATCCAATCCCTTTACTTTTAAAACATTGGTATAGGTAATACCATTTAAAACCAATGTATCTCCAACGTGAGGGGTATTGGGATAGACGTTAAAATCCAACAACCAATAATCGTTAGTTTCATTTGTATCGCATGTTTCTTTCCCAATTACATAGCCGGCTATATTGGAATAATCCGGCTTATATGGCGGTTTTGTATTACAGGAAGAAAAAATAAAATAAAGGATAGTTAAAAATGGAATAGCGTAATTAAGGAATTTGTTTTTCATCATAGCAGTGATTTTAATATTGGAGGTTAAATGGATTTTTGTAAAAAAGGGCAATAATTTTTAGATGTTCGCTGCATCATTACCTATTCTATGTTTTCCGAAATCAGCAATCACTATACAAACCTACAGAGATTTGTCTGATACGTTGTTCTTCAAAAAATCATTTTATCAAATACGGGAAAATACTGTCTTGTTTTGTGAAATACACCGTTAAATCTTGTGAAAAACACTGTATGAGACTACAATTGAGTATAATATAAAAGCCATCCTGCCCTTTAGCGAATGGCATTCATTTATTTTAAACAAACTTACCTATGATGATACCGGCTTCCGTAATCCCGTACCTGGTAAAAGATGCCGAACTGGAAAACATTGCTTTGAATAGTGGGGTTGTTTTTGGTGGCATTGATGTTTGACATGCCAAAGGCATACCGTGCATCCACCCCCCATCCATTAGTTGATATAAAACTAAAGCCCAGCGGAAATGAAATGCCAGTTGATTGAAATCGTGTAGTCGTTGCCGTTATATTGTTGGTTTTTGCCTTTGCGCTTAGCAGGAAGTCGATCTGGGGGCCGCCTTCCAGCCGGAATCCCTTCCCTATTAAATATTGCAGCAAAACCGGAACATCCAGGTAATTTAAACGGTAATTTACGCCCCCTCCGTCAATATTATTGGCTCCTTCCAGCGAATACATAAATTCCGGCTGCACCGCCCATTTTTCTGATGCACGAATATGGGCGAGCACGCCCAGATGCACCCCTACTTTACTGTTGGTGCTGGTATTGTCGCTGTAATGAAGGTCTGCAATGTTGAAACCACCTTTTACGCCCAGCAATACTTCCTGGGCTTTTGCAACCTTCAACATTAAAAGGGAGAGAATTAAAACACTTATCTGTTTCATATAAACTTATTTAGGTTATATTTTTTGACTATAAATGCCATAGTAAAAATCAAGTAATGTGCCAGTTTGAATCATATTCCGCTGATGTGTGCGCATGCTTTGCCCGCATCTGCGCTGATTTGTGTTATTTGCGGGGGACTATTTCGAAATTGGGACACTACCAAAAATCAGGATGTTTTGGAGCAAATTTCTATGATTAACTTTGCAAAAATTTTTAATCTGAATCTTTTGAATTTTATTTAACAGATTTTAAGAAAAAGATGTTAATACTATGGCCGCACTGCACAACCGGATTTCAAAAAAGGAATTAAAGGAAAGATTGCAAAAGGAAAATGAATCCCGCATCACGATTTCATTTTATAATTATTTTTTTATTGAAGATCCGCAGGCTTTCAGGGATGCGATGTATAAAAATTGTTTTGATTTAAAAGTATTGGGCCGCATCTATGTGGCTCATGAAGGCATTAATGCACAAATAAGCGTGCCGGTAAGCGGGTATGAGAAATTCAGGGAATATTTATATAGTATTCCTGAATTAAATAACCTCCGCTTGAACATAGCGGTGGATAATAATGAAAAAAGCTTTTGGGTTTTAAAGGTAAAAGTAAGGAGCAAGATAGTTGCGGATGGCATTCGCGACAAAGAGTTTGATATGCGTAAAAAGGGACGGTATGTAGATGCAAAAACTTTTAATCAGCTAACCGATGATCCCGAAACGATCGTGGTAGATATGCGCAATCATTACGAATATGAAATAGGACATTTTGAAAATGCTATTGAAATTCCATCTGATACCTTCCGTGAACAACTGCCTGTGGCGGTGAATATGCTGCAGGAAAAAAAGGACAAAAATATTATCATGTATTGCACTGGTGGTATCCGCTGTGAGAAAGCAAGCGCATGGATGCTGCACAATGGGTTTAAAAATGTGTTTCATCTCGAAGGTGGGATTATCCATTACGCCAATACAGCTAAAAAAGAAAATCTTCCCAATAAGTTCAGAGGAAAGAATTTTGTTTTTGATGGCCGGCTTGGAGAAGCGGTAGGAGAGGAGGTGATCAGTTTTTGCCATCAGTGCGGTAAGCCTTGTGATACGCATACCAATTGTGCAAATGAGGGTTGTCACCTGCTTTTTATACAATGCAAGGAATGTGCTGAAAAATACAAGGGGTGCTGTTCGGAAGAATGTAAAAATGTACTGGAGCTCCCGGAAGATATGCGCAAGCAAATGCGGAAGGGCCGGAAAAACGGCATCATGATTTTTAATAAATCAAGGGAAAGGATGAAGAAATTAGCTCAATAGAATTACAAAAATCCGATTGCTTTCAGAATTCTGTTTTTAGTCTCTTCCCCGCTCAATTCTTCCGGCTGAAATTTTTCACCAATTAATTTTTCATACAGCTCAATATAACGGTCGCGGATAGTCGAAATCCATTCATCGCTCATCTCCGGAACCTGCTGTCCGGCCTTCCCCATAAAATTATTTTCAATCAGCCACTCGCGGACAAACTCCTTGCTTAGTTGTTTTTGTTTTTCACCCCGTGACTGCCGTTCTTCAAAACCATCTGCATAAAAATAGCGGGAACTGTCAGGCGTGTGTATCTCATCGATCAGCATAATCTTGCCATCCTTTTTGCCGAATTCATATTTCGTGTCTACGAGTATTAATCCTCTCCCGGCAGCAATTTCTTTTCCACGCTTGAAAAGCTGAAGTGTATGTTTTTCTATTTGCTCATAGTCATCTCTGCCAACGATATCCCTGCGGATAATTTCTTCTTTGCTGATATCTTCATCATGGCCTTCGCTGGCTTTGGTAGAAGGAGTGATTATCGGTGTATCGAAATAATCATTTTCGCGCAGACCCTCCCGTAAGCGTACGCCACACAACTCTCTTTTCCCGGATGCATACGTGCGCCAGGCATGGCCTGTAAGATTTCCGCGGACTACCATTTCTACTTTAAAAGGTTCGCATTTCAATCCGATAGAAACATTGGGCGCCGGTACGGACAAGAGCCAGTTATCGCAAATGTCTTTTGTCTGGTTGAGCATACAGGCTGCAATCTGGTTCAGCACCTGCCCCTTAAAAGGAATGGGTTTGGGAAGTATCACATCGAATGCTGAAATGCGATTGGAGGCGATCATCACGAGCAGCCGATCCTCAATTGTATATACATCTCTTACCTTGCCTTTATAAAAAGATGTCTGGCCGGGAAAAACAAAATTTTGCATGCGCTAAAGTAACGACAGAAAATTCAGCAGTTATTTTTTGGGCCTTTTATTTTTCAACAATGTAGTTTTTTTTGCAGGAAAGATTATTGTGCAGCATATTTAAAATGCTTATTTTGCTCGTAATTTAATACCTAAAACGATTGTTATGATGAAGACTGCCAACTGTATTGCCCTGTTTTTCCTTTTCAATATTTTTTCCGTAGTTGTTTTCGGACAAAACACCACCCTCAGCGGATCGGTAAGAAATGCCAAAACCGGAGAGTCCGTGCCGGCAGTATCCGTTACCATAAAAGGCACCCCTCTTGGCACATACACTAACGATAAAGGTGAGTTTACCTTAACTGTCAGCAAACCGCTTCCTTTTACAATTGTTATTTCTTCTATCGGGTACAAGCCGCAGGAAGTAAATATAAGTGACGCTTCAGCTACAGTGAGTGTTTCCTTAACTCCTGAGATTACGCTGGGCCAGGAAGTGGTGGTTGCCGCTACCAGAACTCCTTCGCGCATTTTAGAATCTCCTGTTACTATTGAGCGCATCAGTGCGGCCAATATTCGCAATATGGCGTCTGCCAATTATTACGACATGATTTCGAAGCTGAAAGGAGTAGATGTGGTTACGTCATCGCTCACTTTTTCTACACCCACTACCCGTGGCTTTAACGCCAGCGGTAATGTACGCGTAAATCAAATTGTAGACGGTATGGATAACCAGGCTCCGGGATTGAATTTCTCCGTGGGTTCGGTAATTGGTTTGACAGAACTCGATGTGGAAAGCGTAGAACTTTTGCCCGGCGCATCTTCTGCATTATATGGCCCGGGCGGCATGAACGGCGCCATTGTTATCAACAGTAAAGACCCTTTCAAATATCAGGGACTATCATTATTGGCAAAGACAGGTGTAATGAATATTGACAATACGGACCGAAGCGCATCCATTTATCATAATTATTCCATGCGATGGGCCCAGAAGGTGAGCGATAAGTTTGCTTTTAAAATAAATGGCCAGCTGATCCAGGCAAAAGACTGGGTTGCCAATGACTACCGCGATTACGACCGCCTGGCAACCACAGGAGCTATAAAAAACGGTACGAGGGAAACTGACCCAAACTATGATGGGGTGAATGTGTATGGAGATGAAACTACTGCCGATATTAAATCAAACGTTTTGACTCCTCTTGCACAGCAAGCTCCATTTTACGCTCCTTATATCAATTCAATGCCGTCTTCAATTCTTGTTTCCAGGACAGGCTATAAGGAAAAAGATGTCATTGATCCCAATACCATTGATTTCAAAGTATCCGGCATGGTGAGTTATAAGCTTACTGAAAAAACGTCTTTAAATGCAGAAGGATACTGGGGAACCGGTAATACAGTATATACGGGGAGCGACAGATATTCGCTCCAGGGTTTGAAGATGGCGCAGTATAAAATTGAATTGGTAAATACAAACTGGTTCCTGCGGGCCTATACAACGCAGGAAAATGCCGGTAAGTCGTACAATGCCACAGTGACTACCCGCCTGGTAAATGAGGCCTGGAAGCCGAGCGGCGGAAGTAATGGATGGTATGCTCAATATGCCTTTGCTTATTTAAATGCGAAGCTCGCCGGCGAAACTGACATCGCTGCACACAATACCGCGAGAGCGTATGCAGATATCGGCAGGCCGGAGCCGGGCTCCGCCGAGTTTAAGCAATTGTTTGACCAGGTAAAAAGCATCCCGATTTCGAAAGGCGGAGGATTGTTTGTTGATAAAACAGATTTGTATAATATAGAAGGTCAATACAATCTTTCGCAATACACTTCCCGGTTTGCAGAAATTTTAGTGGGGGGTAATTATAAGAGATATGTTTTGAATTCGGAGGGAACGTTGTTTGCAGACTCCACCGGAAAAATCCCTATCAATGAATACGGCGCTTATGTGCAGCTTACCAGGCATATTGCCGATGATCGTCTGAGAATAATAGCCTCCGGCCGTTATGATAAGAACGACAATTTTGCCGGAAGATTTACACCGCGCATTTCGTTTGTGATCAAGGTTGCAGAAGATAATAATATCCGGTTGTCTTATCAAAGCGCTTATCGTTTTGCATCTACGCAAATGCAATATATCAACCTGCGGGTAGGCGGCGGTACTGCCTTGATAGGCGGGGTGCCGAGTTTTAAAACCTTTTATCATTTTGATACCAATCCTGTTTATGCTGTTGACGATAATATTTTTGCCGGGAACCCACAAAAGGTTAACGTACCCAATATGAAAGCTGAATATGTGAATTCTTTTGAGGCCGGCTATAAAGGTTTGCTGGCCCAAAAAAGATTGCTGATCGACTTATATGGATACTATGGTATATACAACGATTTTCTTTCGCGCCGGGTAGTTGCCCAGTCGGTAAACGGCGATGCATCTGTGTTTAGCGGCACTCCTGATCAGATAAAAGCAAACCTTAATGATCCTTCAAAAGTTACCACTTATTCGATTCCCTATAATGTGAGCGGTAATGTGGATACCTACGGGGCGGGCTTAAGTCTCGAATATCAGTTACCCCGTAATTATCTCATCGGCGGAAATATTACTACCGATAACCTAAGCAATGTTCCCGAAGGTTTCCAGGCCGATTTTAATGCTCCGGCATACAGGTGGGGATTGACTTTTGGTAATTCAGGCTTTGGACCCAAAAACAGGGTAGGCTTTAATATTAACTATCGCTGGCAGGATAAAGTGAATTTTGAAGGTGATTTTGCAAATGGCATAATTCCCGCGTATCAAACAGTAGACGGCCAGTTGAGCTATAAATTCCCGGCACAAAAAATATTGTTGAAGATCGGCGGTACTAATTTATTTAATCAATATTATCGCGATGGCTTTGGCAATGCATCTCTCGGGGCTGTATACTATGTAAGTATCGGTTATAATATTTTTTAACTGATTCAATCCAATAATAATTTTTAAAGAAAACATATGAACATGGAAATTCTTAAAAATAATGATATTGCAAAGGCGGTGATCTTTGTTTTGTCAGTATCATGCCTGGCATCCTGCAATAAAGAATTACCGCAGGCAACCCCGATTATTTATCCTCCTGCCAACAACAGCACCACCACAATCGGAGCCGCAATATCCGCTGATACGAGCCTTAGCTTTTTTAAAACGGCAGCGGAGGCTGCGGGAGTAATGCCTCTTTTGAACGATACGAATAGCCTGCTTACGGTTTTTGTACCCGACAATGATGCCTTCAGGTTATCAGGCATACCGGATGCCTCTGTCATTAGCTCCTTGCCTGCATCCGTGCTGGTTCCGCTGGTACAATATCATATTATACCGGGTGAGCAATTTACAGCCGCAAATTTTTTGCCGCCGTCTCCTAACCCTAATGTGCAGTTGCCATCTGATCTTACTGTTGGCACTTTACCGGGAACGCCCGTCAATTTTAACCTGACTACTTTTCCTTCTTCAACATCCGGCGGCGCATGGGATAATAACATTCCCATTACACAAACGGATCTGAAATATTCTAACGGTATTATTCATAAGGTCGCCGCGCTGGTGCAGCCCCCGTCGCAGACTTTGAAACAGGCTATTTACAGCAATCCTGATCTCACTTATTTTAAGGCAGCCATTGCAAGAGGTGATAGTGGTCAAACAGGATTGAACAGGATAGATTCTCTTTTAGGTTACGCAGTAACCAATATGACGGTACTGGCGCCTGATAATGCAGCTTTTCAAACAATTTTATTTGGCAGTATTTATGCAGGGCTGGTAGCGGAAGGAGTGGATCCGTCTACTGCTTCAGCGGAGGCGCAGGCTTTATCATCGTCGCCAGATGTTTTTAGTAATCCTTTACTGTTTGGCATATTGACGGCAGCCGATGTGCAGGGTATCGTGGTGTATCATTTGCTTGCAACCAACCAGGGGCAGGGTTTTCAGCCAAACATAAGGGTCTTTTCAGTGAATTTTCCAACACCCCCAACATTTTATACTACTTTGGTGAATAGTGTGTATCCCACTCATCCCGGAGTACTTGCCCAGGCGACATTTGCCGGGCCATTTGTTGCCAAATTACAATTTACCGGTTTTGGAAGCTTCCCGCCAAGCGGAACACCATACAGCGGACCCGCGGCAAATGTGGTGTCGATGGATAATCATTGCGTAAATGGAGTATATGATGTAATTGACCAGGTATTATTGCCACAATAGACCGGCGTTGCCGATCATTGTTGATTGCCATAAATTTCGTTTATGCGTGCACGTTAGGTGCTTGTTTTTTGTAAAATAATGATAACCACAAATCTTTTTGGATATTGGAAAGATTCGCTATCTTGCTTCAATCCGGCAGCCGCTTCTTCCATCCTTGAAAAATCAATAAAATCCATTTGAATCCTGTTTCGGAGCAGCAACCAGGCCCGGGATGCAGGTTTACTTATTTTTTAATTTATAAAAACACATTCATTATTTAAAAAATACTACTATGGCAGTAAATTTAATAGAGCTGGCAAAAAACTATTTTACCAGTGAATTTAGTGAGCAGGCTGCAAACAAACTCGGAGAAAGCAGCTCAGGCATCTCTAATGCTTTATCGGCAATTATTCCTGCGGGCCTTGCCGGAATTTTGTCAAAAGCCACGTCCGGGGCTGACGGCGCAAGCAGCATTTTTAATATGGCAAAAGAGGCCCTTGGCAGTTTTACATCAACCCCTAATGCGAATAACATTACGTCCGCCAATACCGGCGGAAATAATATTCTGTCCGGCTTGTTTGGAGGCAGGTTGTCCGGTATTATCAGCGCTGTTTCCAACTTTGCACACATTAAGGAATCATCAGCCGCCTCCTTAATGAGCCTGGGGATTCCCTCTTTACTGGGTCTTTTGGGGAAACATGCAGAGCAAAATAATTTAACCCCGGGCGGCCTTCAGGGATTTCTTTCTTCGCAAAAAGATCATATTATAAATGCGCTTCCATCAGGGTTATCATCTGTCGGCGGCTTGCTGGGATCAATAAGTAATACCGCAGGGTCGGTGACATCTTCCGTGAAGTCTGCGGCCGGACACATAGCTGATGAAGCAAAAAGTACGGGTAATAAGTGGTTATTGCCGCTCATTATTATTCTTATCGCTATTGCCATATTGTGGTACTTCCTGAGAGGCTGTAATAAAACACCTGAAACAACGACAACACCGGCTACAGACACCAGCATGGTGCAAAAGGATACAACGACACCAACAACAACAGGACCTGTGTCTATAAAAGTGAAATTGCCCAATGGTAAGGAATTGGACGCTCTTAAAGGCGGTATAGAAGATCAGCTGGTAACCTTCCTGAGCGGCGACTGGAAATCAATGAGCGATAGCGCACTAAAAGTAAAATGGTTCAATTTTGATAATCTCAACTTTGAAACCGGCACCGCAACATTAACGGGCGGAAGCGGGCAGCAATTGAATAACATTGCCGAAATATTAAAAGCCTTCCCCGATGCAAAAATCAAGATAGGAGGCTATACTGATGCAACCGGAAATGCCCAGACCAATAAGAAGCTTTCGCAGGAACGTGCAGATACGGCAAAAGCCAATCTTGACAGGATGGGAGTGAGCACCCAGGTGGTGGGAGCCGAAGGTTACGGATCTGAATTTGCAAAATACAAAGCATCCGACCCGGACTCATTGCGTGCACTGGACCGCCATGTATCAGTCAATGTAAGAAAATAAACAGTTTGTTTTTAATAAAAGGCCCTGCTGTTGCGGGGCCTTTTGTATTAATTCGTTCAGGGGTAGAGCTTCATTTTCGTTTATGCGTATACGTTAGCTCTACACATTAAACCGGAAATGCATGACATCTCCGTCTTGTACCACATATTCTTTTCCTTCAATTCTTAACTTCCCGTTTTCACGTGCCGCTGCTTCTGAACCATATTGTACATAATCATCATAGCTGATCACTTCAGCTTTTATAAAGCCCTTTTCAAAATCACTGTGAATAACGCCTGCAGCCTGCGGAGCTTTCCATCCTTTATGAATGGTCCATGCCCGCACTTCCTGCACACCGGCTGTAAAATAAGTGGACAGGTTTAATAATTTATATGCAGAGTGAATTAAACGGTCAAGAGCCGGTTCATCCATCTTATATTCGTCCATAAACATCTTTTTATCTTCCGGGTCTTCAAATTCTGCGATCTGCGCCTCAATGGCATTGGTCATCACAATCACTTCTGCATTCTCTTTTTTGGCAGTATCAGTTAATTGCTGTGAATATTTATTACCCGTGTGCATGCTTGCTTCATCTACGTTTGCCACATACAATACAGGTTTTGCGGTTAACAGGAAGCTATCCGCAATAAACGGTTGCTCTTCTTTTGATAAATTGAGAGACAAAATATTTTTTCCCTGTTCCAGGTGCGCTTTGCATTTGAGCAATACTTCATATTCGTGCTTCACTTTCGCATCTCCTGTCTTCGCTATTTTCTCCACACGCGATAATTTTTTCTCTATGGTCTCAAGGTCTTTCAATTGCAGCTCTGTTTCTATTATTTCTTTATCGCTGATGGGGTTTACCGGGCCTTCTTCCCTTAAAACATTTTCATCATCAAAACACCTGATTACATGAATGATGGCATCCACCTCACGAATGTTGGCTAAAAATTTATTTCCCAAACCTTCCCCCTGGCTGGCGCCCTTCACCAATCCTGCGATGTCTACTATTTCAATTTGTGTGGGCACAATTCTGTCAGGCTTTACCAGCGCTGCAAGCTTTTGCAACCGCTCATCGGGAACGTTGACCAGCCCTATATTAGGCTCTATTGTACAAAAGCGGTAATTACTTGCCTGCGCTTTTGCACTGTTGCTTACAGCATTGAACAACGTTGATTTTCCTACATTGGGCAATCCCACAATTCCTGCACGTAAAGGCATCTTATGTTTTTATTTTTCTTTAGTATGAATGAAGAGCTTTTGAAAAGAGCTCTTTTAAAAAGCGCGCAAATATAAAGCTAAAATTTCTATAGGTACTTGTGTACGGCGCCACCGGCTGCTGAAACAATAAGCCAGCAAGTTTATCGCTTGCTGGCTTATTGTTTAGACGCATTCATCAGGCTGTATGCCGGAATCATTTTATTGTCCTACACCCTGCATTCCATTTTGTAATCCTTCCTGTTCTCCTTTCATGTCTTTTCTCTTGAAGAGAGATACGTCCATTTTACCAAACCGGTAGTTAAAGTTCAGCCGCAGCATTTGCGGATCTCTCTGGCGGATGTTTAACTGGGTAGAATAAACGGTAGGAGATATATCAGAGCTGGAATGAACCTTGTACACTCTTGTTCTGAAAATATCGTTCATGCTGAGCGAAAGCGATGCCGCTTTGTTTTTAAGAAAATCTTTTTTCACCGCTATATCAAATCCATAAACGGGTTCCGTGTATCCGTTTGCGAGCGACAATGACCCGCCTCTGAAAAAGCCATTGCTGTTGCCGCCGCCTCTGTCAGGAGGTAAAATAATTTTACTTGTATAGTCGCCGGTAAATTGTATGGAGAAATTGGCCGGAAGCTTAAATGTGTTATTCAGCTTTCCAAACCAGCTCACCTGTTGATTATTCAGGCCTTCTTCAAGATTGGTTCCGTTGAGTTTTGAATTATATACATTTATATTGGAAGTAAGAGACCACCAGGGCGTGATGTTCGTCAGCGCTATCAGCTCAAGCCCGTAAGCGCTGGAGCTGTTGGCATTGGCATAGGAGGTAATAAATATGCTGTCAGACTTTGCAGGATTAGGATCGGCGCCTCTGTATTGGTATTGCGATATCAGGCCATCGGTATGGCGATAGTAAGCCGTTGCAATAAAATTATTCCCTTTTCCGAAATTGATGTCGTAAGACAATTCAAACAGATTGGTGAACTCCGGTTTCAAATCGGGATTGCCCCGGCTGATGTTAAGTGAATCGGTATAGTTGTAATAGGGGATCAGCTGAAAGAAATTGGGCCTGTTTATTTTACGCGAATAGTTTAGTTGCAGATCTGCTTTATCGCTTAGCTTTTGGGTAAGATATACGCTCGGGAAAAAGCTAAAAGGAAATGAATTCTTGAAAACCTGGTTGGAGTCGACCAGCTTACCGTTATAGTCGGAACTTTCTATTCGTCCGCCAAGCTGGTAGGAAAAATCTTTTATTTTTTGAGAGAAAGTGACATAGCCTGCATACACTTCATCACGGAACTGGTACTGACTGTTCAGCGCCGGTATCGCTTCATATTTGGATAAGGCTTCATTATAAAGAAAGTTATTATTCGCACTCGAATAGTTTCTTATGGCTGCTCTTAAACCCGCTTCCAGCTTCATCTTATCGGAGATCGGATCAGTATAATCTGTCTGCCCGATAAAGTTGGTGGTATGTCCCGATCCCGTTATCATCTGCTGATATAGCGGGCTGTAGGGCGTACCATCCAGCTTATAGTATTGTGTAGAAAAGGTGCTGTTGTTTGAATTGTGGCTGGAATAATAGTTGATATCGGCCGTGATATTTTTATTTGGCTTTGCAAAATTATGTTTATAGCTAAACGTACCACCGACATTTTGAAAAGAAAAGCTGCCGTCAGAGTTAGTCAGTCCCTTTTCCTGTGTTGTGGCAGAAGGATAGGTGGTATCACGCGTCATATTCAATTGGTCCACATTGCTGAATTTTCCGTCTACCAGCAATCCGGAGAGTGTAAAAGTATTCCGGTTATCCATCAGGTAATCGAAGCCGGCCCGTGCAAAAGCAAAGCGCCCGGTGCCCGTTGGCTTATCATTTTGCGAAAGTATGGCTGTCAAGGTATCAATATAATCATTACGCTCCGTTGTCTGAGTGCTGATGGTTTTTCTCTGGTTGTACATCGTATTGGCAAAGAAATTTATTTTGCCCTGCTTGATATTGATATCGGCGCCGAGCCCGTATTTTGCCCGTGAGTCTATATTTGCTCTCAGGTTACCATTATACCCGGGTTTTGTATTTTTCTTCAGGACAATGTTTAGGATACCCGATCCGCCGCCGGACGCATCGTATTTTGCAGACGGGTTGGTAATTACTTCCACACTTTCAATTTCATCTGCGGGTATCTGATCCAGCGTCAGCGTCGTAGGCCTGCCATCGATAAATATCTGCGGCGTAGCATTTCTCAGGGTAACATTACCATCTATATCCACATTCACAGAGGGAATATTTTTCATTACATCTACCGCCGTGCCCCCTGCGCTGGTAAGGCTTTTTGCAACGTTAAAAACTTTCCGGTCTATGTTCACCTGCATGATCGGCTTATCGGCCGTTACTACCACATTCTGAAGCTGAACCGCGCTGCGTGCCATTTTAATATTGCCCAGATCCTTGTCGATTGCATTTAACATCTGGCTCATGTCGCTGCCATTCATTTTCAGGTTAAAGGCAACTTTTTCATTGTAAGCGGTATATCCGACAGCAGTTATGGAAAGCTGGTAGGGAGTAAGCAGCGGGAGTTTGTCTATGCTGAACTCGCCTTTTTTATCGGTGAGCATTACTGCAATCACAAACTCTCTTCTTTTTTTGATCGTAGTATCCCATTTGTTTTGCGAAAGCTGAACGGATGCGTTTTCAACCGGCTTCCCATTCGCTTCATCAATTACTTTTCCATAAAGATGTCCCATATTCATGTTCTGGGCGCCCGAGCGGTTGCCGGCCCCGGGATACTGAGCCATCATAGTAAGCGAAATGAATAGGGTAAAGAGGGTTAGGAAAAAATGTTTCATAAGAAAAGGTTCGGTTTTTTTAGTTTTTACTGGACGCAAAATTCTGCATAAAATCATAAATGAGCGGTTTAGTTGTTATGAGCGGTAAAAAACTCCTCCCGGAAAAGTTGCTTATTAGAAGCCAAAAAATTGATGAATCTGCTGCATAAGGGTAATAATTAAAAAAGTTTTTACATGAGTTTTTTGTATAAATTTGCCGTTCAAAAAATGGTGGTTATAGCTCAGTTGGTTAGAGCATCAGATTGTGGTTCTGAGGGTCGTGGGTTCGAGCCCCATTAACCACCCCAGTTCCCCGCATCTCCTTGCGGGATTTTTTAAAAAAATCATTGCAGATTGTTTTCGGGTGCTTACGCAATATTTTTGGGAAATAACCGTCCATATTTATTACAAAACCTTTGTTAATAAAACTCGCTACTTTTAAGAGGCAATTTTTATTTCAGTTATTTTTACGTATGAATCATTTAATGAATTTTATTATGAGTAAAAAGTTTTTACCCGTCCTGATAGTTCTTATTTGCGGCGGTTTGTTTCTGACCTACGCGGTAATGGGCAGGAATGACAAGTCCAATGACGATCCCCAAACCCGTTATGAAAAAATCCTGAGAAATGTGGGAATAGTTCTGGAAGAAGGCCACTACAGTCCCAAAAAAATTGATGACGCATTCTCAAAAGAGGTTTTAAATAAATATGAAAATGACCTTGACCCGGATAAGTATATCTTTTTGCAAAAAGATATAGATGCCTTCAAAAAATATGATGATAAAATAGACGATGAAATTCATGGAACGATGCCGCTTCAGTCTTTCTATGCGATCAGCAAAATATATGTGCAGCGTATTAATGAAGTAAGCGATTTGTACCAGCAGATACTCAGGCAGCCATTTGACTTTACAAAAGACGAATCCGTACAGCTGGATGGCGATAAAAGAAATTTCCCCGGTAGTGAGGAGGAAAGAAATGATTATGCAAGAAAGAGGCTGAAATACCTGGTGCTTAGCCGCTATGTGGATATGCAGGACGACAGGGCAAAACTAAAGCCAACAGACTCGGCATATAAAGCGGATTCTACCTTGCTGCGGGAAGCGCGTGAATTAGTGTCGAAGCAGATGGACCGGTATTTTACCAACTTAAAGAATCACAATACTGAAGATGAAATGTTCAGCGACTTCGTAAATGCCATTACCAGCAGCATGGATCCGCATACGACCTATTTTGCACCTGTGGAGAAGAGAAGCTTTGATGAATTGCTCAGCGGAACTTTTTTTGGTATCGGGGCGCAGCTGAAAGATGATGACGGTAAAATAAAGATCGCCAGCCTGATTACAGGAGGCCCTGCATGGAAATCGGGGGAGGTGCAGCCGGAAGATGAGATACTAAAAGTAGGAGAAGGCGATGCTGCTCCTGTGGACATTACCGGCTATTCGGTAACCGATGCAGTAAAATTGATTCGTGGCGAACGTCGCGGATCGGAAGTTCGCCTTACTCTTAAAAAGGCTGACGGTACGCTCAAAGTGGTCCCCCTCATAAGAGATAAAATTTTGCTGGAAGAAACATTTGCCAGGAGCGCTATAGTAAATGATGGAACCCATAAGATCGGCTATATCTATTTGCCGGAGTTTTATGCCAATTTCGATGATCCTTCGGGGCGCAGGTGTGCCACCGATGTAGCCAATGAAATTGTAAAACTGAAAGACGCCCATGTGGATGGAATTATAATGGATCTCCGGGGTAATGGCGGCGGCTCCTTAAATGACGTGGTAGATATGGTGGGTTTATTTATTAAAGACGGACCGGTATGCCAGGTGCGGGGCCGCGATGAAAAAACAAGCGTACTGAATGATCATGATAAGGATGTACTTTATACAGGCCCGCTGGCTGTAATGGTAGATGAAATGAGTGCTTCGGCTTCCGAGATTTTTGCTGCTGCCATCCAGGATTATCACCGTGGTATTATTATCGGAAGCAGCTCTACTTACGGAAAAGGAACCGTTCAAAGAAATGTTTCCTTAGATCCGCAGGCAGAAAACCCGTTATTCAGCCAGCCCGATGAAGGCCTGGGTGATCTGAAGCTCACTTTCAGAAAATTTTATCGCATCAGCGGCGGTGCTACGCAGCTGCGGGGTGTTGTACCGGACATCATTGTACCCGACAGGCTGGAAAATGTTAAGTTCCGTGAAAAGGACAATCCTGACGCTTTAAGCTGGGACGAGATACCTAAAGCAAGTTATACTCTGTGGAATCCCGGTTACAGCTTCAGTTCAGTTGTGAGCGGCGAAAATCAGGAGCTGAGCCAGAGCCCGGTATTTAAAGGGATAAGAGATGATGTAGATTCATTGGATAAGTTTAACTATACGGAAGCTCCGCTAAACATCCAGAAGTATCGCGAGCAGGAAGCAGAGATAAAAACACTATCTAAAAGATTGGAAAGTCTCACCAAATTAAAAAGTGAATTTCCCGTAAAAAATATCCCTTCGGATTCATTGTCTATGGCAGGGGATTCCGATAAAATTGCCAAGAATACACAGTTTCTGGCGAGGATAGGTGATGATATTTATATCAATCAAACAGTAAGGGTGGTAGACAAGATGATTGACCAGGAGCAAATTGCCGAAAATGCAAACTCTCCCAAATAACAAGATATTGCTAACTGAATGCCGGCTCTTTTTGCCGGCATTTTTTGTTTAAAATTCAAAATGCGGTTTATACATCAAACCCGTATTATTTTTGTTTTTACCCTATCTTTGCGACCTAAAATTTATAATATTGGCTACAAAGTTTTCAAAAGAAACTTATTTGTATTGGTATGAATTGATGCTCCTTCTTCGCAAGTTTGAAGAGAAAGCGGGGCAGATGTACGGGATGCAGAAAATTCGCGGCTTTTGCCACTTGTATATAGGCCAGGAAGCTATTGCAGCCGGGTGTATGACGGCGACTACACCGGACGATATTTTTATTACGGCCTATCGCGATCACGGCCTTGCCATTGCCAAAGGAGTTTCAGCAAAGTCGTGTATGGCCGAGCTGTATGGTAAAGAAACCGGGTGCAGCAAGGGAAAGGGAGGGAGCATGCATATGTTTGGCATAAAAGAAAGATTTTTCGGAGGTCATGGCATAGTAGGTGCGCAAATAGGAACGGGCGCCGGCCTTGCATTTGCAGAGAAATATAAAGGCACCAAAAATGTAGTATTATGTTTCTTTGGAGACGGGGCAGCCAGGCAGGGAATATTACATGAAACATTCAATATGTCTATGCTGTGGAAATTGCCGGTAGTGTTCATTTGTGAGAACAATCAATATGCAATGGGAACGTCCGTTCAAAGAACTTCCAATGTATTGGATATTTACAAGCTCGCTGACGCATACGACATGCCCGGCGATACGGTTGACGGAATGAATCCTGAAACAGTGCACCAGGGGGTAGAAAGAGCGGTAAAGAGGGCGCGTGAAAATGGCGGTCCTACTTTATTGGAAGTAAAAACGTACCGTTACAGGGGACACAGTATGAGTGATCCGGCTAAATACAGAACTAAAGAGGAAATGGAAGAATATAAATTGCAGGACCCTCTTGAAACGACGCTGGCTAAATTAAAAACGACCTTTAA
This sequence comes from uncultured Ginsengibacter sp., assembly GCA_964627765.1. Taxonomy (GTDB): domain Bacteria; phylum Bacteroidota; class Bacteroidia; order Chitinophagales; family Chitinophagaceae; genus Ginsengibacter. The sequence goes on along the minus strand of CAZVKO010000068.1, from coordinate 17,014 downwards.
GATAAGCGATAAAGATATTGAGGCCATTACCGAAAGAGTAAAAAATGAGGTGGAGGAATCTGTAAAATTTGCGGAAGAAAGTCCCTGGCCGGCCGATGATGAATTGTACAAAGACATTTATGCCGAAGACAATTATCCTTTTATAACAGATTAATTCAGGGGGAATAAATACTTCCGATCAAGAAATAAATACATCAAAAAACAATGTCGATTAATAAAACAACGCACCACGCTGAACCTGATGTAGTGCAAAAGGCCCGTGGTTTTTGGCTCAATTACAGTAAACCTGTCTCTTATGCAAGTGCAGCAATCATCGTATTGCTGGGCGGATGGCTTATCTATAAGTATATGTTTAAAATGCCCAAAGAAGACAAGGCAAATGATAATGTGTACACAACGCAAAAATATTTTTCCGATTTTACCAATGCCACCTCCGATTCCACAAAGGCTGCGCTGGCAGTAAAATGCCTGAATGGCGACGGAAGAAATGACGGGGCATTAAGAATCATCAACAAATATTCAGGTACAGAAGCTGCCAACCTCTGTGAGTACTATGCCGGTGCATGTTACCTGCATCTTCATCAATACGCCAAAGCAATAAAGTTTTTAAAAGATTTTAAGGCAGGAGGAGCCACGCAGATAAAAAGCCGTGCTTATGGAATGATAGGAGATGCAAGCGCTGAGCTGAATAAAAATGAGGATGCCCTGGATTATTATAAAAAAGCCGCTGCTGTAAATGATAAAGATGAGTTTACTTCGTCCGAATACCTTTTCCGGGCAGCGCTCTTTGCTGAGTCTGTCGGAAAAACAAATGATGCAATCGAATTATTCAGGCAGGTAAAAGAAAAATACCCGCTTTCAGAAAGGGCTAATGATGTAGACAGGTATCTGGCCCGTCTGGGCAATTTTTCTGAATAAACCTGATAAAAAATGTAATGGCTTCTGTAAACGAAAATTTATTCGACTTCGATCCGGGCATTCTTCCAAAGAATGCCTGTATCGTTATTATCCATACCGAATGGAACGGAGATATTGTGGACAAACTATTGCAGGGATGTATGGGTGTTCTCGAACAATATGGCATGAATAATTATAAGGTAATAAAAGTTCCCGGGGCTTTCGAAATACCTTTTGCCGTAAAAAACTTTTGGGATACCTATAATAATAAGTTTGAAAAGCCGCAGGTTTTTATAACACTGGGCTGTGTGCTTCGCGGCGATACGCCGCATTTTGAATATGTTTCAAGAGCCGTTACGGATGGTATTCTGCATCTCAATTTGACATTGCCCGTCCCGGTGATATTCGGGATACTTACAGTAGATAATCAGCATCAGGCTGATGAAAGAACCGGCGGTTCGCAGGGTAACAAAGGTGCAGAAGCTGCCATAACCGCTTTAAAGATGGTGTCGCTTAAATATTCATTGTAATACTTCGTCTGTTCGTCAGCGTTAGTAATGATGCTTCCCGGGTTTGTAAATATTTAAACAAAAGAAGATAGATGACCGTTCAGATATTTATTCCTTGTTTCATAGATCAGTTGTTTCCGCAAACAGCTTTCAACATGGTAAAAGTACTGGAGAAAGCATGCTGCGATGTAGTATATAATCCTGACCAGACCTGCTGCGGACAACCTGCATACAATGCAGGCTTTTGGGACGACGCCAGGCCTGTAGCAGCGAAATTTTTGAAAGATTTTGAGGGAACGGACTATATTGTATCCCCCTCAGCCTCCTGCGCCGGCTTTGTGAAGAACTGTTACGGAAATTTATTTGACAATTCGTCCTATCATAATAATGTAAAAGGTGTTTCAAAAAGGATTTTTGAGTTTTCTCAATTTCTTACAGACGTGCTGAAAATAGATAACTACGATGCTGTGTTACATGCGCGGGCTACTTATCATGATAGCTGTGCAGCGCTTCGTGAGTGCAATATAAAAGCGGGCCCGAGAAAGCTATTGTCAAAAGTAAAAGGGCTGGAGCTGATCGAAATGCCCGATAACGAAACCTGCTGCGGATTCGGTGGTTCATTCGCAGTGAAGTTTGAATCAATATCTGCCGCAATGGCCGATCAAAAAGTAAATAATGCCCTGAGCACGGGTGCAGAATATATCATATCAACAGACATGAGCTGCCTGATGCATTTGGATGGATATATCCGTAAAAAAGAGCTTCCCATCAGGACCATGCATATTGCAGACGTGCTGGCAAGCGGTTGGGAGTAGCCGTAATTGTTTCAATGTTACGGTTCGCATTTCCTGTTCGCGCGCTGTTGCCTTTGTTGTGCCGGGAATTATTAACGGAGTATATATATTTTTTGTCCCTGTTTTTGCCCGCTGGAATTAACCAGCCACAGAACATACATTCCCTGGCTTATGTTGCGGGGAATATTGATAGTAATGATATTGTACCCTGCTGTGGCCACGACCTGTTTGTTAATTATTCTTCCGGAAAAATCTGTAAGCAGCACGTTTAAAGGTTCATTGCCCGTAAAATGACCGTTGTTCTTCAGGAATATCTGATTTCTTGCCGGGTTGGGATAAAACGTAAGCGCATCCAGATTAAAGGTCACCTTCAACACATTGGAATATTTTGACACTCCTTCTTTACTCACTGTTTTGATGCGATAATAATTTGCGCCGTTAAGCGGTTGTTCGTCATTGAATGTATAATTATTTGTCTTTGCGTCTCCCTTTGAGAGCTGAACACCTATCTTTTCAAAATTGGTTGTAGCGGAACTTCTTTCAATTTCAAAATGATCCATGTTGGTATCATCGGTCTCGGTCCATGTCAAAGCTGAATATTTGTTCTGAATATTTTTTGCAGTAAAATTGATCAGGCCGGTACTTAATACTTCCGGCAATTGTATAGTTAAACTATCAGCAATTGCAGTGCCCAATATGGAATTTGTGTGGCTGGTATAAGCAAGCCCGACATAGGGATGAGAACCCAATGATAGCGTAACGGAATCGATAGCAGTCCACGAATTTCCGTCAGACGACACATAGCCGATATAAGTATTGCCGTTATTCGCAATGCGTAGCCAGGAAGGTGTCATGGGGCCAACATGCTGAAGACTTTCGGTAGTATCATTTTGATTTGACCTGACCTGAAAGAAAGCGCCATTTGTTGGAGACAGCAACATAAAAACATTTGGTGACCCGGGATCAAGATTGGACCGGAACATGATTCCACACTTTGCGGTTGGATCTGTATTGTCGATCGAATCTATCCTTACTCTTACATCAATATAGTTACTTACGGCAGGCTGATAATAATAATGGAAGGCATCTGTATTTCCGTATATGTTGGTTCCCGATGCGGTAATGGTATAGGTGCCTGTATCATAGCATACATCGCCGGCATACGCAGTGTAACCAATATCCGCACTGTTCCATCCGGATGGTAATGTACCTGCACATGCTGAAGCAGAGGGAGGACTCAGACCATATACGTTCAACGTATTCGAAAAGGTGGCCATGTAAACCTTTCCATTTGCAATGGTAGGGCAAACAAATTTTGCAAAACTTCCGATGGAATCTCTCTTGGCATTCCAGTTACTGTTCCACAATTCATGTGTAACGTCTGTTGCATCAAATGCCTGCAGTTCACCGGGGACGGTAGCACTGTTTGCATTCCCGTTTATCGGATGCGATGCCCAAAGTATGCCCGTTCCCTGTTGGGAGCCGTTTGAGGAAATTGAAAGCATGCCTCCTGGTTTCCCGATGGGTAATTGTGTATTACCAATTATCGTATTGAGGGTGTCAAAGCGCATACTGGTTCGCTCAAATGGAAACTGTTTCAAAAACCCCGGTGAATTTGAGGTAGAGGAAGCCCAGGCATATACGTACTCATTATTGTTATTGTCCTTAAAGTATACCGGTGAGCCATGCAGATTCCTGTAAAGATTTGTACCTGCGCTATTGACATTGAGTGTTTGAAGGACGTTCGAGTCATCTGTAGTAGTACCGCCCATTGCAGTATCATTAATAAGATACAAAATTCCTTCTTTGCTGCCTGATAAGGACAAATTCGTGTTGGGTATCAGCAAAGCGCCGTCCGTTCCATAATCAAGGTCTTGGGTATTTAAGAAATCATAATTATAAGGTGTAAAGAAGTCAGTAGCTTTTAGCTGCCCTGAAGCAACCGATAATTTGATCAGGCTTTCACCACGATTTATAGTGTCATTTGCATTGCTTATCGAACCTACCGTTCCATTGCCGGTAGTAATGTAGATATTTCCACTGTCGTCAACTGCGGGCGCCTGCCCGCTCATCCATATACCGGCAGCCCCTCCGTCAGGGCATGTATTATATACATATTTCTGGGACAGGTTATATGCATCATAGCCAATAATCCAGCCCTGATAGGTTCCCCAGTCACAGTGAGACGCCCAGCATATATAAACCACACTATCATACAATAAAAGCGCCGGTCTTTGATTTTCGATTTGTTGATTGAAAGTAATCGTTCCACCGACATTTCCGGCCCCGGTTCCCGGGCTTGTGGCTGTAATGAACACGGGGCTATTCAACCTCTCCTGCCCGGTTGTGATGTCTAATGCATGTAGATACTGTACATATGTCGATCCGTCATTTGATACGCTTCTGGCTACTACAAATAATGTGTTGGTGTTTGTATCGATAACGGGGGTACCTACGATACCGATTTTTCCGGTAAAATCCTTATAGTTGCCGCTGCAGGCACCGGCAGCAGCCAAATCATCATTGGTAGGTACCCGGTATCCGGGAGGGTCATAGGTTAAATTTACTTCCCAATAGGGGGTATTCTTCGCGGAATCGTCTGCGTCGAATGCATATACTGTGTTATTCACTGTTGCAACATACACTACATCATGAGTGCCTCCTCCGATTGATACATTACTAATTACCAGTGGCTGGGCATAAATTTGATCATCCACCTGACGGGAAAAGATTTTTCCAAAGTTTCCGTTGCTCACATTGCTTTGGGTAAGGGTAGTCTCAATACGATCCCAGCCTGTTCTCTTCAGATCATTATGTTGGGTGGTAACATTCGTTTGACCCGTCACGTTAATAACAAAACAGGTAACTATGCATGTAAGGATTATTTTTGATACCAGATTAGCCTGCTTCATAAGATTAAAGTGGGAGGATTAATGACACAAGGATACAAAAATATAATGTTTTTATTGCAAAAGAAAACGACGTAATGATTTTTTATCTCTTTTCAATTGCATTTACCTTACAGATAGCATACTAAAAATGCCTTAAATTCAGGAGTATTCTTAATTTTATTCAAAAGCAGAAGATATGAATTACTGGCTTGTAAAATCAGAACCATCTGCCTATAGTTGGGATCAGTTGGTTAAAGATAAAAAGACAACATGGGACGGTGTGAGAAATTATGCAGCGCGGATTCACCTGCGCAATATGAAAAAGGGTGATGAGGTTTTATTTTATCATAGTAATGAAGGAACGGAAATTGTCGGAATAGCAAAAGTGGAGAAAGAAGCTTACCAGGATCCTACCACCGCTGATACCAACTGGGTTGCAGTAGATATAAAAGCATTTAAAAAATTAGAGAAGCCTGTAACGCTTGCTCAAATTAAGGCTGACAAACGTTTGAAAGAAATGGCCCTCGTAAGAATCGGCAGATTGTCTGTACAGCCTGTTACAGAAAAAGAGCGGGATATCATAATGGAAATGGCGGGAGAAAAATAGGTTTTCATTTAAAAAAATTTAACGGTTACTCTTTTCACCGGCCCGTATCAATATTTATTTACGATAAAACTTTTTGATATGAAAAAGTATCTCTTTGCACTTATTGCATTGGTGCTGGATGGCCGTTATGGTTGCTGATTTTTGCCGCTTTCATTTTTTAGAAGAAGCATAACCGGAAACCGGTTTCACCAAAACAAAATCAATAATTTTATCAAATGAAAAATCTGGTTGTACTGACGGGAGCGGGCATCAGTGCAGAAAGTGGTTTAAAAACTTTTCGCGACAGCGACGGATTGTGGAACGGGTATAATGTATATGAAGTGGCTACTCCGGAAGGCTATCGGAAAAATCCCAAGCTGGTTCTTGATTTTTATAATATGCGAAGGAGGGAAGCAGCCAGGGCTTTGCCTAATGCAGCACACAAAGGAATTGCAGATTTACAGCAACATTACCATGTAACCGTTATCACACAAAACATAGATGATTTGCACGAACGTGCAGGTTCGGAAAATGTAGTGCATCTGCATGGAGAAATATTCAAGATGCGCGGAGAAAGAGATATGAATGCTTTCTATGAAATACGGGGAGATATTAATATTGGAGACATTGCGCCCGATAAAACGCAGTTTCGCCCTCATGTGGTCTGGTTCAATGAGCCCGTTCCCATGATTGAAATTGCCGGGGCGATGATGTCGGAAGCAGACATTTTTATTCTTGCAGGCACATCACTGCAGGTGTACCCGGCTGCCGGACTGATTGACTTTTTGCCAGATGGCATTCCGAAATATATCATTGATAAAGACCCTCCGTATATTTCGCCCCATCACAATTTTCATGTGATAAAAGCCACAGCAACAGAAGGAATGCGGAGGGTGGTGAGGGAGTTAATTAGTCATTAGCTATTAGCTATTGGTATTCTTCGTATAGGCATATACGTTATATTTTGTTGCAAATAAAAAGAGCCGGAAATATTTCGGCTCTTTTTATTATTTCTGTTTGATTACTTTATCAAATTTGTATTAAGAACAACAGTGCTGGGATGTTGGTCAGCATGATTGTTGAATGTTTTTTCATCCATCATCCGGAGATTTTCTATTTTCTGCTCACGGTCCTTTTGAATGCTGTCATGGTTAATTTTGGCGAGGGTAGGGGCAATAACCAATGAAACGATGCTCATAAGTTTGATCAGAATATTCATACTTGGGCCGGAGGTATCTTTAAAAGGATCACCTACGGTATCTCCTGTTACAGATGCTTTATGAGGGTCGGATCCTTTAAAATAGGTTTGGTTATTTATTACTACTCCTTTCTCAAAAGATTTTTTAGCATTGTCCCAGGCTCCCCCTGCATTATTCTGGAACATTCCCATTAATACCCCGGTAACCGTTGCGCCGGCAAGGAAACCACCAAGGGCTTCCGGCCCGAGAATAAATCCGATTACGAGCGGAGATAATATTGCAATTGATCCCGGCAATATCATCTTTTTTATCGATGCTTCAGTGGAAATGGCTACGCATTTATCATATTCGGGTTTACCTGTTCCTTCCATAATGCCCGCAATAGTGCGAAACTGCCTGCGAACTTCTTCTACCATGGCCATTGCTGCCTGTCCCACTGCGCGAATAGCCAGCGATGAAAAGATAAAGGGTATCATGGCGCCTACAAAAAGACTTGCCAGCACTTTTGCTTTATATATGTCTATGCCGTCAATACCCGCCACACCTACGAAAGCAGCGAATAGGGCCAGGGCCGTCAATGCAGCTGAGGCAATGGCAAAACCTTTACCGGTAGCGGCTGTAGTATTACCTACTGCATCCAGCACGTCAGTTTTCTCACGCACTTCTTTGGGCAACTCACTCATCTCTGCTATGCCTCCTGCATTGTCGGCAATTGGTCCGAATGCATCAATAGCCAGTTGCATGGCGGTGGTTGCCATCATTCCGGCCGCAGCTATAGCCACGCCGTATAATCCGGCACATTCATACGAGCCCCATATCCCGGCTGCCAGAACGAGTATAGGTAAAAAAGTTGATTCCATGCCTATTGCAAGACCGCCAATCACATTAGTAGCATGCCCGGTAGAAGATTGACGGATAATGGTAAACACCGGCCGTTTACCCATTGCTGTATAAAATTCAGTGATGATGCTCATTAATGTACCCACGACAAGACCTACCCCGATAGCGCCCAGAACCCCCCATTTGGTAAATTCGTGCCCGCGCAGCACCATTGTATCGGGCAGCAGGAACGATACCAAACCGATACAAGCCAGGGCAGTCAAAATAATTGAGCCCCAGTTGCCCATATTTAGAGCCTTTTGAACATTACTGGTATTTACCCCGGCATTGTCACTTATGCGGACAAATAAGGTGCCCACTATTGAAAATAAAATTCCAATCCCGGCAATCATCATCGGCAATAAGATGGGAGCCAATCCGCCAAAATTATCATTTGATTGTGTTTCCTGCCCGAGAACCATGGTTGCAAGAACCGTGGCCACATAAGATCCAAAAAGATCGGCGCCCATTCCCGCTACATCTCCTACATTATCGCCTACATTATCTGCAATCGTAGCGGGGTTACGCGGATCGTCTTCAGGAATTCCGGCTTCTACCTTTCCTACAAGATCAGCGCCCACATCAGCGGCTTTGGTATAAATGCCGCCGCCCACGCGTGCAAACAACGCTATTGATTCAGCGCCCAATGAAAAACCGGTAAGTACTTCTATCGTCCGGACCATTTCTTCAGAATTTACCAGGGCATCGGGTGCAAATATTTGCTTTAGTATAATAAATAAGCTGCCTAATCCTAATACAGCAAGTCCGGCAACGCCGAGCCCCATCACTGAACCCCCGGTAAATGATACCTGCAAAGCTTTACTTAAACTGGTTCTTGCGGCATGCGCTGTACGTACATTTGCTTTTGTGGCGCTGCGCATTCCGATGTATCCGGCCGTAGCGCTTAAAACCGCTCCGATTACAAAGGAAACGGCTATTGCCCAGCTGGAATGCTCATTGCTCCAGCCCATGAGCCCCAGCAATAATGCAGCTATAATAACAAAGTAGGTGAGTATTTTCCATTCCGCTTTCAGAAAAGCCATTGCCCCTTCAGCGATGTGCGCACTGATCTCTTTCATTTTGTCGTTACCTGCATCCTGCCTGCTTACCCACGAAGATTTTATAAAGGTGTAAAGTAAGCCCACAAGAGCCATCGCGGGGACAGCATAAATCAATTTGTCCATAACTGTTGTTCGTATTTTTCGGGTGGCAAAAATAGGGGAAAAAAAGCCAAAAAGCTAATAATTGGGAGCCTTATCTGACCTGGTATGCCGCCATATATTTATTAAAAAAATCCTCACTTTTTAAAATTTCAATTTCGGAAAAATAAAAATCCTGCACATCTTCGGTTATAATACAATTACATTTACTTTCAAGCGCAGAATAATATTCAAGTCCATCTTCGAAATCTATAACCGAAGGATTCTGCAAAGCTTTGGCCACGGTAGCCGTAGTAATGCCTGTTATATTTATATGACGATGTAAAATCTCAATCTTATTTTTTGCTACGGGATGCTTGTGCTTTTTTTCAGCAAAGTAAAATGCAATGGCAAGGCAAACGGGAGAGGTGTACATGGAAAGCTTCGTTCTGCCTGACAGGCTCAATATCCGCGAAGTATAGGTAAATAAGGGGTATTCTTTGTTAACCACAGAGATTAAAATATTTGCATCGAGAAAAATCTTCATTTTTTGGATTTGAAAAATTCCTGTTTTGCAGCTTTCCGCGTTCCCGGCTTTTTAGTATGATAAACAGCCTCGCCTTCTGCTACCTGCTCTACCCAATCTGCAATAGGGAAATCTTCGAGCGAGGAATAATGACCGGATGTAATTTGTCTTAAAATAAATTCTACAAGTCTCGAAAGACTAACGTTATTTTTTTTGGCATATTTTTTTGCCCTGGAAATAATGTCCTTGTCAAAGCTTAAAGTTATTTTATTATCCATTATTTACCTTTTTTACAAAGATAAATGTTATACGACAAGAAATAAATTTTTATACGTATAAAAAAGGGATGCAGGCAGCAAAACAAAATACTGTAGTTCACGGAGAATGATTTGATAAATCGTCTTTTGAGCCCGGTATGCAAAATGATCTTAGCTATTCATCATGACTTATTTCGAGAAAAGCTTTTCCAAGATGGTCAATAATATCTCCGGCCACCATAGCTTCCTGTGAATGAGATGCCGCCGCTTTATCCCCGGCTAATCCATGCAGGTAAACCCCGAGCACAGCGGCATCAAGGGGTGTATAACCCTGCGCCACTAATGCAGTAAGTATTCCCGTAAGCACATCACCGCTGCCGGCCGTTGCCATGCCGGCATTCCCGGTGGTGTTAAAATATCCCTTTCCATTGGGCGAGGCAATCAGCGTGCGATGACCTTTGAGTACTATGAAAATATTTAATTCTTTAGCCTTTTTCAAAGCGACCAGCGCTCTTTCAAAATCATTTTTACATTTCCCGAATAAACGATCAAACTCTTTAGGATGGGGAGTAATAATGCTGTATGCAGGTATCGATTTCAGCAGAGAATTATAATTGCTTAAAATATTCAGGGCATCGGCGTCGATCACCATGGGTATCTGCCCATTTTTAAAAACTTTCTGCAATAATTCTTTGTGCGACAAATGCCGGCCTATTCCCGGCCCTATGCCCATGGCGTCAAAATTTTTTAGACCGTCAATATCCTTGACAAATGATTTTCCAAAAACCATACACATCGCTTCCGGAACAGCGGTTTGCATAATACTATAGCCTTCACTGCAAATATAACAGGTTAGCTTGCCAACACCACTTCGCAGACAGGCTTTTGCGCTGAGCACGGCTGCACCCATCATTCCGTAACTGCCTGCTACCAGGCATGCATAACCGAAATTTCCCTTGTTGGTAAAAGGTCGCCTGGGTACATATATCTGATGAACCTGCCCGGGGCCGGTCAATTCAAAAACTGCCTGTTCTTCTTTATAAAATTCTTGCGAAAGATGAATATCCAGGATTGTTATCCGGCCAAACCAGGGTGCGTTCTCAGCCATTAAAAAGGCAAGCTTATATTGCTGAAATGAAAGCGTGTGTGTTGCACAAATCATTGGATTCTCCAGCGAACTTTTATCTGTAAACATACCGCTCGGTATATCGACAGCAATTATTTCTGCACCTGAAGTATTCAGGTGGCCCACGACAGCGCTAAAGATTCCGGTAAGTTTTTTATTGAGCCCTGTCCCAAAGAGCGCATCAACCAGGATGGTATTGGCTTCAATGACAGGAAAATCATCCTCCTTTTTTAATAAACTGATAGGGGCCCCTGTTGAATGCAGTCTTTCAACATTTTCCTCAAAATCGGGCGAGCCGGGAGAACCGGATTCAACAACATATACAGCGGCTGAATAATTTTTTTGAAGCAACAACCTTGCAATAGCCATACCATCACCGCCATTATTGCCCTTACCGCAAAAAATTTTAAAATGAGAAGAGGAGGGATAGTGTTTGAGTATCCAGTCAACGCATGCAGTAGCTGCACGCTCCATTAAATCAATTGAAGCAACAGGCTCGTTTTTTATTGTGAAAGCATCCCAGTTTTTGATCTGGGCAGAAGAAAATATTTTCACATGAATAATTTTACTATCTAACGGCAACGCCTATACGCCAAGATATCTTTCCTGTATGATCCGGAGATGATGATTCATATGACCTACAGTTATAAAGCCCAGCGCCGCAGGCGTAGTTGTATAATTGCTCGCTTTACCTGCCTTGTTCAGCATTTCATCCGTGAAGCTGTTAAATAAAAATTCCGTTGATCTACGGGTGGCAGCAAATTCACTGATAATGTCTTTCCAGTTGCGGGCATCCGCATGGGAATTGGCCGCGTACAGGTTTTCATCGAACGAAGGCAGCACCTTCTGTTCACCCCTTGCAAAACACATAGCCCGGTAAGCAAATACTCTTTCTGCATCAATGATGTGTTGCAGCACTTCCCTGACCGACCATTTACCTTCCGCATAGCGTCTTAATGATAATTCTTCAGGTATGGTTTGCAAAAATGCCTCAGCGGGAAGCGACTGATTTTTGAATGCGGTTATGAGATCCTCTTCTTTTACCTGGTCAATATATTTTTGAAAATATTCAGGATAAGAATCCGGAGATGGTTTAGGCATATAAAGCGTTTAGGATGCAAAATTAATTTTTAAAAAACAAACCCGGCATTTGCCGGGCTTATTTTGTATCTGGAGTGACATTTATGAAATTAATCCAGTTTTTTCCTGCTGATCTTATTTTTCGGAAGCTTCTCTTTTTTGTTGTAGCGATCTCCTTTCAGGGTGGCTGCCAGTTTCACTGCATTGAATGCATTCACTTCACCTCCCGACACCGAAATGTCAGACAGACTTACCATATCAGGAGCCTTGGTGCTGTCGCTGTTGTCTTCATCTGCGGGCGATGGCTGCGTACCGGGTAAAATGACTTTTTGTGTTACAGGCGTTGCAGATTTCATGATCACGTATTTCAATTGTTCCGCGCTGAGATCGGGATAATACTCGAGCAACAATGCCGCAACACCGGCTACCACCGGGCAAGCCATGCTCGTGCCCGAATAAGTGCCATATTTATTTCCGCCGGGAAGCGTTGAATAAATATTTACACCGGGAGCAAACACATCCACTTCTTTTTTGCCATAGTTGCTGAAGCTGGCCGTAAACCCGCCATTGGTAGAGTCGCCGCTGGCGCCCACTGTTATAAAATCATTTGCTTTTCCCGAACCATCTGCGAATGTAGGGTTGGGGAAGTTATAACTGGTATCAAGATCTTTATGATCGTTGCCTGCTGCATGTACGAGCAACACGCCTTTGCTCTCCGCATATTTAACTGCATCATCTACCCAGCTTTTTTCAGGAGAGAAATCTTTTCCAAAACTCATACTGATAATTTGCGCTCCGTTATCTGTCGCGTAGCGGATAGCGTTAGCGATATCTTTATCATGCTCATCGCCATCAGGCACGGCGCGGACCATCATGATGCGCACATTATCTGCAATTCCGTTCATGCCGATACCGTTGTTCCTGACTGCAGCAATAATGCCGGAGCAATGGGTACCATGCGAAGGTGTGCCGGCCATTACATCATTATTGCCATAATAGCGGTCATTAATATCATCTTCATTATCCTTTACAATTTCATCCCGGTAATTTTCCGGCGGGGTGGCGGATGCCTCGCCTTTCCGGATTTGTCCTTTCAGGTCTTCGAGTATGTCTGTATTCCTGATGCTATAATCATTGTTCAGCTTGCAAATATTCAGGTATATATTGGCGGCTGTTTTTGCCATGAAGTTGTCAGACGTATAAGACTTCAGATCATTACCTGAAAATTCTTTTTTACCCAAATCTTTCGCAATTATTGAATCACCTTCTTCCAGCTTTGGCAGAATATGTTCCATAAACTCAAGTTCTTTGGGATTTACATCACCTACTACCACACCCTTTGCACGAATGTATTCTTCCACTTCAGCACGCCGGGCTTCATCCATATTTGTAGTATCCGGAATGCTGTCGCCGTATTTTGCATGCAGTTTCCAGTATACTCTTGCTGCTTCATAAGAATCCTGGTGAACGTTTTTCCCGTCTTTGCCGCCAATAAAGTTCCACCCATACACGTCGTCCACATAGCCGTTATGGTCATCGTCAATGCCGTTCCCGGGGATCTCGCCGGGGTTGTGCCATAATATCGGCTTCAGATCTTCCTGCGTAGTATCAACGCCACTGTCAATTACGGCCACTACTACGGTTTTGCTTTTTTTGCCTTTTAAAAAATCGTACGCTTTATCAAGGCTGATGCCATAATAGCCGGTTTGCCCCCTGTCGAGTTCATACCAGTCGTTAGGAGCCACTTTGGCGTTTTTCTCTGCAGTGCCTTGCGCCAGCAACCCTAATGGCAAAACGGCCATGAGCGAGAGAGCAGTAAAAAATTGTTTAAAGTTTAATTTCATTTTGTTGGTTTAAAATTTACGAAATACAAATATTGAAAATTTACGCAAATATTTACTGCCGCCGGTAAAGATTATGGAATTTTTTTGTTAAGGGTAATATTGAGGCCGGCGATATATCAAAACGTGTCCGTGATCCTTATTTCTTGCAATCACTCGGGTGGAATTGTCTTTGGTAAAATATGAAACTACGTAAATGGAAGCGTGCACAATATCTCATTTACTCACTCAACATTCACGCATACTGCCGATTTGTAATTCAAAAGGCTGATAACACCATCCGCGGGTTGCTGGTTGATATCACCGAAAGGTAAATTTTGGTAAAAGTCAGCATGACTGTCGGGTACGTCAAAATAAAAGCTTAGCGGTGTATAAGTATAGTTGTAAGAATAACATTTTTGAACAGAGCCGCTAAGCTCTAATCCAAAAACACCTTTCTGTATGAATATTATACCAACGAGCAAATCGTAGTCTGTAGATTGGTTGCAGCCGAATGTAATGGAGGTTCCTGTATAATTTTGATTTACGGATTCGTAAGCACTCACGTAAGGGGTATAAACAAAATCCGCAAGCTTTGCACCATCTGCCACAAATGGGTTATTGTACAGCAGCTGAACCGTTATCCCCGCCGAAAAGCTCGCGGAGTCATAAAAGATGCTTTGCCGGGAAATAGTATCGGTAAGCATTTTGCCGGGAATGTGAATATGGACCCAAACGGTGTCTCCGGTGTTGTAATTCAGATGGTAGGGTGTAATGGCCGCCGGTTCTTTGAAACTATATTGCGGCGAAGGCTGATAGTAATCTTTTCGCGGGCATTGTAAAAAAACCGTCGTCACTGCAATTAGTGACAGCGTGGTCAGCAGGTTAATTGTTTTCATAAGCAGTTTACTTCTAAAGTGGTTATTCGTCTGTCACACTGTAAACTTTATCCCCTGCGCGAGCGGCAGCTTTGTCGAATAATTGATGGTACTGGTCTGCCTGCGCATGTACGCTTTCCAGGAATCGCTACCGCTCTCACGTCCACCCCCTGTCTCTTTTTCGCCGCCAAAAGCACCTCCAATTTCTGCACCCGATGTGCCGATATTGACATTTGCAATTCCGCAATCGCTGCCTGCCTGCGACAGAAATAACTCGCTTTCACGAATATTTAACGTGAAGATGGCGCTTGATAACCCTTGTGGTACGGCGTTTTGCATTGCGATTGCCTCTTCGATCGTTTTATATTTTATTAAATAGAGTATAGGCGCAAACGTTTCGGTTTGCACAATCTGCATTTCGTTGGTCACTTCTGCAATGCATAGCTTCACATAACAACCGCTTTCAAATCCTTTACCGGTAAGCGCTCCGCCTTCTACTGCAAACTTTCCTCCCTGTTGTTTACATGCTTCAATAGCATTGAGATACATTTTTACTGCATCCCGGTCAATCAGTGGCCCTACATGATTTCCTTCTTTTAACGGGTTACCGATTTTTAATTGCCTGTATGCATTTACGAGTTTCTTTTTAAATGTGTCATATACTTCTTCGTGAATGATCAGTCTCCGTGTGGTGGTGCATCTTTGCCCGGCGGTGCCCGCAGCGCCGAACAATGCACCGATTAATGCCATATCAAGGTCAGCATGCTTTGAAATGATGATGGCATTATTGCCGCCCAGCTCCAATAAACTCTTTCCCAACCTGGCGCTCACCCTTGTACCCAGCGCCCTGCCCATTCTCACCGAACCTGTTGCGGATACGAGGGCGATTCTTGTATCATCGCTCATCCATTCGCCGGCATTTCTTCCGCCGGTAATAAGATTACAAACGCCTTCAGGTACTTTATTTTCCTTAAACACTTTTGAAATAATGTTGAAGCAGGCGATACCGCAGAGGAGCACTTTTTCCGAAGGCTTCCATACGCATACATCCCCGCAAACCATTGCTATCATTGCATTCCAGCTCCATACGGCCACCGGAAAATTAAATGCGGAAATGATGCCCACTATCCCCAACGGGTGCCATTGCTCATACATGCGATGCCCGGGCCTTTCGCTGTGCATGGTGAGTCCATATAATTGCCGCGATAATCCAACGGCAAGATCGCAGATGTCAATCATCTCCTGCACCTCGCCCATTCCTTCCTGCAGGCTTTTGCCCATTTCATAGCTCACTAATTTTCCCAAATCATTTTTTTGCAATCTCAGTTCATTGCCGATCTGCCTGATAATCTCACCCCGTTTTGGCGCAGGCCATAAGCGCCATTCATGAAAAGCTTTTTGTGCAGTTTCAATTACTGTATTATAAGATTTTTTATCGCAGGCGGTCACGGAGGCAATTCGCTTTCCATCCACCGGTGAAAAAGAACTTATTTTTTCACCGGACGCACTGATCCATTTGGTTCCTGTTGAGACACCTTTATTTTCTTTATTTATCTGCAGTCGCTTTAAAAATTCCATACTTTATTTTTTAGCAAAACTATGATGTTTATGACAGTGTTTAATTAATGCCGGAATATTAAACCGCCTGTTCCTTTTTAGAATATTAAAAAGCAGTAACCGGAAGAAAAAATGATAAAATCATGTAACCGGCAACCCGGGTATTATTCAGGTTCTTTGAAAATAAATTTTTCATCCCATTCAATTTTAAATGCATCCAGGAATCTTTTGTATTCGTCAAGGAATGTTTTTTTGCGATGATGCATTTCCTGGTTTTGGATATAGCGTATTACATTGTTTACATGACTGCGTGAGTATGAAAAGGCTCCATAACCTTCCTGCCATGCAAATGGATAAGAGCAAAACTTATGCTCTTTAATCCATTTTGTACTTTCCGTTTTTACATTTTGTATCAGTGAAGATATAGATTGATGAGGCCTCATCCCGATAAAAATGTGAATGTGATCGGGCATGCTGTTTATTTGAAGCATTTTATGCTTGTTATGTTGAAATATGCCTGTGATATATTTATGCAACTGATCTTTCCAGCTTTTATCTATTAATGCAGCACGGTATTTCACTGCAAAAACAAACTGAATATGAAGTTGTGTGTAACTGTTTGGCATCTCTGGATTTTTTGTGCCTGGACAATATAATAAAAAACACGAACCGTTCCTACGGAACGGGATTATTCTTTTATAGATCTACCAAAAAGTTGTTCCTACGGAACAGGTTTTATTGCATCGGGGGTGATTAATATTTTTTTATTAATCGCATTAGTGAGCAAATTCCGGGATATGAATTACAATTTCAACTTAATAGATTTTTTTGTTCGATTGGTGGCACTTTATTGGTAATCGCCAAAAAGATGTTCCT
>CAZVKO010000067.1:0-109966 GCA_964627765.1 uncultured Ginsengibacter sp. | reverse complement strand
AAATTTCAATTCCTCAATGGTGCGATAAAAAGAAAAGCTTACTCAGGTATGGAACATTTAAACGCTAATTTCAATTCCTCAATGGTGCGATAAAAAGTTCCGCAGCACCGCCGATCATCGCGCCATGATTCTATTTCAATTCCTCAATGGTGCGATAAAAAGTGGACGAGATGGAATAATTCAGACACATATTTACTAATTTCAATTCCTCAATGGTGCGATAAAAAGTGTTTAAACCTCGGACTAATGTTTTCGATTTATCACAATTTCAATTCCTCAATGGTGCGATAAAAAGCTACTCGCTTTGGTATCTTCCGCAATCGTTCTCTCTTATTTCAATTCCTCAATGGTGCGATAAAAAGCTGGGATTGCCTCTCAATCCCGATGGTGACCAGAAATTTCAATTCCTCAATGGTGCGATAAAAAGCTCCCGTCACCATCAGCTTCCCTTCCGCCCAACACATTTCAATTCCTCAATGGTGCGATAAAAAGTCCCGTCACCATCAGCTTCCCTTCCGCCCAACACATTTCAATTCCTCAATGGTGCGATAAAAAGTGCGTTACGCCAATGTCACGATGTAATTGCAGCGAATTTCAATTCCTCAATGGTGCGATAAAAAGGAGAGAGATTTTTGAATCTTCGAATATTGTTCCTACTCATTTCAATTCCTCAATGGTGCGATAAAAAGTCCCGAAGGTTTCAATCCTACAGTTGGCGGTAACCTATTTCAATTCCTCAATGGTGCGATAAAAAGCGATACTGAGCCAACTTATCGTTCAGTTTATTCTATTTCAATTCCTCAATGGTGCGATAAAAAGGTGTTACTGTTTTCATCTGCGAAGTTTTTTGTTTGATTTCAATTCCTCAATGGTGCGATAAAAAGAAACCTTTTGGCTAAGATTAAGGGTGTCTATAGAGAAATTTCAATTCCTCAATGGTGCGATAAAAAGAGGTTTCGCCAATATGGCTGTGCGCATACTGTCGATATTTCAATTCCTCAATGGTGCGATAAAAAGGAGAAAGAGGAGGGTGGTAGTATCCCGCTTACTCCATTTCAATTCCTCAATGGTGCGATAAAAAGTTTCATCATACCAATTAGGCCAATCGCGTGTATCAATATTTCAATTCCTCAATGGTGCGATAAAAAGGCTTAGCCCTCACCCGGCCCGGAGCACGGCCGGTAATATTTCAATTCCTCAATGGTGCGATAAAAAGATCGAGGGGATAAATATAGCGAAGAGCCATCGCAGAATTTCAATTCCTCAATGGTGCGATAAAAAGGTCTGTTCTTAACCACTCTTACTACGACCAGGCGTTTATTTCAATTCCTCAATGGTGCGATAAAAAGTGGCCTTCCTATTGGTATCGATGATGCTGATCAGAAATTTCAATTCCTCAATGGTGCGATAAAAAGCCGTTTATAACCAAACATAAATTTCCTGATTTTCAATAAAATTTCAACTCGTATGCCCCTATTTTTTTATATTTTTTTAGTCAATAGCTAATAATAAGATAGAACGGTGAGATCGACGACCTGGATAATTATTGATCCTGTTTGCATTATACTAAAACAAACTGATTTTTACCTGGCTGATAATCGGAAATGGTAATTCGACGACTAAAGTAGGTTATCTAAATCATTCTTTTCTTTACCAATCACTTCTTTTTCCATCCATTTTTGCTCCCTGCTTTTGAATACAATGATACTATCTTTCTCTTTATCCATTTTCTTTTTCGCCTCAGTCATAAATTCCTTCAACTTTACTTCCGTAATTTCTCCTTCAAATACGCTGTTTTGTATCCAGTTCAGATATTGTCTGCATAATTTAAGCATTTTTGCAACCCTTTTTTCTTCTATATCATACACTAAAATTACATACATATTACCACCATGCTTTAAAAGGCTTATATTCTTCCATGCCTAAGATATGCTTCACTAATTTATAACATTCTAATTTTACTAAGTGTTTATAACTAACGCTTCTTTTTAGCGACCTGTGCTTAATGGTTTCGTTCAGTTTTTCATCCCATGCTTTTACTACTTTCTTTTTCCCGCTTTCTTTGAGCAGACAGCTATTCAGACGATGATCAAAATCGTCTTTATTAATGACTTTTTTATTTAACAATGAAAATATCAACCGGTCAACCAATAAAGGTTTGAATATTTCAGAAATATCTAAAGAAAGTGAGAAGCGCCTTTCTCCGGGCTGATGCAGAAAACTGATAGTAGGATTGAGTTGTGTATGATAAATCTGGTCGAGGCAAAGCGTATAGCACATCATGTTGCAAAAAGAAATCAGCGCATTTACTTCGTTTGATGGCGGCTGCTTTGTACGATTACCCATTTCAAAATCATTAATGATTAAATCAAATGCTTCATAGTACGCCATACGGATATTGCCTTCAATGCCCATAAGCTCATCTGATTTTGAGGTTTCAGGTATTTGCCCGGTTAGCCATTCTATTTTTTCTATCTGTGCGCTGGTGTCTTTATCTCTGTTATTATAATAGCGCAGATTTTTAGTCATGTTGAATGCGGCACCATCAATGAATTTTTGCGCCAGAATGATTCGTTTGGATGGTTTGATGTAATGTTCTGTTTGTGCAATCAATACTTTGCCGCTAAGCAAATAATCTTTCGGCATGAAGCTGCCGGTATAGTGCTCGTAATAATCGAAGAAATGAACGCTGACCTGTTCTTTGCCGAGAAAATTATATAATGCAGCATTAGCATCCAGCGAGCCAAAGCAATAGAGATTGTCCACGGTTTCTACCGGTATATATTTGGGCGTACTTTCATTTCCCTCTTCATCCACCGGGCTGAACTTTAGTGTATTGTCTTTGCGGCTTATGCGACCGGGATTAAAAAGGTAGTAAGATTTTTTCATGTTTCTTCTATATAACAGAGTTCGTAATAAGAACAGCTTTTACAAATCTTAGCATTTATTTTTGACGGACAATTATCATCCTGGATTAAGCTGATAATATGCGCTACTGTTTTTTGCAAGTGTTCCCTGTCTGATTGCGTTAGCTCTACCATACTTTTATGCCTCAATATTGGATATTCCAGAATGGCATGAGCACCGTTAATATTATTAAGCTCCATCAGCCAGATATAATATTTTACCTGCCATTCATGTGCTTCTTCTACTTTATCACTCCGCTTGGTTTCGTGAATAATTTTTTCTTTGGCATCATAAAAATCAATTTTACCCGATAATGTAATGTTATCACTTAGCATTGCACTTAATTCTATTTCCGAATATTTTTCTGCACGTTGCGGATAGCTGCTTTCGTGTAACAGTTTGCCGTCATATACCGTATCTGAAGTATGTTCCATACGGATTCCACTGGCATGGAGCCACATTTCTCGTTGGCAGACATGATAAAGATTGATGAGTGTGGCGTTGATGGTCATGATTATAAAAAATCAAAAGTAGCCCAGGCTTCTTCTTCATCCGTCTTCAAACCTAATTCTAGGTTATACTTTTTATTTGTGATAAAATATTGCTCAATATTTATTTTACTTCCTTTACTAAAAGCAAAACTTTCCCGCCTGATATTATCATCTTGTAACCAACCGATGAATCTGCCTTTCCTTATCTGTACTTTTTCACTTTCCGCACTAATAAAATCCATATCGGATAAATGTTTTTCATATTCTGTTTTATTGCATTGAGGGAGTATCTTAATACCGTCAAACTGTCTGTAAAAATCTTCTTCTGTGTGCTTGTTTTTAAACATCGGCGATAACGATTGTAATGCTTCTTTAAGATACCGATATTGATCGTCAAATTTTTTCTTGTCGTCTCCTCCCCAGTCTTTATACACTTTATCAATAGATGTTTGCAATAAAGCTTCGTCTATTACTCCGTCATTCGTTATTACAATTGCTTCAAAAGCATTAAGGGTTTTCTCAACAGTTTCAGAGCCGTAAATGTATTCATCTTCAGAATTGTGTTCTTTGAACACCACACATTCACAAATTTCTTTCTCTCTCCGCCTGTTCACACGTCCAAAACGTTGAATTAAAGCATCAATAGGCGCGGGCTCTGAATAAATCATGTCATAGTCAATATCAAGGCTTACTTCAATTGCTTGTGTACCAATTAATAACTTTATATTATCTGTCATTAAATCTTTTTCCTTTCTGCTTCTGTCTTTACCCGTAAAAGAGCCGTGCAGCAAAACAGCTTCCTCATTCTTTACCGTTGTTTTTAACGTCTGAAAAATAGCCTGAGAAGATTTTACAGTATTACATACCACCAATACTTTTTTGCCTGCTTGCAATTGTTGTTTTATTTCGCCCAAAGAATTACTTAATAATCCTTCTTTTAAAACGATTTTATGCCGTCTGAAACTTTTGTACAAACCATTGTCTGCTTTTACTATTGAATATGCTCCAAGAACACTTTCCAATTCTTCCTGCATAAATCGTGGCATGGTTGCCGTCATTATCATCACTTTGGTTTTCAAATGTTGTATGGCAAATTCTATCAGCACTTTTATCTGCGCAAAAGTTTCAGGATTATATGCATGAATTTCATCAAATACCAGATAACTTCCGGCCATTTCGAAAATGCCTTGCTCATAGCCTTTTAATCCAAATAAGTGTTTCAGTAACTGAAAGGGAGTAGTAACTTTTACAGGCGTAACGATGCTTTTAAATTTTTCTTTTAGGCTTTTAATACTTTCTTTTTTTGCCCGAACCGAGTATTGAAAGTTGTCAAAATAATTATTTAGGTAATCGCTGAGTTTTCCATGTAACATACCAACTTTATTATCTCCGATTTCTTTTTTTAATCGTTCAAACATGGCATTGATAGACGCTGTAAAAGGCAATACATAGAAAACTCTTCCCTGACCAAAATTATTCAACTGGTTTTGTAACCACATGACTGCACTTTCTGTTTTTCCTGAACCGGTAGGTGCAGTTAGCAAGAGATTCCCAAGTGTTTTTCCTGACCGCAACTGATGTACATACGGTTGATAAGAAGTGTTGTGCAGGTACTCAAAATCTTTGCTTTCAAGAGTGAATAAAGAATTGATTTTTGCAGAGCCTAAATGGTCACACCATTTCAAGCCGCCGAACAGCATCATCAATAAAAAGTATTTGTCTGCATCAACCTTATATGGAGATTTGTTGTAGCCCCGGATTAATCCATCTAATGCTTTGGCTTGAACAGTAGCAATATTTATCCCATATTCTTTCAGTAAATTCAGAACATCATTTATCCTGACATTTTCTCTAAAAGCATCTGTGAAATTTTTTTGCTCATCCAGTGTTGCTAACACACCAAAGCTATCACCGGTTTCATAAAATTCCAGTTGCTTTTGCAATTCCTCAAAATCTTTATGATGCCCGGCTACGACCAGCTTCATTATCTGAATAGTTTCTTTGTCAAAATCTGAAAGAAGGTCAACAAAAGGTATAGAAAACAATTCATGGCGCTGCGATTTCCATTCGTTAGGCTTTCCATCCAGTAAATACTGAAATTCTTTATGCGCTTTTCCCAAGTCATGACAAATTATAGTAACCTTTAAAACACCCCAAAAAGATTCTCCCATCCCGGAAACCTCAGCAGCGTAGGGAAAAGCTTTTTTTAGAAAATCATAAATATGCAGGCAATCTTCAATATGCTCTTTTAAGAATATTGCAGGGATGCCTTGCTTACTGTCTTTTGATTTTGCCAATAGTTCCATAATCTATCCAAAATTCAATTCATGGAAATAAATATCCACCTCTTCTCCGTTTGGCAATCTATCCGTATATGCAGTAAGATTTGTATCAAATGTTTTTGCCTTACATCCTATGATGCTATATGGTTCTGTACCTAAATTTTTTCTTGGAAATTCATTGGTAAAGTATTTAGGCAATGCCTGGATTTGTCCCGGCAGATGATACCTGAATGGAATAATCTGTCCCCTGATTTCTGTTGCATTTTCTATTTTATCCAACTGCTCTTTGGCTGAAATATGGGTAACTGTTGCTAAATCGTTCATCCTCCCTAACAGTAGCTGAAAATACGGAGCGGACAAATATTGAGCTATATTTTTATCAGGAGTATAAATGCGCAAAAAGTTATTAAACAAAAATTTCCTGTAAATAATATTGGACTTTGCATTATTGGTAGGTCTGTTATCTTTACTACTGATTTGATAAATGGTTTCAAGGTCTTCGCCTTCACCATCATACTCAAAATAATAACCTAACTGCAAATTGGTGTGATACAAATATTGACCGGCAGCTGCATTGATTAAACCCAATACAGTGCTTAATGGCGGGACTTCCAATGTAGGCTGTGTACCGCTAATCAGGTTGGGATACCTGAAGCTTGCTGTCCAGCTTGTGATGTCAATTTTATACACTTCCATATTAAGACAATTGAGTTTTTACTTGCTCGCAATATTGGTCTATTGCCTGATTAATGCTTAATACCTTTATCTCAAATTCAGTTTCTAACGCTTTTAATTCCTCGCTATATTCATCCATAAAGCCACTTCGTTTTCCGATGAAAATAGTTCCTTTAAACTGGTCTTTATAGTCAGTTAAAATCTCTTTAAGTCCTTCGATGTTTAATACCGCTTTTTCACTTCTTTGTCCTTCTGCAATAACGATATGCGAAAAAGGATGATTGCCCGATGTGGTTGTAGCCAATATGATAAATTTAGGAGTAACATCTGCCATATTATTAGTCTGCATCGCTCCACCAGATATGGTTTTTAAAGCAGAAATAGTATCTGTTATGCGTTTTTCTCTAATAACTTTATTCAATTGAACTAATTTCTGTGGTTCACCTGATTTTGTTTTTACAAAAGGGTCGTTGATTTCTGATGCGCCTTTGGCAATTGCATCTTCTTTTGTCTTATTTGTAAGATTTTTAAAACCGGTTTTGTTATAATTGGCAAATGTTCCCACTTGGAATAAATCCAAAGAGAACATTCCTTTCATAATAGCTGAATATTCTTCCTTACTATAAGGCACACTATCACCTTCTTGCCTTGCCATACTTGACCAGTTTTCTGCTGTTGTGACACCTGTAACTGAAACAATAGCTGAATTTTTCAAAGGAGAAACTCTTGTAACAGTCACATCTTCTTTTTGTTCTTTACCTTTTTTGTCCAAAACAGGATTACCTTCTTCATCACGCACTACATCTTTTGCTGCTTTCATATACCCAAACACATCATCATCTGCATAGGTAACAGGGTCCGCATCTGTAAAAGCAATTTTTGCATCTCTTGTAACAGGAGATAATTCCCAACCATGATTTACTTTCAATGCTTCCCGCCACCAATAACGCCAGGCCTGTCCGGAAACATAAGTATAGGTCTTTCCGTTCTTGTAAACCTTTTTGGTGGCCACTGCATTGTCAAAATTGCTATTAGTGTTTTTTCCTGCATTGTTTAGAGCTACAATATCTACATCCAATAGAATGAAGCCTTGTGTTTTTAAGTTCATAAATTTTATGTTTTAAATTTCGGTTTCAAATTCGCTTTCTTCTTCTAATTCTACATCGACTGTTTTGTTCATTTCATGCAGTCGCTGATAAATGGCAATCAATAATAAGTCCCTGATTTCATTCCAGTAAGTTCCATCAGGAAATAAAAATTCCGCATAGTCTTCTACCGAAATAAGCGGTTTCTTTTTATCACCATGCTTCTTGTAATATTCACCATCAAGATTTAGTAAATACCGTCTTAATGCACTGCTTGACCGTTGCCCGTTGATACGGGTTATAGCTTTTTTAATTTCATCCTCGCTACTGTCAGCAATAATAAAATCTGCCAGTTCCAATATTTTGGGAAGTGTACGTTTATCCATATTTCTAATGTTTAATTGATATTGTTCAACAATCTGAAAATTGAAAGTTTGTGTTTTACTGTGATTTAGCACTAACTTGCGAAAGCGTTCTGTATTGCCATTCAATAAATATTCAAAGGCTCTGTTTCTCCATATTCTGTAATCGTTAAAGCTAATTGCATCTTTATTGTTCGTCCATTGTTCCGATTGAGCATCATAAACTGCATTTTTAAACTTTGAATTGCTGTATTGACGGCAAATGAAATTATTCCAATCTTTCTTATGATATAAAAGACAAAAAACATAAAAGGAAAAAATGGTTGCCGGAAGCGTAATGATATTTATAGTGGGACTTGCTCCAAAATTCGTAAAATGAAAAAGATTTAACGTTACACCTTTCTTATGGCTTACTTCACTTTCTTCGTCGTAAGTAGCTGTTTTCACATTTTCAATACATTGACGTGCATAATCAAAAATTGCATTTACGGGATTAGAAAAATCAGAATGCACAATCGAATGCGACAGATTACTTCCTAAAGCCCTGAAGTTTTCATCTACATTTTTGCGCACAAAGAATCTTGTAACGTCAACGTTATTGCTAATTAAAGCCGCAACTTTATCACCTAATTGTTCTACTCCCAACGGAACAAAAAATATGCGGATTAAAGCTTCTTTAGATAGCTGAAGCCCGCTTTCAAAACCGTGATGAAAATTAATCAGCGTAGCAGAGCCGGACATAATGTGATTATCGCGTGCTGCAGAAAACACTTTTGTCCTTTGCCCGGTAATTCTGCAATAACCATTTACACCTTCAACTCCTTCTATTAAGCCTTTATAGTAAGCAATGGTTTTGCTATATCCCTTTTGACCTTTGTTGGAGTTGTGGGTAATAGTTGAATTGAGAAAGAAACTGTGCAGATTATTTTCCCATTTATGTACATAAATACTTGCTGCTTCTTCAATCAAGTTTAGAATGGACTTCTTAGGATATTTTTTTTGTAAATACTCTATTACCAGTCCGCCAATATCTGCAAAGGGGTCGCCTGTCGGATGTATAAACCAGTTTATTTTTTTAGTTTCTTGTGTCATTTTTTAATTTTAGTGATTAAATATCAACCTCCGCACACCCGCATCCCATTGCATTATATAATCCCATTCCCGCATTCAACGCTAACTCCAGCAAAGGTTTCGGCGCTTTTACTTTCAGACGAAAGCGGGTAAAGCCACGGATCTTTGTTTCCTGCGGCGTAAATGCTTTAATAGTAATCAGCCGGCTTCTTATTCCTTGCCTGCCGTCAGGCAGGTCCTGCTGTGGAGTTATTAGTTCAATATTGATTTTGCTTTTCAGCGCTTCCGTATCAGCTTTATCATTTAATGCTTTATATTTTTCAAGCCAGCCATAAATAAGACAGTTATTAAAATCAGCATCCGCCGGGCTGAGAAAATCATAATTACCTCTTTCATTCTTTCGGCCTACTACTAATGGAGATAAGGGCTGAAGAATTATTTCAACGGATTCTTCATTTACAGGCGCAAGCATATCGGGCAGCAACTGCACTTCCTTCACAAAAAATTGTGTACGGCTTATTTTATCGGCTATTTCCAACTGCTGGTTGATGAACAATCCCTTGATAAAATTCGTAGCCGCCTCATCTATATGAAAGCCGATAGTCAACAATGCCGGAACGCCATTAATGTGAAACCTGTCGCCCTGTACCTTGTAAGGAACTTTTAATTCAGAAAAGCTGAACAGCTTGAAGCTTTTTCCGCTGCCAAGCCTGTACCCGTTGTTATGCAAAAAGGCTGAGTATTTTTCATCGGCCTGCTGAATGATTTTATAAATTACTGCAGAGAGAGGGTATTGGTAATTGGCCGGTAATATGCTTGCCGGAGCAGAAGGAATAAGTGTTAATTGAAATCTCATCGGAAGGGTTTTATTACTATAGTTTTATAAAATCGTATGAAGCCAAACCTTCGTTCACGTTTTCAGATCAATAAGGACATAACTATTACTTGAAAATGTTTCCCGGCCTTATCGGCGCAGGATTGCTTTTTCTTTCACGGCATCTTCTCAGTTAGCGAAAGCTCTATGGGTGGGAATTCAGTTAAAACACCAAGTTAATATTTTTTTTAAATATTGCGCTGAAATCAGTAAAGCTTACATAAAGACTTTGAAGTTTTCCGAAAGCTTCAGGGTCTTTTGTATTTTGCATCCATGATTTTACTTATTTAAATTTTTTATGATGATATATATAAACCATAGCCGGCGGGCTTTAGCATTATTAACGACAATGATGATAGCTGCGGCTACAAGTATAGCCCAATCATACCATTCGGAAAATTTGTTTTACCTCGTTGGCTCGATGGATAGCTACCAGTCTTTTGTACAGCATGCAGATGAAATTTCCATCATTTGCCCGGATGTATACCAGATAGACAGCGTAGGTGTAATAACGGGAGAGGTAGACAGGCGGGTACTGGAGCTGGCAAAGAAAAAAGGTATTAAAGTAATGCCCTTGTTTGCCTCGTTCGATCAAAGGGGAATACATGCACTGCTCACCAGCGACGCTGCAAGAAAAGAAGCTATAAGATTAATGCTCTTTTATGGCCGCCGGTTTAATTTCTATGGATGGCAGTTTGATATTGAAAATGTATATTTCGCGGATAAAGATGCCTATACTTCTTTTTTCAGGCAAGCGGCAGACAGCCTGCACAAATATGGCTTTGCCATTTCCAGCGCTATTGTAAAGTCAGAGCATCCCGCACCTGAGAGCGCTAACCCTGCGTATAACCGTTTTATGTATGAAAACTGGAGCGGCGCTTTTGATATACCCGCATTAGCGGCTGCAAGTGATTTTATTTCAGTGATGACCTACGACCAGCATATAGCATATACACCCCCCGGTCCGGTGGCTGGCATTCCCTGGATGACAAGAATAGTAAAGTACCTTCTTGATTCGGGTATTCCTGCCGGAAAAATATCATTGGGCATACCTGATTATTCTGATTTCTGGTACCCGACTGATAATAACCGGGGCCCGGGTTCTACCCGTGATGAGATCAGCTATGCAGCAGTAAAAGATCTGCTTGAAAGATATGAAGCCACTCCCGGATGGATGGAAGATCAGCAGGTCTATTTCACTCATTGGGAAACCGGCGGTGTATTCAACTGGCTTTTTATAGAAGATGCACGCTCATTTTTGCCAAAGCTAAAGATTGCTGAAACCAATCATTTACGTGGTATATCGGTTTGGGTAATTGGCTCTGAAGATCCGGCGATATGGAATGTGCTGAAAAAAGAAGTAGTTACGGTAAGGGTGAAATAAGTTCAGAAAAAATCCTTACGTACAGACCTTGAAGGTTTTCATAAAAAAGCTGCATGCACTTTGAACAGGTTCTTCAAAAACCTTCAAAGCCTTTCATCTATATCAGATGCAAAGATGCCAATGGAGCCATCCATTGCAGAGGCCAGGTTCAGCATTGCACTGTTAATAGTAAAGGCGTATTCACCGGGCGACAGCGTTTTATCCACCACAATTTCCCAATAACCATTCCGGATCTGTTTTTATACCATTGCGTTGTCTTTACAAACTACTTCATACTGCTTTAGAAAATCTGTTCGCTCAATCATCATTTGTTTTCCCATGGCTTCTTTGCTGCATCATTTGTTTCCGCTGCACGCTGAAAAAGACATATTCAATATCAGAATTTATTTTAGATTCCTTATTGTCATTTAACATTGGAAGGGCAGATTTGTGTAGCACCGTAAAGCAAAAAACTGCAGGAATTTTATAAAGAAGCATAAAGAAGAGGGATAGTTGGCTTTTAATGCTTTCGGACAAATATGTCTGAAATATGACAGATACTATTTTGCTAAAAAAGAAACATATGATATTTTCAGAAAAACTTAATTGTATGAAAAAATTTACTCAAAGCGTTATTTATTTGTTTATTGCTTCTGCAATGCTGAACAGTTGTTCCAAAACTAATCTGAAAGAAGGTTCACCCGATCAGCAAGCAGCAATCACACTTCACAAATATGGTTTGCTGCCGGTAACCGACGAAGAAATGCAGCATGTGTCTTTATTTACACCGGAGATTTTTAACGGAGGAAAAACGGGCTATGGATTATCTTACTCCGGCACCCTTCCTTCCAGCTATTTGCTCACAACTCCTGCCATCAGGGACCAGGGACAAATCGGTTCCTGTACCGGTTTCTGTGGCACTGAGGCAAATGAGATTGTGAAATATTATGCCGCCGGCGGTTCATCTGCAGCTCAGTCGCCTATTACTACAACTTCCGCTGCTATGTCAGCGGTAGTTGCTAATAAGTTTACCAGCCCGACCAATTATTTTGGTACAGACGGATCTCTTGCGCCGCTTTTCCTATATTATGTAGAAAGAGTGAAGATTGAAGGAAAATCCATCAGCTCAGATCCGGGAGCCAATATGGTGAATATTGGCGAAGCCCTTCAGGGATTAACCAACAATTCCGGAACCGGAAAAGCCATTAGCCCTAAAGGAGAAAGTACTGAAGATCTTTATCCTTATCCGATTACGCTCAACTCACAGGGTTATAATGTGGCTACTTCTTCTTCTGCTCAATATAAAACGGCTCCGGGTTCAAGTGCTATCAGCAATGCGCTTGGTTTCACCATCGGCATCCAAAGCGGGTCAACCGGCACATCCGGTTCTACTACCACTGCCGGTTATTATTATATCGCCGGCACAGGAGATTCTATTGAAGTGAAGAATTGCAAATTTGCTATTTTAAATAACAAACCTGTGCTGATGGGCTTTACCGTGTACGACAATTCTTCCTATACTGTATTTGAAGGTCTGAATACCAGCAGCTATATTTATAACCCTCTTTCCGGAAGCTCGATAAAAAGAGGTTTGAGTGCATTGGGAGGCCATGCCGTTCCGCTGGTAGGTTATTTTGACGACGGAACCGGCTATAGCAGCACTACCGGTGGAGGCTATTTTATCGTTCAGAATTCATGGGGTACTCCCTGGGGCTATTATGGACACTTTTTATTGCCTTACTCGGTATTGAGAAACAGCAAGGTGGTAGGCAATAATAATCTGTTTGTTTTGGTTCAGTAATTAATTAGCGATTTTATCACATTAAAAGGCCTTCCGTTGCGGAGGCCTTTTAATTTTTACTTATGCAGGAATTTACGGGATATTATTATCGCCGTGTAAGTAGTTTTAAAGATTACAAACTAAATCATGAAAGATAATGCAGATGCGGAGCTCCGCTGCAGAGCGGCTATTGAAACCATTAATAACATTAGAGGATATCATGAATAAATACCAGGCATCCATGGATGCTTCCCGGGCATACCTCCTCAAAAGAGTGATGACTTACAACTTATAAAAACGGCGACAAAAAGCAATTTCAGTAGTATAGCTGTGCAATGGTGAGCCCAGGAAAATTTTTCATGCCAGAGAATATAGTACTGCATTATATAACATCCTGTATGCTAACCGAACTTTATTTAGTAATCAATATTTGTTTCCTGTAGGATTTATTTCCGATTTTTACCGACAGTATATACATGCCGGTTGAGATATTGCCTACATTAATTTCAGTATTGAAGAAGCCGGTAGCGGAATAATTTTGTACAAAACATTTTCTGCCAAGCAAATCAAAAAGTTCGATCCCGAAATGGCCCGTTGTACCGGCATCGAAGCTCACATTCATTTGTCCGGTGGTTACCGGGCTTGGCCAAACGGATAACCCTATCAAATCACCGGCGGCAATTAAGTTATAGGGATCAGAAGTAAGTACACAACCGGAATTATTAGATACTGTCACGGTATAAGATCCGGTAGCGCCTGCCGTTAATGTTTTATCCGTAGCATTTGGAATTTTTGAACCATTGAAATACCATTGATTTGCGGAGTCTGCGCTGCTTACCAGTGTATTCCCCGATAGGGAGATGGTTGGCGTTGGAACCGAAGATGCCACTATCGCAGCCCTGTCGCTGATACAGTCTGCTGTTTGGATTTGCATATTATACAGATAATAATAGTAGCTCTGATAGAGATTTGCATTGGTATCGGAAACCGCGCTATTACCTGTAATGGATATCACATTAGGAATAGTAAAAGGATAAGGATTGCCTGTCACATTATTGTTCCTGAATAAAGTGGCGTTATCAATGGCAGTTTTGTCCGCTGAGGCATCCACAACGGTATCTATAATCACATGCTTGCCGGCCGGCAAAGGCAGATTAATATAGAAGATAGCACCACTGTCTGCCGGATCATTATCCCGTGACCCGGTTGCAGCAGTAGGGCTTGTTGCATAAACATCAATCGTAGTGCTGGAAAGCGCCGGTATATAATATTCAAGCTGCCCGTTAATTACAGCCGTATCTACCACCATTATAGTTACTTTTCCGGGATTGCCGGTATATAATCTTGCACTTTTCAATATTACCGGAACTTTTGCGTCATAAGACAACCAGTTTCCACCATAGGCCTGGTAACCGCCACCGGGGTTGCCGGTATATACGTTTTTTGTTTTGACACCAACAGTACCTCCGGCACCGGTACCTACATAAAAAGTATTATTGGCCGGTATTGAACTCAGCGTGAACGTAGTATCAGCGCCCGAAGCAATTGAAGAATCACTTGTTGCGCTGGTATACCAAAAATAATGTGAATCCGGGCTGGCATTGGTAACTTCAAATGTGGCATTATTGCCGCAAATGCTTACAGAGCCTGAAGGGGCGGTGGGTTTATTTGCCACTGTAATTGCGCTGGCAAGCGAATCATTGGAGCTGTTTTGATCAACAGCAGCATGGACATAGGCTTTTATATTATAAGCAGTGCCTGCAACAGCAGCAAAGGTTTTTTGAAAAGTATAGGTAACTAAAAATCCCGGGGGTATCTTGCCCGGATAGGTTTCATTAAGTGTGGCTACTGTAGTGCTGCCGCTCGTAACAATTGCCGAAACCGGGACGTTGGAGATCGTATCCGCTCCATTATTCCTGATGCTTACTGTGACCAGCTGCGCAGCATCGCTGCAAGTACCATTTGCAGGCGCTATGATTTGCGACAGTGATAAATCGTTCTCGCTGTTAACGACGGACAGGCTAAAATCCTGTGTTTCCCCATTTCCATAATTTCCGCAAGCCTGTACTGCGGCCGGATCATTAGTTTCCTCTGCAACAATGCGCATGAGTGTAGTGGTGCCCGGTGTCAATCCGGAAGGAGTGTTAATGGTATCGGTATATACCGCATTACCATTGATCACACCGCTTTGAACCGCCAGTTCATCAGCATCAAAAATTCCATTATTATTAAAGTCAATAAAAATCTTGACCACCTTATTGGTAACCGATGCATCACAACTGCTCAGCCGGATGCGAACCGGTATTTTCTGGCCCGGCTGAGCCTGAATAATATATTTTGTATTGTTCGT
This sequence comes from uncultured Ginsengibacter sp., assembly GCA_964627765.1. Classification (GTDB taxonomy): domain Bacteria; phylum Bacteroidota; class Bacteroidia; order Chitinophagales; family Chitinophagaceae; genus Ginsengibacter. The sequence goes on along the minus strand of CAZVKO010000067.1, from coordinate 94,726 downwards.
ATAAGCAGTACACCCGGTGGCATTGGCTATTTTGACGTTATTGATGCTGACACTGTCAATCCTGGTGCCGGCGCTGCTTGTTGGCGCAGAGGTGCAATAAGCAGTACCGCCGATTCCGCTAACCACCAATGAAAATGCCTGTTGCCCTCTTGTCAGGGTTCCTTTATGAGTAATGGTGATCGTATAAACCTGGCCCGGTACAATACTATCCACATTAATTTTTTCAACATTGTCACGAAAATTATCTCCTCTCGTTGCAGGATTCGATGGATTGGCAGGATCAAGCACCCATGGTTTATAAACATAGGCGCCGCTTGTTATGCGCATATCCAGGTCGCTCACCAGCATAGAAGTGGTATTGTGCAAGGCCTGGGAAACATCCACCGGAATACTCGGGGGATCGGTCCAAACCAATGTGGCAACCAGCGGTTCTTTTCCCGACGCTATTACATTAAAAGTATAGGTTGCCCCATTATTTAATGTATTTTCAATAATAGTATCAGATTGCTGATTATAGGAAGAGGTGATCACATTTGCTCCTTTTTCCACATCTAATAGGCCCCATCCATAGGTATAATCAGGTCCTTCGGTCGGGCCTGCTTCATCGGCAGTATGAATAGCCAGAGCTTTCAGCGTTGCAGAGCGCATGAATTTGGAAGGATGCAGCTTATCATAATACTCCTGCAGCAAATAAAGTGATCCTGTTGTATTGGGAGTAGCCATTGAAGTGCCGCTTTCTGTAGCATAGGAAGTGTTGGAGGTGTTCCAGGTGGAGGTTACGTCAACGCCGTCTGCTACAATATCAGGTTTTATCCTGCCATCATTGGTCGGGCCGAGTGAACTGAAATAAGCTATAGACACATCGCCGGGAGAATTGTACCCTGCAGGAATGCCGTTGACGGCTCCCACAACCAGAGCATTTTTAGAATCCGCGCTGTTGCTGATACTTGTGTAATTAGGATTATCTGCTAATGAAGCAGGACGTTGAAGCAAAGTAGTGCCATTGTACAGGTAAGAGCTGCCCACTGCAGGACCATTATATCCTCTTGCATTGCCCGCAGCAACATCAATAAGATAATAAGGGGCATTATATGCGATGGAATCATAGATCTGGGCATTTCTGTCGTAGTAACCAAATCCATAGGCCTCGCTTTTGCTTATAGTAGTGTCGCCATACCACGACCAGTAGCTGCCGTCATATATCCAGCCTGACCCTGATAAAAATCCGTATGAGTGATTGGAGATAAGAAGATTGGGAGCAGCTGCAGTCATTTCCGATTCATCATTATCAAAATCATAATACAACAACTGCTGGGCGCCAAAAGCCATACCTTTTGCAATAGGATTGATACCGGTAGCAATAAGGGTACCGCTGGTATGTGTAGGATGTCCTGCAACTACTGATGTCCCGTCTTCAATTGTGATGCGCCCGGTTAGCTCCACATGAGTGGTAAGCGGATTGCCGCCATCCCAAATGGCCATTTTGCCTTTAACAGCATCAGAAGATCCTGATAAATTAAGACCTGATGATCCGCCCGGCCATAGCTGGTTGGCCCTTGTTGTGGCTGCCGCAATGGTATTATTGTAAGTAGCAACATACATTGGGTTGCCTGATTTATCCACACCCACCAGCGAAATCATGCCTCCGTTGGCAGTTGCCTTTTTCAGAAACCATCCCTTTTGTTTTGCCAGCAGCGTGGCTCTGGCAATATCGCTGTCTTCCCTGCTTCTTAAATTTTTGGACATGGTTGCCAGGATATCTTTTTTGGTAAGAACCTGTGCCTGCAGACAATTAACGGATATTGTTGTGATCACTAAGGTAAGTGCGGCCGGAAGAGCTTTCATCATATGCGGACGGGTGAAGGTATTATTTTTACTAAATTAGAATTTTATCTTTTAAAACGCTGCGATGTACAAATTTCTTTTGTCATTATTCAAAATATCAATGACATTCTTTATCGTTTCCTGCTCTTCACCGGCACATTTGAATTCGGAAAGCGCGTATCAGCAGGGCATTGAAGGATATGTTTACAGCATATCCGGCAACCAGATGCCTTCTCCTGATGCAAAGCCCGCCCCGCCAAAAAGAGTGAGCACTACCTTATATATTTATGAGCGTACCAATCTGAGCCAGGTTCAGAGACAGGGTCAATCGGCGTTCTATTATTCTATTGATGCAAAATTTATCAAAAAGGTTGAAACCGATTCAAACGGTTATTTTAAAGCGCCCCTGCCACCGGGAGGCTATTCCCTTTTTGTCAGGAAAGACAGCCTGTTTTATGCCAACTCGTTTGACAAAGACAATAACATTGCGCCTGTTGAAGTTTTGCCGGGAAAGTTTTCAAGGGTTGAATTCAGGATTGACTACGATGCAGTTTATTAAAAGGGATAGATGAAAGTCCGGGCTCAGGCGATTAGAGTCCCTTTAAAGGTCCCGGGGTAATTGAGTGAGGTATCACTGCGCCAGGGATATTTTATCTGTATAGGGCGATTTTATTTTTAACAGCTTTCATGATGATATACTACTCTGATTTTGCTGTAATGTAGATATATTTCAACGGGATGCTTCCTGTATTAACAACCTGGTGTTCTGTATTGGCAGGAATATGAGCAACGGATCCGAATTGAATGTTAAGGCTATCACCATTTGAAATCTTCACTTTTCCTGCTCCGCTGAATGCCACGATCAATTCTTCATTTGATTGGGTACTGTGCAAATCCCCGGCTTCACCAGGTAATAATGTTACGAATCCTGAATTAAAGGCAACGGAGTCTTTATCTGCATCCAACAATTCCTGGTAAACATTTGTGCCCGGATTAAAAGCTACGATTTTGGGTATTACAGATTTCACCCTTGTTGCTTTATCTTTTTGGGAACAGGAGGTAATGCTAAGCGTGGTGAAAATTGATATGCACATTAAAGCTGATAAGCTATTGTACGCATTCATAATTATCTTTTTTTACAAGTAATATTATTCTTTTGAATATTCATTATCGCTTTCGTAAAACGATTATGACATTACTTCCGTTTCTGTCCCAGACTTTATCACCGGCCGGTGTTCATGTTTATTTTCGTTTTCTTTAATTGTATCCGGCAGCTTCGGCACTATAGCCTTCAAAAAGAATACCCGACATTTACCATAAAATTTCGCGGAGTGCCCGGCCATTTGTATGCAATATTGTAAGCGCCGGGCCAATAAGTCTTATTGGTAATATTATTTATCAAAGCAGCTATCGTGAAATGTTTGTATGCATAACCGGCTCCTGCATTAAATATCACATACCCCGGCAGTGTAAAACCGTCCTGCAGGGTGTTCCTGGCACTTGCCTGTGTATGCCCTCCTGTGAGCACTATATTTTTCAATGCCCCTTTTTTGAATGTATATTTTAACCAGGTAGTGCTGGTGTGTTTCGGAGCATTTTCCACAAGCGTTCCTTCCTGGGATGGTATTTTGCTTTTAATAACTTTTGCAACGCAGTATGCATAGGAAGCAGAGATACTCAGGTTGGGAAGAATATTGCCTGCAAATTCTGTTTCAATTCCTTTCGACCTGTCCTGTCCCTGCTGTATGAATAAATCAGGATTGGAGATATCATTGGCATTCACTGCCACATTGTTTAGCGTCAGCTGGTATATAGACAAAGAGGCGTTCAATTTATTATTAAAGAAATCCGCTTTCACCCCGGTTTCGTACAACTGGCTGACGATGGGCTTGAAAGGTTCATCAAATACCTGTGTGCTGGTAGAGGCTTCAAACGGATCGAAGCCCCGGTTATAAGTTGCGTACAAGCTCACATTTGGCTTTAGCTCATATACAATGCCTGCACGGGGAAGAAAAACATTTTCAATGATGCTTCCGCTACTGTCATCGTCATCATCACTGCGATACATTTCCTGTCTTATGCCTAACAGTAATTTCCATTTATTAAAGCTTACCTGCTCCTGGAGATAACCCCCGCTTGTATGATATATATCTGCATCCACATCTGTAGCATCGGCGTCATAATCAGATTCTTCATAGCTGCTGATATTCCTTTTTAAATAAACAGGATGAAGTAAGCTGAAAGTCCCTACAATACCGCTTCCTACGCCAAAATCATTGGCATCTTCAAAATATTGCTGACCGAGATCCACAATGCTTTTTATATAATCAAATCCTGCTACGAGTTGATGTGTAAATTTGCCGGTATTAAAATGAAAAGTAAAATAATTGCTCAGCGTATTGGTAGTGGTCTTGTAGTTCCATTCTGAAAAATAAAGATTTATAGAATCATCGGTTATGTAACTCTGTAGCCCGTGCTCATGCGTATTTTGTCGGGTATGATAATTTAAATAACCGCTGTTGAAGGAGATATGACTATTGAATTTATAGGAAAACAAAACATTCGCTGAGAAATCAGTTTCTTTCAGGTAATCTCCCGGCTGTGATATTGTTAAGCTGACGGGTGTTGAATATAAAGAAAAATCATTCTGAAAGCCCGGCTGCCCGCGATCGAGAACTGTATTTACATGGGATACATCCATGTCAACGTTTACCTGCAGCCTGTCGTTGGGCACGAAAGAAAAGGAGGGAGCTACCTGGTATGATTTTGCAAAGATCCCGGTACGGAAAGATTGTGTGTTATCATATCCTGCATTGATGCGGTATAGCAGACTTTTGCTTTTATTCAACGGGCCGGTAATGTCGCCCATGATGCGATAATGATTCCATGTACCAGCTTCCACATCTATTTCCTGTTCATTTTCGGGTAATGGTTTTTTGGTAACAATATTTATGGTGCCTCCGGGGTCGCTGTTACCATACAAAGTAGCAGCCGGTCCCTTTATCACTTCAATCCTTTCTACGTTTAACAGCATCGGTGTTACATACGTGGTGCTGTATCCGCGCAGTCCGTTTACCAGCTTTGCATTTTCTGCCCGGAATCCGCGAATGGTATATTCATCATACCCGGAATAGTTGGTTACTCCTGCTATATCAGTAATGGCGTCTTTCAGCGTAAGCTGCATTTTATCTTTGATCAGTTCTTTGGTAACAGAGTTGATGGATTGGGGAATATCCAGATAAGGCGTTTCGGTTTTTGTTCCCAAAAAGGAATAATCACTTTTATATGCATGATTGCTGTAGCCTTTTATTTCAATATCCTGCAAAGCGCCAAATGATATTTTTTCTTTAATAATACCGAGGTTCAGTGTTTGGTTCGCTTTAAGGGAAACGGGTAAAGAGATCATCTGCGATTCTGCGGCAGTAATCAGCAAGGTATCCTCTGATGCAGGAAGATTGAGTAAGGCAAAATTTCCCTTGTCATCCGTGATCGTTATCCGGTTGTTTTTCTTAAGCTGAATAGTTACAAATGCGGGCTCGTTGCCGGGGGTAACTATTTTACCCTTTATAATTCCCTTATTATTTTGGGCGTACACAAAAGACAGGCATTGTGAAAAAAGCAGGGTGAGTAAGAAGTAAATCTTGTTCATGGGGATAGACAAAAACTGTTCTATTCATGAAAATAACGAAAAAACCCAACAGTTGTTATAGAGATAACCTGTTGCTGAAAAGTAATAATCATATAATGCTGAAGCTGAGATCACGGATGGATTCGAACCATCGTAAAAGGTGTTGCAGACCTTTGCCTCTCCTCTCGGCCACATGATCTTTTAAAAGCATCTCGTAGAAACGGGATGCCGCTTTTTTTAACGATTGCTATGAGAAAAATTGTAAATGATCCTGGTTCATACGATCACCTGATATTTATAAGTTGTATCGCAGGGTAATGCCATAAGTTACCGGGTCTCCGAGCACTGCCGCATATTGTCCTGCATTACCTCCTGCCGGCAGCAATTGTTCAAAATAATCTTTATTAAAAAGATTATGCGCCCATATAAAAGCTGAAATGCCAGTATTATTTCTGAAGCCCAGGCGGCCGTTAATCAATGAATATCCGTTAATATTCAGATAAGCTGACGGAGAGGGGCTTGATGAAAAGGAGGTTCGGAAATAATCATCTGCTGATACAAAAAAGTTACTTGCTTTTCCCAGAAATACTGCAGGAGTCGTGAACTCTGCGCTGATTGTTCCGGCCCATTTGGAAACGCCGGGAAGCTCGCCACCTGAGATATCCTCGAAAGCTACCTGCTGCCCGTCTACCGTTTTACCGGTTTCTTCCAGCGGAAGCGGGGCGTTTGTAAATTTTACGTATTTCGCGTCAGTATAGGCGAGAGCACCACTGAATGAAAAATGTCTGCCCGCCTCTAAGCTGGCATCAAATTCCACTCCTTTTACATTTACCTTTTCAGCATTAGCGAGATATCCGCGGTTTACCCCGATCTCCGGTGACTGAACATTCGTCTGGTAGTCTTTGATATCCGAATTATACAGGGTCAGATCCAGGGTAAAATTGGCTGTTGGATTTGCCTTAATGCCAATTTCATAATCTTTTACATATTCAGGCTTAATTACCGCGAGGTCAGTAGCCGTCTCCCCGTTGATTACAGGCAAGCCGCCTACGTTAACGCCGACAGGTTTGAAATTGGTCGAATAAGCAGCAAATGAATTAATTCTCTTGCTGGGCCTGTAAGAAAGCGTAAGCTGATAGGTAAAGTGGGTTCCATCCACACCGGTTGCAAATGACTGATTACTGTAGGCTACCTGCTGAAGCTTAATCAGGTCAGGGTCGGTAGTTTGAAGGCCCCCGTATACTTCACGGTCATAGGTGACGTCCTTCCTGTCATAATTATAACGTATGCCCGGCATAACATGCAGGTTGGTAAACACCTCCCAATCCACGTTGGCAAAAAAGGCGGCGCTTTTTGATTTGATGGTAGAGTTGGTATGTGCCCCATATCCATCCAGCAGACCGGGCGTACGCCAGTTTGAATCCGTAGAGTTCTGGATAAAACGCCACTGATCTTTGCCTGATTCTTCTGTACCGTTTGTTGTAAGGTCTTCGTCAATATAAAATATTCCTGCCACACCACTCACCCGGCTTGAAAGCTGGCCTGCATAGCGTATTTCCTGCGACCAGTTTCGGTGCTTTGACGGATTTTGTGATTTTGCAAGAGCCTGCAGTCCGGTGAAATCCCGGTCATTGGAAGGGTTCCAGTTCCAATATCGCCATGCTGTAGTTGAAGTCAGTGTACCTGGTCCTATTTTCGTTTCCACGTTAACAGAAGCACCGCCGAGATCGTTGTCGGATTTCCATGGCGTATCAGTATCAGTGATCCGGTCAAATGGGTTGAGCGTTGGCAGCTTATAATTGAGGTCAGCGATGATTGCATCGAATTGCCTGTATGCCGGGCGCAGTGTTTGCACTACTCCCGCTATTACCTGGGCGTAACCATTGGGACGCTGGCGTGTTGCATCTCCTGATAAGGTAATGGACGTATAGTCTGATGGTTTGTATAATAGCTGTCCATGAAAACCAAGATTGTTGATATTATTGATGTATTCATCTGTCCTGATATTTTTAACTACTCCGTCACGCTGTGTACCTGAAAAGGAAAAACGGGCTGCCAGCTTTTTAGTGATCGGTCCTGTGATGGAGCTTTTTGCCTGTATAAATCCATAATTACCATAGCTTACCTCGAAGTTGTAGCCTGGCTTAAAATCCGGTTTGCGTGTAGTAATATTAATGGCACCCGCAGTGGTATTCTTGCCAAAAAGCGTTCCCTGGGGTCCCCGCAAAATCTCGATCCGGTCTATATCAATAAAGTCCAGTACTGCAGCGGCGGGCCGGGCATAATAAACGCCGTCTACATAAAACCCTACGCCGGGATCCAGCCCGTCATTGGTAAGGCCAAATGGCGAACCAATGCCCCGTATATTCACTCCTGTGTTTCTCGGATTAGAGCTGTAAAGCTGCAGGGAAGGAACATATTCTTTAATGGAATTCACATTGTAAGCACCGGTAATATCCACCTGAGCGCCGCTGATTACAGAAATAGGGATCGGAACATCCTGTAACCGCTCTTTCCGGCGCCGGGAGGTTACTACGATCGTATCTGTTTTATACAAAAGCTGCAATTGTAACAGGATATCGCTGACATGGTTGTTCCTGATTACCCGTTCCTCGGGAGCATACCCCACATGGGAGACGATAATAGTAAATGGAAATTTTTTGATACCGGTCAATGTAAAATAACCGGTTGAATCGGTCATGGTACCCGTGCCGGTATTTTTTACGACCACACTTGCGAAAGGAATTCCTTCCTTATTGTCGTTGATAATGCGGCCGGTCAATTGCGAAAATGCAAAGACAGGAGTAATAAGAGCTAAAAGTAAAAAAGTCTTCTTCATCATAAATTGTTTTGTAAAAGCAAAAATTAAAGAATTTAATTAGTCTATTAAAATAGTAGACTATTTAGATAAAAAAAATTAACGGGAATTAAGAAGCGATATGATATCGCATTCGTTTAAAAGAGCAGTGACAGATCATTTTTGAATGGTTAATTAATTAAAAAGGCAAATATAAAGCAGTTTTTATTAGTCTACAAAATTTGTAGGGTATTTTATTAAAAAAATTAAAAATGATAAAGATGGATAATTACTTTCCAGAGTGTCATGCAACTGGTAAGTATTACCAATGCCCCAATGGCAATGAACATTTTCTTTACCGGAATTTTTCCTACCAGCCTTGCTGCAACGGGCGCAGCAAGCAAACCACCTAAAATAAGCCCTGCAATGTCAAACAATGGCAAACTCTTTAACAGGATAAAGAAGGTAACAGAGCTGCAGAGTACCACGAAAAATTCTGCGAGGCAAACAGAGCCTATTACATAGCGCGGGCTTTTTCTTTTTGAAACCAGGGTGCTTGTTACTAATGTGCCCCATCCGCCGCCGGCAAATGAATCAGTAAATCCGCCGATAGTGGCCAGCCATCCGGCCCTTTTTATTTTCCCTGATTTGTTTTGTTTTTTCTTAAACGCTTTTTTCAGAATGAAATAGCCGAGATACAAGGTATATACCGAGAGAGGTATTCTTATATAGCCTGAATACTTCTGTGCAAAAACTGCGAGTGTGGCTCCTGTCATAGCGCCTGCAATACCCGGGATAACAAGGCTTCTGAATAATTTTTTATTTATGTTGCCGAAGCGATGATGGCTATAGCCCGATACGCCGCTGGAGAACACACGGGCAGAGTGTACCCGGCTGCTTACAATAGCGGGATTCACCCCATAGGCCAGTAAGAAGGTGGTAGATATGGTACCATAACCCATTCCCAGGGAGCCATCCACCATCTGAGCAATGAAGCCGGTAATGAACATGAGTACAAAAGGTTTGATTGCTACATAATCAGGAATCGTCCTGACGCGGTCTATTAGCTCATGAAAGGGAACGAATGATAAAATGGTATGCCCCAATATCATGAAGAAGAATGCCAGCAGGCACCACCCGACAATCTTTTGCCATTGCCTTGTGATTTGTTTGCCGGTTGTTTTTTGATCCATGCTTTTTGCAGCGAGCACACTGGTGATATTATTCAGGTGTTTTACCTTCGATGTAAAATCTCCCCGCAATTCATTTCTTATTGCATGCATGTTTTGCAGCACATTGTCGATCTCATCGGGCATTACTTCATTTAATTCATCTTTGATACGTTTGGCTATGGTAGGCGATTTGCCGTTAGTGGAAATGGCAATTTTAAGATCTCCCTTTTTTACTACCGAGCTTAAATAAAAATCGCAAAGTTCCGGTTTGTCCGCCACATTTACCAGTTTGCTTTTGCTATGTGCATCATTGCATATTTGCTCGCTTGTTTCAATATTATTTACTGCAGCAATTATAATATCACATTGGTCAAGATCATCCAAATGGTAGGCTCTTTCATCAATTTTTATGTTTAAAAATTCACCGGCGATCTGGTATATTTTTTCATGTACGGTGATACCAACAATATGCAGGGCGGTTGTCGGGCAATTTTGCAGAATGGTATTTAACTTTTCCAGCGCCACATTTCCTCCGCCAATAATCAAAACCCGCAGGTTCTCTATTTTCAGAAAAACAGGGAATAATTGATTGTCGGTTTTAATTACAGCTTCATTCATGGGGTGCATTTTACATAACAGGTACGGTTAAACGAAAAATAATATTTTTAAAAAAATTTCCTGAATGAATAATCTCCAAATGATTCACCGGGCTTTCTTTCCTTTTTAAATTCAGTAAACTTATTATCCAGTTCTTCCAGTATCTCTGCTTCCTCTAAGTTTTCCCTGTAAATCCTGTTGAGCCGGAGCCCGATATGATCTCCTCCCAAATGCAAATTGTATTTCCCCGGGGCGGTGCCGACGAAACCTATTTCAGCATTATAAGATCGTGCGCAACCGTTGGGGCAGCCGGTCATACGTATAATTATATTTTCATGCTGCAAATCATTTTTTACCAATAACAATTCTATTTTATCAAGTAAAGATGGCATATATCTCTGGGCTTCGGCAAGTGCCAACGGGCAGGTGGGCAGCGCCACACACGCCATTGAATTTTTTCGCACCGCAGATGCATTATCGGTATGTTGTATAATCTTGTATTCGTCAAGAATTTTATTTATTACCGATTTATTTTCCGCCGATACATCGGCGATAATCACATTTTGATTCCCGGTAAAACGAAAGTTGGCTTTGCCTGTTTTTGCAACTGCCAGCAATGCGGATTTTAGTAAGACTTTGTTATCATCCGTCACACGGCCGTTTTCGATATAGGGGGTATAATACCATTTGTCTTCGTGATTTTTCTGCCAGCCGTAATAATCGGTTCTGTCATTAAATATACAGGGCCTGGCGGGAAGAAGTTTAAAGCCTGCCCTTTTTTCGAGCTCTTCCTTAAATTTATCAATCCCCATCCTGTCTACAGTATATTTCAGCCGGGCCTGCTTCCGGTCACTTCTGTCGCCAAAATCTCTTTGCACCGTGAGTATTTCATAAACTGCTTTTAAAGTCTTTTCTTCCGAATCTGCAAAGCCAATTACTGTACCCAGCCTTGCATAGGTCTGCGGATTGCCGGGCGTAGTGGAGAGGCCCCCTCCAACAGCAATATTGAAGCCGGTTAACTTATCTTTTTCAACAATGGCTATCAGGCCAATATCGTTGGTAAAAACATCGATGTCATTATTCGGAGGGATGGCAATAGCTATTTTGAATTTACGTGGCAAATACCGGTCCTGGTATAAGGGATCTTCTTCTTCGCTTTTGTCAGCAATCTTTTCTTCGTCCAGCCATATTTCATAATATGCACGGGTTTTGGGTCTTAATAAGGTGCTGATCTTGTCAGCATACGAAAATATTTCTTCGTGTATGCGTGACTGTTTGGGATGAGCGCTGCACAATACATTCCGGTTGATATCTCCGCAGGTAGCGATGGAATCTAATTTTGCCTGGTTAAATTGTTGAATCGTTGGTTTTATTACGGATTTCAGAATTCCATGCAGCTGAATGGTTTGCCGCGTGGTAATTTTAATGACTCCGGTAGAATTTTCTCCTGCTATTTCGTTCACGGCGATCCATTGTTTGGAAGAGAGGAAGCCCCCCGGAAGCCGGAGCCTTATCATGAATGAAAACAACCTTTCCAGTTTCTTTTCGGCGCGTTCCTCACGGCGGTCGCGGTTATCCTGCTGGTACATGCCATGAAATTTTATCAGCGACTGATCGTCTTCGCGAAGTGCACCGGTTAGTTCATCCTGCAGGCTTTCCGCTATCGTTCCGCGAAGGCCGTTGCTTTGTGCTTTTATTTTTTCCGTGGGTGATAAATTTTCGCTCATTCGTTACCGTTAGTTTTATAATTAATATACATCCGTTATGTACCGGCCATCTTCTTTCAGGTTGTCTAAATATTTGGATGCCTCGGGTTCTGTGCGATCGCCAAACTTTTCGATAATGTGCAGTATCATTTTTTCAACATCTATGCTCATGGGCTCCTTTGCGCCGCACACGTACACGTAGGCGCCCGTTTCGAGCCATTCAAAAAATTCGGCGCCCTGCTGCAGCATTTTATGCTGAACATATATTTTTTCCTGCTGATCGCGGGAGAAAGCGGTAGTCACTCTGGTGAGCGCTCCGGTCTCAAACCAGTTTTGTATTTCGCTCTGGTACAAAAAGTCAGTAACAAAATGCTGTTCGCCAAAAAACAACCATGTTTTTCCTGATGCGCCTGTCGCATCGCGCTCGGCAATAAATGCCCGGAAAGGAGCAATACCGGTACCGGGTCCGATCAGGATAATGTTTTTATCCGGTTCCGGTAAACGGAAGCAATAGTTGGGATGAATATAGTATTGTAAAGATTCCCCGGTTTCAAATGCCGAGAGGAAACCGGAAGCAAGGCCTGATTTTTTTTCATTATTTACAGTGAAGGTATTTTTTGCTACTGTAATATGCACCTCTCCCGGATGAGCTTCAGGCGAAGATGCTATAGAATACAGCCTCGGGGCAATGGGTTCGAGTACCTTAATTACTTCAATGAATTGACTTTTATCCCGCAGCGGATATTTCATCAGCAGCTCAATGAGATCGTAGCGCCTGTGGTCAAATTCAATCCCGCATATAGATGCATATTTTTTTACTACTCTTTCGGGCAGATAAACGATGTTGAGCTTTTTGTGCAGCAATTCTGCTACCGTATATAACTCATCTTTATGATGCAGGGTAGTATTTTCGTCTATGCCTGACCGTGAGATAATCTCTTTAACAACCTGCCTGTTATTTTCGGGAACAATACCGATAGAATCGCCCGGGGCGTATATTGCGTCTATTGCTTCCAGTTCGATGTGGTAAGTCTCTTTATTGCTTCCGTGATCATTGAGATTAATGTGGGCAAGCACTTTGCCATTGTGCAGCGTTCTGCTCCCGGTTTTTTTTACTGCAGGTATCGCGGTAACAATTCCAGGGCTTCCGGGTGAGGTATGGTTAAGGATCTTGCAAATAGAATCAAACCAGTTTACCGCATCTGCTTCATAATCCACATCACATTTTTGAAGCGGGTGCAGGCGCTCACCCCCGAGGTGGTTCAACTGCTCGTCAACATCCTCCCCGGCCTTGCAAAAAAGAGGATAGGAAGTATCGCCCAGAGCCAGTACGCCATATTTTAATTTATCAAGACGAAATCCGTTGTTGTGTATATGGTTGTAAAATTTTTTTGCAGCGGCGGGCGGTTCACCGTCGCCATGGGTGCTCATTATTACAAGAAAATATTCTTCCCTGGCGAGATCATTCAGGCGATATTGATCCATGCTTTGCACTTTTGCATGAATGCCGTGTTTTTTTGCTTTTGCGGCAAACTCGGTGGCCAGTTTTTTTGAGTTGCCGGTCTCTGTTCCGTAGACAATGGTAATTTTTGTGGTAGCATTTATTTGCGGAACTTTTTCAGAAATATTTTTTGCGGTAACAATTCCGTTTAAATAACCATTTACCCAAACCAGTTCCTCATCGGTAAGGCTATCGATTAATTTCTGTAATGCATTTAATTTATTCTCAACTAACATTCTGCAATTTTTCGGAGTTATTTAATGAAGCTGTTTGTATGGATATCGGTTCGAAATAGCATTCATTGCTGTGCTGCTTGTGGGCGGTGGAGACACCGCCCACGGCGGGCCGCCCCGGTTAGTGTCCTCACCAACCGGGGATAATTTGAAATACACCCTGTTTATTTGGATATCGTTGAAATAACATTCATTTTTATTGCTGTTGGTAAGCCATGCAAATTGTTCCCGGAGCGCTACTACTTTACCGATAATGACCAATGAAGGCGAGATATATTTTTTGCCGGTGTTTTTATTCTTATAATTATAAAGATTATGAACATGCACGCGCTGCAGCGGGGTAGTGGCCTGCTCTATAATAGCCATCAGCTTATCTTCATGAATATTGTTGGCGACTAATTTTTCTACCAGGGTATCCAGTGTTTCGGACGACATGTAAAATACCAGCGTGTCATTGGTAGCAGATAGTTCTTTCCAATAATCTTCACTTACCATGCCGGATTTGTAATAAGTAAGAAACCGTACCGAGGTGGCATAACCCCGTGCGGTAAGCGGTATGCCGGTATAAGCTGCAGCGCCCGAAGCAGCAGTAATGCCCGGGATGATCTCATAGGGTATATGATTATTTACCGCAGTTTCCAGCTCATCCAGTATGTTGGAAAATACAGATACATCGCCGCCTTTTAATCTCACCACAGTTTTATCAAGGAAACAATAGTGAAGGATCAGCTCATTGATGGTTTGCTGCGGGGTGGAAATACCTTTGCTGCACTGCTTGCCGACAAATACAATCTCTGCTTTTTTGCTTACACAGTTCTTCAGAATTGCATTGCTGACCAGCCGGTCGGTAAGCACTACGTCAGCGCCGGCTAAATATCGTGTAGCCTTTACCGTTAATAATTCCGGATCGCCGGGCCCGGCGCCGATAATAAATAGTTTCCCCCTGGTGAAATTGTTGCTCATTATTAGTCTACTTTTTGAGTAGAGTATATAATTAAAAAAATTATTCAATCATGCATGCGCCCACGGTAACGCAGCTTGTTTCATCTATTAAAACAGCCCCCCCGTTTTGCCTTAACCTTTTATATGAATCAAACGCTACAGGCGAAGCAGTTTTTATTTTTACACGTACAATATCATTCAGCACTGCTTTTTCGGGAGTGCCGGCCCGGGTTAAAGAGTTTACTTCAAGCTTATATTCAATTTCCTTCACTATACATTTTACCAGCCGGCTGTTGATTTGTAATAAATACTTATTGCCCGGCTTGAGCGGCTTGTGATCCATCCAGCACAGCATGGCATCCAATTCATTGGAAAGGGCCGGCTGATTATTTGCCGGCACGATCATATCCCCGCGGCTTACATCAATATCATCTTCAAGATGCAGGATTACGCTTTGCTGGGCAAATGCTTCACCTGTTTCAACACCGTTCATTTCAATGGCCTTTATTTTTGTTTCAACACCGGAAGGCAGGACCACTACCGCATCCCCCTTTTTATAAATGCCACTGATGACTTTTCCTGCATACCCTCTATAATCGTGTAACTCGTCAGTTTGAGGGCGAACGACATATTGCACGGAAAATCTTCCGTCGGTCAGATTTACATCTGAATCAAGCTCTATATTTTCCAGGTAATGCAGCAACGGGTCGCCGTCGTACCAGGGATAACTTTTTGATTTATCAACAATGTTGTCTCCGCGGAGAGCGCTGATAGGGATATACTTAACATCTTTTAATCCAAGTAACGAGGCTACCTGTTGATAGTCTATCACAATGTTGTTATATATATCCTGTGAATTGTTTACCAGATCCATTTTATTAATGGCAACCACAATATGCGGGATGTTGAGCAATGAGGCAATTGCAGAATGACGCCGGGTCTGCTCCACCACACCATTTCTCGCATCTACCAAAATGATGGCCAGCTGGGCGTTGGAAGCGCCTGTAACCATGTTGCGTGTATATTGAATATGACCGGGTGCATCAGCGATTATGAATTTTCTCTCCGGGGTGGAAAAATATTTATAGGCAACATCAATGGTAATTCCCTGCTCCCGTTCTGCACGAAGCCCGTCAGTGAGTAATGCAAGGTCTATTTCACCGGCATTTTTATTTTTACTTTGCTTTTCAATAGCAGCCAGCTGATCTGCGAGTATTGACTTACTATCGTACAATAATCTCCCGATCAATGTGCTTTTGCCATCGTCAACACTGCCTGCCGTTATAAATCTTAAGATGTCCATGGCCTCTACTACCCTCCCCGAAGAGGAGGATGTTGCTTTTAAAATTTAGAAGTTATTTGTTTATAATAAAACCTCTTGCCAAAGTCCCTCCTTTGGAGGGATTTAGGGAGGCTCCTAAAAATATCCTGTCTTTTTCCTGTCTTCCATCGCCGCTTCTGATACTTTATCGTCAATTCTTGTTTCACCTCTCTCGCTGGTATTGGTAGCAATGATTTCTTTAATAATATCATCCAAAACTGACGCAGTGGATTCTACTGCTGCAGTACAGGTCATGTCACCCACGGTACGGTAGCGCACTTTTTTTATTGATACCACATCGGTAGGGTCCGGTTTTGTAAATTCTGATACCGCTACCAGTTGTCCCTGGTGTTCGATCACTTCTCTTTCATGAGCAAAATAAATGGAAGGCAATGCAATATTTTCCCGTTTAATATAATTCCAGATATCCAGTTCCGTCCAGTTGCTGATCGGGAAAACGCGGACATTTTCTCCTTTATGAATCTTGCCGTTGTAAATGTTCCACAACTCGGGCCGCTGCAACTTCGGATCCCACTGGCCAAATTCATCGCGTACTGAAAAGATCCTTTCTTTCGCTCTTGCCTTTTCTTCGTCCCTTCTTGCGCCCCCAATCAATGCATCAAACCTGTATTCTTCAATGATATCAAGGAGGGTATAGGTTTGCAGCGCATTGCGGCTGGGAAATTTTCCTTTGGGCTCGGTAAGATTTTTTTCTTTGATCGTTTGTTCCACACTTCCGACTATTAATCTTTCGCCTATCTTTTTTACTAAATCATCACGAAACCGAAGCGCCTCCGGGAAATTGTGCCCCGTGTCAATGTGAACCAGCGGAAATGGAAATTTGCCGGGACGAAAAGCTTTTAATGCAAGATGAACAAGTGTAATAGAATCCTTGCCACCGGAAAATAGCAAACCCGGCCGCTCAAACTGCCCCGCCACCTCACGCATAATGTGGATAGCCTCCGATTCCAACTGCTCTAAATAATCCAAATGATACCTGCTCATGTTATATTTTAATTTCGTCTGCGCGTGCCTGCTGGTGTACATGAAGACCGCATTCTTTTTTACTGTTATCTTCCCACCACCAGCGACCGGCCCGGAAATCCTCACCTGGCCTGATCGCCCGCGTACACGGTGCGCATCCAATACTTACAAAACCTTTATCATGTAAAGGATTGTAAGGGATATTATTTTTATTGATAAACTGCTTTACTTCCCCTGTAGTCCAGTGCAGGAGCGGATGATATTTTATTATAGAGTTTGTTTCATCCCATTCTACCCGGGGCATGTCGTGCCTGTCGGCCGAATGTTCTGCACGAAGGCCGGTAATCCAAACTTCATTACCCAGCAAAGCTCTCTTTAAAGGAACCACTTTACGGATATGGCAACATTCTTTCCTGTTATCAACAGATTCGTAAAATGAATTGGGGCCTTTTTGCGACACAAAATTTTCAAGCATTATTGCATCAGGATAATAAGCCTGAACACGTGTGTTATATTTCTCGTTGGTAGACCTCCAAACCGAATAAGTTTCCGGGAACAGCCGGCCGGTATCGAGTGTAAAAATCTTTACCGGCAATTCGTTACTTAATATGATATGGGATATCGCCTGGTCTTCAAAGCTAAAGCTGGTGGAGAATATGACTCTGCCCGGAAATTGTTTTGTCAATAAGGACAATGCTTCATCAAGGCTCGTTGAGCCTGCAGCCTTTTCTATTAATGATATTTTGTCTTTTAACGATTGAGCCATGTTGGCGATGTGAAATCTGTAATGTGTTGAAAAGTAAATGTATGTTACGAATCCGGGCTCAGCAGCCAGAGCATTCAGAATAAGTATTGAAACACATATACAACGATAAATAAAACGAATTCATAACTTTTTTCTATTAGTCTACTACAAAAGTAGGATATAGTAGTCAAAAAACTGAAAATAATTTTCAACAAAAAATTCAATTAAGGATATAATTTTCTTTTTTTCATTGAAAATGTATCTAAACTCTTTGCTATCGGGCCTTTCAGTAAAAGTGTTTTTGCAATTATTTTTTCAGAAAAAGCCCGGGTAATAAAAATGTTGACTTATATCAATATAATTTCTTATCTCACCTCAACGGGCACAGGGGTGTAGTCGTAATAATTTTGTCTTAAAAATTTGAACTATGGAATTATTAAATGCATTGGAATGGCGGTATGCAACCAAAAAAATGAATGGTAAAAAAGTTCCCGGAGAAAAAATTGAAAAGATTTTACAGGCTATTCAGCTGGCCCCTTCATCTGTGGGGCTGCAGCCTTATTCGGTATTAGTAATTACCGATCCTGAGCTAAAACAAAAAATGTTGCCCATAGCAAATAACCAGCACCAGGTAGTGGATGCTTCACACGTATTGGTCTTTGCTGCCTGGGACAGGATAACACCGGAGCGTATAGACGAGTATATTCAGCTCGTTGCAAAAACGAGGAATAAACCGATAGAATCTCTCGAAGATTTCAGAAATAAAATAATCAAAGGCACCACCAGGTCAGATGAAGAAAACTTTGAATGGGCTGCGAGGCAGACCTATATTGCCTTTGCTACAGGCATTGCTGCTGCAGCGGAATTGCATGTAGACGCCACACCCATGGAAGGCTTTAATAATAATGCGCTGGACGAATTATTACACCTGAAAGAAAAGGGCCTGAAAAGCCTGACGCTTCTGCCGCTTGGATATCGTGAGCATGAAAAAGACTGGCTGGTGAATCTTCCAAAAGTGAGAAGAGAAAAAGAAAAACTTTTTCTCCTGCAATAATATCTCTTAAAATTTTAATCACACTCATTAGCAATGAAAAAATTAATTGCCACAAACAGCAATAATTGGCCCGCCCTTATATCAAGACTGGCCGTCGGCATTACCATTTTCCCACACGGTGCGCAAAAGTTACTCGGATGGTTTGGTGGCTATGGATTCAGCGGAACAATGGGCTTCCTCACCGGTGCCATTCACCTTCCATGGATCATTGGATTATTAGTTATTCTTATCGAGTTTTTTGGCTCTCTCTTATTAATCTTCGGATTTCTTACCCGTATTGCAGCGTTGGGAATATTGCTGAATTTTCTCGGTGTATTATTTACCGTGCATATTAATAATGGATTTTTTATGAACTGGGGTATGCAGGCCGGTAAGGGAGAAGGTTTTGAGTTTTTCATTTTAGTGCTGGGGCTGGCATTGATAAACCTGATTGCGGGTGGTGGTAAAGCAAGCGTTGATTCAGCTATTGTAAAAAATGATATAATAACTTCATCTAAACTTCAGGTATAAATATCATGATGACCCTGGCAGATTTGAAAAAATTTTCTGATGATTTGAAAAAGCAGGATCAATGGATGCCTGCTTTATTTATAGGTCATGGTTCGCCCATGAATGGTATTGAGCATAATGAATTCAGTGATACCTGGGCAGGCGTGTCAAAAATGATTCCCCTGCCGCAGGTAATACTTGTGGTATCTGCTCATTGGTTAACTGCAGGTACAAAGATTACAGCAATGGATTTTCCTGAAACCATTCATGACTTCGGTGGTTTTCCCAGGGCCTTGTATGAAGTGCAATACCCCGCACCCGGCCATCCCGCTCTCGCCAGGGAGACGGCATTATTAGTGCAGTCAACAAATGTAGGCCTGGCGCATGATTGGGGTTTGGACCATGGCGCATGGACTGTTGTGAGAAGAATGTATCCCGACGCCACGATACCCGTTTTGCAATTGAGCATTGACTATACCAAAGGCGCAGCATATCATTATGAGCTTGCCAGAGAATTGCAGGCATTAAGAAAGAAAGGAGTGCTTATCATTGGTAGTGGCAATATGGTGCACAACCTCCGTCTCCTTGCTTTTGATAAGATAGATGAAAACTTCGGATTTGACTGGGCCGCGGAAATGAACGAAATATTTAAAAGGAAGATTAATGAACACGATCACAAAGCCTTGATCGGGTATCAAAATCTCAGTCCTGCTACCAAGCTTGCTGTACCCACTCCGGATCATTATTTCCCCTTACTGTATACCCTCGGGCTCCGGGAAAACAAGGAAGATGTTTATTTTTTTAATGATAAATTGGTTGCCGGTTCCCTAACGATGACATCCTTGCTGGTTGCCTGAGCTGTAATCAACATATTGTTCACATTTTGACCAAAATTTAAATGACAAGGCAAGGGAATGTTTCCATTATTTTGGCGATTGTAGCATGTGCCGTATGAAGCCCTTTGCCAGTGCGGATTTTATAAATATTAACCCACTTGGCGATTGTAAAATCATGCCATTTTTGTTTTCACGCAGCCGCTGGTTAAGAATAATTTCGGAAGCTTCCGTTTCCTGGTTTTTTTAAAATTATTCTGAAGAATATTTAAAAGCAGAAAACACATTTTGATCGATATTTAAAAACCGGTTCACTCAATTTAAAATATTTAAAAGTAAATATGGCCCATACAGGTTTATACAGGTCGGAGTTTGAACGCGATGCATGTGGAATTGGTTTCGTGGCGAACATTAAAAATAATAAGAGCCACCAGATAATTTCCGATGCGCTGACCATTTTGGAAAACATGGAACACCGCGGCGCCTGCGGCTGTGAAAATAATACCGGTGATGGCGCCGGCATCCTCATCCAGATGCCCCATGAATTTTTCTTTGACGAATGTATAAAGCTGGGCATTCATTTGCCGCCTTATGGCAAATATGGCGTGGGGGTTTTGTTTTTCCCGAAAGAAATACGCCTGCGGGAAGAATGCCGCGATATATTCAATCGTTCTGCAGAAACACTGGGGCTTGAGGTGATGGGTTATCGCAGGGTGCCTGTAAATACAGATGGTATAGGCCCTACTGCACTTTCTGTGGAGCCGGAGATGGAACAGGTCTTCATTGCATGTCCCGATCACCTTGCCAACCCCGATGATTTTGAAAGAAAATTATTTGTGTTGAGAAACTATGCTTCTCAAACAATAAATAATACGGTGAGGAAAGACGCTATCGGATTTTATGTTGCCTCTCTTTCCTATAAAACCGTAATTTATAAAGGGCAGCTTACGAGCCTCCAGGTTCGCCAATACTTTCCCGACCTGAGCAATAAAAAAATTGTTTCTGCCTTTGGATTAATCCATTCCCGTTTTGCAACCAATACTTTTCCATCCTGGAAACTGGCACAGCCTTTTCGTTATATAGCGCATAACGGAGAAATTAACACGCTACAGGGAAATCTTAACTGGCTGCGCACGAGCGAGAAGGGTTTCGTTTCAGAATATTTTACAAAAGAAGAGCTCGAAATGATTTTGCCCGTGGTAGAGGAAGGCCAGTCTGATTCCGGCAGCCTGGACAATATGATTGAATTGCTTACACTCAGCGGCCGTTCCTTACCTCATGTAATGATGATGCTTATTCCCGAGGCCTGGGATGGAAATGATCAGATGGACCCGGTAAAAAAAGCATTTTATGAATTTCATGCTTCGTTTATGGAGCCATGGGACGGCCCGGCATCTATTTCATTTACCAATGGCAAAATAATTGGCGCCACACTGGATAGAAATGGCTTGCGGCCTTCACGGTACTGCGTAACCAACGATGACCGCGTGATTATGGCATCTGAAGCCGGTGTGCTTCCGGTGGATCCGAAAATGATTAAAGAGAAAGGAAGACTACAGGCGGGAAAAATGTTTGTAGTAGACCTGGAAGAAGGAAGGATCATCAGTGATACGGAAATTAAACACAGGATTTGCTCACAGCGGCCGTATAGCGAATGGCTCAATAAGTACAAAATAAGGCTGGAAGAATTGCCTGATCCGAGAGTGATGTTCACTCATTTGGAGCATCAGCAGGTTTTCAAATACCAGAAGGCATTCGGATATACAACCGAAGATTTGGAGATGATCGTTGCCCCGATGGCTCTTACCGGCAAAGAACCTGTGGGTTCGATGGGCAGTGATGTTCCCCTGGCCGTTCTCAGCGATGAACCCCAGCATTTGAGCAGTTATTTTAAACAACTGTTTGCCCAGGTTACCAATCCGCCTATTGACCCTATCAGGGAAAGATTAGTAATGTCTTTGGCCACATTTGTCGGTAACAACGGAAGCTTACTGCAGGAAGACCCTCTTTCCTGTCACTGTGTTGCATTGAAGCACCCGGTATTATCCAATCATGACCTGGAAAAAATCAGGAGCATTGATACCGGCATCTTCCAGGCAAAAACATTACAGACTTATTTCATGGCTGATGGCAAGCCCGGATCATTGCAACGTGGCATTGAGAGATTATGCCGGTATGCGGTAGATGCAGTGATGGATGGCTTTGAAGTATTGGTTTTATCCGACAGGGCTATAGATTCAGAACATGCTGCCATACCATCCTTACTGGCCGTATCTGCAGTGCATCATCATTTGATCAGGAAAGGACTTCGCGGACAGGTAGGGCTGGTTGTGGAAGCAGGCGACGTTTGGGAAGTTCATCATTTCGCCTGCCTGATAGGCTTTGGCGCTACTGCCATCAATCCCTATCTCGCTTTATCTACGATTCGCGACATGAAGCTTTCAGAACAGCTGCAAACCGATCTTGATGCAAATGCTTTGGTGAAGAATTATGTAAAAGCCGTGAATGAAGGCCTGCTCAAAGTGTTTTCAAAAATGGGCATTTCCACTTTGCAGTCATACCAGGGCGCACAGATTTTTGAAATTATAGGAATTAATAAATCGGTTATCGATAAATATTTTACAGGCGCTACATCGAGGATAGAAGGTATGGGCCTTGATGAAATTGCCCGTGAAACACTCACCAAGCACTTCTTTTCTTTCGGAAGAAAAAGTATTCCGGTTGACAGGTTGACGGCCGGAGGAATCTATCAATGGAAGCGCAAAGGTGAATTTCATTTATTCAATCCGCAAACGATTCATTTGTTGCAGTATTCAACAAGAATGAATGATTATTCTGTTTTTAAAAAATATTCAAAGCTGATAAATGATCAAACAGAAAAAGCGGCCACGCTGAGAAGCTTATTTCAGTTTAAAAATACGCGCCCTGCCATTTCAATTGATGAAGTGGAGCCCGCTGAAAATATTTACAGGCGATTTGCCACCGGAGCCATGTCGTTTGGTTCTATTTCATGGGAAGCGCATACTACATTGGCTATCGCTATGAACCGGCTGGGTGGTAAGAGCAATACCGGTGAAGGAGGAGAAGACGAGATCCGGTTTCAACGGCTGCCCAATGGCGACTCCATGCGAAGTGCAATAAAGCAGGTGGCTTCAGCACGCTTTGGCGTTACCAGTGAATACCTTACTGAAGCGGATGAATTGCAAATTAAAATGGCTCAGGGAGCAAAGCCCGGCGAAGGCGGTCAGTTACCCGGTCATAAGGTGGATGAGTGGATAGGCCGGGTGCGCCATTCCACTGCCGGCGTTGGATTGATTTCGCCGCCGCCTCATCATGATATTTATTCCATAGAAGATCTGGCGCAATTGATCTTTGATTTAAAAAATGCTAACAGAAATGCACGCATAAATGTAAAGCTGGTATCAAAGGCAGGAGTAGGTACTATTGCGGCGGGTGTTGCAAAAGCAAAAGCCGATGTAATTCTTATCTCGGGTCACGATGGAGGTACAGGCGCTTCTCCCATAAGTTCTATAAAGCATGCGGGTTTGCCATGGGAACTTGGGCTTGCAGAATCACATCAAACTTTGGTGAAAAATAAATTGCGCAGCCGCGTGGTGCTGCAAACCGACGGGCAGCTAAAGACCGGACGGGATGTTGCGATTGCAACCTTACTGGGTGCAGAAGAGTGGGGCGTGGCAACAGCCGCTCTGGTAACAGAGGGCTGCATTATGATGCGCAAATGTCATTTAAATACATGCCCGGTTGGGGTGGCTACGCAGGATCCTGAATTGCGCAAACGTTTTAGCGGCAATGCAGATTATGTGGTAAACCTTTTCCGGTTTCTTACAGAAGAGCTGAGAGAGATAATGGCAGAGCTGGGTTTCCGCACCATTAATGAAATGGTGGGCCAGGCAGAGTGCCTGGAAAGAAGAGAAAACATTGACCATCCTAAATACTCCAAACTTGACCTGTCGCCAATTTTATATAAAGAACCCGCTTCTAAATTTACCGGCTTATATAAATCGGAAGAGCAGGACCATGGGTTAACCGGAGTATTAGACTGGAAATTATTACAGGCAGCAGAGCCGGCTTTAGCAGATGGTGCAAAAGTGACCGGTAATTTCAAGGTTCATAATACCGACAGAACTATTGGAACAATTCTTTCCAACGAGATCTCAAAAAGATACAAAGCAAAAGGTTTGCCTGATGATACTATTCATTTCAAATTCAGCGGTACAGCCGGACAGAGCTTTGCCGCCTTCAATACTCATGGGGTGACATTGGAATTAGAAGGCGATGCCAATGACTATTTTGGCAAAGGTCTCAGCGGGGCGAGACTGATCATTTATCCTCCGGCTGATGCTGGCTTTATAGCTGAAAAAAATATTATAATTGGCAACGTTGCCTTCTACGGCGCTACGTCAGGCGAAGCTTTTATAAGAGGCAAAGCAGGCGAGCGGTTCTGCGTTCGTAATTCAGGCGCCAATGTTGTGGCAGAAGGAGTGGGGGATCATGGATGTGAATACATGACCGGCGGTAATGCCATTATTCTTGGCGAAACAGGGAGAAACTTTGCAGCGGGAATGAGTGGCGGCATTGCCTATGTGTATAATGTTCAAAACAATTTCGCTTCCCTTTGCAATATTGAAATGGTAGATCTTGATGCCATTGATGAAGAAGACGAAAAATTTTTGTATGAAATGATCAGTAAACACCAGCAGTATACCAGCAGCACAGTGGCTAAATTTATTCTGAACGATTTCGAAAATCAATTAAAGAATTTCATAAAAGTATTTCCGAAAGATTACAAAAAAGTACTGATGCAGAACAAGCAGTCTGTGAAAGTACAGTAACGAACAGGAACATTTTCATTACGCGATTAATACAATTGAATGGGCAAACCAACCGGTTTTTTAGAATTTACACGTGAGCTGCCTCATAAGCGTCCGCCACAGGAGCGGATTAAGGATTATAAAGAATTCGTAGAACGCTTTTCAGACGAACAACTGTACCGGCAATCTGCAAGGTGTATGAACTGTGGCATTCCCTTTTGTCACAATGGATGCCCGTTAGGCAATGTGATTCCGGAGTTTAATGATGCAGTGTATCGTAAAGCGTGGAAAGAAGCTTATGATATTCTTAGTTCCACCAACAATTTCCCGGAATTTACAGGAAGAATTTGTCCTGCACCCTGTGAGACGGCATGTGTTTTAGGAATTAATCAACCGGCCGTTACTATTGAAGAAATTGAAAGGCACATAATTGAAATTGCTTTTGACAATGGCTTTGTTCAGCCCAGGAAACCCAATATAAGAACCGGTAAAAAGATTGCCGTGGTCGGTTCCGGCCCCGCAGGTCTTGCTGCCGCTGCGCAATTGAATTATGCCGGCCACCTGGTAACGGTTTTTGAAAGAGACGATGAGCCGGGCGGTTTGCTGCGATATGGCATTCCTGATTTTAAGCTGGAAAAATGGGTGGTAGAAAGAAGAGTCAACCTGATGAAAGAAGAAGGTGTATTTTTTAAATGTAATTCCAATGTAGGGGTAGATGTAGGCGTGAATGATCTGCTGAGGGAGTATCACGCTATTGTTCTTGCAGGAGGGGCGACGATTCCGAGAAACCTGGATATTCCCGGAAGAGATTTGAAAGGCGTTCACTTTGCAATGGATTTTTTGAAGCAGCAAAACAAAAGAGTTGCCGGCAAAAACATAGATGCCGGGGCAATAACTGCTGATGGTAAAAATGTAATTGTAATTGGAGGCGGCGATACCGGCAGCGACTGTGTGGGCACTTCCAACCGGCAAAAGGCAAGGTCGGTTACCCAATTTGAATTGATGCCAATGCCACCCGAATTCCGAACCCCCTTTATGCCATGGCCATCTTACCCGATGCTGTTAAAAACCACCAGCTCACATGAAGAAGGCGTGCAGCGGCAATGGGCAGTTGCCACAAAGGAATTTGTGGGTGATAGCAATGGTAATCTGAAAGCTTTAAAAGTGGTGAGCCTTGAATGGGAGTTCACCCCTGATAAGCGGCCTTCAAAATTTACCGAAATTCCCGGTTCAGAAACCGAAATTCCCTGCGGGCTGGCGCTGCTTGCTATGGGTTTCGTTCATCCGCAGTACGAAGGTCTGCTCGAACAGCTCGATGTGGAGCTGGATGAGCGTGGCAATGTTAGAGCGTCTGAAAAATCCTATCATACTAATATCTCCAAAATATTCTCGGCTGGTGATATGCGCCGTGGCCAATCCCTGGTGGTGTGGGCCATTTCTGAAGGGCGCGAATGCGCCCGTAAGGTAGATGAGTATCTTATGGGCAGCTCTCTGCTTGAATCAAAAGATCAGAATATTTTACACGAACTGTAACGGATCAACTCCATGACTGTATTTAAATACTGGCAAGTCATTCTTATGTTATTTATATTATTATTTAATATAATATATAAAATATATTTATCAACACAAAATTTATATCATTGTTAGTTATTGAATTAATATGCTTATAATCAATGTATATTTTATAAAAATATATTTACATTATTAAAAAAAATATTTGTATAGTTATATTTATTTTTGCAAAAATTCAATATGTTTGATGAATGAAAGTGATTATTTATTGTTAATAGATACGATAATAATATATTATCATTAAATTTTATTTAGTCTTTTACGTACCCTGAAAATCCAAAACCCTGCGTCCTGGTCTTTCACGATCAGTATGGTAAGAATCTCAAATGTCTTGCGCAATGAAAACAGAATAGAAATACGTTGCCTGGTAAAAATTATTGGTGATATCACCAAAAGGAAAGGAGTTTAACTGGTTTCAACTTCGGCAAAAGTCAATTAGTTAAACCCCTTTCATTATTAATCTTTAAATCTAAAACAATGTTAAGAAAAATTTTCTTAGTATTCACGGCAATTGTAGCTTTTATTTTCTCGTACGGGCAATCAGATACTACAAAACCTGCACCCACGTCACCCGCTCCTACCATTACCGGTTCTGTAGACGGGTACTACAGGTTCAATTTCAATGACCCGCCTCAAGGAGTGTATAATAATTACACAAGCTTTACCAATTCACAAAACTCATTCGAGCTGGGCATGGCCAGCATTCGTGCCGATCATTCTTTTGGTAAAGCTTCTGCCACCATCGACCTCGGATTTGGCCGCAGGGCAGAAGAATTTTCTTATGCCAATCCCGATCATCCAACTCTTTTTGCAGTAAAGCAGGCATACCTCAATTATGCGGTGAGTGATAAAGTAACGTTTACATTGGGTAAATGGGCCACACACGTAGGCTACGAAGTGACCGATGCTTATCTGAACCGCAACTATAGCATGGACTACATGTTTTCTTACGGGCCATTTTCTCATACGGGCCTGAAAGTTCAAATCGCCACCGGAAAGAAAAGCGCTTTAATGCTGGGAGTTGCCAACGAAACAGATAATGTAACTACTACCGCTTCTCCCAAATACCTGATAGCCCAGTATAGCACCGCTACCAAAAATGATAAGGTGAAAGTATATCTCAATTACCAGGGATCATACAATTATGCTTTTTCAAAAACACAGTTTGATGTGGTATTGACCGGAACAGTAACCGATAAATTCAGCGTTGGTTATAACGGTACCGTGCAGATGTATGAACCCAAAGGCGGCACTTCCAATAGCTGGTGGGGCTCTGCTGTATATCTCAACCTCGATCCCACTACCATATTTGGCATCACGCTCAGAGGCGAGTACTTCAATGATGACCATGCCATTGTTTTTGGAACCGGCACCAGCATCTTCGATGTAACCTTGTCTCCGAACATCCGCATTAACAATCTCACCATTATTCCTGAATTGAGGTTAGACGCTGCTCAAAAAGAAATTTTTAGTAAAACTGACGGCACAGGCACCCAATCAACCGTTACCGCTTTACTGGCTGCAACCTATCATTTCTAACTTTTTTAAAATCTAAACAATTTATAACACACAACAAAAACCTTAACAAAATGAGATTAACTGAAAAACTTTTTAACAAAAGGGCATTTAGGGTATTAATTCCTGTAATGCTCATGGCGCTTGTTCTGATAGCACTGCCTTCGATAGCGCAGGATGCTGCAGGAACCAGGACGGGTACTATCAATGATGTAACAGCGGCCACTGCCGGTAAGCCCACCTTACAGGAAATAGGTGACCAGGCAGGTCACAACAAAATTGCCATCAACATTATGTGGACCCTCATTACAGGATTCCTTGTAATGTTTATGCAGGCAGGTTTCGCTTTGGTAGAAACTGGGTTTACTCAGAAGAAAAACGTAGCGCATACCATGGCGATGAATTTTCTGGTGTATATATTGGGCTTGCTTGGTTTTTGGATTTGCGGCTTTGCATTTATGTTTGGCGGCGCATTGAATCCGGCTACTCTTGGCGGAGGAGTAGCATCGAGCCACGAAATTGTCTGGCATTTGTTTGGTAAAGATTTTGGTGTTATTGGGGCTGCAGGATATTTCCTGAACAGCAGTGTTTATGATGTGGGCGTATTCACGCTTTTCCTTTTCCAGATGGTATTTATGGATACCACCGCCACTATCCCCACAGGGGCTATGGCAGAAAGGTGGAAATTTAAATCATTTATTGTATTTGGATTTTTCATATCAATGTTTGTCTACCCTATTTTTGGCAACTGGGTTTGGGGCGGTGGATGGCTTTCTCAATTAGGAGTGAACTTTGGATTAGGTCATGGTCATGTTGATTTTGCAGGTTCTTCAGTTGTGCATGAAGTAGGCGGGGTAGCGGCATTGGCAGGGGCCATTGTAATAGGACCCCGTATCGGTAAATATGGTAAAGATGGGTCTGTCAATACTATACCAGCACATAATATACCCATGGCCTTACTGGGTACTTTTATTCTTGCTTTCGGTTGGTTTGGTTTCAATCCTGGCTCTACTCTCGCCGGTACCGATCTTCGTATTTCAATTGTTGCAGTTAATACTATGCTGGCAAGTGCATCAGGTACTCTTTTGGCAACTCTTTATGTAAAAGCGACCACAAAAAAATGGGATCCCGGAATGATGGCAAATGGTATGCTTGCCGGCCTTGTTGCTATTACGGCTCCCTGTGCTTTTGTTACCTCCCTCTCTGCTATTATAATAGGCGCAGTATCCGGAATATTGGTAGTTGCATGGTATAATTTTATGGATAGGAAATTGAAGATTGATGACCCTGTAGGTGCTGTTGCGGTACACGGTGTAAATGGATTTTGGGGTGTTCTTTCTTTAGGATTATTTGCTGATGGAAAATATGGTGATGGATGGAATGGAGTGCCCGGCACTGTAAAAGGTTTATTTTATGGGGATGCAGGTCAATTTTTTGCTGAATTAATTGGGGGGCTTACTTGCTTTGTTTTTGTTTTTATTGTTATGTATACCTTCTTTAAGATATGTAAAGCCACACCTATCGGTCTCAGATCGGATGCTGCAGATGAACAGGCTGGTTTGGATATACCCGAAATGGGGGTACATGGGTATGTAGATTAATAGTAACTTTTCCGGAAGCACATCAGGTGCTTCCGGATTTTTAAATAATCCTGTTACCTTGACAAAATTTATTCAAAAAGCGATAAGCCCTCTGAAGGTAATCATTGCAGACAGCCGGTTTACCGGTATGCTGCTGCTTGCCTGCACTGCTGTATCGCTGCTGCTTTCAAACACAGGAGCCGGCGAGTGGTATAGAGGTATCTGGAATACCGAAATTCATTACCCTTTTTCAATACATCTGCCTCATTCTGCTTTAAAATGGATTAATGATTTCCTGATGGCGATATTCTTTCTGTTTGCCGGGATGGAAATTAAAAGGGAACTCACTATTGGTGAGTTGTCTCATTTCAAAAAGGCCATTATGCCATTGGGCGCAGCGCTGGGCGGCATGATAGTACCTGCATTAATCTATTCATCATTTAATGTTACTACTGCTTACTCGCATGGATGGGGAATACCCACGGCTACAGATATTGCATTTTCCATTGGTATTGCTTCTTTGTTTGGCAAAAGAGTGCCGCAAGGCTTAAAGATTTTTTTAATGGCCCTTGCCATTATTGATGACCTGGGCGCAATAGTAGTGATTGCCCTTTTTTACGGAAATGAAATAAAATGGATATTCCTGCTCGCGGGCGGAATTGTATATGGATTCATCTGGCTGGTAAACTACTTCAAAATAAAGCAGGGCCCGGTGCAGGTCATTCTTTCTCTTATGCTCTGGTATTTGATTTTAAACTCCGGTGTGGAAGCAAGCATATCGGGAGTATTGATAGCGCTTACTATTCCCGTAAATACGCTGCCGAAATTTGAACTCACTATTAGCAGGTTTGTAAGTTTCATTATACTGCCTTTGTTTGCGCTGGCCAATACGGCTATTGCAATACCAACAGATTTTTCAGCCGCTATCAACAACCCTATCAGCATAGGTATTGTTGTGGGGCTGGTAATCGGGAAGCCTATAGGCATTTTTAGTTTTAGCCGGATAATGATATCATTGGGATTAGGCAGGCTGCCTGCCAATACCAATCTCCGGCAATTGCTCGGCATTGGTTCGCTGGCAGGTATTGGTTTTACCATGTCTATTTTTACTACAACGCTTGCATTTCATGACGAGGTCTTTCGCGATATAGCCAAAATATCTATACTCGCTGCTATGATATTGTCAATGATACTGAGCTGGATGTATTTCAGAGCAATTGATAAAACTACCACAAGACCCACTTTCAAAAAAGAACCGGTCGTTTTGCGGCCCGACCTTGTGGTAGGATAAAATAATTTCCCGCTGGAAACTAAAGCCTTTTCATGACAATGAAAGGCTTTTTTAAACGATGAAAGTATCGTGGTGCATGTAAAGAAAATAATATAACTTGAACTGATTGAACAGAAGAATATAAGCCGATGTCAACAACAATAATAATTATAGCCTTTATACTGGTAATTGTAATAGCCGTAATATTTCTTGCATGGCGCGATGATAAAATAAATACTCTCGAAAAACGCGTGGAGATACTGGAGCAGCAAGCCAATAAGAAAATTATAAGCCGTCTTTTCTTTGTAGAGCTTAAATCGGTAAACAGCGTGCTCGATACGCTCAACAACTGTTTTTACGAAATAGATAAGAATGGTGATTATGATATCGATACAGAATACCGCCTCGAAGATGTTACCGATGAATGGTGGGAGTCTTTATCTTCAGGTGATCTTGAAGTAGTAAACCGGATGAAAAAGCAAAGTAAGACGTAAGTTTCCTGTTTGACTTCCGGACCTATATCCTATAACTTCTTTCTGTAAAATAATTTTGGGTAACTATATAGGAGTTGAGACAAATTGCCCAATGATAATATCGCTACATTAAGAGACTTTTTTGCGGTTTCAAATTCAGAATCTATAGCAAGTTTTGCAGCATCAATGACAATACTCCTGGAGAAAAACAAGTTACACCTCTTGTTGGCTGCGGCGAACCTGTATACCGGCTAAGCAGCCATATTTTTATAGAACAAGGCGCTAAACTTAATCATCCGAGATGCCGCAGTGCTTCCATAAACAGAAAAACTATCAGTAGCGACATCAGACCAGGTATTCAGATTGCTTTTAACTATAGAAAATTGGGACGTATAGGGGATATTAACTTACAAATTATCACTTTGGCCCTCATAAGCAGCGTTAATGACTGCATTCCATTTTTTTTAATAATTATTCCGCGCGTTAGATAATAATTAAATCATCTTTAAGTAACAATTATGTAATCTTTAAGTAACAATTATGTAATAAAAGACGAACAATTTTGTGGCATGAGGAAAGTAGTTGCCTGTTTGTACCTTATTATGTATTCCTCATTTGCATGGGCACAAAATATAAAAGGGCGCGTAATAGATGCGCAAACTCTTGAACCCGTAACAGGCGCCACTGTATCAATTTCTTCTGTTCATAAATCTGCATTGACAGGTTTGGATGGCTCGTTTGAGATCAAAGGCATCAGGTCCGGAACCTACACTTTGAGTATTAGCAGTGTTTCTTATAATCCGTATTCATTGCATGTAAATGCAGACAATGCTGCTACGTTACCCTCATCGATAATGCTTACGCCTTCATCCGGAAATCTTGCCACCGTTACTATCGTAGGGCGAAACACCGGGAATACCGATGCAAGCGCCCGCCAGATTGAAAAAGTTTCAGATAATGTGCTGAATATTTTGTCGAACCATCAACTGCAACTGATGCCTGATGTTACGGTGGCAAATGTGCTGCGAAGAGTGTCGGGCGTAACAGTAGACAGGGGTTCATCAGGCGAAGGAAGATACCCGGTCATCAGGGGAATGGACAAACGATACAATTATACACTTGTGAATGGAATAAAAATTCCAAGTCCTGATGATAAAAACCGTTATGTGCCGATGGATCTTTTTCCATCGGAAATGCTGCAACGTCTTGAAGTAGTGAAGTCACTTACGCCTGACATGGAAGGCGATGCTATTGGCGGGGCAATGAACCTTGTGATGAAAGATGCTCCGGAAAAGCTGGAGGTAAATGCACAGGCAGCATTGGGGTACTCCCAGATGCTTTTCAATCATCTCTTTACGAGTTATGATCACAAGGCAGTGAATGTAAAATCTCCCGCAGAAATACACGGAGACAGCTATACACCTATGTACAGTGATTTTTCTACAAAAAATCTGACGTTCTCCAAAAATCATCCGCTTCCTGACGGTCAGGCAGGTTTTACCATAGGCAATCGCTTTATAGACCAGAAGCTTGGCGTTATTCTGAGCGGCTCTTATCAAAGTACTAACAGGAACAGCAGCGATTTGTTTTTTTCATTAAGTCCGCAACCCGACCCGATACCCAACTCCACCCAGCCGGAACTTACCGACGAGCAAATAAGAAATTATTCAATCCATGAAGACCGGATGGGGATTCATGCAAAGCTGGATTACCGGTTTAATGATAAAAACGAACTGAGTTTTTACACCGTGTTTATTCAATTGAACAACTATCAGTCGCGGTTGATAACAGATTCTTCGCAAACATTGCGAAGCGGCCCGGGAACAGGGGCTGTCGATTACCAATACCGGTCTATGGGGGAGTTCCAGTCAATTTATAATGCAACACTTCACGGTCAGCATGCTGTCAGTGATCATTTCAATATTGATTGGTCGGCTGTGTATTCCCGTGCTGTACAGAAAGCACCCGATCGTGCTGAGCTTACATTATCCCAGGTATTCACCACAGATACCGCTACCGGTAAGCCTGTTGCTAACGGAGATCCGATATTATCAGGATTACAGCGGATATGGCAACACAATTCTGACCAGGACATAAGCGGCTACCTGAATCTTCATTATAAGTTTACCGTTCATTCGCAACAGCTTGAAATCGGAATTGGCGGAATGGCAAGGCATAAGAACCGCTCGAATTATTATAATGAATATGACTTCAATTATCCGACAAATACGCCATTTACAAATATTGAAAATGCCCCCTTTACTCCAAAAAATTCCGGAACATTACAGAGCCCGAATACATACGACGCCACTGAAGATATTTTAGCAGGTTATGGAGAAGTGCGCTGGGTTTCCCACCAACGGTGGACAGTTTTGGCAGGTATTCGTTTTGAGCATACTTCACAGTCTTACGACCAGGTTACCTTGCCTGAAAGTGTGCCTGCAAAGTCAGGAACGGTTACCTATCTTGATCCTTTACCGAGCCTGCAGGTAAAATATAAGCTCAACAATAAGTCGGCCCTGCACCTCGCCTATTTCGGTTCTATCAGCAGGCCTGGTTTCTTTGAGATAGTGCCTTATGTATTCCCGGGAGAATATTATACAGAGGTTGGCAATTATAAGCTCAAGCACGTGAAGGCAAATAATATTGATTTCAGATATGAATTATTCCCCGGCGTGGCTGACCAGTTTTTGGCTGGTATTTTTTATAAAAATATTATAGACCCCATCGAATATGTGTATGAAAGACCGGCAACGAGCGAAAGCGTTATTGAACCTGAAAATGTAGGTACTGCCACAAACATCGGTGCAGAATTAGTATACACTCATTATATTCACAAATTTGGTATCTCAGCTAACTATACGTATACACATTCCAATATTCCCACCATTTACAAATATTATTACGCTATACCCGGCAAAGACACGGTTACTTTTTTTACAAAGAACAGACCGCTGCAGGGCCAGGCTGCACACATCGGAAATCTTTCTTTTTTGTATAAAGACCCGAAACCCGGGCTGGAACTACAGCTTGCCATGATTTATACCGGCCGTCATATTGTGTACCTGTCACAATATGGTGCGCCAAATGGAAGCCTGGATTACTGGCAAAGGGGAACGATGATTATAGATCTGTCAGGAGAGAAAAATATAGGTAAACATTTTTCAGCGTATGCAAAATTCAATAACCTTCTCAACACAGCAGACATTGTTGAAATGATGTATCCTCCCTCAGCTTACCAAAAGCAATTTTGGCCGGATGCATCAAAGAGAGATGACAGGATACTGGTTGAAAAGAAAAAGTTTGGTCAGACCTATCTTATCGGAGTTCGTTATCATTTGTGAAACTAAATAAAATAATAAACTATGAAAATTAAATTCAAAAGATTTCCTGTAGCAATTATACTATTGTTATTCGTGATCAGTTCATGTAAAAAATCAGACGATCAGGTTCAAACATCGACTCCGCCTTTTCAGGTAGGCCAGCCCGTTAGTTCTTCATCACCTCTTTCCGGTTCCATCAAGGGCACCATGCTTTCGGGTCAAACCTACACGATTGGCGGTGATGTAACAGTTAATGCGGGCGATACTTTGCTTTTGCAACCAGGCGTAACAGTAAAGGTAGCCGGGAAGTATGGCATTACTGTTAAGGGCACCTTCCTGTCACTTGGTACGCAGGCGGAGCCTAACTGGATTACGACCACTGCTACAAAACAAGACCGGCCTTTTTCATCCATTTCAGACCAATTGGCAAATGATCCTGCATTCCAGGGACAATGGTACGGAATCAATTGCGATACCACCTGTTCGCTTTTTGTGATGAAGTGGACACATCTTGAATTTGCAGGAGCCACATTTGTTACTGCACCCGTTTCAGGCCTTACCGCCAATACTGCATCGTTTGAAATTTTCTTCCAGAATCCCAACGGTGTATTCGTTATGGAAGATAGCTGGATTTATGGTTCTACCGATGATGCCATCAGGGTAACAGATGGTAAAATCAGTGTAATGAGAAATACATTTGAGAAGACAGGAAGTAATACCGGCGAATCATTGAATGTAAAAAGCGGTACTGTTGGTGACATTGCATATAATGTATTTATCGGAGGTGCCACTAACGGAACCAAAATATCCAACGCGGGAGCTACTCCTATTCAATGTAACGTAAACTGTTATAACAATACTTATATAGATTGCGGATACAGGCAGGAAGATTATCCAGGTCATGGCGGATCGATCAACCTGGAAAAAGGGGCAAAGGCGCTTATTTATAACAACCTTATTGTAAACTGCCGCGTCGGTTTGCGTATTGTGAATACTGCCGATACTACCAATAGCAATTACGGCAATTCTTACTTTTACGGAGACTCGTTAGATGTGGCCAACCAGTTTTACTCTGTTGGAGATGCAACACATCCCCAATCCACTGACATCCCGGCACCATCTTCCTATTTACCGCAAAACTATGCGTATGGTGACGCCTATGATGGTACACCTGTGGTGAGTGTGGGGAATCCACAATTTAAAAATTTCACCTTGCCGAATTATCAATACCAGCAATATGATTATGCAAGTGGCCTGGATTTTCATCTTGGTACCTCATCACCTGCTATCGGCAAAGGATATACGAATTTTTCGGCCCAGAGTGTGGTACCTGTTGATCCGGATTTTGGCGCAACCGAAATAACCGCGCCCGGCGCAGATATAGGAGCATACCAGTCTAACGGGAAAGGCAATCAACACTAATCAAAGAAAGGAAACAATATTAAAAAGGCTGAACGAACATTCAGCCTTTTTAATTTAACGTGAGTTCGGGATAAGAAGGCTGATTTATAAAATCAACAAAGTATATAAAACATAGTTAAGTAAGTTTTAGTTCTTTTATACCTTATATGTTTTGCCTGTCCGGTAGGCAGGTATGGTTCAAATAATAACTTATAAAAGATACTTAATTCCTTATTCCGAACCCACATTAATTTAAGCCGAGCAGATATTGATACATGTTGTCGGTCAGATTAACTCCGTGATCTTTTATTTTGGTGATATAAAACCTCCTCACCTCGGACCAGTTGTAATAGGGAAATTCGGTAGTGGCTACCGGAATATGAACCGGTATTTCATTAAGGAGAATTTTTAACCGGATATCGTCATCCCTGTTAGAATTTGTTTTTTTATAAAATATCCATTGTATGTTTCTGCTGTAGCCCATGATATTGCTGACATTCCAAACCTGATTGTAATTAAAAATGCTGGTATCTGCTTCAGCGGCTCCGCTAAGTTCCATAAATGTTGCCAGGGGAGCGATGGTTTCTGCATGGGCAAACCGAAGCCAGGCGCCACTTTCATGATTTTGTACAGCATTGTCGGAAGTTTTTATAAAATCGGCCAGCAATGGTAATGCATTCCGCACCTGTATCCCGTCAGCATTGGTACCAGGGCCTTTTACCAAAAAGTCTTTGGCGCCATCCACCAGGGAAAGATTTTGCAGTTCACTTTTTGTAAGAAGAGAAAATATATTTACATCACTCATTTTATAACCGAAATTTTCTATTTCTTTTATAATGCCCGGAACAATAGCACCCGCGGCATATAATGCAGCAGAAAAATTTTTCGCATTACTGATCTTATCAAATTTTTCTGATTGCTGTTTATTGATGAAAGCCGTTGAAAAAAATCTTTCGATGATGTCTTTATTTACCATTTTTGAAGTTGCCGCAGTATCGAGTTCTTTCGCCTTATCCTTCCAGTTCCCGTTTTTCAGAAAGTCTTTATAGGCAGGTGACAATGAAAAAAAGCGAAGGTGAATACTATCAGCCGGCATTTTATGAATGCAGCGATATTTATCTTTATATCCTGACAACAGGCCGTTCATGAAACTTTCTGCACTTTGAACGGTTCTCTTTTCTTTTGTGGAGACAATAGTAATACAACTGTTTGCATTTGAAATAATCATCGGGTATCGTTTGGCCATTCGTTTACCAAGCCCGGACTGCTCTTCACTGCCCAGCATGCTCAATGTTCCGGGCGTATATTTTTTTTCCACTTCAAGCAAGATATGGATCATGTGCTGCAGCTTTCTTCCTTCTCCGGTGAGGCCGCCTGAGTCGCCGGCATACGTCATGAATTCATCCAATAAAGAAATTTCTTTCAGATTTGTCAGGTGCCTGGCTCCATGCCTGCCTGCATAATTGATGAAGAATGCATGATACCCTGCCGGGGGTTGTATTGTATCATGGCCGGAATAATGATAAGGGTTTTTTGAACCGTAAAATGAGGGCTGCTGACCGAATGCCGGCGCAACGAAAAAGTAAAGAGGAATGAGTAAATAGCTTTTTAAAAACTTACACGATCTCATGAAAGCGAAGCTACAAGTAATCCAAATTCGTTTATAAAGCAGGACGGGCTTTAATATTAAATCTTCGATAACTTTTTAGTCCCACGGTTTTACAAGTGTAAAGAACATGCAATAATGATGATTAACCCGGGCAACCGGTTTTATTGTATGGTTATTTGAATATTGATTTCAATTTTATCCTGATATACTGCTGCAACAGGTTGGGATAAATATTGTAAAAAAGATTTGATACTATCAGGATAACTATCCAATACACATTTCCATAAATGCCCGCATACACGGTTATGATTGTGTAAAAGAGAAATGCAGAAAAATGAAACCTCTCAAACATATAGGTTTGGAAGTATTGTCTCCTGAGAGATGATTTGTTAGTGGTAATTACTTTAAAGCGCGGATACTTTTTCCGGATGTAGTTATTAAGAATCATCCCGTTTTGGGAGAATTTGTTGATAAACTTAACGCCCGGTTTTTTGTAAAGTTCAGCCTTTTTGCTTAGTTGTATCGTGTTGAAGAATGAGTTGGGAAAGAATACGGGAATAAAACTCAATATCAGAAGAAAGATTAATATTTTTGTTGCAATCGCGATATAACAAAATATGACTGCCGGTGTCACAAAAAGTATTGTCCAGAGCAAGTTTGGAATCATATTGTAAACCGCTACGGTACTTTGTATTTTTCGCACCTGCTTTTGTTCATTTGAAATCAAGGCAATTTGTGGTTATAACAAATTTATGGGAAGGAGAGCGGCTATTTACCAAAGATTATTTGTACGATCAATAGAAGGTATTGCAGGCGGTAAACAAGGTTGGATGCCAACCTTAATTTTACAATCAAATTATTACTACTAATCTTTTTCCTTCCGGCATCGGCATATTCCATAGTTTTCCAATATCTCTTAAATTAATAGTTACGGTATCCACTTTCAGTTTTTGTACAGCAGCACATTGAAATGTTTCAGGAATTATTTCACAAAACAATTGTTGCATTTCATCTTTTGTCCAGCTACCCAGTCCTGAACCGGAAAGCTGTATATCAATACTTCTCAGAATTTCTGCTGATAGTTGAATGATGTCGCCGGCTATGCGCCGGTTGAAACGAACCGTACTTTATGGGTAAATGAACCTCTGCCTTTCATTGAGCTGAGGATGAGTTCGGCAGTATGCCCCCACAGGTAATCAATAACCAGATCTACGGGTGTATTATCATATATGGCTTTTAACTGCTCGGTAAAATTTTCATCATTTTGCATCAGAGACACTACTTCGTCAGCGCCCAGTGTGAGCAGTGTTTGCAATGATTTCTCATTTCTGCCGGT
The DNA here is from genome assembly GCA_964627765.1 of uncultured Ginsengibacter sp. Taxonomy (GTDB): domain Bacteria; phylum Bacteroidota; class Bacteroidia; order Chitinophagales; family Chitinophagaceae; genus Ginsengibacter. The sequence goes on along the minus strand of CAZVKO010000067.1, from coordinate 55,986 downwards.
GGCAATGATTCTTTTTGCTTCATAATATTTAGCTATTTGAACAGCTGTCTTGCCGGTAAATCCTGTAGCGCCGTTTATCAAAACTGTTTCGCCCGGTTTTATTGCCCCCTGAACCGAAGTGCTGCAGCAGAGCCGGCTACTGCACTGGGTAATGCCGCTGCGGTAATGTCGTCGAGTCCGTCAGGCAACTTTATTATAGTATTTTTTTCTGCAACAGCTTTTTCTGCCATCATCCCGCTCACGCCCAAAGCAAAAACTCTGGTACCGTCTTCCAGCAGCCCTACACCATCTCCGCCAGGCACTTTTGCTGATGCAATATTTTCCGGCGCCGAATAATGCTTACCACTGGCCCGTGATTTATCCAGATGCTTAATGGCCGATGCCTTCATAGAAATCAAAAGCTCATTATCGTTTTGCACAACGGGTTCGGGAAAATCTTCCGTGTATTGTGGTATTCCGTCTTTTTGATATAATACTGCTGCGCTCATTTTTATATTATCAACAAAACTATCCACAGCTTGCCGGCCCGGCAATAACATTTGTTATCGAATTTTCACCGGGCTTTTCCCTTTGCCAGTTTGCCTTTTATACGGCTCAGGTGCACCGTACTGATTCCGAGGTAAGAAGCGATATAATGTTGTGGAATACGCTGAACGATCTGTGGCCTTTGTGCGAGGAGATTAAGATAGCGTTGCCGCGGCGTATCTTTTATAAATGAAAAAAAGTGTTTCATGTAATCGAAAGTACGTTCGAATATGGCATCAATAAATTTATCTCTTAGTGCCGGTATATTACTGATCTCAGCAATGATATTGTCTATGTCTTTTTTGTGAATGTACCACAGGATGCAGGGCCGGTTTATCAGTAAGGGTTGATATAGGTTGCCGTTTATGAGTATGAAGAATGACAATACTTCAAGCGGGGTATTTTTGTTAATCTACAATTACATTTTTTTCATTCTTCGGATCAATTTTTATATTGATTTCCCTGCCCGGCTGAAAGTAATTAACAGGCCTGAGTTTTGATACTATCACGTTGCAGTTGGTAGCAAAGTTCCGGCCATCTGTTCCCCGAACCTGTAAATGCAGCTTTAATTTTGGTTTATTATTTACGGCTATGTTTGTTTCATGAACTTCAATGATTTTTGCTTTGCCCGTAATTCCCGTTTTTTGGAGCCGTTGTAAATTAAATCTCGGAGCCCAGAGCATTTTATACAATATAAAACCCATGCCCCCAAATACCACCACCATGGCGGCTGCAATCAAAAATTTGTCTGATCCCCCTGCTCTTATTACGGAAGCAGCTCCGAAAATTACCCCGGACGCTCCCCCGGCAATACCAATCAAATCCCACCTGATCTTTTTCATGTGCGCTGAATTTTATTACAAGATAAAGCTTTACACCGACATATATTTTATGTGTTTTCTACAGTTAGTGCTAATGACTACGCAGCCCGGCAGACACCCTGCGAGACAACTTTAGAAGAAGTCAGTTAATTTTGCCCGTTATATTTTGGGCGTAAAGTCCACCATCCATTCAATCCCATACTTGTCCCGAAACATGCCAAAATATGATCCCCATGGACTATCGCCAATAGGCATTTCTACTTGTCCACCTTCCGAAAGCCCATTGAATAATTTGTCTGCTTCTTCTTTGCTCTCTGCAGTGATTGCAATTTTACTTCTGTTCTCATTTTCATTTGTTCTTCCCATAAATTCCGGAACATCATTTCCCATCAGCATATTAATTTTGCCAATAGGCAAAGCAATATGCATAATTTTATTTCCTTCTTTCTCTGATATATTAGGGTTTCCAAGTTCTTTGAAACGTATTATTTTAGTGAACTTTCCGCCAAATACTGATTTGTAAAAGGTAAATGCTTCTTCTGCATTACCGTTGAAATTAATGTGAGGATTAATAATTGCCATGATTTTTATTCTTTAGATTGTTTAATTTATTAATGTTTTTTATTGTAATTCTTCACAGTAAAATTTGTGAATATTCAGCAAGTCTATTATTTTCAAAACGATATTTTCATCACTGTCAATACGCAAAATCTTGTCACAGTCTGCAAGGTCAAAATTCCATTTTGACTGCTGCAATAAATTATTTAGAAACGGGCTTAGCTGCCTGATATGTTTTTTATCCCTGACAGAAGTTTTAAACACATAAATCATCTTAGTTCATTTTGTAATTACAGTTGTTACTGTTGTTTCGATAAGGATGCCAATAGATTTTCCAGGTTGCTGAGCGACATTTTCATTCCCTGTGTAAAGCCATCAAGTATCCTTTCCAGCCTTTCAAGCGATTCATTGTAAATAGTAATACTCACTTTTGTTTTTCCGTTTTGTTCACTGAAAGTATGATCCCATTCAGAACCCGGCAATTCAGGGTTTTCATCTTTATCAGCAAAAGCGTTATACATTTTAAAGTTTGTTTTCGGCGTAATGGAAGTGTATTCCTGTATTGCCCAACGCTCAATACCGTCGGGACTTATCATTGCGTAAAACCTTTTGCCGCCAACTTTAAAATCCTGGTATTTTGTTTTTGATATCATCGGTTTAGGTGCAATCCATTGATCAATCAGTTCTGCCTTGGTAAAAGCATCCCACACCAATGCAAGTTCAGCATTAAATTCTCTTTTTATGTACACTGTTTTTGCCGCTTTGTCAACGGTAAAATCAAATAGCAAATCGTTACTCATTTTTTTTGTTTTTTTATTGTTGATAGTACGTTGTCCAATTGATTGAACCGGGTTTCCCAAATCTTTCGGTATTGCTCCAACCATTTATCTATTTCTTTCATTTTTTCAATTTCAAGCGAGTAATAGATTTCCCTGCCTTCTTGCTTTTGGACAAGAAGCTCGCATTCGGACAGAATGCGCAAATGTTTGGATATGGACTGGCGGGTAATGCTGAAGTGCTCCGCAATGGCGCTGGGAGTCATCGCCTGTACGGCAATCAGGACGAGGATCGCCCGCCGGGTAGGGTCTGCAATAGCTTGAAAAATGTCGCGTCGCATAGATAGTAAAAATAAGAAGCCGATCGGTTGCAAATATAAGCGCAACCAATCAGCTTCGCAAATTTTTTTTTAAAAAAGAGAAATCTTTCCCGGCTTAATGCTTTAAAGCATTAATCGAACGCAGCCTCAGCCTGCATTATGTGCATGGGTCATACAAGCTGATAAGCCAATATCCGGACTGGTAAAGTGATCCGTTTGTTGTGACTTGTGAACAACCGCCATGGTTCGTGTCTGCACGAACCAAAAAACCGCCATGGTTCGTGTCTGCACGAACCAAAAGATGGAAGAGAATGTGAAATGAGAATAATGAAATGAACATGAAAACAATGGATAAGTTCGTAGGGATACGAACTACGGCGAAGGGTGCTTAAAGGTAGGTACAAGATTTTATTTGTCCCAAAGACCTTGAAGATTTTTCCAAAAACCTTCAAGGTCTGTTTTTTATCCCTGTACTAACACTTAGTGGCATGTATGGGGACTGATATCTTTAATTTGTAAGTTATCTTGCACCATGATATTTTACATGGTTCTTTTAAAATTGATATTCTATGATAAGTGACCCGATTGCAGATATTGCCACGGCAGCCATCCACGGTTTGCAGCATAGCCTGCCGGAACATGCGCACGTGATGCCGGTATTTGCTACCACATCATTTACATTTGATAACGCCCAACAAGGCATGAATCGCTTTTCCGGCAAAGAAGAAGGATATACGTATTCACGATTTGGCAATCCTACCACCCACGCGGCAGCGGAACTCATTGCCCATCTCGAAACATTGGGTCTCAAAGATTCCAACGGGAATCCGTTGCAGGCATCAGCATTGTTAACTGCCAGCGGCCAGTCGGCAATGGCTACCCTATTTATGGCCAATGTTTCTGCAGGCGAAAGCATTCTGTCCGGGCACTCTTTATATGGAGGAACGCATGAATTTTTAAGTAATCTTCTTCCCCGCTTCGGTGTCAGGTGCCGGTTTGTAAATATGAAAGATGCGGAAGAAATAGAAAAAAGCCTGAGAGCGGATGCTTCTATCCGTTTGCTGCATATCGAAACACCTTCCAACCCCGGCATGCAATGCATTGATATAGCGATGGTATGCGATATCGCCGGACGCTATGGTAAGTTAGTGACGGTGGATAATACTTTTGCCACCCCTTATTTACAACAGCCTTTTAAATACGGTGCCGATTTTATTTTTCATTCCACTACCAAATTTTTAAACGGGCATGGCAATGCGATTGGCGGAGTTTTAATTGGCCGTAATGTTGAAATGATGAACACGAAGGTATACCATACGTATAAACTGTTAGGCGCTAATAGCAACCCATTCGATGCTTTCCTGCTGATGCAAGGGATTAAAACGCTTACGGTACGTATGAACAGGCATTGCAGCAATGCAGAGAGAGTGGCTTCTTTCCTCGATGAGCATCCCGCAATTGCCAGGGTGCATTATAATGGCCTGGCTTCGCACCCGGATTACCTGCTATGTAAAAAACAAATGCGTCATCCCGGTGCGGTATTGAGCTTTGAATTAAAAGAAGGCTTTGATAAAACAGTTGCTTTCATCAATAAGCTGCGGGTATGTGTAAGAGCTGTTTCGCTGGGCACTACCGATACCCTGGTATCACATCCCGCTTCCATGTCGCATGCAGGCATGACTAAGGAACAACGGCTTAATGCAGGTATACCGGACGGCCTGGTGCGCATGAGCGTGGGGATGGAGGATATCCACGATCTTTTAAATGATTTGGGGCAGGCTTTGGAATAAAATACCGGCTGCGTATCAATCGCATTTAAAGCTGTCATTCATCAACGGAAAAAGTACAACTTTCTGTAATTGCGGGTATGGCGACGAACAGCTTCCCATGTATAAAAGAAGGACCGATAATGTGAAGTATATTGATTGATTTTGAAAAAACATCCCTGCCACAGGGAGTCATTTCTTTTTATACCGCTGTATCTTCATTTCATGAATGCCTGCCGCTTCCTCAATGGTATGCGTTTTATTTAAATCGTGCTCTTTTTTTGCAAGCTCTGAAAGCTTTATATAAAAATCTTTAAGCCGGTCGAGCTCTTCCGGTGTCAGGTCTTCTACATCTATCAGCCGGTTGCTCGCACCATGCGAGGCGGCAATCAATTCATTCAGCTTTATTTGCAAGGCAATGGTGTCTTTGTTCTGCGATTGCTGAATGACAAACACCATTAAAAAGGTAATGATGGTGGTTCCCGTGTTTATTACCAATTGCCAGGTATCGGAATAATGAAAGAGCGGGCCGGTAACGGCCCAGATGATAATCACAGCAAATGCCAGGAGAAATGCCGCAGGCGTTCCTGTGATCCTGGTGATCCTGGCAGCAAATACATCAAACATTCTTTTCCATTTTCCGGGTTGTTTCTTTTTCATACAAACTATATTTTATCTTCATTGATGGCAAATAATATGCCCACTCCCGGTCAAAGCCGGATGTGGCAGTTTGCTGACAGCGGCAACGACCCGGTTGCTGGAGACAGTATTTCCCGCCGGGCAATATTATAAACATCGTCTATCCGTTCCCGTTAGTTTTATGTTGAACTGGCGCAGGCATAAAAAATTGACTTCCGGGATAGATAGGCCCAGTTATCTTATTTATATTTTTTAATTATCTTTCAATAAAGAAATTATTCACCGGTACTAACAATTCGCCATTCCATGAGAGGTTTAATGATGGATTACCAGCTGACGCTGCCCACTATATTGCGGAGGGCGGAGGCTTTGTTTGCAAATAAAGAAATTGTCAGCCGCCTTCCGGACAGAAGCATTCATCGCTATACCTACCACAATTTTGCGAACCGTACAAAGAAATTAGCGGTATCCCTTCACGGGCTTGGCGTTCACCACGGCGACCGTGTAGCTACGCTTTGCTGGAATCATTACCAACACCTGGAAGTATACTTTGCTGTGCCCTGTATCGGAGCAGTGGCTCATCCGCTCAATATCCGCTTTAGCCATGACGACCTTGGTTATATTATAAATCATGCAGAGGATAAAATAATCATCGTGGACCAGGTGCTATTGCCTTTGTTTGAAAAATTCAGGCCGGTAATCCGCGTTTCACATGTCATTGTTATCCCTCAAACCGGAGAGCCGCTGCCGCCGGAATATTTGAATTATGAAGAGGTAGTTGCTAATGGCGATGATACATTGTTTGAGCCTTTTGACGGCGATGAAAATTCCGCAGCCTTTATGTGCTACACGTCGGGAACCACCGGAAAGCCGAAGGGCATTCTTTACTCACATCGTTCTATCATGCTGCACTCTATGGCTTTCCTGTTAGGGTGTGTCGGGTCAGGCGTTACTGAAAGGGATGTGGTGCTGCCTGTCGTTCCCATGTTTCATGCAAGTGCATGGGGCTTTCCATATAGCTGCACCTTCGTGGGCTCAACGCAGGTGTACCCGGGTCCTTACCTGGATGCAGAAAGTCTTTTGCAGCTTTTTGAGGAGGAAGAAGTAACCATTACAGCCGGGGTACCCACCGTGATGATGAGCATCCTTCATAAGCTGGATTCCGGCACGCGTAAATATAATCTCACTCTTCGTTCTATAATTATAGGGGGCTCATCAGCGCCGCGTTTTTTAGTGAAATCATTCGACGAACGATATGGCATACCGGTGCTTCATTCATGGGGAATGACCGAAATATCGCCATTGGGAAGTACTTCGGTGATGACAAGCGCGCTGGCAAAAGCTTCCAAAGAAGAGTGGTATGACCGGGCTATGAAACAAGGATTGCCGGTGCCATTTGTAGAGATTCGGGGAAGAAACGAATCGGGGTTTATCCCCTGGGATGGAACAACCATGGGAGAGCTGGAAGTACGGGGCCCCTGGGTAGCATCTTCGTACTACCGCGATGAAGAGCCCACAGGAAAATTTACTTCCGACGGCTGGCTGAAAACAGGCGATATCGTTACCATCAGCGAAGACGGGTGTATCGAGATAAAAGACCGGAGCAAAGATGTTATCAAGTCAGGCGGTGAATGGATCAGTTCCGTAGCATTGGAAAACTCGTTAATGGGTCATCCTTCCATATTGGAAGCTGCAGTTATTGCCATTCCAGACGAAAAATGGATGGAGCGCCCGTTTGCGTATGTGGTATTAAAAGAAGGGAAAACTGTATCACCAGTTGAGCTCAGCGAATTTCTTGCAGATAAGTTTGTCAAATTCTGGATCCCCGAAGGATATGTCTTCATTGATGCGATACCAAAGACTTCGGTTGGTAAATTTCAAAAATCCGCCCTCCGGGAAAGATACGAACGGGAACAGCAGATGCCTGGTTGATCAATTATTCAGCGCCTGGTACACCAAAGGAATAAATGTTTTATCAGCATCCACTACATGCGGCCCCCACATTTGCTGGTATAGTAATACAATCATATCTTCTTTAGGATCTACCTGGTAGGACGTTGAAAATACACCGCCCCATGCATACGTGCCCTCCTGGCTGGGCGTAAGCCTGCTGCCATTTTTGGAAACGATGAAGAAGCCAAAGCCAAAACCGTTTATATCGGCATTATCACCAATATTCGGATGCAGATCGCCAATTTGATTCATTGTCATCATACGGACAGTATTGGGCCCAAGCAGGCGAACTCCGTTGTATTCGCCGCCATTCAGCAACATCTGCAGCAAAATAGCATAATCATGAATCGTGGAACATAGACCACCGCCGCCGGAGAAATAATCCGTTTTCTGAACCGGATAATTCATATCAAGACCGCCACCAAAAACTGTAGCCGGCCGGGTAAATGCTTCCGTTGAATCCTGCAGGAAAAAATTTACGACCCTTGACGCTTTATTTTGGGGCACATTAAAATAAGTATCGTTCATCCCCAGCGGTTGAAAGATCTTTTTGGTAAAAAATTCTTCCAGCGACATGCCGGACCATTTCTCCACGAGGTATCCCAGCACATCCATATTCAATCCATACATCCATTTCTCTCCCGGCTGAAAAAGCAGGGGAAGCGAACCGAGGCGTGTCATAGCGTCTGAAAGCTTTTGATCTTTTATACCTACGCCTCCCGTAATCCTGTATTTGGCATACATGGCATCCGCTTCTTTGCTGCCGATGGCAGGATACCCGATGCCGGAAGTATGGGTAAGCAAATCGAAGATGGTTACCTGTCGTTTGGCCGGCACTGTAGTGAACGTGGTATCTTTCGGATTAAAAGTATCTAATACTCTTTCGTTGGCAAATGACGGAATGTATTTGGAAACAGGATCGTTGAGTGAAAATTTTCCTTCTTCCCATAACATCATCACTGCGGTTACGGTAACAGCTTTTGTTTGCGAAGCAATGCGAAAGATCCCGTTTTTATCGAGCGGTTCCTTAGTTACAGGATCATTATAACCATATGCTTTATCAAAAATAATTTTGCCATGTCTTGCTATAAGCGCTACCGCACCGTTTACCCATTTCTTTTTTACCCAACCGGCCATACCTGAATCCAGGCGTGCCAGACGGGTAGCAGAAAAACCACCTTGTTCCGGCGTACCCGGCGTTAAAACTTTTGGTTGTGTATATGCTGCATTAGCACAGGCAATAAATACAAATAATATCAAAGCGCAGATCGTAAATCTATTCATGGAGTGTGAAGTTAGGTTATCAAAAATAGAAAATTAATTGCACCGTGTATGGATGTAAAGGAAATTGGCGGCTTTATGATTTTCCTGTTTATCTTTAATACCATCAAATTATTAAATGAGACTAAAAGATAAAATCGCTCTCATCACCGGCGGAGCCAACGGCATAGGGCTTGCTACAGCCAAACGGTTTGCAAAAGAAGGTGCAAGGCTTATTTTATGGGATGTGTCAGACAAAGGAAATGAAGTGGCCGAACAATTTAATGAACAAGGGCACGAAGCTATTTTTAAAAAAATATCAGTGACTGACGAAATTGAAGTGCAGGAGGCAGTTGCCGAAGCACACGGGCATTTTGGCCGGATAGATATTCTCATTAATAATGCCGGCATCACCAGGGACAGAACGTTACTTAAAATGAGTAAGCAGGAATGGGAGGAGGTGATTGCCGTAAATCTTACCGGTGTTTTCAATTGTACGCAGGCGGTAGCTCCGGTAATGAAAGAACAAAATTATGGCCGCATTGTATCGGCATCCTCCAATGTGGCGATTCGCGGCAACTTTGGACAAACCAACTATGTTGCTGCCAAATCAGCCATCATCGGCATGACGAAAGTATGGGCTATGGAACTCGGGCGCTACAACATTACCGTTAACTGCATCGCTCCCGGTTTTATACATACTGCTATGACCGGCCTGATGCCTGAAGAAGTACGGAAGCAAAGCATACCTCATATTCCGCTCGGCCATTGGGGCGTTCCCGATGATATTGCCAATGGATATCTCTATCTCGCTTCTGACGAAGCATCGTTTGTAAGCGGAATTTGTTTAACGATTGATGGCGGAGCGGCAAGGTGATTTTGCATCTTTTTTATGCCATTGAAATGAAAAGGATAATAATTTATTTTATAAAGGCAGCAACGCCTTTTGATGATTACATACCGTACAACGCCGGCAGCCGAAGTAAATAATATAACGGTGTAGGATAGACGAAATTTTAGCTCAATTACGCTCCCTGCATTTTTTGTGTAAACCTGATAATAATAAATTCAGCCGCCTTTAGTACCGCCAGTCCTATTTCAACGATCAGATTTCCTTCCGAAATATCCTGGGCGGTCATTGTTTCACCAGGGCCTGCATGTATAAAGAAAGCTTCCTTCGTAGAATCTCCGGCCAATGCGCCGGCCTTCCATTGTTCTGTGAGATAGTTTTGAATCATCGTCTTGATATTGGCCCATACATTAGCATCATTTGGTTCAAAAACAAATGCTGCAGCCCCTGCTCTTACAGACGTTTCTATCATGCTGACAAATCTTCGTACAGAAATATACCTCCATTCGTTATCATTACCGGCCAGTGTTCTTGCCCCCCATACAATAGCATTGCCGCGTCCCGGAAAACTGCGGATGGCATTAACAGACCTGCCCGTGTCCGGATCTATATTTAATACTTGCTGTTGTGCATCCGTGAGCACTGCTACCGGACTATTCACACTGTTAATATTGATATTGGCCGGAGCTTTCCACACGCCATGGTTATTGTCTGTGGTGGCATATATTCCTGCGGCGGCAGGGGCCACCGGTAATACAAGCGGAATGTCTTCAATGGCGGCGACCGCCTGCTGATAACAAAGATTATTTTTTGTTTTAAGGCTGGCAAGAGTACCTGAAAGAGAAGTATCACCCCGGGCATTTATCAGCACATCTTCTTCATTATACCGATAGTTAAGTGTAGTATTTAATAACGGGTAATATGCTGCCCCGTATTGCAGTACACTGCTGCTGCCCAGGTCGCTTTTGCGGAGTGTTTGGATGTTATCAATACTCAAATCATTATCCATCCATACATCCATTATGGTGAACCGGCATGGCTGATCCGCACAGAGTTGTAATGCCTCTTTGTACAGGCTATAATAAAGATCTGCCGAAGGCAAACGGATAGCATCCGGAAAAACTATAAGCGTTATTTCATTAAACTGCTTAATTGCATTAAGGCCATTTGATAATACAGTTTTGTCAATAAGCCCGTTATTGGTGTAATTACCTGCTGACACGATATAACAAGGCCCTCCGCCATTAGCAAAATACAGCTGTAATGAATAGTAGACCAAAAAAGGTGCAGGGCTATGTACAGAAGCGCTTGCTTTTGCAATTGGCGATTGCGTGGCATCTATAATTACCCCGATGGAATGTTCATAGGGTGCAAGTCCGAAAAACTGTTCATATTCTGCAACAGACTCTATCCTTACGGGAACAAATGCCAGGTCTCCGGGCTGAGCTTTTTGTGCCTTTTCAGTATATCCTATAAAGACCGGAATAGCAGTCTCCACCGAAGTGATCGAAGGTGGTTGGGAAAATTCTTCTGTATATACGCCGGGTGCTTTGCTGGCAGGCATAAATAAAAGTTTGAATCGGTTGGACATTTTTCACGACAGGGATATGACATGCAGTTTCTGACCTGTCTGGAAGAGTTATTGTGTTTCTTCCGTTTTCTTAATATCAAAGCTTATATCGTTTCCCATTACAGAAAGGCTGAGGGTTATGGTATCGCCTTTTATTTTACCGGTCACGTGTGTGAGTGCACCTTGTACGGGTACGTCAAATGCGAGCGTATCAGCTCCGACAACGCCATTGCTGATATCAGATACCGTGCCATCGGGATGTGTGTCTTTGCCGGTGAGGCTATCGCCCTGTACTTTAAAATCGTAAGCAACATCATACTGATCCATTACTTTACCGGTCCAATGGCCGGTGATATTCTGCGCGCAGGCAACAGATACGGCTACGATTGCAAAGAAAGCAAGCAGTAATAATTTCTTTTTCATATAATATTATTTAGCGTTATACAACCTGATTAAACGGCCCTTCCGTGCAGTAAGATAATAAAATTAGGATGGTTCTCTGAAATTATATTGCTGCAGGCAGATTTTCTTTGCAAACGGAAATTTTTTTAAGTCTTACAAAACACAATAGCGCGAACGGCGGCTCAGGAAAGAATCAAAAAGCATTTATACGTTGCCGTTAGTTGTTGGATTGCCCAAAGCTTCCTGCAATTTTTTCTTATAGTTCCGCATACCTGTTTTCAGAAGGCAGGTACCCTTTATTTTTGAGAATATTACCCAGCCGGTTGTAAAATGCCGGGTCGGTAGGAGTAACACTGGCAAGCCCGTCCACATAGCGATTGTATAAGCTGAATAAGGCAGCAATTAAAACGGTATCATGCAACTCGCGGTCGGTGGCTCCATGGGCTTTTGCTTCGGCTACCATAGCCGGCGTTACCAGCTTACCATTTTTCTGTACTGCTCTTGCAATCTCGAGGAGCGCCTTCATTTTATCGCTTACAGGCGCATGCGCAGGATCGCGTTTTACCTTTTCAGCGATGTTGGCATCGTCCAGCAAAATATCAGCAGCTGCGGTATGAGCCGCTGTGCAAAATGCGCATTCGTTTTCATAAGATACAACAGTGGCAATGAGCTCACGTTCTCCCTCTGTTAAGGTTGACTCGCCTCTCAATAATATTTGCGTAAGCTCTCTGATCGGAAGCGCGGTATCTTTTCTGTAATCAAGCAAACCGGTGATACCCGGCAATTTTTCACTGAGCGGAATATAAGGCATAGATCAGGAAGTTTGTTTTACAATAAATGGCTTTGTCAGATAGCCCTCTGTGGCCCGTTGTTTACCAATGGCATCATACACTGCATCATCGTCAGGAGCCCATGTGGCCAGCCCGTCTACATACCGGTTGAACATGCAGAAAGCAGCAGCGATTAAAACAGTATCATGAATCTCTTTATCAGTAGCGCCTTCTTTTTTTGCGCGGGCGATATCGTCGGAGGTTACTTTCTTTCCGCTCTCCTGCACTTCAGCGGCTATCTTCAGCAACGCCTTCATTTTGTCGCTGATGGGTGCGCCATCTACATCCTGATGTAATATATGCTGCACTGCTGCTGCATCACCATTTAATTGGTATTTGGCAATAGCGCCATGTGTATTGGAGCAGTATTTACAGCTGTTGAGGCTGGAAGTGTAGGTGGCTATCAGCTCTCTTTCTCCGGGAGTGAGCGTCGACGTTTCGGGATCATGCAGCAGCGTTTGTACCAGATTATTCAAAGCAAGGGCGCTTACCGGGCTGAACATAAATAAGCTGCGAATACCGGGATAGCCGCCGGGCAGATCAATATGTGGCATAATTAATCGGATCAGGTTGAATACAAATATAAGATTGTTCCGGATAAATACATGGAACGATTACAATGCCTCAAAATGAACCTAAGTATATTGGCCTGGTTAAAAGATCGTGTATGCGTATACGTTAGTTTACGGATTATGACGATGATGAAGCGTTTGCTTATAGCTGAAAAGAATAGGAAGTAGTGCGGCGCTTATTTCGGAAGGTTTCCTCCGGAATATCAAAATCCGGCTTTGGATATTTTTTCCGACGCTTCACTTATCTTTCTTTTTCTTCCCGTGCTTGTTATTATTAAACAAGTTATCCAGGTGCATCATTGATTCGGAAGTGTCAAAATACATTTCGCTTTCTCTGAAATAAACAGAAGGCTTCAGGGAAATTTTATCGCAGGGATACAGCAGGGCCTGCCCGGATACCGCTTCCACCTGGAAATAGTTGTATATCACTTCATACTCATCATTTACACATATAGTTTTGAAGGCCGTTTTACAAGCAAGACCGTCGCCGCTGGACACGATTGCCTCCAATAAGTGCCGGTAACGGTTTCCGTATCTTTTAAAAACGGTGTCGGCTTTGTTCTTAAGATATAAAGAAAGAGCCTTGCTATAATTTGCCGAGAGGCTTACCGGGTTTGTATCAAGTACTGAGTCGGATAAGCATGATGCTTTGTCAAAGTCATTATTTTTTAACGCGGCTTTTATTTCGGTTTTCCTGTCGTCACCATCTCCGGCATATGTGTCCTGAAACACGAAGCCATAGTAAAGCAACCGGTAATCGTTATTGGTAAGCGATGAGTCGAATGCCTTGAATCTTGAAAGCAGCCTCGGATAATAAGTAGCCGCCCCGGTATCTTCCACTTCTTTTTTTATCTCGTTTCTGTCAACCGACTGAAATTCACTTTGGCCATGCGTAAGCGATACTATCAATACTAATGAAAAGGTTAATTTGCTCTTCATGTTACAGAAGTTTCCAGAAGCTATTTTTATTTATCCATTAAGTTACAAAATCTTTCCACGATGCAGGTTGCAGGACCGGGAAAAATATGCAGGGCTAAATTGCTTATAATAAAAGCAGGGTGATAATTAACAAACATACAAGAAGGGCGGGAGCGGCTTGATATCGCGGAAACAGTGGCTGCTTCTGATTTTGGTAGACTCGCCTTATTTAGTTTTGCCGGTTGCGTCATAACCTGGCGAGCAGGGCTTTGAACCTTGGCTCATTTCTGAGATTATCGTAATCCGGATCATGTTCAATCCAGTCCTTTTTCCCATAGCCTTTATTTACAGCTATTTCCAGAATATCGAGTGCTTTATCTTTTTCGCCGGCTTTTGCAAAAAGACATATTGCATTGAGCAGAACGCCTGTATCTTCCGGGTAAAGGGTCAGCGCCTTTTCTATCCAGTCAAAAGCTTCTTCCTTTTCCCCGATTTCATACAGGTTGCATGAAACCAAAGAAAGAATTCTTGCATCGTCAGGTTTCAGCAGCAGTTGTTTCCGCGCCCTTGCTATCCCTTCTACAGTAAGGGGAATGGTATTCCGCCCGAGCACTTTTAATGCCTGCGCCTGCATTACTACACTTTGATAGTCTTCCAGTCTTATGGCTGCCGCCTTACCGAACATTTCTGCTGACTTTTCAATATCTCCTTTGGCAAACAATACTCTTCCATATAAATAATGGCCATCGTAAGAATGGGGGTTGAGTAGCAGGGCCTGGTTAAATTCTCTTTCTGCCTCTGCATAATTCTTGCTCTGCGACAAAACAAACCCGCGTGAAATATGACTTTCGGGAAGATCGGGAGCAATAAAGAGCGCTTTGAGGCTGTTTTTTTTCGCTTCTTCCAAATCCTCACTTTTTGAGCCTTCCCACTCGTACCGCCATGCATACACATCTGCAAGACCCGCATATGCCAGCGCATAGTTAGCATCCAGTGCGATGGCATCCCTGAAGCACCTGATTGCATGAGTATGATCAAGCCGGTGAAAAAATTCGCGGCCTTTCAGGAAATATTCATAAGCCTCAACATTGATCTCAGGGCGGCGGATATCCTGCTTCTCTTTGCTGGTCAAGAACCCTTTTAAAGCAGTAGCTACATTGGCTGCAATGTCTTCCTGGATTGAAAAAATATCTTCCAGTTCGCGGTCGTACCGGTCAGACCATAAATGAGAACCATCGCTGGTATTCACGAGATTGGTAGTGATCCTCAGGCGGTTTCCCGCTTTTCGTACACTGCCTTCCAGGAGTGATTGCACATCCAGCAGCCTGCCAATTTCGCGTGCATCAATATTTTTATTTTTAAGCGCAAAAGAAGAAGTTCGTGAAATGACGCGAAGACGGTCGAGATGGGTAAGGGTATTAAGGATCTCTTCAGAAATGCCATCGCAAAAATAATTCTGCTCAACGTCATTGCTCATGTTGGTAAACGGCATTACAGCTATACTCTTCATTTG
Organism: uncultured Ginsengibacter sp.; assembly: GCA_964627765.1. GTDB lineage: Bacteria > Bacteroidota > Bacteroidia > Chitinophagales > Chitinophagaceae > Ginsengibacter. The sequence goes on along the minus strand of CAZVKO010000067.1, from coordinate 40,713 downwards.
CAGGGTGGAAATATTTTCATCATTATTATCCCGGACATTTTCATTTGACGATGTAATCACTTCATATACTTTAACGGGCGCCTTTACGTTTTTGAGCAGCTCTTCTTTAACGAACCGCGTTTTTATATCCTTTTTATTTGCAATATTGTGGTATACGGTTTCAGAGATATAGATGGCCCCGGGTTTTGCAACAGACTGTATACGGGAAGCCACATTTACGCCATCACCAAAAACATCATCATTATCGAGCACCACTTCACCTAAATGCAGTCCTATGCGAAGCTGAAAATTGTTTTCAATGCCGCATCTTTCAATTATTTCTTTGGCGGCATTTACCGCTTCGGTGGCCGAATGGAAGCTTGCCAAAATACCATCTCCCAGTTCCTTTATCAGCTTGCCATGGTATTTTTCTATAACCGGATTTTGAATATACCTGTTCCTGTTTAATATTTCCAGCGCCTGCTGCTCGTCATCTCCCATCAATGAAGTATATCCAACTATATCGGTAAACATAATCACGGCCAACTGGCGGGTTTGCGGCATATTGGGGTAATTTTTCCAAAACTACGCAAGATGACCAAGATTATTCAATCCGATATCCGGATGACTACACCGGAAACTTATATATCGGGTACTGCAACCGGGTACTAAATATAATTACCGGCTACAGGATGTTTCAACCTAATTTTGGGTTATGGCCGACAATTTTAAAAGAATGCTGCAACTGGCAGATGAAGTGTTTGCTGTAAAACAGGATCCTGAGCAATTAGATGTGGACGAAACTGTTTTGAAAAAATTACGACAATTACACCCTGCATCAGTATCGGAGAGGTCCGACAATAATGGTCCGTACTGCTGGATATTATTGATACCCACCACCCGTGATTTAATGAATGACTTTATCAGCGGAAAAATATCAGAGAAGGAATTGTATAATAAAACTCCTGTGGGTGCACAATATGATTGTATTTATCTGTGCTCTGCCATGGTGCTGGAGGAGTACCGGCGCAAAGGAATAGCGCGGCAAGCCACACTGGATGCGATTCGGCAAATACGCGCCCAACACCCGATAGCCTGTTTGTTTGTATGGCCGTTTAGCAGGGAAGGAGATGCTGCCGCAAAGGCCCTGGCCGGGGCTTTGGGGCTGCCATTGCTGGAGAGGAGGAAATAATTTTATTCCACAAAACGATTGACTTGCCAAACATCATGGCGAGTGGCTAATTTTTAATAATATTGTTAACCATAGCTGCATCATCGCATGTAAAATATTTCATTCTAAAAACTCACCATGAAGCTTCATGATCTTTTTGATATCATCATAAAAGTATTTGGATTATTTATTGTTAAGGATATACTGTTCCAGCTGCCTTATCTGATTCCTATTCTATCTGCGGGAGCCGGTTTTGGTAAAATTGATACAGATTCATTAATCGTGGTGCTATTGATAATGGCGTTGTATATAGCTATAGCGTATGCGCTTATTTTTAAGACGGCGTCTATCATAAAGCTGCTGAAGCTGGAGCCCCAGTTGAGCGATGAATATCTTTCGTTCGATATTTCATCGTCAAATGTTTTGAATATTGCATTGATTATACTCGCCGGTTATGTATTAACAGATACCGTTCCTGTTTTTTGCAATATGCTCTATAACTATTTCCAGGAGTCGCACGAACGATTCAGGACAACAAGTCCTTCTCTGTCGGGCCTGATAATACCTTCAGTAAAAATTGTAATTGCATTATTAATAATAGGCGAACGGAAACGCATCATAGCATTGGCAGAAAGAAGGAGCATGCGTGACGGGGAGCCGGATGAAGCAACTCCGCCGGGTCCATCTTCCGGGGAGCTATAGCAGGGATTTTCCCCGGTATGCCAGTTGAATTCCGGCTTTTTTGAGGGCCAACAATCGCGGAATTATTTATTTTTTCCAAGCCCCGGAGGTTTTCCGGGAGAAGTTTTCAATATTTTTTAAACTTTAGCGTTATTGTGGAGTCAGAGATCACATTATCTCTAAAATAATTTTATACCATGAAAACTAATCTCGGAATTTTTTCGGCAGGGATCCTGCTGGCAGCTACCATTACATTGATAGCATCCTGTAAAAAGGACAATAATTCAACTTCCAACACATCCGCCAACAATGATGCGGCAGCCAATATGTCTTCTAACGGCGCTTCGGCCGATAATGCTTACGACGATGCTTTCGGAGTGGCTCTGCAGGCAGGCAGTGATCAGAATCTTGATTTGCTGACAAAGAAACCGGGCGGCGCAGGAGAGGTAGCCCAAAACATCCAGGGCGCTTACTACTGCGCTAATATAACCGTATCGGGAAGCACATTCCCGATAACGCTGACCGTAGACTTTGGCAGCGGCTGCAAAAGTGCTGACAGCATTGAACGTTCCGGCTCTATTACCTATGTATTCTCCGGCCACCTGAGTACACCGGGAACAACAATTACGGCTACTTTCAACAATTATACGGTTAATGGATATACGCTGAACGGTACTTATACCATTGCCAACACTACTACCAATATTGATGCGCCGCAATTGACTACTACGGTTACCAACGGCAATATCCAGTTCCCCACCGATACCTCATATTCTTTTTCAGGAACGAAAACCATTGCTGTATCAGCGGGAAGCGTTGGCGATGTATCTTCTCTTGTGTTTAGCGTTACCGGCGGTTATAAAATCAGCAGTTCCTACGGAGATTCGCTGACTGCTTCCATTACCACACCGCTCGAAAGAAAAATAACCTGCCGTTATATAGACCAGGGGGTTGTTTCCTTTACCTATACGAAAGGCAGCAGCAGCGTGAGTGGCACATTGGATTTCGGCGACGGGACCTGCGATGATTCAGCTATTGTGACCATAGGCTCCTTTACAAAAATCATTACCATCAGGTAAACGTGCTGTTCCTTTTTTATTAAATTTTTGTCATCCTATCACTACCCTTGCATTGCAAGGGTAGTTTTTTGCATACATATCGTATATACATCACCGTTAGTTTATTGAAGCTTTGATAAGAAGGCTTTTGCAGCAATCGCGTTTCTCTCTTTTTTTATTACAGGACAAAAGCTCCGTTACCGGTTACAACCGGGAAGGAGAGGGGTTACTCTGTCAAAATTATTTACTTACGAACATTGCTGATTACTGTGCCCAGCACATCCACCACATCCTGCTGTATAACTCCAATCTGTTCAATTTCATCTCCTGCTCTCCAGTGGGCACCTTCCTTTATCAGGGTGCACCGTTGGGTGCCTTTGCCTGATTGAAGAAGCACATCATAAGTTCCGGTGAGCCGTCCCTCCCATGAAATGGTTTCGGCAAGCGCTGCTTTATAAAAAGTGTTATTGTGAGTAAAAGTGGTTGTAAAAACCAGATGGTTGGCCGTATCTGGCCCGCCGTTAACAAGTTGGAAGTCCATATCGGTAAATTTATTAGTAAGTTAGAAAAATCCTGTGTATTTACAAACCATATAATATACAGGCGGACGGTTTTTTACATAAATGCGCCGTTTATTATGAAAGTTGCAGACCTCCGGCGGTTATGCTGACCCTGACCTTTCTGCAGGCAAGCAGGAAACTTTTGATTCGCTGCTATTGCAGCACATGTCTTGTGGCAGGGCATCCTACACGCTTATCTTTTTTAGACTGATAAAGACCAGCTATTTGTTTATACTTATCGAAGAAATAGCGGACAGTGAAAGTTAGTGCGAAAAAATAATAACCGTCTTGTTTGTGGTTATTGCCCCGCATTACGCCTGCAGCCGGGTAAGTGCCGGTGCCACGATAGGCAAGTGCCGCTGCCTCAGTACCGCGCGCGTTTAATAAGGCTGTTTTATCTACATAGTTTTTGCTTACGTCATCCACATAATCTGTAAATAATTTGCGATAGCCAAACTCTAACCCCAGCCGCATATCTTCGTTGAGCGCATAATCAGCACCTATTCCAAAGGGAATGCTGAATTGTGTAAGATGGTAATTCTTTACGCCGGGTATAAAACCTTCCCCTTCGGTGCTCAATGGCGGTAAGTAAGTCTTTTTTCCGGCGCTGTCTTTTGTATAGGGGTTAAAATGATAAATGCCAACCCCTGCAAATGCATAGGGCGTCCACCAGTGTTCATTAAGGCTAAACAGGCTATATTGCGCGGAGAGTTCCCAGTCGATAATGCCGGAAGTAAAGTTGAGGTTTCGTTGCTGCATGACAGGAGTACCTTTTTTATCATCTGCATGCAGTGTGGCAAGGCTGATAAAGCTTCTTGCGACCACGTGTTCAGACAGGTCATATTCCGCACCCAGCGAACCCATCAATTTCGTTTGCGAAAGAGTAATCCCTTTTGCTTTCAGGTCGCCCTGGTAGCCCGCAAGGCCGAGGCGGCCTGCAAAATGAAAATTTTGTGACATGGCGAAAAGCGGGAGTAGAAAAAAGACAGTAAATATTTTCTTCATCGGGTCGGTTACATTTGATGTGCTCAGTAGCTAACGTATTGCCGGGATGAATATTTTAAATAGTAATTGCCTGTGGCTGCCTGATGAATCCCCGAAAATGTATTGCAGAAAATCGTACGTGCATTCTGTTTGCTTTCAAAATATCTTTTGAACGATCATTGCAAATAGGATGATCCCGGGAAAAGCATTTTTTAAATACATTATATAAAAGCTCATCTGCGCTATTGGATCTTTTTTGAATTTGCCTTCTTTGAAATAATTAAATAAGCAATAATACTTGCAGGTTACTCGAGCGGGGTGTTTAAAGTGGAATGTGATGTGGTTACATACTTTCCGGAAATAACTTCCACATACAATTCATAATACAGCGGTTTATCCGGGATAGTCAGTTCAATGTAGGGTTGATTGCCAGCCCGCTTGATAAACATGGTATTGCCATATTGATCCAGTTTTACGAGATACCATTCAAAGCGGGTATTTTTTTCATCACCTGTATAAATATGCCACGCCGAATCGGCTTCATGGTGCATCAGGTGATAAATAATCTTTTCACCGGGAATGGCAATCTCAGCAGATCTCAGAATTTTAACCCGGGGCATTTCGGTTGAATCATGCGTGGCATGTCCCCATGTTGCTGAAACCACATGAAACAGGTCTTTCTTTCTGCCATCCAGGTCAATAATTCCATTGAGCTTCACATAATTTGTGGTTTCATTGTCCTGCCAGGCGGGTACTATTCCCGATTGTGCAATTGAAGGCAGGCTTGACCAAAGCGCTACCGGCACCTGCCCCCATGCCATATCTTTCTCAAGGGGTTCATTAAGACCCTTCCTGTATTTCTTATCTGCCACGAGCATGTAGATATCTATTTCCGGTACATGAGCTTTATAGTATGAGAACCGGCTTCGGCCTTTAGCATCCCAATGTAAATCCATCAATATGGGCCTCGTATTATCTATTTTCCGTATTGCACGACACAGGTTAGACAGCCACGCAATATATTTTTGTTCGTAAAAAAAATAATCAGGCTTGTATGTTTCCAATGAAAGATGGTACAATATATCATCGCCCAGATCCCATGCAGTAACATAATTTTTGTGAACATTTTCCCTGATTACCCGAAGTATCTTTTCTTCCTGCTCCTTCATCTTATTGTCGTCAGCTACTGCCTGCGGGGCTGCCGGGAACCAAAACCGCGGAATTAAATGCATATTGTCTGACATCAACACTTTGCCGATGCCACGGTCATATACTCCCGGCATTGTTCTTTCAATTGTGTTGATGCCAATGCTTTCCATATCTTTTAAATCAGCCTCAATAGTACTTAGCTCCAGGGTATACCTGTTCCTGAACCAGGGGATCCCTTTATCATATATTACACCTTTAATCGGGAACGGAAAACGGCGGGAGACCACTGCATTACTTTTTTTCAACCAGTTTATGGTATTCACATCAACAGGCAATGACGCATCCGGTGCATGTGCAAAAACAGTCTTTATATTGAGCCGGGCATTGGAAGCAACGGGTTGATCTTTTACAGCGTTATATTCAACTAACGCAGCCTTTATTTCTGTGAATGCGGTATCTATACTTTGCCAGGCATTGTTCCACCATTCCTGGTTTTTTGCCTGCAGGCCGTCGATTTTCATTAACATTACGGGCATTCCTGATTTAAAAAGATGCAGGGTATGGTAGGGCCTGTAAAGTGTATCAAAACTGAACAAATTTGTTTCCGGCACTTTGCCTGTATCCGATATATTTACTCCGAGCCAATCGACGTAATTCTCACCCGGAAAATAATCTGTAACAGAGGATGCGTCCGGCGTATTCCAAACCCAGATAGCGTTTTCTACACCTGCACTGTCTAATAGTGTATGCACATAGCGCCAGGCAGCTATAAAATCTGGCGGGTTGTAGCTGGCATAATTAAATAAGACTTGCCGGTTCTTTCCTTGTCCTGTTCCCAAAGTCAGAAATACGGGCTTGCCTAATGCAGCAATTTGTTTTGCAAAAGAAAGAAAAGATGCATTGTATTTACCGGATAAAATACTTTGAATCACCGATGAATCCGCTTTGGAATTGCCCGCAGGATCTTCCCGGTACGGTGTCCAGATGAGCAGCGGGATGGCGTGCTGCTTATAAATACCGGTTAAATAAGCTGTATTTATATTATTGCTTTGGCCGGGGCCCCACGGAACCTGTGATGAAATAATGGCAATTTTATTTTTGTTGACTTCATTTGAAAAAAAAGAATCAGCGGTATTTTTATCGGTCGCATTATAACCGGTATTTATTCCTTTGTAGAAAATTTTTAATCCGGCTAAAGGCCCGGGAAGAAATTCTGATAATTGCTGTTTTTTCCAAAAGGCAAAGGAAAAAGAAATTATGAGTAGTGTTGAAAGCGCCAATGAATAGCTTCTCAGGAAGCCGTGAACTTTTATAACGATCCAGCTTCGGTTTCTTACTTTCCTGGCAATAGTCTTTAACCTTCGCATCCGTCTCGTGTAACCGGAAATTGATAAATTAAAAGCCATGAAAAGTATTTGCATGCCCGCCAATGCAATCATAAATACGGTATAGGGGCTAAAGTCGTTCAGCAGTCCGTATATAATAGCTGTTAATGAGATTACCGCCACAAGAATATTCGGCAGGCTTAGTAAGAACGGCAATGAGTCCTCATCGTTTTTGGGCGTGGGGATATAAGGAACCTTTTTTCTGAAAATAGTATAAACAAAACCTACGGTATGTACCCACCATGCGCCAATTTGCAGAATACCACCGACTACGTGAAATCCCCGCTCGTTTTCTTCTGCCACCCATTTTTGTGCGTAATGCCTGATGAGCGTCATCATCACAAATAAGGGAAAGGTTGCCAGGATAAAGTCAAAAATGTCCATTTGCAAAGGGATGGCGCCGGTAAACAAACAAATGACGGGTATCAGGAAGTTAATAAAAAAAATCAGGCCGCATAAGTAATGAAATGGCAAAATGAAGTAATGCAGCTTTTGTCTCCAGGTAAATTTGGTGAATAGTTTTGGATAAGTAATCAGGAGCAGCTCCCAGGTACCCCTGCTCCATTTTAATTGCTGCTTATAATAAGATGACATGGTGGCCGGTACCAATCCACGTGTTAAAACAACAGGTATGTACAGGGAACGCCACCCTTTTGCATGAAGCTTCATTGCAGTGTGCATGTCTTCAGCAAGACCGCTGGCATGTCCTCCAATTGAGTCCAGTGCCGCTCTTCTGAATGTACAATTGGCACCGATAGCCTGTACGGTTCCGTATGAATTCATGCTCATCATCATGGGACCATAAAACTGGTAAGTTTGCTGCGCAGCGCCTTTTGCCACCAATGATTCTGTTTGATTGTAATACGCCTGCACAATTTGTACAAACCCGACTGACGGATCATCAAAACAACTAACCAGCACATCTATAAACTCAGGCGCCGGTACATGATCCGGGTCCAGTATTATACAAAGATCGCCCGTAGCAAAACGAAGCGCATTGTTGATATTTCCTGCCTTGGCGTCTTTCTTATCGGTTCTGGTGATGTGCTTAACGCCCAGGCGATCGCATAACTTTTTAACATTGGGATCATCAGCCTCATCGCAGCACCAGGCGGTATGGGGATAGCTGATATTTTGTATTGCAATCAGCGTCTGCTCCAGCATGTCAAATGGTTCGCCTGCGCAGTAGGTAGTTAGTACGTCTACCGTATAGCTCATTCCCGGCGGCGGAGGAAGATCTACTGATATTGAAAAATAATGATACCATTCGTGCAGGTATTTCAAACAATAGTAGATCATGGTTATCATCAGCAATACATACAGAGGATAGGAGCTTATGACATTCTTCTGAAAAAGGTTATACAGGAAAAACGCCATAGACAGCACACCTATAAGTATCATCAGCCTGAGAGTAGTTTTTTCTTTTCGTGCAGGGGGCGGTATCGGGTTTATTTTAAAATTCATCTTTCTACTACATAAACAGGAATATTGGCAGTAGCACAATATCCCTTACGATTATATACAGTCACGAATATCCGGTAGGGCCCTTCTTTTAAGGGAGCTGTAAAAGAGGTTGCCCGGAGCGTACTGTCAGCAAAGAGGTGTGGTACCGCAGGCGCCCTTTTTAAAAAACCATATCTTTCCCCCCAAAACAAGGCCCAGTCTTCCTTCAAAATTTGCCAGCAATACCTTAGAGAATCATTGCCAGATGGATTTTTCAGCGTTACAGAGGCGTAATGTTTAGAACCGGTGCTCAGGATGATCGTATCATGATCCTGTTGCCCATCTATAAGTTCATATTTCAATTGGGGGGAGCTGTGCTCAGTAACCGTATCTTTCCAGCAGTCGGAGAGAGACTCCTCTACTTCTGTGGGTACACCGTCATTATTAAAAATGCTAAACCAGGTATAAGTATATTCCTGTCGCCAACCCCAATAGAAAACTACGGAACCCAGGAATCTCGGATCTTTCCGGGGCATATATCTTTCATAGAACTTCGAGTACTCCACTGCTTTTTTTGTACTGGTATATTCGATGGGGGCTTTCCAGATATTCATGGGGGCCTCCCAGGCGGCATTCGGAGCCCATTCACCGATCAGGTAAGGGCCGTTCCAGAATAATTTGATAAGATTGAGCTGGTGTTGAATTGTTTTAAGGCTATTATATATATTAATACAATAGAAATCAAGAGCCGGTATCCGCCATTTGATCATCATGATTCCTCTTTTGAAAACATTTATTACGGAGGTAGCTACCGGGTGATTGGGGTCTATATCATGTATATGTTGCAAAATTTTGTTGTAGGTTCTGTAAAAGGGCGTTGGCAGCAGCGAAAAAGGCATGGCGAGCTCATTGCCCAGGCACCATGCGAGCACATGAGGGTCATCTTTATATTTATTAACAATATGGATGTATGAATTATATAGCGACATCACCTGCTGCGGGTCATTATAAAACGAAGTATTGTCACCTCCCGGTATATCAAGACCAATGATAATTTCAACATTATACTCCGCCGCCTGCTTAAGCAGATCTTTTAATTTGGTGGTATCCCAACAGACCATGGTATTACCGCCACATTCTGCAAGTTCTTTAACATGCGCGTATCCTGCACCGCCTTTCACCAGAAAAGGGGTGTCATTTACCATAAACCGATATTGGTTACCGATCTTTTTTATGGTTACTTTCCGATGGCCTTTGTATTTAGACGTATTTTCCGGGCCCCGATTGACGAAAAAGATTATTAAGGCTAAAGCGAGCAGAACAGATCCGGATAGCAGGGCTCTTGAAAGCCAAACCGGCAATCTTCTATAGGCTGTTTTAGCGGTAGTCAAACTGGTCAATTATACTGGTAGTTAGAGAGACAGGGTTACCTAAATAAATACGAAAATATATCACAAAAACGGAACTTAAAACAGGAGTGCATATTTAGTACGGTTTCAGTAATAATATAAGAACCAAATAATCGTTTTGATGCCTTTTCCCGTTTATTATTTGTAAAATAGGGATATTTAAAAACAGTACTTATAAAAATACTACTACAAATAGCTCAGCCACCAGCTAAAATGTGTGCTCTTATACCGGCTATATTTTTTACAAAGAGGATATAATATTATTACTACCAATATCCATATGCCATAAATGCCCCACAAGCCGAACCCTATGCCATTAGGCTTAAACAGAAACGGGATACCCGGCGACACGATATCCTTTGTTCCAAATCCCTGTGCAAAGAATACGATAATACCGATGATATGAATAATGTAAAGATGAACGACATAGTATAACATCGGTACCCGGCCATATATATTCATTATAGCAGCAAACCTGTTTTGAACCTTTTCGATGAACGCAAGGAATAAAATGCCTGGTCCGAGTGTCATGCACACATACATTAAAGACGGCGGGTATTTATTTACATTTAAAAAAGACAGAAAAGTATAGATGCTTCCACGCGGCTGCACCGACCATGGGGTGGGGTCGCCATATACATTGATAACACGTAAAACAATAAATAAAATAATAAGTCCCCCACCTGAAAAAATCAAAATTTTTCTTCTGAGCATTTCATCCGCTCCCTTTTCATATAATTTTCCAAAACCATATCCGAGCAGCATTACCCCTGTCCACGGTAAAAACGAATACACAATCAGCAGGTAGTGTTGCCCGGCAATTTTGCAGACAGTGAAATCTGAATAATATATCAGATCAGCTGCGACATTTCCTTTTAATGAATGAGCGATAGAAGGAATGTCGAGTAAATTATGCCCGGCTATAATTATAACACCTAATGCGAGTATTATCTTGTAAGGCAAATGAATCAGCAGGCCTAATACGATCATGCTGATACCGATGGCCCAGATTACCTGCAGAATAAAAAGGTTAAAGAATGGATTAAAAGTCCATGCAAATGTGATAATAAACAGCTCTGTGAAAATAAGCCACAAGCCGCGTTTGATCACAAATCCGCTAATGGCTGCTTTGGGCTTTCGCTGACACATAAGATAAATGGAGGTGCCCGCAAGGAACACGAACACAGGAGCACAAAAGTGGGTGATCCATCTTGTAAAAAACAACATGGGATAGGTGGTTTTCATGTTGGTAGGATTCAGTGAAAAATCTCCTGACTTGTTGATGTCAATTTTATATAAATAATCCCGGATATGATCGAGCGCCATTATTACCATTACCACGCCGCGCAGTATATCGATCGACCGGATCCGGTTTTTCGCAGTAGCCGGTTGCATTATGAAAGGTTAAGTTAACAAGATATTGAATTGTTGGCTTTTTGAAGAATTTTCATTTGGTAAAAGAACCCGTCACCGGAAACAGAAGATTTCACAGGAACTTAAAATGGCTTTTCATTCCTTTTTGCAACATTTGCAGGTAATTGTAGCATTAATAAAATAACTCCTGCAGTATGACTAAAAGCACTAACCACCTGCTTACAGAAGGGGACGTAAATTTTTCGGCAAACCGGGAGAACTGGTATAATTACCTGGATGCAGAAACGTTCGGGTGGCTGGAAAGAGACGCTTCCTCATTTATGCACCAGTCTTTATCAACGCCCTGTCTTGATGTGCTGGAATCCTGTGAAGGTATTTATATAAAAGATATACAGGGCAGGCGGTACATGGACTTTCACGGTAATAATGTACACCAGGTAGGATACCGCAATCCATATGTGATTGAAAAAGTAAAACAGCAAATGGAGGTGTTACCTTTTTCTCCGAGAAGGTATACCAATACAACTGTAATTGAGTTTTCGGAAAAGCTGCTTTCTTTATTCCCTCCGGCACTGAATCGTGTATTATATGCACCGGGCGGAACTTCTGCAATTGGTATGGCGCTGAAGCTGGCTCGCGTAGTGACAGGTAAGCAAAAAGTGATTTCATTTTGCGATTCTTTTCATGGCGCATCGCTCGATGCTATCGCCGCAGGGGGCGAAGAACAATTTAAAAAATATATGGGAGTGTTTAATCCTGCACCCGTTCACATTCATCAGCACAATGCTTACAGAGATACACCCGGAGAAGAAGAAGAGGGCTTACAGCAGCTCGAACAGATTTTAAAAAAGGATAAGGAGATTGGAGCATTCATTGCAGAGACCATTCGGAATACGGATGTGCAGATACCATCGAAAAGATGGTGGAAACGGGTAAGAGAAATTTGCACTGCATACAATATATTACTCATATTGGATGAGATACCCATTGCATTTGGAAGAACGGGAAAGATGTTTGCTTTTGAACATTATGATATAATACCGGATGTTGTATGCCTCGGCAAAGGGCTGGGTGCCGGGATCATTCCTTTTGCAGCGATGATAACAAAAAAAGAATATGATATGGCTGCAGATGTCTCATTAGGGCACTATACCCATGAAAAAAACCCGCTGGGGGCCGCGGCAGGAATGGCGATGCTTGAATTTATAGAAAAGGAACGTTTACTTGAAAAGGTGGCCGGGATGGAATTTTGGGTTAGCGATGAAATGAAAAAGCTGAAAGATAAATTCCCGATTGTAGGCGATGTTCGTGGCATTGGTTTGCTTTGGGGGATTGAGCTGGTGAAAGACAGGGCCACCAAAGAAAAGGCCGGCGAAGAAGCGGAGCGGGTAATGTATGAGTGCCTGAAAAATGGTCTGAGTTACAAAGTGTCGCAGGGAAATGTATTGCAGTGGTGTCCGCCGCTCATTATCAGCAAAGATCAATTCACTGAAGCAATTAGGATTTTACATGATGCGCTCGGCAACATAAAAATTTCCGGCTTATAACTAAAGATAACGCGTATACGGATGAGGCAAACCGGGGCCCCTTTCGTTTATTCGTATACGTTAGTATTTGTTTCTTTCCATATTGCGCCTGTTTGGCTATGAGGGCTGCTGTTACTCTCCATTATGATCAGATTCTAAAAATAGTTAGAAATAGGTATTTTCTCCGGGTTGCAGGCCAACGATATTTGAGTTTCCGCCAAAAAATATAGCCATGAAATATTTATTCATCTTTATCGCCTGTTGTTCTTTTTCATCCTATCATGTTTGTGCACAAAAAGTAGAATATGGTGCAGAGTTGGGCGTTAATGTGTCAGGCGCTTTTGTAAAAGATCCGGGAGGCGACCCCCACGGGTCGCCGCTGCCGGGCCTGCAGTTGGGGGCTTACGCTGATCTTCCTCTTTCCCCTTCCGGGCTTGCAGTGGAGGCGAGGCTGTTGTATTCGAGTGAGGGATATAAACCTGTTATCTATGATACAAAAGCATCCGTTCGGGTATCATTTTTAAAAATTCCGGTCAACATTATCCTGAAGCCGGCGGACAAAGATGCAAAATGGAAATTTGGATTAGGGCCATTCTTTGCTTTGGGAATTGGCGGACATTACAAACGAGAGGATGTTAGTGCCGATAAGATCAAGATCAATTTTGGCAACGACCCTGATAATGACGATCTCAAAAGAATGGATATTGGCGCAGACCTGATGGCAGGATATACAGTAAATAATAACCTGATGGTGAGAGCGGCTTTGGATTTTGGGTTGATTAATTATCTCACGCCCGGCAGCACTGCGAACGCTTCGGCGCACAGCCTCAGCCTTGGCATTACGCTGGTGTATACGCCGGTAATAAAATAGCACTGCAGGCTTTAGTTAATAATAAATACTTTATTCCAGGTATCCATTCCGGTAATGGTGGCATTTTAAGATACCCTCCACCATCCTGTTTTATTTTGAACAGTTGTAATAAGTGCTAACTTCAATAAAAAAAGATATGCAGGAGATTACCGATGAATACATGAAGCAAATGAGTGCTACCGCCAAGCCCTATACGGTGGTTATATTGAAAAGGGGCCCTGCTTTCAAAATGCCGGATGCTTACCCGGTTGTTTGGGAGCATGGCCGCAGAAATTATCAGTTAAGAGCAGAAGGTATTCTTTCTATCGTGTGCCCGATACCGGGCGATCCGGAAATGGCGGGTATTGGTATATTCAATACCGATGCGGAGCAGACAAAAGAAATAATGAAAGATGATCCTGCTGTGAAAGAAAATATACTTGTCTATGAAGCCTATGCGTCAAAAAGTTTTCCGGGCGATAGCCTGCCATAGCTAAAACCCTGATGAGCAGCGGGCATGGCTTAGTCGCTCAAAATCCTGACCAAACTCATTTAACCGGATGACCGGTATTATTTACCCGCTTTATCTCCGCGGATAATTTTGTCTCCATGAAGCCGGTATTTTGACCTGTGCCGGTAGAAAGTCCTGCTCAATCATGATATAATGATGAAGGAGCAAAGGTTTGGGTGTTTAAGGTTTCCGGTAAATATGAGCAAATCAACCACGACTGATGCACAACTGAAATGTTACCATTGCGGAGAAGATTGCGCAACAGATAAAATACGCCTTGAGGGCAAGGTATTTTGTTGTGAAGGCTGCAGGATGGTGTACCAGATCATCAACAAAAATGATCTGTGCGAATATTATAACCTCAACGAAACGCCCGGACTTAATCAACGCACCGGTGTACGCAAGGATAAGTTTGCTTTTCTTGATGATGAAAAAATACAAAACGGGCTTATCAGCTTTAAAGACGATACGCAGCTGCGCATTACCTTTTATCTTCCGCAAATGCATTGCAGCTCCTGCCTGTACCTGCTGGAGCATCTTCATAAGTTAGATGCGGGTATTATTTCAGGCAAAGTAAATTTTACCAGGAAGGAACTGGATGTTATTTTACATCCTTCAAAAACCAGCCTGCGCAGATGCGCTGAGCTGCTCACCAGCATTGGCTATGAGCCGTACATCAGCCTTAATGATTTGAAGGAAAAGCGACCGGCTATCAATCGCTCCATGGTATACCAGTTGGGGGTGGCCGGATTTTGTTTCGGTAATATTATGCTGATGAGCTTCCCGGAATATTTTGGCATTGATGCATCTGATGAAGGATTGAGAAATATATTCAGGTGGCTTAATTTGCTTCTGTCGCTGCCGGTGTTGTTGTATTCTTCGCTTCCGTTTTACATTTCATCCTGGAAAAGCCTGAGGCATAAATACCTGAACGTGGATACACCGATAGCGCTGGCAATCCTTATTACTTTTATAAGAAGCGCCTATATCGTGATTTCAGGAACGGGGGGCGGCTATTTTGATTCATTGGCAGGTATTGTATTTTTTATGCTTGCCGGAAGAATCATACAGGATAAAACCTATCGCCAGTTGTCATTCGAACGTGACTATACCTCTTATTTCCCGCTGGCCATTTCAATTATAAAGGATAACAAGGAAATTCCCACAACGTTGCCGGGGATAAAAGCGGGTGACACCATGCTCATTCATCATGAAGAGCTGATTCCTGCAGATGGCATTCTTTCAAAAGGCAAAGCATTTATTGATTATAGCTTTGTAACAGGTGAGTCGCTCCCTGTTTTAAAAGAGGTGGGTGAAATTGTGTATGCAGGCGGAAAGCAAACAGAAGGCAATATTGAAGTATTGGTGGTAAAAGAAGTGGCGCAAAGCTACCTCACCAAATTGTGGGATCAGCAGGAGCATAAAAAAAAGGATAAAAAACAAGCTGCATCGCTCGTTGATTTACTGGCGCGGTATTTTACTTATATCATTTTATCAGTCGCAATTATCACCGCTGTTTATTGGCTCATACACGATAAGAGTCATGTATGGCCTGCCGTTACTGCCGTATTTATTATTGCATGCCCGTGTGCCTTAGTGCTGTCCAATACATTCACCAACGGAAATATTTTGCGCATACTGGGGCGCAATCATTTTTACCTGCGAAGTCCCGGTACCATTGATGAGATTGCAGATATTGATCACATTGTTTTTGACAAAACAGGTACGCTTACCGAAACGCACGAACGTGAAATACACTATGAAGGAATTCCGCTTACTGAAACGCAACGTAACCATGTATCAGCCCTTGTGCAACATTCCACGCATCCTCTGAGCAAAGCGCTTTCAAAATATCTCGGGCAAAGTGAAATGGATATAGAGCATTTTAAAGAAGTTACCGGAAAGGGAATAGAAGCCTATATAAATGATTCGCTTATTAAAGTTGGTTCGGCAGATTTTGTCGGTGCAAAAAAAGCTGATACAGCTACACGAACTTATATCAAAGTTGACAACACGATAATGGGCAGCTTCTGTTTCAGTAATCATTACAGAAGCTCTGTGCTGCCCCTGATAAGGGAACTAAAAAATCATTACCGGCTTTCGGTAATATCCGGCGACAATTCTTCTGAAAAAAATAATCTGAGGAAAATATTGGGCGATTCATCCATCCTTCTTTTCAATCAGCGGCCGGAAGATAAGCCGGAGTATATTAAGCAACTGCAGCAAAAGAGGCAAAAGGTTATGATGATAGGCGATGGATTAAACGATGCCGGTGCGCTAAAGCAAAGCGATGCAGGCGTTGCAGTAGCAGAACAAACCAACAATTTTACTCCGGCCTGCGATGCCATCATACAGGCCAGGCAACTGAACCGGCTGCCCCAATTCATCCGTTTGTGCAAAGCCAATAAAAACATTATTATATCCAGCTTTGTGCTGTCCATTGTGTACAACATCATTGGATTATTTTTCGCCGTCCAGGGAACGCTTTCACCGGTTATTGCGGCTATCCTCATGCCTGCCAGTTCACTGAGCATATTGTTGATTACGTTTGGCAGCAGTACGTTGCTGGCCAAATGGATGAAACTTATTTAAAATAATTAACCGGATCGTTACATTTCTTTCAATAGTTCCAATGCCGGAAGTGCAGTTATTGCCATTAATAAATTACAATAAATCCCTTCTGAGAATTTCTGTTTTTACCTGATCAAAGTCATTCCGGATGATGACGACAATTATAATCACCTCTTTCCTTAATAGATACTTTTATGCCCGATAAAAAACGAGCATGAGTGCTATAATCGTACTGCTTATCGCCAGCATCAGTGTTGCGGCAGTATTTCTCGCGGCCTTTATCTGGGGAGTAAAATCCGGGCAGTTTGAAGACGATTATTCTCCTTCATCCAGGATACTCTTCGATGACAAACCTGCTCATTATAAAGAGCCTGATAAACAGTAATTATCTAAACCAATACTATATATGCAAGTTGAAAAATTCTATTATGACAACAAGATTGTGAGAGCATTTCTGTATGCCACTGTGGTGTTTGGTATTGTGGGTATGGTGGCGGGGCTTTGGGTAGCCATTGAATTTTATTACCCTGGCGCCACGCTCAATCTTCCGGCAACCACTTTTGGCCGGCTGCGTCCTGTTCATACTAATGCCATCATTTTTGCATTCGTGGGTAACTGCATTTTTACTGGTGTCTATTATTCACTGCAGCGGTTATGTAAAACAAGAATGTTCAGCAATACGCTTAGCTGGATACATTTCTGGGGATGGCAGGCTATAATTGCTGCAGCCGCCATTACACTGCTGATGGGATTTACAACAGGTAAAGAATATGCTGAACTGGAATGGCCCATTGATATTGCGATCACTGTTGTATGGGTAGTATTTGGTATCAATATGTTTGGTACCATCATTAAGAGAAGAGAACGCCATCTGTATGTTGCCATTTGGTTTTATATCGCTACATGGGTTACAGTTGCCATGTTGCATATCGTGAACTCAATGGAAATCCCGGTTACCATGTGGAAAAGCTATAGCTGGTATGCAGGGGTGCAGGATGCATTGGTGCAATGGTGGTATGGACATAATGCAGTAGCCTTCTTCCTTACTACCCCGGTATTGGGTTTAATGTATTATTTTTTACCAAAAGCCGCTAACCGGCCTATCTACTCATACAGGCTTTCCATCATTCACTTTTGGGCGCTTATATTTATATATATATGGGCCGGCCCGCACCACTTGTTGTACACGGCATTGCCCGACTGGGCTCAGTCGCTGGGTACTGTTTTTTCGCTTATGCTTATTTTCCCTTCATGGGGAGGTATGCTGAATGGATTGTTTACGCTCCGTGGCGCATGGGATAAAGTTCGTGAAGACCCTGTACTGAAATTTTTGGTGGTGGCCGTTACCTGTTATGGTATGGCAACTCTTGAAGGGCCGTTGCTGAGCTTGAAAAATATCAATGCCATTTCTCACTTTACTGACTGGACGATCGCGCACGTTCATATCGGGGGGCTGGGATGGAATGGCTTCATGGCATTTGCAATGCTATACTATCTCGTTCCCAGGATGTGGAATACTACCTTGTATTCAAAGAAGCTTGCTACCAATCATTTCTGGATCGCTACAATAGGAATTGTTCTGTATGCACTGCCGTTGTATTGGGCCGGCTTCACTCAAAGCATTATGTGGAAGACTTTCACTCCGGAAGGACAATTGAAGTTCCAGTTTCTTGAAACCGTTACTAACATCATCCCGATGTACATTACCCGTAGTGTAGGAGGCGCCTTATACCTGTCCGGTGCATTGTTAATGGTGTACAATTTAGCAAAAACCATCAGGCAGGGAAGCTTTGTAGCAAATGAAGAAGCGGAAGCAGCGCCTTTGGTTAAAGAAGCGAGTCGCCCCAAAGAAT
Organism: uncultured Ginsengibacter sp.; assembly: GCA_964627765.1. GTDB lineage: Bacteria > Bacteroidota > Bacteroidia > Chitinophagales > Chitinophagaceae > Ginsengibacter. The sequence goes on along the minus strand of CAZVKO010000067.1, from coordinate 22,209 downwards.
ACTGGCACCGTGCACTGGAACGCAAACCATTAACCATGTTAGTGCTTGCATTGATTTTAGTGGCTATTGGCGGAATGGTTGAAATGATTCCTACTTTCCTGATCAAATCGAATATACCCACTATTGCCAGCGTAAAACCTTATACGCCGCTCGAATTGCAGGGACGCGATATCTATGTCCGCGAAGGTTGCTACCTCTGTCACTCACAAATGGTAAGGCCATTCCGTGATGAAGTAAAGAGATATGGAGAATATTCCAAAGCAGGTGAGTTTGTTTACGATCATCCTTTCCAGTGGGGAAGCAAGCGTACCGGGCCGGACCTGGCAAGAGAAGGCCAGATCAGGAAGAACGGAGAAGCCTGGCATTATAATCACCTGTATGATCCGCGGTCAATGTCTCCGGGGTCTATTATGCCGCAATATGTTTGGTTGTTCGATAACAACTTAGACACCAGCACCACGGCCGCCAAGATAAGAGCCATGCAAACGCTCGGGGTGCCTTATCCGAAAGGATATGATAAGATCGCCAACCGGGCGCTCATAAGCCAGGAAGATTCGATCGCAAATATTCTGAAGCAAAACAAAATAGAAACGCCACCGAATAAGGAAATCATAGCGCTGATTGCTTATCTCGAAAGGCTGGGTACCGATATTGAGCTGGCGCCAAAAGCAGAGAGTATCCCTGCCACGGCTGCTGTTAAATAAACCTTTAAAAAAACAGGAAATGAAATTCATCAATTATATGGAAAAGGTAAGCGGCGTAGACATCTATGGATTGATATCCCTTACGCTTTTCTTTACCATTTTCATGGTTGTACTCATTGGTGTAGCTGTATCAGATAAAAAGAAAATGAAGCAAATGAGCAATATTCCTTTAGATACAAAATAAACCGAACTTAAAAAATACCAGTATGATTTCTTTTATAAATAAAGCTTTTATCAAAACCAACTGCGGCAGAAGAGCCATGCTGCTCCCTGCATTTATTTTTGCCGGCATCACCTCTGCCTGCGCAGAGGGACCGGCAAAATCATCCATCACCAACCCGCTGGTTATTATTATGGTTGCCTTCATGGTTAGTTTGCTCATCGTGATTGCCGTGTTGGCCAATATGTTGATTAGTACGGCCCGCCTCAAATTCAGGAAATGGAAGGAAGAGGATAAAAAACACATGGCAGTGAATACTGCGGCTGTAATTGCCGGGTTACTCCTGCTCAGCAGTTCTGTATTTGCGCAGACAACGGGCAGTGCTGCCACTGCCACCACTACACAGGTTGCAACCGATGTTGCCGCAGGAATATCATCCACTACTTTTTACATAATGGCCGGCATAATATTTTTTGAAATGATCATAGTGATGGGGCTTCTTTTGCAGGTTCGCGGATTATTAAAAGCAGAAAAAGAAAGAGCTATAGCTACTGCCACCCAGCCTGGCGTTGCCGGTCAGCCGGTGGCTGCCAGGAAGAAAGGCCTGAACTGGTGGGACAGATTCAACAAATTCCGCCCGGCAGAGCAGGAAGCTGATATTGATTTGGGTCACGATTATGATGGTATTCGCGAGCTGGATAATCGCCTTCCGCCATGGTGGCTTTGGGGATTTTATATCACCATAATTTTTGCTGCCATTTATTTATACAGGTATCATGTGGCACATTCAGCTCCGTTGAGCGCCGAAGAATACCAGATTTCAGTTGCCAGGGGCGATGCAGAAGTACAGGCCTACCTGAAAGCTAAGGGCGAATCTGTGGATGAGAACACAGTTACCATGCTGGGTAAAGATGATATCGAAGCAGGGCATAAATTTTTTGAAGCTTCATGCGTGGCCTGTCATATGGAAGGGGGCGCCGGAAATATTGGACCCAATCTTACCGATGATTACTGGCTGCATGGCGGCGATATCAAAAGCATATTCAAAACGATTAAGTATGGCTTTAATGCAATGCCTACCTGGCAAAATACTTATTCAAATAAGCAAATTGCACAGCTGGCCAGTTATGTAAAATCATTGCAGGGTACGCATCCTGCCAACCCTAAAGCGCCGCAGGGCGAATTGTACAAAGGCGATGACGGCAGTGCGCCTGCAGCAGATTCTACAGCAGCTAAAAAAGATTCGGCGGCTGTAAAATAGAATGCAGGAAGCGAAGCTGAAGAGATAATATTCCGTAACAATGAATACACAGGATACAAAGAATATTGTAAAAGACGATGGTTCTGATTCATTTCGCGATCACCTCGCCACAGTGGATCAGAAAGGAAAACGTAAATGGGTATTTGCACAGAAACCCAAAGGAAAGTTCTATAATATCCGTACATGGGTGAGCTTTGGCTTCTTTGCCATTTTTATTGCGCTCCCTTTTATTTATGTAAACGGGCACCCGCTTTTTCTTTTCAATATCCCGCAGGCAAGATTTATCATCTTTGGTAAAGTTTTCTGGCCACAGGACTTCTTCATCTTCGGACTAACGATGATCACCTTTGTGGTATTTATTGTATTGTTTACCTCTGCTTTCGGCCGTTTGTTTTGCGGATGGGTTTGCCCGCAAACCATTTTTATGGAAATGCTGTTTCGCAAAATTGAATATGCAATTGAAGGAGATGCCGGTGCACAAAGGCTTTTGAAAAAGGCCCCCTGGACTACTCAAAAGATTGTGAGGAAAGGAGCCAAGCACATTATTTTCTATCTGCTGGCATTCATTATTGCCAACTTCTTTTTATCCTATATCATCGGGATAAAAGAGCTGGAAAAGCTGGTGACTGAACCAGTCTCACAACATTTAGGCGGATTTACTGCCATCGCCATTTTTTCATTTGCCTTCTATGGCGTATATGCCTATTTCCGCGAGCAGGCTTGTACGGTGATTTGTCCTTATGGCCGTTTGCAAAGTGTATTGCTCGATCGTAACTCTATGCTGGTGGCTTACGATTATAAAAGAGGCGAGCCAAGAGGAAGATTTAAAAAGAATGAAGAGCGTTCATTGGGCGACTGCATCGATTGTTTCAATTGTGTGAGAGTATGTCCTACGGGAATTGATATACGTAATGGCACACAAATGGAATGTGTTGGCTGCACGGCATGTATAGACGCCTGCGATACCATGATGGATGCGATTCACAAACCACGCGGCCTGATACGCTATGCATCGGAGAATGGTATTGCCAATTCGCAAAAGCTGAGCTATACGGGCAGGATGAAGTTTTATACTGTGGTGCTTTTATTGCTGGTGGGTTTATTGACAACATTGTTACTTACCCGTAAAGATGTGGGCGGAACTATCATTCGCGCCGCAGGTATTCTTTACCAGGAGAGGGGGAATGATAGTATCAGTAATTTATACAACATCAAGCTTATAAATAAAACGGATAAAGATATCCCGGTTACGCTGAGGCTCGAAAATGTTCCGGGTAAGATCATTGAAGTGCAGGGACAGCAAATTAAAGTGAACAGGGAATCGCAGGCAGCAGGGGAGTTCTTTATCGTGCTTCCAAAAAATATTATTACTGAAAGAAAACTTGCATTGAGCGTAAGTTTATATTCAGGAGATAAAAAAATTACAACCCTAAAAACAAATTTCATGGGGCCGATTCATATAGGGGCAAAGTAAAAAGGGGAGCTGTAAATAAAAAGCTTATTTAATTTATCAAATTTAAAAATACAAACTATGAGCTGGGGATACAGGTTATTGATTGTTTATCTCTTGTTTACAGGATGGATGGGATATCTTGTATATCGTTCTACTCATGTAAACTATGAGCTGGTGCAGGATGACTATTATAAAACCGAACTGAAATACCAGCAGGTTATCGATGCAAGCAAAAATACCAGTAAGCTAAGCGGCCCCGTTTCGTTAAATGAAGCCAACGGGCATATCGACATCCGGTTTCCGAAAGAGATGAAAAATGCAGATGTGAAGGGAACAGCCTGGTTTTACTGCGCTTATGATGCAACAAAAGATCGTCACATCGACTTAAAGATAAACCGGGATGCATCACAGCAAATCAACATTAAAGATTTTGTTCCCGGTCATTATGTGGTAAAGTTTAACTGGACCAGTAACGATAAAGCGTATTATTCTGAACTACCGTTTACCATTCTGTAAATGTTGTGGGAGTTTATCATAGCGGGCTTTACCCTGGGTGCTATAGGCAGTATGCATTGTGTAGGTATGTGCGGCCCGCTTGCCATGGCGCTGCCGGTTCAAAATTTTTCCAAACAAAAAAAATTATCGGCAATTTCTCTTTATCAGCTCGGGCGCATATTTACTTATAGTATTCTTGGATTAATATTTGGCATCGCCGGCCGGCATATTTACCTGGCAGGTTATCAGCAATGGTTTTCTATTATTATGGGAGCCGTGGTGGTAATACTGGTAGTGCAGTACCTGATTTTCAAAAAATCAGCACAACCTGCCTTTCTCAATAGATTTTATAGCAGGGTTCAAAAAGCAATTATTTATTTTTTACGCTCCAATAAAATACGAAATTATTTTTTGCTCGGCACGGCCAACGGACTGCTTCCGTGCGGAATGGTATACGTAGCCATTGCCGGAGCGCTTACGTTCACCAACGTTTTGCATAGCACGCTGTTCATGGTGGGGTTTGGTGCGGGTACCTTGCCTGCAATGATGGCAATAAGTTATTTCGGGCAGTTTATTAAGCTTTCTGTAAGAAATCAATTCAGGAAAGCATTACCTGTTTTTGCCACTATTATCGGTATCCTATTAATTCTTCGCGGACTGAATCTTGGCATTCCTTTTATAAGTCCTGTACTTCCCGGTGCACATAACGGGGCTATCAGTTGTCATTGAAGAACCTGTAAATTGCACGATAATATTAAATGAGATTTTGAACAAATATTCGTGCAATGCTGCGGGGGATTTTTTTTCGTTTAGTCTCAGATAAATAAGGCAAATTGAAAAAGCCCTGAAATTTGCCGGGCAGACAGTGAATAGTAAACTGAATACATTGTGTATTTCATCTAAGAGCGCCCGGTGTAAAATGAATAATAAACTTACAGACATAATTGATATAAAAACATGCCGGAATTATTAGAAACAAAAAACCTTACCCGTTCATTTGGCGGGTTCACCGCCGTAGATAATATCAATCTGCATGTTGAAGAGGGTGAAATATTTGCTTTACTTGGGCCAAATGGCGCCGGCAAGAGCACGCTGATAAAAATGCTCACCACATTACTCCCGCCCACATCAGGCGATGCATTTATTGACGGGCACAGCATCAGCAATGAAGCCGACAAAATACGCAGGATCATCGGCTATGTACCGCAGATGTTATCTGCAGATGGTTCGCTTACCGGTTATGAAAACCTTTTCCTTTTTGCAAAGCTGTATGATATTCCTGCGAAAGAAGCGAAACGACGGGCCAAAGAATCCATTGAATTTATGGAGCTGCAGCCGTTTGCCCATAAGCTGGTGCGCACTTATTCCGGCGGCATGATACGGCGATTAGAGATAGCGCAGTCAATGCTGCATACTCCGAAGATATTATTCCTTGATGAGCCTACTACCGGCCTCGACCCGATAGGGGTAAAGGTAGTATGGGAGCACATCCTGAATCTTAAAAAGAAATATAATACCACGATATTGCTGACAACACATATGATGGAGGAAGCTGATAAATTATGTAATCGTGTTGCATTGCTGTCGAGGGGTAAGCTGGTGGTGGCAGATACACCTGAGAATCTGAAAAACTCTATTGGCAAGGAGGATGCAACCCTGGAAGATGTATTTATTCATTATACATCAGAAAGCCTCGCCAATGAAAGCAGTTTCCGGGATGTGGTACGACAAAGAAAAACTGAAAACCGCGTTAAATAAATGAACATAGTGCTGTCCTTTATAAGAAAAAGCTCTGTAATTGCAGAACTGGAAATAAGAAAGATACTGCATGACCCTACAGAAATTTTCACGCGTGCCGTGCAGCCTGCATTGTGGATACTGATATTCGGGCGTGTGTTTGAAAAGATGCATCCTCTTTCCGGACCTGTCAACTATATCGATTTTATGACGCCCGGCATACTTGCTCAAAGCGTGCTGTTTGTTTCCATCTTTTACGGCATTGCTATTATATGGGAGAGAGACCTGGGGCTTACCCATAAGTTCCTGGCCACCCCCACACCCAGAACAGCGCTGGTACTGGGTAAGGCAATCTCTGCGGGCTTTCGTTGCCTGCCTCTTGTTGTCATCATCTACGTAATTGCCGTATTGCTGGGCGTGCACCTCATATGGGCGCCTCTTAATATACTTGCTGTATTGATAATGGTAATACTGGGCTCTGTTTTCTTTTCTACCTTTTCATTAATTATTGCCTGCATCGTAAAAACGCGGGAACGGTTTATGGGGATTGGTCAATTATTGACCATGCCGCTGTTTTTTGCCAGCAATGCCATTTATCCTATTGAGATAATGCCGCAGTGGCTGAAGATCATTTCCAAAATCAACCCGCTTACTTACATCATCAATGCATTGCGGTCGCTGATGATTGCCGGTGCGCCTGCCACCTCATTGTTAAACGATTTTGCCATTGTTATCGGCGCTTCTGCTTTGTTTATTCTAATTGCAGGAAGCTTATATAAGCGTGTGATTGTTTAGATATCTTTAGGCCCCTGCTACAGGCGAGGCAATAATAAGTTATTATCTAACGGTGATGAATATACGAAGATGGGGCAATGGCAGGTATGCATTACTCCCGTAATAACTACATTAATTAATTTCGCTCCCGTAACAGAACCCTTATGTGGTACTCATTCCTTAATATATTCTTTTTCATATTTCATACCGCGTTTACGCTTTTCAATATTACCGGGTGGATGTTCCGCAAAACCAGGAAATGGAACCTTATCACACTATTGCTAACGGCTTTCTCATGGTTCTTCCTCGGCATCTGGTATGGCTGGGGATATTGTTTTTGCACCGACTGGCACTGGCGCGTGAGGGAGCATATGGGTATATACGATCATGAAAATTCTTACATTCACTTTTTGCTGTTGAAACTAACCGGTATCAATTTTAATGCACAATTGGTGGACGATGCAACACTGATTGTTTTCCTGGTTAGTTTGATAATAAGTATTGGGTTGAACATAAGAGATGCCGGGAAAAGGCATCGTGTATGAAATCATCGCGGTCAACGCTCATTTGCAATTTCCTTTTTCAAATTGTAACTTTAAATACCCTTCGGCCACGGGAAACAAATTTATCGTATGGATGATGCATTAAAAACAATCAGGGACTTTACTATCATCCTGGCGATATACCTGTATTTCATTGCATGGGTATATGTACATTTTTACTATAACCAGTTCGGCATTTCAACCGACGCCATCCATATCGATTATAACAGCTATCTCATTTTTTCATATAACGTAGTTACCTCACCGCGGTTCCTCTCCTGGCTGACGTGGGTGGCGATCATTATAGCACTTTTAATAATACTGTTTGAAATAATCCGCAGGCCGCCTGCAAAACCTTTTTTTATACAAAAATTATCTTCGCGGTTAAAGAGCACACCCTATGTCATACATGCATGGAAATTTTTTAACAGTTACCGGTTACTCTGCTTTATCATTATTTCCATCCTTATCTTTCCAAAGCTTTTCAGCATTGCACGCACCGTAGCGATAAACAACTATCGTGAAGACCGTATCAGCACACAAAATTTAAAAACCATAGAGTTCATCTTCCGGAAGGACGCGGAATTTCTTAGTCCGACTGTTGTATTGGATTCCGCTTTATCTCCAAAAAATAATTTATATACCGACATCCGTATCATTAAAGATGATTCCACACAGGTGCTCCGTTTGCTTGGTCAGTCAGATGATTATTATATCGTATTGCAACAGCGGCCTTATAGCAAAGATGTCGGCGCTTTACCAACAGGATATGTTTACTTCATTGATAAAAAAGACGTCTTATTAGCCAAGATCGTTCTTCGTTCATTATAAAAAAGATTATGAAATATCTTCTTATATCTGTTTTAATAACTCTTGCGGCTTGCGGTTCAGGATCAGACAAGCCGGGATCTACGGGTAAGGACAGTATTGTATCCGTTCCCGGAAACGATACTGTCGTTGAAACAAATAGTGTGGGCGACAATAAGTTCAATGCAGATACCGGCCGGATTGCTGATTCGGGTGATACCGATGCGGTGTATAATCATACGGGAACCGACGTTCTTTTTGTAGGTGAGTTTGCCACATGGCACCATTCCGGCGGGGATAGCTTTGATGGCCTGTACGACAGCACGGAAGCGTTGTTCAGATTGTGCAGCAACAATAAATTTGAGCATGTAGTTGCCAGCGAAATTTCTTATGATCAATATGCTACCTGCGATACTACCCGTAACAAACGGGTAATGTTATTAGAGAAGGATTCGACGGGACGTTTAAATCCGGTTGGGGTAAGCCTTAATATTGTAGGTGATCATGCTTATACTACCGGCAAGAGAACAAGGGTTATAAAATTATCTCCGTCAGCCATCGGGCGTATCAATGCCACGAAGGTGATAAAATACCAGGACCTGCATCCGGATACGGGAGATGAGGATACGCCTCCCTGCTCCATACAATCGTCCCAGGGTAATATCAAAATTGAAGAAACGAAGACTATGCAGGTTAACCAGCCTAAGTCAAAAGTTGCGGAACAGGAGAATATAAAGGCAACTCAGCCGGTCAATAATATTTTGCACAAAGCCGCCGCAACAAAGATTCAAAAATGATCCGCAATTGTTCTTTTCATATAACGGATATGGGTAGACGAAAAATATCATGGTATCCATTATCTGGAAAGAAAAATCCCGCAGATTATTGCTAATAAAAATCATCAGCGACAATCTGCAGGAAAGAAAAATCTCCGTAAAACAGCGGGAAATTAAATCACGCTTCCACGAGCTCCGCTTCTTTTTTATACGAATCTACCAGCTTCCGCTGCAGGTCATATGGCACCGGTACATATTCCGCAAACTTCATCGTAAACCTGGCCCTGCCTTGCGTAAGCGAACGCAATGATGACGCATAACCATCCATTTCAGCCAGCGGCACTTTTGCTTTTACTGCCGTAAAATGACCCTGGGTATCGAAGCCTTCCACTAATGCCCTGCGCGTTTGCAGATCGCCCATGATGGCGCCTGTAAGGTCTTCCGGGCAATACACTTCCACATTATATACCGGTTCCAGCAGCAAGGGATCGGCCTGCTGAAATGCATCTTTAAATGCCATGATACCTGCAATCTTAAACGCCATATCATTACTATCTACCGGGTGCATCTTCCCATCATACACACTTACTCTTATATCGCGCACATAGGAGCCGGTGAGCGGGCCTTCCATCATTTTTTCCATCACCCCTTTTAATATTGACGGAAGAAACCTTTGATCTATTACACCACCCACGATGCAATTATAATATACCAGCTTGCCGCCCCAGCTTAGCGGATATTCTTCACGTCCGCGTACATTCAGCCCTGCGGGATCCGGCATACCTTCTGCCCAGGGTTCTATACGAATCGTCACCTCGCCAAACTGGCCTGCGCCGCCCGATTGTTTTTTATGACGATAGGTAGAATCGGCGCTCCTGCGAATCGTTTCGCGATAGGGAATTTTTGCTTTCCCAAAGCGAACATCCAGTCCATACTGGTGTTCCAGCTTCCACTTTATCACTGCCAGATGCATATCGCCCTGGCAATGCAATAACGTTTGTTTCAGCTCTGCCGATACCTCCACCTGTAAGGTCGGGTCTTCTTCTTTTAGCTGGTGCAGCGCCTGCGCCAGCTTCTCTTCTTCGCTGCGCTTGTTATTATATATGGCTACCGTCATTGCTGCGGGAGGAAAAGCGATCGGCTCCATCTCAATCTGTTTACCCTTCTCGTGCAGCGTGTTGTTGGTATGCGTATTTTTTAATTTTAAAGTAGCGCCGATATCACCTGCCACGAGTTCATTTACCGCGGTACGTTTATTACCTTCAATAATGAAGACCTGGTTTATTTTCTCTGTTACGTTCGTATTTTCATTTACCAGTTCCATGCCGCTCTTTACCGTGCCCGACACTACTTTGAAGAAGCTCAGGTCGCCGATGTGTGGCTCGGAAACCGTTTTATATACAAATATGCATACCGGCCCGTTCCCATCGCAGGGAATTGCTTTTCCGTCAACAGACTTTTGCGGCGGCACTTCGTTGGAGGGCGGGCATACGTTATCAATGAAGCCCAGCAGTCTTCCTGCTCCCATGTTCTGCTTTGCCGAAATACAAAAAACGGGGAATATATCATGATGTATCATGGAGAGATGCAGCCCATTTTTCATTTCATCTTCCGTGAGCTCGCCTTTATCAAAATAATGTTCCATCAGGGCTTCATCGTTGGCGGCAATGGCCTCAATGAGTTCTTTATGCAGTTGATCTGCTTTTTCCTTTTCACTGCCGGGTACCGGAAGTTTCTTTGGGCGGCCGCCATTTTCAGGGTACTCATACAATACCATGTTCAGTACGTCCACAATGGCATTGAAGCCAATGCCCTGGTTGAGCGGGTACTGCGCCAGCACTACGTTGGGGCCAAAATGCGCCTTTGCTTCACGGATGGTTTTATCAAAATCGGCCTGGCTATTGTCTAACTGGTTTATGGCAAATATCATCGGCGTCTTAAACTTTTCGGTGTACTCCCAGATGATGTCTGTACCCACTTCCACGCCGGCCGCCGCGTTCAGCAGCATCACACCTGTATCGGCTACGCGCAGGGCGCTGAGCACTTCACCGGCAAAGTCGTTATAGCCGGGCGTATCCAGTATATTGATCTTATATCCGCGCCACCGCGTATGCAGCAGCTTGGAAAAGATAGAGTTTCCTCTTTCCTGTTCCAGACCGGTATAGTCAGCTACCGTGTTTTTTTCTTCTATGGAGCCGCGGCGGCTGATGAGTCCGGCTTCGTAGAGCATACTTTCTGCCAGTGTTGTTTTGCCGCTGCCGGAGTGACCGAGCAGCACAACATTTTTTACGTGGGCGGTATCAAATTCAGGCATAGCGAAGAGTTTTTGAGTGAAGAAATATCGTTAAGCACAGCAATCATATTTATGTGCATCGGGTGTGCATTGCTAAGTTAAATGTACCTAATTATTGCCACATGAGCAGCATCACTTTTGGTGATGCAGGTTGGTCAGGGTAAGGCTTTGAAATTATCAGAATCACTCTCTTCCGTAGTTCGTGTCTCAGGTAACTTAGTGCTTATTAGACCATGACAACGTTTAATTATTTATTTCCCATAATTTTACTGTCATTCATGATTGACATGATGACCTGCGCCGAATTAATTGACTTATTTGGAAATAATAACAGACATAATAACGTGGAATAACGGGATTGCTTTTTTAGGCTTCTTGCCTGTTATAATTCATTTGATTAAAAGAATACGAAAGCATCGTAAAATACTTGATGGGGGTACTTACAGTCTTTTTGCATCCCTACATTTGCAACATGAAAAAATACGCCGTCTTTATTACCTGCTTGCTTTGCTCCTATTTTACCTGGGCGCAGCCCGACACTACGCAAAAAATAATTACAGGCAGGGTCAACAGCCCCGAACAGCAGCAAAAGCCTTATGTGATACTGATTTCAGGAGATGGTTTCCGGTATGATTATGCAGAAAAATACAATGCACCAACCTTACTCACATTGAGCAGCGAAGGCGTAAGAGCGGAGTCTTTGATACCATCATATCCTTCACTTACCTTCCCCAACCATTATACTATCGTTACAGGTTTATACCCTGCCCATCATGGCCTGGTAAACAATTATTTTTATGACCGCAACCGCAATGCATCGTACTCTATGCGCGATGCCAAAACAGTTACCGACGGCACCTGGTATGGAGGCACTCCATTGTGGGTGCTTGCCGAGCAGCAGCACATGCTCACAGCAAGCTTTTACTGGGTAGGATCGGAAGCGGACATTAAAGGCATCCTGCCCACTTATTATTATCATTATAATGAAGCTATCCCGATTGACAGGAGAATCCGGATCGTATTGCAATGGCTGCAACTGCCGCCGGAAGCGCGCCCGCACCTTATCACTTTTTATTTTCCTGAAGTGGATCACATGGGGCATAAGTTTGGCCCCGATGCACCGCAAACTGCCGAAGCCGTACGCTGGCTGGATTCAAGTATTCAAAGGCTGACCGACGCGGTAAAAACTACCGGCCTGCCTGTCAGCTTTATTTTTGTTTCCGATCACGGTATGACAAAGATTGACCAGGACAATTTTTTGAATATGCCTTCCTCTGTTGACACATCAAAATTTATCATTTCGGGCGAGTCTGAAATACTGGAGCTTTATGCAAAAAATAAAGATGATATCGGGGATGCATACAATAAGCTGAAGAATGAAAAAGATTTTACCACCTATTTGCGTACTGAAATGCCGGAAAGACTTCATTACAGCGAAGCGGATGACAGCATGAACAGAATTGGCGATATCATTCTCATACCTAACTGGCCAGGGGTCTTCAATCTCTCTGCCCGTAAGCCCAATCCCGGCGCTCATGGATACGATCCGTACCTGGTGAAAGACATGGGTGCAACATTCTGTGCCTGGGGGCCTGCATTCAAAACGCACCTGCAGATTCCTTCATTTGAAAATGTGAACATATACCCGGTGGTGGCCCGCATTCTCGGACTAACCTATACTGATAAGATTGACGGCACTACGGAGCTGGCTGATGAAATATTGAAGTAAGAGAACCTTCCTTTTTAGCGGTTAGCATTACTCTATTAAGTTCTCCGGCCGTCGCCTGCTTTTATTTACCGGAATACCGACTGCAGCAAGAATTAACGTACCAGCTTAAACACTTTCTTTTCTCCTGTGGTAAGGCTGTGCAGCTCCACAAAATATACACCCCGCGAAAGTGTATTTAGCCTTCCTGCAGAGGGGAGGCTGTTGTTGCCGGTTTGTACCTGCATACTGGTAGTAAGTATCGTTTTACCCGACATATCTAAAACCCTTATGGAGATAGTTTGAGTTCTGGTGCTATAAACCGATGCCTTGTAAAAGTCGCTTACAGGGTTGGCCGTAATAAGTTGAAAAGAACCCTCAAAGGATGGTACGGGCGGGGCGCATTTGCCTGTTGATGGCATATTATCGTCGAGCCATTGCAACCTGTCGGCCAGCCAGTCTTTGAGCGCTGCTATTTCACCTGCGTAAGTAGTGGGTATTGGCTGCGGATTGGGCCATACATAAGTTCCCAATACGGGCCATTGCTGAAAATGACGTTGCTGTGCTTCTGATACCAGGCTGTTTACAGAATCTATCAAATGAAAAATGGAGTTGTTGCTTAAAACACTTTGCCTTGCCTGCTTCCACCGGCAGAGCAGGTTTGCGCGAAAGGTGGTGTCTTGCATAAGCCGGTTCCACCAGAAGGGTATTTGAAAGAAATCTGTTGAGCAGACCGAATTGAACTGGTAGGCCCAGCCTGTTGTAAGGCTTCCGTCGCAATAATCAGCATTCCTGAATGCGAGGTCGTAATCCCATACAGGGCCTGCGAAGATCTTACTATTGATGCTGTTGCGGTCTTTATAGAAATAGCTGCTCAGCCGGTAAGCATCCACATTCCTGCTTATTTCATTTACTATAAAATAATCTATAAAAGAAGCCTCATCTGCAAATTTGCGGAAGCCCGTATTGGGGTCCTGGAAATTATCTCCGTGCAGGGCATTTTCAAAGCTGTCGACATAACTTTTTATATAAGCCTGCTGTTGTGTTGTAATATCTTCTATCTTGGGGTATACATAAGAGAACTGGATGTTTGCGTTCGGATCATCATTTGGATGATACGACGAAAACCATCCGTCGGCATCTTTATCTATGCTGAAGATATAACCGCCGGTAACCGCATCGCCGCTGTTATCGCTGCTCTTCAGTTTTTTTATATCCACCCGGCCGCTGTTGCGCTTTATCTTCTCCATAAATACATAGATACCCGCATAACTGCCGTTGAGCATTACTTCCACAAAGCGGCAATGGGCGGCCCAATGGCCCAGACTGTTAGATAAAGTATAGGCGAGAAAATTGCGCATGAGAGTTTTATCCGTATAAGGTGCATACAAAACCCAGTCGCTTTCTTCCGGCAGCCCGAACAATGATTTGTCAACACTTTCCCCCAGCGTGTCCCGCAGCTCAACGGAATAAGATTTCATAGGGAACATTTGCGATGACTGTCCGCGTATTTCAATTCCGATCTTTCCGTTGTATTCATTAAAAGAATCCGTAATGTTGTTGCGTACCCCGGGGCCATTATATATGATCCCCATATCGGCAGTGATCTTAGGGTCGTCCGGTATAGTCTGGCCATTGGTATTGATCACAATTACCGGCAGGTTGGAAGAAGTAAAATTTACCTGCGCATCAGCAAAAGAAAGACAACAACAAAAAGCTATAAGAAGAATAACCGGTCTTGGCATCCATGTGGTTTTGGCAACAAGGTAATTAATGTTGGGTTATTTTTTACTTTTACCAGTAACAATTTGGTGGTGGATATGCTGCAAGGCTTTTCTGCTATAGCCTGTCATTCAACGGATATGAGGTGCAACTGTCATGCAAACCTTCATGCCACCAGTTTCAAAAAGCCATCTGCATTATTCATTGCATGAAGGAGCCGTTTATTGATTTTATATAGCTGTGGAGCAAAAAGTTAATTTCTTTAAATTGCCAGGATTAAGATAAGGCACAATCGGGTGCTCCGGCAAAGGAGTTTTCTAATTACGTGCCAATCATTTATTTTAGAATAAAAGTATTAATCATCTTACTAAGACAATATGCGGCACCATTTCTTTCTACCCGGATGGGGCTTCTTACCTGCATTTGGGGCATTATATATTTTCTATGCAACCACGCGCAGTAAAAATGCCAGACGTAATCAATAGACGTGAACAAATGAAAGAAAAGCAAGAGGAAATATTACAAATGCTGAAAAAAGGGCATAATAAGGATAGTAACAGGGATGAAACGACTAACGGAATCTAACAGTAACGTATAAACGAAATTGCTATTTTTTAAAACAAAAAACTAACGCATACAACTTTGTCTTAGCCGAATCCTCGAAAATATTCCGGGTAAAAAGCAAACTTGCCGGGGAAAATAAGAAACATAGCTACCCGGCTGAACTATCATCTATGAGGTGGTGGGAGGAGTAGCAGTGAGGTTTCCGGATTCGTCTACATACGCCATCATCTCGTCGAGGCTTTTTCCTTTAACGGCATTCGCTTTTCGCTCTTCTTTCTTCTGCTGCTTGGCTTTCTTTTGCTGTTGTCTTTTCTTTTCTTTCTCGCGCTTTGCAAATGACTGCTTTGATTTTGCCATAGATAAATTTTTAATGTAGCAGCGCTCCGTTACACCCTGTAGCAAACCGCATTGATGTTCATACCGGCGCCTACTGACGCAAATACAATAATATCATCGCGGCGCAGGGCATGATTATGCAACAGGCCTTTGCTTACCATATTGTATAAAGTGGGAATGGTGGCAACGGAACTGTTGCCCAGCGTTTGAATATTCATAGGCATAATATCCTGCGGTACATCAGTGATATGGTAAAGTTTGAACAGACGATTCACAATCGCCTCATCCATCTTTTCATTGGCCTGGTGAATGAATATTTTTTTTACTTCGCTAAGGTGTATGCCGCAATCATCGAGGCAGCCTTTGATGGCAAGGGGCACCTGCCTGAGTGCAAATTCATATACCTTTCTGCCCTGCATTTTCAGGTAATTCGTGGTGGCGTTACCGTTAGTATAATTCGATTGACCCATGCTGATAAAGGCAATATCGTCTGCCGCAAACGAGGCAGAACGGCTGCCTATGATACCATTATCGTCATTGCTTATTTGTGTTATCACGGCGCCTGCGCCGTCACTATATATCATGCTGTCGCGGTCATAGGGATCTGTTACACGGCTTAACGCTTCGGTACCTATTACCAGGCAGGTCTTAGCCATGCCGGCCCTTGTATAGGCATCTGCCTGTATGAGCCCCTGCAACCATCCGGGGCAGCCAAAGAGCAGATCGTATGCCACGCACGAGGAATTCAGGATGCCAAGCCGGTGCTTTACACGCGATGCAATGGAAGGCACCGTGTCCGGCTGAATGGAATTACTAAGCACATCGCCGAAGTTATGCGCCACAATCAGCTGATCAATACTTTCCGCATTTATGCCTGCATCTGCTATGGCCCGCTTTGCTGCTTCCACAGCCATGCACGAAGCATTCATGCCCGTATCGGCATAGCGTCGTTCAATAATGCCTGTTATCTGTTGAAATTTGCTGATAATATCTGCAGCACTGTGCTCTATGAGCTGCCGGTTCTCGTCATAAAAGAGCTGACCAATAAAACTATTATTCTTTTTGATATTCGCAGGAATGAAACTGCCGGAGCCGGTGATAACAGTGCGCATAATGTATTGCTGTAAAAGATAAACAGAGAGTAAGGAACTCCCTGTTTATGAAAATGAAGTGATGGTTACCACCTGTTGCTGCTGCTATAGGAGCGCTTGCCACCGGAGTAAGATCCACTGCCCGATCTTTCTTCTCTTGGCCTGGCTACATTCACTTTAACAGACCTGCCGTCAACGCGGCAGCCATCCAGCTCTTTAATGGCCCGTTCGCCTTCACTGGTATCAGACATTTCAACGAAACCGAAGCCCTTGCTGCGGTTGGTAAATTTGTCCATAATTACTTTTGCTGAAGATACGGTTCCATAAGGAGCAAATAATTCCTTTAAGTCTTCATCCATAATGTTGAAGCTTAACCCTGACACGAAAATGTTCATGTTTTTCTATTGTTGTTTAAATTAAAAATGCTTGAGAAAAAAGCAGGAGTAAAATAAGATTTAACTGCGCGGAGTGCCGAAGAGTAATTTCATTTACTGAGTGCTGTAAGACTCAATTTGTCGTTGTAAAGATATTCTAAATTGCCTGAAATGCAAATTAATTTGCCATGAATGTCATGCTGTACTTATAGAATGGAAAGGGTGGAAAACTCTGTTGCCCGGGAGTCTTGTTTCAAAAGAGCCCCTGCAGAGTAACCCCCGGCAAATCATTTTCCTTAAAATGAAAATTATAAAATCCCCTCCGGTTGTTAACAATTATGAGGTTGCCAACGATCGTTTATCCATTGAGCTACTGCATTGTTTACACTACGCCGTCGCTTTTTTCCTGGGTACTTTCGCTCCTTCTTCTCTTGCTTCTGATAACCCGATAGCAATGGCCTGCTTACGGCTGGTAACTTTTTTGCCGCTCTTGCCGCTTTTCAGTTTTCCTTCTTTCATTTCATGCATGGCCCGCCCTACCTTTTGCGCGGCCTTTTTTGAATATTTTGCCATAGTTTGTGATTTAACGGATGTGAAAACATTGTAACAACAGGATATAATACATTTTCGTGCCAAGAATTATCAGCAACAGCGCCCATAAAAAAACGGCATGCTTTGCCTGAACTGTACCGAAAAGAAAAGCGCTGATGTGCGGTGTTTGTTCTAAAGAAATTCCTGCGGGGCTATGCCGGAATATTAAGCAAAATGCCGCATCCGCCTATATAAACATTCTTTTAATTATCCGGCGTGTTTTTAGAACCGGTGATAAGATGCAGGAGAGGAAAAAATCATTGCAGGAAATTAACGGATTCCAAAAAAATGCTAACTTACTTTACCATTCTGTAAAACGCAATTCACCTTACATTCCCCGGGTAGCTGCACAGTAATCAAAAATTGATCATTTAACCAAAACAAGTATATGGATGCCCAACAAATGATGATGATGTTACCAGGGTTACAGCCTGATGAATTGATCATGATTCAAAATGCTACAAAAGACATGAGCGAAAATCAGCAGCAACAGTTTTTCACGCTGTACCAGGGCAAGCGCAAAGACCCGCAAACTCTTACGATTTTAACGATCATTGGTTTTTTGGGAATAGCAGGCATACAGCGGTTCGTAACCGGCGATACCGGTATGGGAGTATTGTACCTGCTTACCGGCGGCCTCTGCTGCATAGGCACTATAGTAGACCTGGTGAATATAAAAAAATTAGCCTCTGAGTTCAATCAAAAGCAAATAGTGATGACGGTTAATATGGTGAAAATGATGACCCCAAGGTAATACCGCCATGTATTTTTTGCGGCGGTTTGTATAAAGAATGCATTTTCTTTTGCCAGGCTTACGGATAAAAGGAATGCAGTTTCATCCGAAAAAGAAGATCTGTGCAATCAGTTCATCAGTGGCAATCCGTAATTAAGATTTCAGGAAAGGGTCGGCTACTTATATCTTATTTTATAACCCAGTATAATCATTGCAAATACCAGTGTAACAGCGTTGGCCAGCGATACCGGCAGGCTATGGCTTGCTATTCCATAAATCAGCCAGAATAGAGTGCCTGTAGTAAAAAGGCTATACATGGCCAGCGAGATGGACGATGTGTTCCTGGTTCTGATGGTTTTCATGGCTTGTGGTAAAAATGATACGGTAGTGCAGAAAGCAGCCACCAGACCAAGTACAGTAACAAAATTCATTTTAATTTTTTTGCAAAATAAATCCGCAATATTAAATGATCATTATTGCAAGGAGAAAGTTTTGCACGTCGATGTTGGGGGCCGCTATGAAAATATCCTGACGGTTTGGGTATTCTATATTTTTGTAAGAACATCTGTTTACCTTTCATTTTAAATCGCCACAGCTTATGCCACACGGTAAAGGCCTGCCTGCATGGTGGGGACCGCCAAAAAAGTTTGATACATTTATAGAAGACCGCAGGGTTAGCTGGCTGGAGCTCTTTTTTGATCTTGTATACGTTATTGCCATTTCGCGCATTACGCACCAGTTAACAGCGCACATAAGCGTAGCTGGTTTTCTTGAATATGTATGTTTATTCTTTCTCATTTTCTGGGGATGGCTGAATGGCAGCCTGTATTACGATTTGCATGGCAATGAAGGACTGCGTACACGGCTGATGACGCTATGGCAAATGATGATCATTGCAGCGCTGGCGGTTACCCTTGGTCACCTTCAGGGCACCCGGTATGTGAATACTACCATCGTACTGATGATTATGCAGCTTTTCATTACCTACCAGTGGTGGAGTGTTGGCTTTTATGATAAGCGGCATCGTTATTACAGCAGGCCTTATATCATACTTTTTCTGGTTTCATTGGCATTGATGGGACTCAGCCTTGTTATGTCGCAGCAATGGCTGAAGATGATTGTACCATTGGTATTGCTTTGCAATTATTCGCCTCCGTTTATTGCCGGTAAATTGCTGCGTCGTTCAGCCATAGGGCTCAATCTGTCTTCCAGCATGTATGAGCGGCTCGGGTTGTTTACCATTATTATTTTTGGCGAAGTGGTGTCGGGTGTGGTAAATGGTATCAGCAGTGTAACAGCAACGGATATGATATCATGGCTGAATTTTGCTTTGGCTGTTGTAATCGTGTTTGCATTATGGTGGGTGTTCTTCACGCTTACGGCAAACAGGCAGGCAAAAAAAGGTTTTGTAAATGCAACACTGCTCGAGCTGGTATACATACCGGCATTGATATCGCTCGGACTGACAGCGGCCTGCTTTAATCTGTTGTTTGAGGCGAATGAGGAAGCTCATTCGCTCCCTGCTTTTTTTGGTTATGCATTAGCTGCGTACTTTGCATCGATCAGTATTATGATGGGTTTGATAGAATATCCTGCAATAGTGAATAAGATCATGGGGCGTGTACGAATTTCTTTATATGCTACAGCGTTGGTCTTTTTTGTATTTACGCTGATTAATGCCCGGCTTGATATTTTATATTATTTGCTGGTGGTGATAGCCGTTATCATTATTGAGATACTTTATCTGAATTCGTTGTATTACAGTTTGCCTGTTGAAAAGAAGGCTGAGCACTGATTAAAGGATTAACTGATTATCCTGATTTCAAAAATGATTTGGTAAAAAGTAATGCAATACAACTTAATAAAGCCGCAGCGCATAAGTAATAACCCACATACGCCAGGCCGTATTGCCTGGCAATACTGGTAGCAAAATAAGGAGTGAGAGATCCTCCTATTATGCCTGCCAGCGTAAATGCCAATGATGCCCCGGTATAGCGCACCGGCGCGGGAAAGAGAGCTGCCAGCGCAGTGCCCAATGGTCCGTAGTTGCAGCCAATAAGAAACATACCGCCTGAAAGAAATATAACAAGCAACGACCAGTTGCCTGCAATGAATAATTGTGAAACGAACAGCCCAAAAAAGAAAATAATGACGGATGACAGCAATAGCATATTCACAGGGCTATATTTTCCGGCAAGCGCCGCAGATAATAAAATGCCTGCGGCAAAAAATAGCATCGAAATCAGTTGTGCGCCAAGAAATGCAGAACGGGAGTAGGAGAGTATTGCGGTGCCCCAGCTAAGCGCAAACACAGTTAGTAAATAAAAAAACAGGAATACCAGTATGGTAATGAGCGTGCCAAGCACAAGCGCTTTACCGTATTTTATGAACACATCACCTAATGGAAACTTTGCCCGTTCATTGTTTTCCATCACTCTTATGAAATCGGGGGTTTCTACAATTTTTAACCGTACATATAAGCCTACGGCTACCAAAAGGAAACTAAGAATAAACGGTATCCTCCATCCGATTGCAAGAAACTGCTGTCCTTTAAATGCATTACCTGCCAGCAGGAATACGCTGGTTGAGAGAATAAATCCCAAAGGAGCGCCCAGCTGGGGAAACATCCCATACCATGCTTTTTTATTTTCAGGTGCGTTTTCAGTAGCGAGTAATACGGCGCCTCCCCATTCGCCGCCAAGCCCAACGCCTTGCCCAAAGCGGAATAGCGCGAGCAATATGGGAGCAATAATACCGACAGAAGTGTAAGTGGGAAGCAACCCTATTGCTACTGTGCATAGTCCCATCGTCATGAGAGACGCTACCAGCGTGGCTTTACGACCTATACGATCGCCGAAGTGCCCGAATAAGGCAGAACCTACCGGCCGGGCAAAAAAAGCCAATGCGAATGTTGCCAGCGACTCCAGTGTTCCTGAAGCGGGATCAGATGCCGGGAAGAATAGTTTCGGAAATATGAGTACGGCTGCCGTTGCATAAATATAAAAGTCAAAAAACTCGATGGTAGTGCCGGCAAGGCTGGCAACCAGAATGCGAAAGGTGGAGTTAGGATTGGTTTGCTGGCTCATGGTTATAATTTATCAGGCAATCATTTTTAATTCCCGGAAGAATATTGTATTGCACAAAATAAGAGGAAAACTTAATATCGTATAAATAATACATGCCGGGTGGCTTTATTCCGGCTCTTTCATTCAGGCATTCCTTTTTAAAATTATCATTTCTTTAAAGTTTATACTTATATATTGGGCAACGGTTTATTCCCGGACTGCATTTACCACTTTATATGCATTTTATTTTTACCCTTATTATACTGCTTTCGTTTTCTGAATTGTCAGCGCAATATAAAGTACATGGTATTGTAACCAACAATAAGCTCGAACCGCTTGCTTTTGCCAGCGTAGAAGTGAAGCAGGTGAGAACCGGCACTATTACCAAAGAAGATGGTTCTTATGAACTGGAGTTGGATGAAGGAAAGTATGATCTCATCATCAGTATGATCGGTTACCAAACGGAGGAGGTTGCCATACTTGTTACGAAATCGGGTTGCCATAAAAATATAATTCTCGAAGTATCGAAATCCAAAGACCTTTCAGCGGTGGTCGTTAAAAGTAAGGACAGGGCGGAAGAAATTATCCGTAATGTAATTCGTCATAAAGATGATATACTGTCTGCACCCGGGCCGTATTCATGTAAAGTATATATAAGAGCGCTGCAGGAAGATTCATCGGAAACGGTAAATAAGCGTTTGAAGCCGGGTAACAAAGGCCGCAGTAACGATAATGAGTTTAAAAAGATGAACATGACGGAGATCGCATTGAACTATGACCGGGGATCGCCATCGCAGATGAAAGAAGAACGTATTGGCGTTACAAAAGGGATGCGCCCGGCCGGATTATTTTACCTCACTACCACCGATGGTGATTTTAATTTTTATAATAACCTGCTGAAAGTTCCGGCTGTATCTGATGTACCCATACTTTCCCCTGTCAGTTACAGCGGATTGGTTGCTTATAAATTCAAAACCGTAAGCATAAGAAATGAAAATGGAAAAAAGATATATGTAATCAGTGTAA
>CAZVKO010000066.1:0-24801 GCA_964627765.1 uncultured Ginsengibacter sp. | reverse complement strand
TTTATAATGAAACACGCTTGCCGCCAGGGCTGCATCTGCATGCGCTCTGGTGAAAACGTCAGCGAAGTGCTGCATATTGCCGGCGCCTCCCGATGCAATTACCGGCACATCCAGTGCATCCGATAATTGTAAAGTGATATCTTCTGCAAAACCATCCCTCGTGCCATCGTTATTCATTGAGGTAAGCAATATTTCACCTGCACCGAGGTCAATAGCCTGTTTTGCCCAGTCAACAGTGCGCGATCCCGTTTTCAGCCGTCCTCCGTTCAGGTATACATACCAGCCTCCGTCGTCTTCTTTTTTTGTATCAATGGCCAGCACTACGCACTGGCTTCCGAATTCATCAGCCATCTCCTGAATCAACTTCGGATTCCGAAATGCCGCAGAGTTCACGGAAATTTTATCCGCACCGTTTTGCAGTAATTCAAATGCATTATCAACGGAACCAATGCCGCCGCCAACAGTAAAAGGGATATTAATATGGGCTGCCATCTTTTTTACCAGTTCAGCCAATGTCTTTCTTTTTTCTACAGTGGCGGTAATATCGAGAAATACAATTTCGTCTGCCCCCTGCCGTGAGTAATGCATGGCCAGTTCCACCGGGTCGCCCGCATCCTGGATGTCAACAAAGTTCACTCCCTTTACCGTACGCCCGTTATCAATATCAAGACAGGGGATAATTCTTTTTGCAAGCATGGTTATTGTTTTATAAAAGCGCTTATCTGTTCCGGTGTTATTTTCCCTTCGTAAAAAGCTTTACCAATGATAGCCCCGCTGCAACCTGTCTCTTTCAGCGAAATCAGATCTTCATAACAGGAAATACCACCGCTGGCAATAAGATGCAATGACGGAAATTTCTCTATGATTTCCTTGTAAAGATGTATGGCAGGCCCGCGCATCATTCCGTCTTTTGAAATATCGGTACAAAAAATGGTATCAATATTTAATCGCAAAAGCTTTTCAATGAAATCAGAAATATCAATACCTGCATCTTCCCTCCATCCGTGTATCCTGATTTTTTTATCGAGCACATCTGCCCCTGGCAAAAATTTTGTTGCGCCAAATTGATATATCCATTCTTCAAATACATCCGGTGCTGCAGCAACAATGCTTCCAACACTTATCATGGCTGCCCCGGCATTTAAAACGGTCAGGACGTCTTCTGCCTTTTTAATACCACCGCCAAAATCTATGGTCAAAGAGGTATTATCGGCAATCTTTTCAAGCACGTTAATATTTTGCAATGGTTTTCCTTTAGCGCCATCGAGATCTACGATGTGCAGCCTTTTTATTCCCGCCTGTTCAAATTGCCTCGCAACGGAAAGCGGATCATCGCTGTAAATGGTTTGTTTCAGAAAATCCCCTTTCTGCAGCCGTACGCATTTGCCATCCATTAAATCAATTGCCGGTATCAGCTCCATCAGGTTAATTTTAAAAAATTTTCAATCATTTGCGCTCCTGCAGCAGCAGACTTTTCTGCGTGAAACTGCACGCCGTAGAAATTGTCTTTATGAATAGCAGCAGCGTAAGGAACTGTATAGTGTGTAGTGGCAATCGTTTGCGGCGATAAGGCTGCATAATAGCTATGCACATAATACACGAAAGTGTTTTCCGGAACATTTTGAAACAAGGGGGAAGAAAGATGGTAAATAGTGTTCCAACCCATCTGGGGAATTTTTACGGAATGATCATTTGCGGGTTTCATAAACTTTTTTACCGGTACATCAAAAATTCCGAGACAAGTCGTATCGCCTTCTTCGCTATGGGCGCACATCAATTGTAAACCCAGACAAATGCCAAGCACGGGCTGCGTCAGTGACACAATTAATTTATCAAGATTATTTTTTTTCAGGTATTCCATCGCAGAGCCGGCAGCGCCTACGCCGGGAAAAATTACTTTACCGGCGGATCGTATGGTATCCGCATCGGCAGTAATAACTGCGTCTACGCCTAACCGTTGTAAAGCATACAATACGCTTTGTACATTGCCTGCATTATATTGAATGATCGCTACGCTCATAAAACTCCTTTGGTGCTGGGTAATGAATTGACTTTCGGGTCACGCTTTACCGCCATTCTGACGGATTTAGCAAAAGCCTTGAACACGGCTTCGATTTTATGATGTTCATTTTGTCCATCTGCTTTTATATTCAGGTTACATTTTGCCGCATCGCTGAATGATTTGAAAAAATGAAAGAACATTTCCGTTGGCATCTCTCCTATTTTGTCCCGCCTGAATTCCACATCCCACACCAGCCAGCTTCTTCCGCCAAAATCAATTGCTGCCTGCGCCAGTGCATCGTCCATGGGTAAAACAAAACCATACCGTTCCATTCCACGCTTATCTCCCAGCGCCATTAAGAATGCTTCTCCCAATGCAATGCCAACATCTTCTATGGTATGATGCTCATCAATATGTAAATCACCGCTACAGGCAACAGAAAGGTCAATGCCGGAATGCTTTCCCATCTGATCGAGCATGTGATCAAAAAAACCGATACCGGTACCGTTCTTCGTATAGCCGTTACCGTCAAGATTTAATCTGATATCAATTTTTGTTTCATTGGTATTCCGTATGTGGTGAACTTTTCTCGGCGGAAGTTTTAAGTAGTTATAAATATCTTTCCAGCTTTGCGTTTCCAGGGCAAGGACCTCTTTTAAATCGCCATCAGAAATTTCAGTTTCGCCTGCGCCGAGATTATCATGATTATTCAGCCAGAATGCCCTGCAGCCAATGTTTTGCGCCAGCTTCACATCGGTGATCCTGTCACCGATTACAAAAGATCCCTTTATATCGTATGCATCATTGTTCAGATATTCAGTAAGCATCCCCGTACCCGGCTTACGGGTTGGTTTGTTTTCGTAAGGAAAGCTCCTGTCAATACATACATTGGAAAAAATAATTCCTTCATTTTGCAGGGCGCGCATGATAAAATTCTGAATGGGCCAGAACGATTCTTCGGGAAAAGATGGTGTTCCCAATCCATCCTGGTTGGTAACCATCACCAGCTCAAAATCGTGCTCCTGTATAATCCGTGAAAGATATTCAAACATGTGCGGATAAAATTCCAGCTTATTAAACGCATCCAACTGATAGGTGGGCGGCGCTTCTTTTATCAGCGTACCGTCACGATCTATAAACAATATTTTTTTGCTCATGCATATTTATTTAAAGCCTCGAGTAATAACCTGTTTTCTTCCGGCGTGCCCACTGTAATGCGAATGCAATTTTCGCATAAGGGTTCTTTCGTTCTGTTGCGCACTATAATTCCTTTATTCGTCAAATATTGATACAGCTTATTGGCATCCGTTGTTTTTACCAGAATAAAATTGGTATCGGAAGGGTATATCTTTTTAATAAAACCAAACTCAGGCAACGCCTGCTGCAAAAAACCTCTTTGCTGCGTGGTTAATTTTATTTTCTCATTCACTTCGTTAATATTCGACAACGCCTGTATGCCGAGCTGTTGTGAAGCCAGGTTAATATTATATGGAGGTTTTACGTTATTGAACAATTCTATAATCCTTTCAGACGCAAATGCAATCCCCAGACGTAATGCAGCCAGCCCCCATGCTTTGGATAAGGTCTGCATCACAATGAGATTTTCGTACTCTGTCAGTTTCCGGATAAAGCTTTTTTGTGAAGAATAATTGATATACGCCTCATCAATTAATACGATCCCGGGAAAATTATTGAGCAGGGTTTCGATATCCAAGCGATTCAAATTATTCCCGGTCGGATTATTGGGCGAGCAAATAAAAATAATTCGTGTATCCTTATCCGTTATCTCAAATATCTTATTAAGATTAAGCTGAAAATCACTTGTAAGATTCGCTTCCTTAACAGCGACATCATTAATATTTGCACAAACCCTGTACATACCGTACGTCGGCGGGCAAATGATCACATTGCTTTTACCCGGCTCACAAAATATTCTGAATGCCAGATCAATCACTTCATCGCTGCCGTTGCCAATAAAAGTATTTTGAACCGGCACGCCTTTTATTTTGGAAAGCTCCTGCTTCAGCTTTGTCTGCAGCGGATCGGGATAACGGCTAAAATCATCATCGAGCGGCGAGCCAAAAGCATTTTCATTTGCATCCAGGAACACAGAGGCATCGCCTGTGTATTCGCTCCTCGCAGATGAATACGGTTTCAGCGTTTTAATATTTGGCCGTACCAGCTTATCTAAATCAAATCCGTTCATGACCTGTTCTTTTTTTTAATCCTTATACTTACCGCATTGCGGTGGGCCTGCAATCCTTCGGCCTCCGCCATTTGCTCAATGGTATTCCCGATAGTTTTTATTCCTTTATGACTGATCCTTTGAAAGGTGATCTTCTTTACAAAATTATCTACCGATACACCAGCCGTAACCACTGAAGTGCCGTTTGTTGGCAAAGAATGATTCGTACCCGAGGCATAGTCCCCTGCGCTTTCCGGAGAATAATTTCCCAGAAATACACTTCCTGCATTTACCACATAACGGCTAAGGCTATCCGCTTTTTCAGAAGCAATGATTAAATGCTCAGGAGCATAGGCATTTAAAAAATCAAATGCTGTTTTTTTATTCTTAATTACAATAAATCTTTTATTCAAAAAACACTGTTCAATGATGTGCTTTCTCGCAAGTCGTGGCAATTGAATTTCTATTTCATCCATTACCTCCTGAATGATCTTTTGTTTAGTGGCCACCAGCACTACCTGGCTGTCTGCGCCATGCTCAGCCTGGCTCAGCAAATCTGCAGCGACAAACTCCGGCATACAAGTTTGATCGGCATAGATAGCCACCTCACTGGGGCCTGCGAGCATGTCAATGGCAGTTCCTTCGTTGTTTACCAGCTTCTTTGCACAGGTAACATACTGGTTTCCCGGGCCAAAGATCTTATATACTTTATCCATTGTGTGCGTACCATACGCCATAGCTGCAATAGCTTGCGCTCCGCCAGCCTTATATATTTTATCAATCCCGAGTAAGCCTGCCACGAATAACACCACTTCGTTTATACTACCATCAGGTTGCGGAGGCGTTGCCACGATAATTTCTTTACAACCGGCAATCTTTGCAGGAATACCGAGCATCAGCAAAGTGGAAAATAAAGGCGCAGAGCCGCCGGGTATATATAGCCCTACTCTTTCAATCGGAATACTTTTGCGCCAGCAAACCACTCCTGACATCGTTTCCACCTTCTTTATCTTTTCTACCTGCTGTTCGTGAAATTTTTCGATATTTCTTTTTGCGGTCAGGATGGCTTTCTTTAACTCCGGACTAATCTTTTTAGTTGCTGACCTGATGTCATTTTTTGTTACCCATAAATTTTCAGGAGCAAAACCACTGAACTGATATGAATACTCCTTCACTGCATCGTCTCCGCGTTGCCGTACCTCCCGGATGATTTCACTGACCGTTCGTTCCAGGTTCCGGGAATCTATAACGGGCCTTGCAACAATCTGTGGCCATTCTTCTTTCAGCGGATTTATAATAATGCTTTCCATTACAAAATCATTTTTTCAATCGGCACTACCAATATTCCCTGCGCACCGAATGATTTTAATTTTTCAATGATGTTCCAGAAATCACTTTCATTTACCACGCTTTGCACGCTGCTCCAGCCGCCTTCAGCCAATGGTACAATGGTTGGGCTTTTCATACCCGGTAATACCGAGGTAATATTTTTTAGCTGGTCATTCGGTGCATTCAGCATAATATATTTGTTATTCTTCGCTGCTTTAACTGCGTCTATGCGTAACAGTAATTTCTCAAGAATTGTTTTATTTTCTGCGGATAAATTTTTATTTGTTACCAATACCGCTTCCGACTGCAATATTACTTCTGCTTCTTTCAACCCGTTAGTAAATAGAGTACTGCCGCTGCTTACCAGGTCACAAATTGCGTCTGCCAGCCCGATACCGGGAGCAATTTCCACCGAACCGCTGATCTCATGAATTTCTGCATTTACTTTTTTATCCGACAGATATTTTTTCAATAACCCTGAATACGAGGTAGCAATCTTTAAGTTTTCAAGGTCGGCAATATTTTTATACTCCATATTCTTGGGAACTGCAATACTCAGCCTGCATTTCCCAAATCCTAATTTGGTTACCACATCAATATCCCTGTTCGTCTCATACACTACATTTTCCCCCACGAAACCTATATCCGCTACCTTATCAAATACATACTGCGGAATGTCATCATCACGAAAAAAAAACACCTCAACAGGAAAATTAAATGCAATTGCCTTGAGCTGGCGGTTGCCATTATTAATGTCAATCCCGCACTCCTTCAACAGCTGCATCGAGTGTTCATAAAGGCGCCCTGATTTTTGTATTGCTATTTTCAGCATAATTAAAATTTACAAAATTAAAAGGGCTCACTTTTCAGTAAGCCCTTTTGAAAATATGTTTACTACATACCTATCAGCATAGCTTACCCGCAGGCACTGTATGATGATGGTGTATGTGAAGTTTTTTATTCATGGAGCTGCAAAGTAAAGGTTGAAAATTTGTTCTTCCAAATAAATTTTGGTAAAATTAAAAAGCATCCATCAAAGCTCCTATCCCCGGGGCATTTGAATAAATGATCCTGCCTTGATCAAAGTCAACGCCGGTAGCAACGTCTTCTGCAAGCAATAAAGGTCCGTCTGCATCTGCATAGTCAACAAAGGGCATCAGCTGGGCAATGGCGGACGTACCAACCGAGCTTTCATTCATGCTCCCGATCATCACCTTCATATTCAGCTCTCTCGCCTGCGCCATCATTCGCAAGGCCGGCGTAATACCACTGCATTTGGTGAGCTTGATGTTGATGCCATGAAAATGCTGATAACACTTTTTCACATCATCTTCCAGCACACAGCTTTCATCTGCTATCAATGGCAGTGGTGAATGTTCATACAAAAATCTCATTCCTTCCCAATCCTCTTTGGCAAGAGGCTGCTCAATAAATTCCACACCAAGGTCTTTAAATACTTTTATCTTTTCCAAAGCCTCGTCTTTTGTCCATGCAGCATTTGCATCGATACGAAAAACTGATGAAGTATGCTTTCTTAGTTCAGTGATGATCTCTATGTCTCGATCCGTACCCAGCTTGATCTTATAAACCGGCCATGGCTTTTCATTCATCTTGCTAACCATCTTATCTATCGTATCGATACCAATAGTATAATCAGTAACCGGACTTCTTGAAATATCGCCTTTCCACAAACGATATAAAGACTGCTTTTGAAGTTTACCATACAAATCCCAACCTGCTATATCAAGCGCACAAACTAAAAAAGGATTTCCGGGAATTAAATGATGCAGGAAATGCCAGAATCTCTCCGGTTGTGTGAAAGAAAACCTCTCGATCATATTTCTTTTTGCTTCAAGGTCTTCTATCATTTTCTCCACCGTAATATTATAATACGTGATAGCGGGCGCCTCGCCAAAACCTTTGATGCCCAGAAAGTCGATCTGTGTCAATAGAGAAGGCTGGTGTGTTTTGGTGCCTTTCGAAATGGTGAATGGATATTTAAACGGCAGGTTTATGGCCTTAAAAGAAATCTTCATTTTGAAAATATAACGGAGACGGGCCCGCCTGCCGGCGAGGCAGGTGCACGCATTTAACGGCCGCTCTCTGTTATGTATCTTTTTATTTCGTTATTAAAATCGTCTTCTTTCAACAGTTGCTCTAATGGAAGATGCATGCGATACGACCAAATGTGATGAGGATCGGACGGAATGTTGATCCGCTCATCTCCCGGGTTTTCCCTGCGTATTTTTCCATCAATGCCCATCAAATCCTGCAATTGGAATATGCTCCACATGGCAGGCGAATATAAATGCTGCAGAACAATCTCCTTATTGATCCAGGGTTCGCAAAAGACCGGCGCTTCCCCGGAATGGCCCAGCATATCATTATAAAAACACTGCGTCTTTCTACGGTCTTCCTCCCACCAGCTCCTGATAGTGCTCATATCGTGGGTAGAAGGCGTTACCACCGAAAGATACGGCGCATCATTGGGATGAAAGAATTCACGGTTTGAATCTTTAGGCATCCGTTCAATTTCAAGACTTAATATCCCGAGATTTTGCATTACTTCAGGAACGCATGCGGGCACCATTCCCAAATCTTCACCGCAGATAAGCATATTGGTACTCCTTTTGAGCTGCGGCAATTTTTTCAAAGCCTCCTGTTTCCAGAAATGATCCTGCCGGCGATAAAAGTAATTTATATATAAGTCATGCAACCGCTCTCTGGTATTGTATTCCAGTTGTTGAAACGATGAGGTACCGGCAATGCCTATACGAAAATGAAATTTAGTGCCGCCGGAATTTTCTTCCTCGATCAGGATGATGTTACTGATCAAATCAAAAAGTCCCTGTTTTATTGCTTTACCGTGCCTGATATCATTTCCTTTAAACCATTTTGCTACTTTTCTTTGCGTATTATATTCTTCCTTTAAGGCATAATACCCTTCGCCGGTTGGTTCAAGAAAATTTTCTTTTACAAAATCTTTTTGGTCATGAAATGTTTCGTCAAGAATGGCTTCCGTTATAAATGGCTTACAATACCGGTCGTAATTAAACCAAATATTGTTGTTATGGAATTCTGAAATATCCACCGGGATTGCCGGAACGAATCTCCCCATGATACCTTCTACTGCATGTATGGGAATGCTCCATATTCTGAAAAACCCCAGAATATGATCAATGCGAAAGGCATCAAAATAATTACTCATCTGGTCGAAACGGTTACGCCACCATTGAAAGCCATCCTGCTTCATCCGTTCCCAATTATATGTAGGAAAACCCCAGTTCTGACCTTTTACCGCAAAATCATCCGGCGGGGCGCCTGCCTGTTCATTCATATTGTACAGGCTTTGATTGGCCCATGCGTCGCAGCTGTAACGATGAATGCCAATCGGTATGTCGCCTTTCAATACCACTTTATTTTTATGGGCATAGTCAACCGCTGCCTGTAACTGCAGGTGCAGGTGATACTGTACAAAATAGAAAAATACAATGTCATCATAATGGGGCCTGGAAGGAGCCACCATCTTTTGTATGTCCGCTTCGTCGTAAAAAGTATGATTTTTCCATTTGGTAAAGTCTGCAGTTTTATTTTTATCGCGCAGGTAGGAGAAGGCTGCGTAGGGAACCAGCCAATGCCTGTTTACATCAAAGAATTCAAAATAATCAAGGTTGTTCTTAAAGTTTTCTTTGCTTGCCTGGTAAATTTCTTTTAATGCCGCCCACTTGAATTTCATCACCTTTTCATAATCAATTGAAGGAAGGTCATTTAATTGTTTCTGCTTTTTCTTCAAAGGCTTTATGATATCAGCGTGTTCCTTACCGGCAACTTTTTCAAGATTGATGTAGATGGGATTCATTGCAAAGGCAGAAATGGCGCCATAAGGATAAGAGTCAGCAGCGGTATGCATAGCTGTGGTGTCGTTCACAGGCAATATCTGAATCAATTTCAATCCTGTTTTTTTTGCCCAATCAACGAGCAAATGAATATCAGTAAACTCCCCTACCCCGAAACTTTTTTTAGAACGCAGGCTAAAAACCGGAATGGCAACACCTGCACCGCGCCAGATAAACGTATTGCAATTTGCGAAGCCATCGTGCAAAATAGTTACGTTATTTTTCTCCCCGCCTCTTTGCAAAAAGCGATTTTCCCCGTCTTCAAAACAGACAAATCTTTTTTCTTCCACATTATAAATCCCGTACTTATAAGCAGCGGGCCAGTCATTTTTCGTGAGCGTGATATTTGCCACAAACCAATCATTTCTCGGCATCATTATAATAGGATCGGATGTACTCCAGTTCTTCAGGTTAGGGGTAGAACCACTCATACAGATAACTTCTCCCTGCCGGAGCAGCGGGGCTTTCACCCTGAATTCATGAGTAAAATATTTTAGCGCCCGCTTCCTTACACGCGCTACGTGTGAGAGGAGCACTTTACTGAAGGCCCGTGTAAAATAGGCATTGCGAAAATCGTTTCCTCCATTCCAAACATCCCAAACGGCAATGCTCCCGGAGGCCAAAGATGAAAAATCAAGCGAGCGGTTTTCTTCTCCGTCAAACACTTCCGTGCCATCTGCGTCTTTCAAAAAATAGGTGTAGCTGACAGTGTCATCAAAATGATCCGGTAAATCAATTTTCACATGCCAGTAATCGTTGTTGTAAAAAGACATCTCCACGGCTTTTGCCGCATCATGGTTGCCCAGTAAATCAGAATTGCCTGTTATAAAAAGCGTTTGTCCGAAATTGGTATGGTACCTCAGGTAAAAATGAATCGTCATTATCAGGCAATTAATAGAGCAATTTAAATGTTTTGTCTTAAAATGTAAAATTTACACATTACGGGTCGGTCCTTATAGCCGGCAGATATAATCAGTGTATGGCAGGGAAGTTAAAAAATAAAAATATACCCAAACCATAAAATCCAAAATGCAAAACCGAGCCATGCGGAAGTAGTCCGGTCTTTTTTGTCAGGTCCATTCTTCTGAGGATGGGAAACATAAGCCAGCAAGACGCCCAGTGGCCCTATGATAGCAGCGATCACAAACCAGAGGGCGTTGAATTTGAACTTGCCGGAAGCAGTATCATAGTAGTCTGTAATCAGCAGATCAGGATTATGCTTCAGATCCCGCTTTACCTGGCGTTTGATCATACGGAAATACATCCTTTCAAAAAAATTGAGATGCGTTCCGGTAGCCTTTGCAAATTCTTTTGCAGACATTTTTACGAAAACATCTCCACGCAAATAATCATAATTATTTGGGACAGCAACAGTATTACCGCTCAGGGGCCTTATGGCAAAGGCAAAACCCGTGTTTGCTGAAAGTAAAAAAGCAGTGAGAATAGCCAGGTAAAAAAGTCTTTGAATCATAACGGTGCGTTTAATATTCTTACAACGGTTTTTAAGAGGTAATGTTTTGCAAATGTATTTTTAATTGGCTGAAATAAAAAAAGAGGCCACAAAATTGCAGCCTCTCCCTATCAAATTCTTAAAACCTTTACTTTACTTCTTCAAATTCTGCATCAGTAACATTATCGCCTGCATTTACCGTTTCGTCGCTGCCTCCGCTCTGTGCACCGGTATTACCGTTAGCATCCGGACCCGCCTGCTGTGAAGCCTTATACATATCTTCACTTGCAGCAGTCCATGCATTATTTACGTCGGCAACTGCTTTGTCAATAGCACTTACGTCCTGCGTTTTGTGCGCTTCCTTCAGCCTGGCAAGCGCGCCTTCAATGACAGATTTTTTATCAGGAGAAATTTTATCTCCATATTCCTTTAATTGTTTTTCAGACTGGAATATTAAACTATCCGCCTGATTCACCTTATCCACTTTTTCTCTTGCGGTACGGTCATTGGCTTCATTGGCTTTGGCTTCATTCTTCATTCTTTCAATTTCATCCTTGCTAAGGCCGCTTCCCGCTTCAATGCGGATATTGTGTGTCTTACCGGTGCCTTTATCTTTTGCAGATACATTTAAAATACCATTTGCGTCAATATCAAATGTTACCTCAATCTGAG
Organism: uncultured Ginsengibacter sp.; assembly: GCA_964627765.1. GTDB lineage: Bacteria > Bacteroidota > Bacteroidia > Chitinophagales > Chitinophagaceae > Ginsengibacter. The sequence goes on along the minus strand of CAZVKO010000066.1, from coordinate 13,267 downwards.
GAACTCCTCTGGGAGCCGGCGGAATACCTTCTAAATTAAATGTACCGAGGCTCTTGTTTTGATTAGCCATCGGGCGTTCACCCTGCAGCACATGGATCTGCACACCCGGCTGGTTATCGCTTGCAGTAGAGAATACTTCTGTCTTTTTGGTGGGAATGGTCGTATTCGCTTCGATCAGTTTCGTCATTACCCCACCCAGGGTTTCGATACCCAAAGAAAGAGGCGTAACATCGAGCAGCAGCACGTCCTTAACTTCACCGGTTAATACGGCGCCCTGTATAGCCGCACCTATTGCTACTACTTCATCGGGGTTTACACTTTTATTGGGCTTCTTTCCAAAGAACTTTTCTACTATCTCCTGCACTTTAGGAATACGGGTTGACCCTCCCACTAATATCACTTCATCTATATCTGATACTTTCATTCCCGCATCTTTCAATGCAATTTCACAGGGTTTCAAACAACGGGAGAACAAGTTATCAGCCAGTTTTTCAAAATGTGCACGGGTCAGTTTCTTTACCAGGTGTTTTGGAACACCATCCACCGCGGTAATATAGGGAAGATTAATTTCAGTTTCGCTCGAAGACGATAACTCAATTTTTGCTTTTTCAGCAGCATCTTTCAAACGCTGCCATGCCATCGGATCTTTATGAAGATCGATGCCTTCATCTTTTTTGAACTCGGCAGCAAGCCAGTCCATGATCACTTTATCAAAGTCATCGCCGCCAAGGTGGGTATCACCATTGGTTGATTTTACTTCGAAAACGCCGTCGCCCAATTCAAGAATGGATATATCGAAGGTGCCGCCCCCCAAGTCAAACACTGCAATCTTTTGATCGGTCGTTTTTTTATCCAGACCGTAGGCAAGAGCTGCAGCGGTAGGTTCATTGATAATACGACGAACATTTAATCCGGCAATTTCACCGGCTTCCTTAGTGGCTTGCCGCTGCGAGTCATTAAAATAGGCAGGAACGGTAATTACCGCTTCATTCACTTCCTGCCCCAGATAATCTTCTGCAGTTTTTTTCATCTTCTGTAAAATCATTGCAGAAATTTCCTGCGGAGTATACTGTCTTCCGTCAATGTCTATGCGAACCGTATTATTGTCACCTTTTACGACTTTATAGCTCCAATGCCCTGCCTCAGAAGTCACTTCGTCCCACTTGTGTCCCATAAAACGCTTTACACTCATGATAGTGTTGGTAGGGTTCGTGATAGCCTGCCTTTTAGCGGGATCACCTACTTTGCGTTCACCATTTTTTAAGAAAGCAACTACGCTGGGCGTGGTACGGCGCCCTTCATCGTTAGCAATTACGACGGGTTCATTACCCTCCATAACCGCTACGCAACTGTTAGTTGTTCCCAGGTCAATACCTATAATTTTTGCCATAATTTGATTTTTTATAGTAACTGATTGACAATGTTTATGCCAACGAAGGATAAGTGCAAAAATGGCAGATTATAAAAATTGGTCTGACCCGGTAAGATCAGGATTATTGGCAACGGATTTATTGATCCGGAAAGTGAAATGTTTTTGGGTAAGATAGCTAATGATAATAATAATTACCGTGGCTATTACCTGCGAAATAATTGCATCCATGTGCAGGTAAATCACAAAAATGTTCAGTATAAAATAATTGATGAAAAGGTTTACGATGAATGACAGAAAATAACGAAACAGCTGCACTCTTCCGCGCAGGTAGGAGTCAAAAAAGACGAGGTATTTATTTAGTATAAAACCTACGGTAAACGATATGCATCCGGCAAGAAAGAGAGAAGCATTGTGTGGCTTAAATACGACTATCCCTGCATCGAAATTTTCTTTTTCAAAAATATAATGAAACCCTATGTAATAGATCACGAGACCCATCAGGGTATTGGCACCGCCGCAAACCGCATAGCGAAACGTTTGCTCGGGCATTATTTTTTTAAATGGAAGATAAAAAAAATCGATAAAGGCAATTAATCTTTTTCGCATCCGGTGTGTGTTATAAAAATTCCCGTTCAGTTCATATGAGCGGGAATAATTGTATCAGGCCATTATCAATTTACTTAAGCACATACCTCAAACCAATACCCAAAGTAAAATAGGAGTTTGTTGCAGGTGTGAGATAGAAGAACGGATCAAGGCCAAGGCTTACATCTACCGGCGCATCCTCAAATTTATAGTCGATACCGCCGGTAAGCCTGAGCGCAAAACCGGTGCTATTACCATAATACCCTGATCCCAGCGCCAAAAGGCCGCCGCCACCCACATAATACTGCAGATTGTTTACTCCGGAAATAGGCGCCTGGTATTCATATAATCCTTCCAGGCCAACAGCACCGCTGGTAAATAATACCGAACCCTCGAGGGCGGTTTTTTCCGTGTTGCAATAACGAATATTTATGCCGCCGAATGAAGGGGCACCGGTATAAAATTTGGCGCCAATAGCCGTACTGTAAGTTTGTGCATGGGCGCCAGAGGCAGCAATAAGACCTACCGCAATAAATAAGAGGATCTTTTTCATAAAAATAATTTAGTGTCGAATTGTTTCAGATCGTGACAAAAATATTCAAATCCTGAATTACGAATTACAATTTGCAGTGATACGATAGCATTTTAACTTTTAATTTTTAACAGGATGTGCATAATCAATTGTACAATTCATGCTGCAATTGCTTTATTCTCTCGTCGGCAATATATTCATCATAAGTGCAAAGCCTGTCAATAATGCCTCCGGGGGTTATTTCAATAATCCTGTTGGCAACCGTTTGCATGAATTGATGGTCGTGCGTAGTCATTAAAACAATTCCCGGGAAAGCGATAATACCGTCATTGAAGGCCGTAATACTTTCGAGGTCAAGGTGATTGGTAGGTTCGTCCAGCATTACCACGTTAGGATTTTGCAACATCATCCGGCTGATCATGCATCTTACTTTTTCACCTCCGCTGAGCACGTTGGTTTTCTTTTTTATTTCATCGCCGCTGAAAAGCATTTTACCTAAAAAGCCCCGTAAAAAATCCTCATCCACGTCAGTAATATTTTTAGGAACAAACTGGCGAAGCCAGTCGAGCAATGAAAGATTTCCGGTAAAAAATTCTGAATTATCATTCGGCAGATAAGCGGGTGTAATGGTACTGCCCCATTCAAATTTCCCGCTGTCAGCCTTCATACGGTTATTTATAATTTCAAAAAAAGAAGTGAGTGCCACAGGATCGCGGCTGAGTAAAGCGATCTTCTGGCCTTTCGCTACATCAAAGGTTACATTACCAAAAACGGGCCTTCCATCAACGCTCTTTTCCAGCTTTTCCACATTCAATATCTGATTGCCCACTTCGCGATCCGGTTTGAAAATGATGCCGGGATATTTTCTGTTGCCCGGGGTGATATCCTCAAACTGAAGCTTTTCCAAAGCCTTTTTGCGTGAAGTGGCCTGCCTGCTCTTGGACGCATTGGCACTGAACCGTGCAATAAATTCCAATAAGTCTTTTTTCTTCTCTTCCACTTTTTTGTTTTTGTCTGCCGCCTGCCGTGCCGCCAGTTGGCTGCTCTCGTACCAGAAAGTATAGTTACCTGTATAAATTTTTATTTTTTGCTTGTCTACATCAGCTACATGGGTGCAAACAGCGTCCAGAAAGTGCCTGTCGTGACTCACCACAAGTACGATATTTTCATAATCCGCCAAAAAGTTTTCCAGCCATGAAATCGTATCCACGTCAAGATTGTTGGTAGGCTCATCTAACAATAGTATATCCGGATTGCCAAACAAAGCCTGCGCAAGCAGTACGCGAACCTTCATATTAGCCGCCACATCTTTCATGAGCATCTGGTGCACTTCATCCGGCACTCCTAACTGATTTAATAAAGTAGCGGCGTCGCTTTCGGCTGTGTAGCCGCCCATTTCACCAAATTCTGCTTCGAGATGTCCTGCTCTCAATCCGTCTTCTTCGCTGAAATCTTCTTTCAGGTAAATGGCATCTTTTTCCTGCATCACCTCCCACATTTTTTTGTGGCCCATCAGCACGGTATTCAGCACCGTTACTTCATCAAATTCAAATTGATTTTGCTTAAGTACGGCCATGCGTTCACCGGGTGAAATGCTTACTGAACCTTTATTGGGTTCTGTTTCACCGCTGATAATTTTTAAAAAAGTAGATTTTCCCGCCCCGTTGGCTCCGATAATTCCATAACAATTTCCTTTGGTGAAATTGATGTTCACCTCATCGAACAATACCCGCTTGCCAAAAGCCAGCGTCACATTATTTACACTAATCATTACGCTTCATTTTTTTGAAGGCGCAAAATTAGGAATTAACATGTTGCGCTGCTAAAAAACCTTTGCGCTATCTATGTACATACGATCCTATGCAGTGAAATTTCACCTGCAGGTACGACAGATACACAGGAATCACACAGAGCTACTTGCTAATTCAATTGATTTATAATAAATCTTAATACGGCAATACGTCAGGAATTAATTTTTTATTAGCACGCAAAAACCATTGCTTACAATTTTATCTTCGTCTGGCATCGGTATTGAATATTTCAGGCGTGGCCACTCAAAATTATTCTTTACCGGGCTTCCTGTTAATTAATAATCCGGGTTAATTAATACCTGCATCAGAATATAATCCTCACCTTGCGCCTCAAATGTGGATCAAAATCAACAATCATAACAATATGTACTTGTGACACAACGTTAAATTAATGGTATAATTTATGTAGCACCAATAAAAAACTTTCAATGTGAGAATCTCACTTAGGGGAAAAACAATAATGGCTTTTGATAAATCCAGAATAATCACTTTTGTTCTCATTGCCGTTCTGATAATATGCGGTATTATATTATTGGTGCTGATACTTTCATGAGAGTTCCTTAATACCTGCAAGTTGCCTTATCGCGCTTGCTGCAAGGAAACCGCTCGTCCATGCATGTTGAAAATTGTAGCCACCCGTAATACCGTCTACATCCATTATTTCACCGGCGAAGAATAACCCGGGAACAATTTTACTTTGCATGGTCCGTGCCTCTATTTCATTCAGCTTAATTCCCCCGGCTGTTACAAATTCTTCCTTACATGTTGTTTTACCATTCACTGCAAATGGCTGCGAGCATAATTGCTTCGCTAATGTATGCTGCTGTTTGGATGAAAGGTGGGCCCAGCGTAAATCAGAATGAATATCACAACAATTAATCTGATATTCCCAAAACCGTTGCGGTAAACGGAAAGGATTCTGATTGATAATTTTTCTTGAAGAAATCTCATTTCTTATCATCTTCAGCCTTTCTATCATTGAAGTTTCATTATATTCACTTACCCAATTTACCGTAATGGAAAATTGATATCCAAGTGATGCAAGCTCTCTTGCCGCAAAGGAAGAGAGCTTCAGTACCGCCGGCCCGCTCAGACCCCAGTGGGTAATTAAGACAGGGCCGTTTTGAGAAAACTTTGTTCCATTCAATTTTACCGTTACGTCATTAATTGAAATCCCCATCAATTGTGACATATCATTACCTGGAATATTAAATGTAAAAAGAGAAGGAACCGGTTTTTCAAAGCTGTGGCCAAGATTGGTGATCCATTTGTATTGTTGTTCTTTGGCATAACCTCCACAGGCGATACATATAAAATCCGCAACTCTCTCTTCATAATTTTTTAATTCAACATGAAATTGCCGGTTCCTGTCAACGGTTACTCTTTCCACTTCACGATTCATTAGCAGCTGCACCTTATTCTTATTGGCCTCCTGTAATAAGCATCCGATGATAGTATCGGATGAGTCGCTTACCGGGAACATCCTGCCGTCGGCCTCGGTTTTCAGCTTAACACCTCTTTTATCAAACCAGCCGATAGTATCGGCTGTAAAAAAATTATGAAAAGATTGCTTTAAAAATTTTTCTCCTCTTGGATAGTTCCTGGCCATCTCCGGAATGCTGGAGCAGGCATTTGTTACATTACACCGGCCGCCGCCGCTTACTTTTACCTTGCTTAAAACCTTATCGGTTTTTTCAAGTAGAATCACATCGAGATTTTCCCCTGCTGCATTTACAGCACAAAAGAATCCCGCTGCTCCCCCGCCAATTACTATCAGCTTTTTCTTTTGCATGAAGGCGCAATACAAAAATGATTCGGATAAAAATTAAATGTAAGTAATCCGCAGTAATGCGGTGCATCAATAGTAATCAGCGCACAGGTATTTATTTGCTTTTTCAGCAGCTTCAATTTTATCGAACGAAGAAAGTATATCCGCTGTATCCTTCCTTACACATACCGTATGTTCATAATGGGCGGAAGGCATACCGTCTTTGGTACGGATGGTCCACCCGTCTGTGTCGCTGTATACGTTTCTTTTTCCAAGATTGATCATGGGTTCAATTGCAATGATCAGCCCCTCCCGCAATTTAACGCCGCTCCCTCTTTTCCCGTAATTAGGCACCTGCGGGTCTTCATGAAGATTTCGTCCCAGTCCATGTCCCACTAATTCCCGAACGATTCCATAGCCATTCAGGTATTCGGTATGTTCCTGTACGGCATAAGATATATCGCCTACCCTGTTGCCCACTACGGCTTTTTCAATTCCCTTGTATAAAGATTCTTTGGTAATGCGCAACAATTTTTTCACCTCATCATTTACAGGAGCTAACGCCAACGTGTATGCGCTGTCGCCATGAAAACCGTTTTTGTATGCGCCAACATCAATGGATACAATATCTCCCTCCTTTAATAATTGATTATTGGGAAAACCATGCACTACGGCATCATTCACCGATATACAACAGGCAAACGGGTAGCCGCGGTAATTTTTAAAAGAAGGCGTTGCATTATGATCGCGGATAAATTTTTCTGCCAGATCATTTAAATACATGGTGGAAATGCCCGGCCTGATCACTTTGGCAATTTCAGCGATCGTATCGTTTACAAGAAGGCAGCTTTGGCGCACCAGCTCCGTTTCATCCTTTGTTTTATAAATTATCATCTTATCAAAAAACCCTGACGCTACCGGGTCAGGGTCACATGCAAATTTAAAATATAAAAATCAGAGATTCCCTGTTACCCCCGGCGCCACGGACTGCCGTCCCTGGATGCGACCGCTGCTCATCAATCCATCATACTGGCGCATGAGCAATTGTGTTTCTATCTGCTGCAGTGTATCAAGAATAACCGCAACCATAATCAACAAAGAGGTACCGCCGTAAAATGCTGAGAAACCCTGTGTAACTCCCAGCATCTGCGCAATACCCGGTAAAATACCTACCACTGCCAGCAATACTGCCCCCGGTAATGTAATTCTGTCCATAATAGCGCCGATATAATCGGTAGTTGGCTGACCGGGCTTCACCCCCGGAATAAAGCCATTACTTCTTTTTAAATCGTCTGATATCTGCCGCGGATTAAAAATAAGCGCGGTATACAGGAATGTAAATCCAATCACCATAACTGAATAAACAATCATGTAAACAAGATTGGTTGGCGACGTAAAATATTTCGCCCATGAATTTCCTGATGTCTGAAATCCCAAAAAGATGGTGGGCAGGAACATGATAGCCTGTGCAAATATAATCGGCATTACACCTGCTGCATTCACCTTGAGCGGAAGAAACTGCCTTGCGCCGCCAAACTGCCTGTTACCTACAATTTGTTTTGCATAATTCACGGGCACTTTTCTTACTCCCTGCACCAGTACGATCAATCCAAGTATTACGGCAATGAATACGGCTATTTCTATCAGGAAAATTAAAAGGCCGCCACCGCCACGGGTTTGCTTGGCTGTAAACTCCTGCCAGAAATTTTGCGGCAATCGTGCCAAAATACCAATCATGATGATGATAGAAGTACCATTGCCCAGGCCCTTATCGGTAATCTTTTCCCCCAGCCACATAACAAATAAAGTTCCCGTAGTAAGCAGTATCACGGTAGATATCCAGAAGTAGGGCTGATAGGCAGGAAGCAATGCGCCCTGGTTGGAACTTTCCAGGAAGCCAATATAAGCAGCTGCCTGGAATGCGGTAACCACCACGGTGAGGTAACGCGTCCATTGATTAATTTTCTTTTGCCCGCTCTCGCCTTCTTTTTGAATCTTGGAAATCTGTGGTACCAATATCGTCATCAATTGCATAAAAATAGAAGCAGAAATGTAAGGCATGATACCTAAGGCAAAGATGGAGGCTTTTGCAAATGCACCCCCAACAAATGAATTCAGTAATCCCAGCATGCCGCTTTGTGAACTGTTAGCGAGATTTTGCAGTTGATTAGGATCGAGACCGGGAAGAACAATATACGAGCCCACCCGGTAAATAAGGATCAATGCAAGCGTGTAGATGATCTTATTTCTAAGCTCTTCTATCGTCCAGATATTTTTTAATGTGTTGATGAACTTCTTCACAGAATTACCAAGATTTAATTATTTGCCTGAATTTCAAAAGACAAATATCAATTATTTATTTCACTATTTCTACAGAACCTCCTGCAGATTCTATCGCCGCCTTTGCCTTTTCGCTGATGGCGTTCACCTTGAAGTTTAATTTTCCTTTTAACTCCCCGTTTCCCAGGATCTTTACCTTGTCGGTACGGCCGATGAGGTTGTTGATATATAAATTTTCCAGGTTGAATTCCTTGATATCGTATTTTTCAGCCAGCTGATCTACCTGTCCAAGATTGAACACTTTGTATTCAACGCGGCTGAAATTCTTAAATCCGCGCTTGGGGAGCCTGCGCTGGATAGGCATCTGGCCGCCTTCGTGCCCGATTTTTCTTTTGTAACCGGTACGGCTTTGTCCACCCTTATTCCCTTTTGTGGAGGTACCGCCTTTACCGGAAGCTTCACCGCGACCTAATCTTTTTTGCTTATGCGTAGCCCCTTTTGCAGGCTGTAAATTGTGTAATTGCATTGTACTGTTTTTTAAACTTAACGCTCCCTGTACCGGGAGCTCGCTTGTAAATTATTTAGCTATTTCTTCTACCTTCACCAAATGACTGACCTTTTTCACCATTCCCAAAATCTGCGGGGTTGCTTCCACCTCTGTAGACGCATGAGGCTTCGTGAGGCCCAGCGCTTTTAATGTCAGTTTTTGACGCTCCGGGCGATCTATACCGCTTTTTAACTGTGTAATCTTAATCTTTTTCATACCCTGTACCCTTAAAGGGGAATTTAATGACGAATAATTATTTTAATTTTTCAACCTTAGTCTTTTTAAAAAAGGCGAAAGGATGTTACCCATTAAACACTTTCTTTAATGAAATACTTCTCGTTTTCGCAACGCTTACGGGTTCTCTTAATGTTGCCAAAGCTTTTACAGTTGCCTTTACAACATTGTGCGGATTGGCAGAGCCCAGTGATTTTGCCAACACATCGGTTACACCGGCACTTTCCAGCACAGCGCGCATGCTCCCCCCGGCAATTACACCGGTACCGTGAGCAGCAGGCTTTATCAGGATCTTTGCCGCACCTTCTTTGCACCATTGCTCATGAGGAATGGTGCCATGCATGATAGGCACTTTTATCAGATTCTTTTTTGCATCATCAATTCCTTTCAGGATGGCTTCCTGCACTTCTTTTGCTTTACCCAGCCCATGGCCTACTACTCCGTTTTCGTTGCCCACCACTACTAATGCCGAGAAGCTAAATGCACGGCCACCTTTGGTTGTTTTTACCACGCGGTTGATCGATACCACTTTTTCTTTCAGTTCAAGGTCTGCGCCTTTTACTCTTTGTGTATTCGCTTTCAATATTGATAAATTTTACAGCTTTTTAAAATTCTAATCCGCCTTCCCTGGCACCATCCGCCACCGCTTTCACGCGGCCATGGTACAAATAACCGCCCCGGTCAAATATTATTTTTTTAATTCCCAGTTCGCCGGTTTTTTTTGCAATAGCAGCACCCACCAGTTTGCTTTTTTCGGTTTTATTTGTTTTTTGGGCAGCAATATCTGCTTCGCGTGAAGATGCCGATGCAAGGGTTACCCCGTTTTCGTCATCTATCAGCTGCACATAAATATCCCGGTTGCTCCTGAACACGCTGAGTCGTGGCTTCTGGGCAGTACCGCTTACCTTTTTACGGATGCGGTATTTAATTTTTTGCCTGGCACTTATTTTTGAGCTCATGTTTGTTTGTTTTACTTCCTGTATAACCTACACTTTTTGGGGTCTGCAGGAAACGTTATTTATTATTTAGCGCCTGCTGCCTTACCGGCTTTCCGGCGCAATACTTCTCCTTCGAACTTCACCCCTTTTCCTTTGTAAGGTTCAGGTTTACGCAGGCTCCGGATCTTGGCTGCTACCTGTCCGAGCAACTGCTTGTCGGCGCTTTCCAGTGTAATGATCGGATTTTTCCCCTTTTCCTGCACAGTGGCTACTTTCAGCTCTTTGGGCACCTCAAATAAAATGTTATGAGAGAAACCCAGAGAAAGGTCCAGCAGATTTCCCTGGTTGGTTGCTTTAAAACCTACGCCCACCAGCTCCAGGCTGCTTTTGTAACCTTCGGTTACACCCCGAACCATATTCGCTACTAATGCACGATATAATCCATGAAGCGCACGGTGACGAATCTGGTCAGTCGGGCGTGAAAAAGTGACTTTATCATCTTTCACTTCTACTTTAATATCGCGGTCAATCGCCTGCTTCAATTCGCCTTTAGGGCCTTTTACGGTAATTACATTATCATTGCCTACCGTCACAGTTGCGCCTTTTATAACTACCACAGGGCTTTTTCCAATTCTTGACATAGCCGGTTTTTTTATCTTATTATTGCTTTGGCAGTGTTCAGCCACTACCACGGCTTAATTATCTTACCAAAAAAAATTAATAAATATTACACAATACTTCCCCCCCCACATTCTGCTGCTTTGCTTCCTTATCTGTCATTACGCCTTTGGAGGTGGATACGATGGAAATACCCAAGCCATTCTTCACTCTCTTAAACTCATCGGGTTTTGAATAGGTGCGCAAACCCGGGCGGCTCACTCTTTCCAGGCTTTGAATTGCGGGAAGCCTGGTTTGCGGATCATACTTTAAAGCGATCTTTATGACACCCTGCTTTGCATCATCTTCAAACTTATATTTCAAGATATATCCTTTGTCGTATAAGATTTCGGTTATACGTTTCTTTAAATTACTTGCCGGAATCTCCACAATACGGTGATTGGCCATTTGCGCATTCCTTATTCTCGTTAAGTAATCTGCTATAGGATCAGTAACCATTGTTTATTTACTTATTTTATTTCTGTATTAAGTATTTGTAATTACCAGCTTGCTTTTCTGACTCCCGGGATCTTTCCCTGCAAAGCCATATCGCGAAAAACATTTCTTGATATACCGAAATGTCTTATGTATCCGCGGGGACGGCCGGTAAGCTGGCAGCGGTTTTTTAAACGAACCGGGGAAGCATTCCTCGGCAACAGGTCGAGCGCTTTGTAATCGCCCGCTGCTTTCAATGCTTTCCTCTTTTCGGCATAATGCGCTACCATGCTTTCGCGCTTTCTTTGCCTTGCTTTTACTGACTCTTTAGCCATAATGTATTGTTTGTTTAAATTTCGTTTAACCTGTACCGGTAGTTTTATTTTTTTACATTTCTGAACGGCATACCCAATTCTTTCAGCAGTTCAAACGCCTCTTCATTGGTATGGGCCGTAGTTACAAACGTAATATCGAGACCGGTAATCTTATTTACCTTATCAATATCTATTTCAGGGAAAATGATCTGCTCCGTGATGCCCAAGGTATAATTCCCCCGTCCGTCAAAAGACTTATCGCTGATACCTTTGAAATCGCGCACGCGGGGCAATGCTACAGAAACCAGCCTGTCGAGAAACTCATACATTTTCGTTCCGCGCAGCGTTACCTTGGCCCCAATCGGAATATTTTTACGAAGCTTAAAGTTGGATATATCTTTCTTCGAAATAGTTGCTATCGCTTTCTGGCCTGTGATTGCAGATAATTCGTCTACAGAAATATCCACCAGCTTTTTATCGGCAACAGCGCCATTCACCCCGCGATTCACACACACTTTTGTCAGCTTCGGCGTCTGCATGATCGATTTGTATCCAAATTTTTTCATCAAGGCCGGTACAACGTCCTTCTTGTACTTTTCTGCAAGCCTTGGCGTATAGTTTACAGTGCTCATTATTTAATTACCTCCCCTGATTTTTTTGCTGTTCTTACTAACTTGCCGTCCTTATCGCGCGAACGGCTGATGCGGGAATGCGCATGAGATTTTGCATCCCAAAGCATTACATTGGAAATAGCGATGGGCGCCTCTACTTTCATGATACCGCCTTTGGTATTCTGAGCAGAAGGCTTGGTATGTTTCGTAACAAAATTTACGCCTTCTACCAATACCCGGTTTTCGCCGGGAATAACGCGGAGGACTTTGCGCGGTTTTTTCAAATCTTTATCATCCCCGGTTGTTACTACTACCATGTCGCCTTTCTTTATGCCAAACTTTGGTTTAAATCTTGCTTTCATTCCTGACAAATATTGTCTTTATTAATACTTTTTAACAGCACCCTCTTTTTTGGGGGTGCAAAGATATAATTTATAATACTTCGGGGGCCAATGAAATTATCTTCATATACCCCTTGTCCCTGAGTTCGCGGGCTACCGGCCCGAAAATCCGGGTACCTCTCGGTTCATCCGCTGCATTGAGCAGTACCACTGCATTATCGTCGAAGCGGATATACGATCCATCCTTGCGGCGCAGCTTGTTTTTTGTACGAACAATCACGGCTTTGCTCACGGTTCCTTTTTTGATGCCGCCTGCAGGCAATGCATCCTTCACGGTTACTACTATCTTGTCGCCGACATGTGCATAATCCTGGCCCGAATTGCCCAATACGCGAATGCACAACACTTCTTTTGCTCCGCTGTTATCTGCTACATTTAGCCTGCTCTCTTGCTGAATCATTTTATTTAGCTTTTTTGCTATTAGCCTTTGGCTTTTAGCTGATTAACTTATATTTAAAATTGCGTTTGCTAACGGCCAATAGCCAATAGCTAACAGCGCCCTTACTTTACTTTTTCAATTATTTCCACCAGGCGCCAGCGTTTCAGCTTGCTCAACGGGCGTGTTTCCATGATCTTTACCACATCCCCCACACTGCATTCATTTTTCTCATCGTGAGCATGAAAGCCGGTGGTTTTTTTAATGAACTTTCCGTAGAGCGGATGCTTTACTTTTCTTTCTACTTTAACCGTGATCGTTTTATCCATCTTATTGCTGGACACTACGCCGATTCTTGTCTTTCTTAAATTTCTTTCTGCCATTGCTATACTATTTTCAGGATTTA
>CAZVKO010000065.1:0-5602 GCA_964627765.1 uncultured Ginsengibacter sp. | reverse complement strand
TGATGGTAGCATTGGCTTTGGAGATTTCATCATCTACCGTGCCATTGGCGTCGTTGTAATTTCCGTTTGGATCATGGAAAGTCCAGGCATCAGCAGTATAGCTGCCCGCAGCCGTATGCGTAGTGGCACTTACATCCACATCAGCGGACAAATCTTCGCTTTGAGCTCCTGTTGCAGTGAAAGTAGCCGTATGTGGGTTGCCATCATAAGTAACGTTGTAAGGAGTTACATTGATGGTAGCATTGGCTTTGGAGATTTCATCATCTACCGTGCCATTGGCGTCGTTGTAATTTCCATTTGGATCATGGAAAGTCCAGGCATCAGCAGTATAGCTGCCTGCGGCAGTATGCGTGGTAGCGCTTACATCCACATCAGCGGAGAGGTCTTCGCTTTGTGCCCCCGTGGCAGTGAAAGTAGCTGTATGCGGGTTGCCATCATAAGTAACGTTGTAAGGAGTTACATTGATGGTAGCATTGGCTTTGGAGATTTCATCATCCACTGTACCATTGGCATCATTGTAATTTCCGTTTGGATCGTGGAAAGTCCAGGCATCAGCAGTATAGCTGCCTGCAGCCGTATGCGTGGTAGCGCTTACATCCACATCAGCAGAGAGGTCTTCGCTTTGAGCCCCTGTTGCAGTGAAAGTAGCTATATGAGGATTGCCATCATAAGTAATGCTATAAGGAGTTACATTAATGTTGGCATTGGCCTTTCCAATTTCATCATCTATAGTACCTGAAGCATTATTATAGTTACCGGTTACATCAGTAAATGTCCAGGCGTCGCTGTTGTAACTGCCGGCAGCCGTGTGTGTAGTGGCACTTACATCCATTCCGGAAAGGCTTTCCCCTTGTGCTCCTGTTGCGGTGAAAGTAGCCGTATGCGAGTTTCCATCATAAGTAACGCTATAAGGAGTTACATTGATGGTAGCATTGGCTTTGGAGATTTCATCATCTACCGTACCATTGGCATCGTTGTAATTTCCGTTTGGATCATGGAAAGTCCAGGCATCAGCAGTATAGCTGCCAGCTGTCGTATGCGTGGTAGCGCTTACATCCACATCAGCAGAGAGGTCTTCGCTCTGTGCCCCAGTAGCAGTGAAAGTAGCTGTATGCGGGTTGCCATCATAAGTAACGCTATAAGGAGTTACGTTGATGTTGGCATTGGCTTTCCCTACAGTTAAAGTGGCGGCATTACTTGTCAAAGAACCGCAGCTATTAGTAAGAATTGCGCGGTATGAATATCCGCTCATTGCAACGGTTGGATTGGCAATATTCAAGGTAGCAGATGTTTCACCCGGAATATTATTAAACCCTGCCCCGCTATTTACCTGCCATTGATAAGTGGGTGCAGGTATATATGGATCCACGGTAGCCCCTACTGAAAAACTTGCCGGCGCTCCATAGGTAATGCTTTGACCGGAAGGTTGTGCGGTGATAGCCGGTGATGCATTTACCACTATCGCCTGTGATGCGCTTTTTGTTCCGCCACAGCCACCCGTGATGGTATAAGTAATATTTGCTGTACCTTCTCCCACTGCCACTACCAGGCCTGATGCATTTACCGTGGCAACTCCTGTATTATCACTGCTCCATGATCCTGTTCCTCCTCCCGTAACAACGCCCGAAGCAGTATAGGTGGCTGAACCACCAATGCAAAGAGTACCTGTTCCTGATACAGATGACACAGCCGCATTGGGAAGAACAACGATCGTCTTTGATGCGCTTTTTGTTCCGCCACATCCGCCCGTGATTGTGTAAGTAATGGTAACGGGTGTATTGGAGCTGACCGTTCCTGCCGTTATATTGCCCGATTGGTCAATTGAAGCTGCAGTGGGGTTACTGCTGCTCCAGGCGCCTGTGCCGCCGCCCAATACTACTCCTGTTGCAGTAGCTGTTGTATTGCTGCCGCTGCAGAGAGGATTAGTGGTTACTGTTACTGAAGTTATCGCTGCCGCGGGATTCACTATGATCGTTCCGGTCGCGTTTGTCGTACCGCAACCGCCTGTTAATGGGATAGAATAATTAAACGTTCCTGATACAGAAGGGGTACCACTGATCGTTATTGTATTAGAAGCCCAGTGGGCCGAAACCCCGGCTGGTAATCCATTTGCTCCTGCAACGCCGTCGTTCGATATTCCGGTAGCTCCTGTTGTTGTATGTGTAATGTTAGGTGAAAGAGCTGTACTGATACAGGTAGTGGTAGTAGCGCCTGAGCTTACGGTGTTATTGGGAGTTACCGTTATTGTTCCGGTCGCGTTTACCGTACCGCAACCGCCTGTTAATGGGATGCTATAGTTAAATGTACCGGATGCAGAGGGCGTGCCACTTATAGTGATCTTGTTGGATGCGAATGAAGCGGTGACGCCCGAAGGTAAACCCGTGGCCGTACCGATGCCTGTTGCGCCGGTAGTGTTAATAGTAATATTTGTCAGTGGGGTGTTAATACACAATGTAGGTGTCGATGACGGAGCACCTGCTGTATTATTGGCGGTAACTGTTATTGTGCCGGTAGCATTTACCGTACCACAACCGCCTGTTAATGGAAGAGAGTAATTAAAAGTTCCTGATGCACTTGGCGTACCGCTAATCGTAATGGTATTAGAAGCAAATGAAGCTGTTACTCCTGCCGGCAAGCCTGTTGGTGTGCCCATTCCGGTAGCTCCTGTTGTAGCAATAGTAATACTCGGTGATATCGCTGTATTAATACAAACGGTAGGATTTGAAGAAGGTGTGCCTGCTGTATTATTGGCGGTAACTGTTATTGTGCCTGTTGCGTTGGCGCAGCCCGAACCACCCGTTAGAGGAATACTATAATTGAATGTGCCCGACGCAGTGGGTGTGCCGCTAATTGTAATAATATTCGAAGCGAAAGATGCTGTTACACCGGAAGGTAAGCCTGTTGGCGTTCCAATTCCCGTTGCGCCGGTAGTGGTTATAGTTATTGCCGTTAATGCGGTATTTGCGCACAATGTCGGTGTAGAAGATGGAGCACTTGCTGCCATAAATGTGAAGATTACTTCACCATTGGCGCCAGAACCACTAGTTCCACCAAAGCGACCACCACCACCACCACCACCACCAGGTGCACTCCCGCTGCCTCCTGAAGCAAAATTTCCGACACCCCCTGCTCCTCCTGTTCCTCCATTGATACTCCCGTTAGGAGCTGTTCCACCTGCGCCACCATTACTGCCACTGTTATTGCCTCCGCTATTACCATTGTTGGATATGCCTCCAGAAGGGACTGTATTCCCAGTTCCGCCAACTGCTCCAGTCCCACTGTTGCTGGTATTGCTGGCCCCCCCGGCTGCAATAAATAGGTTTGTATTTATTGTTGTATTGGCAGTTCCACCCGACCCGCTTGTTCCACCACCCTGTCCGATCACGACAGTGTAATTTGTACCACCTGACGTTGAGTATGAACTATGGGTAACATAGCCGCCGCTACCACCGCCACCACTACCTCTTGAGCCACCTCCGCTAGTCCCGGTACCTCCGTCACCACCACCGCCCCACGCTTCGATCTTAATGCAGTTGACATTATTCGGCACACTAAATGTACCATTGGTACTCATGTAAACCGGCGAAGCCACGAACGACGTGGTTGAGAGTGAAAAGGAAGTTAATCCAAATTCAATTCCAGTACCGGAAGCATTATAAAAGTATACTCTAAAATATATTGTCTGTCCTGCAGTCACTGCAATTGAGAGGCCTGTGTTTGAGTATGTCCCGGGGGTAGTAATTACATTTGTGTTATTCGCAACTATTTGAGTACTGGTAGTAAAAGCGGCGCTTGTTGAATAAAAGACCGCCAAGCCATCTGGCAAATTAGTTTCAGTAGTTGCATAGTTTAAACCAAGAGAACTGATCGTGAATGAACTTGCTGCTGTTGATGTTATTGAAAATTGAATATAATCAGTACTTGACGATGGGGTCGGAGTTGTTGCACTGGTAGACCAGGCAGTAGCATGGGAGCCATAGGTCGCATTTGTATTGCCCGTCGCAGATAACCCTGAGCCAAACGCCGGAGCAGTTGCAGTTAAACTTCCCGAAACGGCAGGTGTGGTGCTTGTAGTAAGCGACCATATTGCAGTCTGGGCAGAACCAGTATTTCCAAATGACAATGCAATCATTCCGATAATAAAAGTCAGGATCCATCTTGATAATATCCTTCTTGTAGATAGCATATGCTTCCAGGAACTTTCCTTTTGTGACAGGTCGGTAGATCTTCTCATGGCAGTTTGATTTTCGGGTAATAAACATGGGTTATAGTTATTGACAGGAACCGGTTGCAGTTCCGGGTATTTTTTATTTATAAAAACCCCTTCTTTAAAAATCCGCTTATAGAACCATCCATATAAACCGGTGATAGTATTTATCGTTATCTGCAGCATTCGTAAAAAAGATTTCATAAACGAAATTTTTAAAGGTGATACTTCGACAGGCTGTAATACTTCGGCAATCTCGGTATGACAGGCATCTTTGTGTAAAAAAGAAAATGATTCCGCAGGGGCGGAATCATTATGGGTACTGTTATAAAAAATAACTGTTGTGGCAGTATTAGCAGCAGCGCAGGTGGTTGTTATATCATCCGGTCTGCAAACTGTATCAAAAGCATTCATGCTGTTTGTTGCCCGGGGCACAGGTAAAAGTTCAGCAACAAAAGCAAAAACCTTTTTACAGGTTCTTGCTGCAAGAGTAGAAATTTTCATTAGCAAATTTTTGCGTAAACAATGTTTTTGATTTTTTGAAAACTAACGTCAACGCATACACGCTTCTTTTGTGGATGTATGTGTTGATATATATTATATGGCCGGGCAATGCCCTTTTATTTAAGTGTGGTATAAATGATATTGCGCATGCGTTAGCAAGCATGCTCTGCAATTGAGAGAGTACTCCGGGTGTAACTCTTAGAGAGTGGTGTACAGATGTTTTCATAAAGAAATCATCAATTGGTATAAAATGCTTTATGTTCTGTCGGGGATGGGAACTTGCGGATTTACATCAGAAATCGGAATATGGCAATCGTATAGGAAATTTCAAATCGGGGCTTTCGCCGGAATCGGATTAATGCGTTGTGTGGGGAAGTGGTTATTGCAGGATATGGATCAGAAAATAGAAGATTCGTCTGAAATATTAATTCATTCTGATGAACTAATCTTTAGTTTTATTGAGGGGCAAAATCTGACAGAGGATGATTGAATCAGTTAGCGTAACGTGAAACTTTCTCACGTATCAGATACAATTATAGATAAAAAATTTTAATTAACAAAACATTTGATAAAAAATATCCGGAGACCGCAAAGGTTCCCAAAAATCTTCATGCCCCGGCCAACAATATTCTTTGTATTGGAAAAGAGTTTTAAGAGGTAAATGTTATGTATCTGGCCAGGTTTTCCTGCGTGGCAAATGCGCCAATTGGCACCTCCCTGCGTATAATATAATGGTCTATTAGACAGCACGATTTGAGGATGCTGTCGCGCTGTTATTTTGAGAGATGGAAGAGCAAGGCTGTAAAAGGTGCGCTTTCTTATTTCTTTTCAGGTTCGGGTATGGGGAGGCCCCGGCGGTTTGAAGTAATGCCCGTGCAGAGCCTTTCCCCC
>CAZVKO010000064.1:0-48480 GCA_964627765.1 uncultured Ginsengibacter sp. | reverse complement strand
AAGAGTCAGTAGAAAAATTTCTTCCTGCAATCAGGGGTATTTTATAAAGCGTGAGATAATCCGGGTCTACGATCAAACGGGTAGAGGTAAGCTGCCTGAGCGGCCCGTCTCCCCTGAATTGTATGCCTGACTGATCGAGGTGGCTGCCCAGTATGTCCTGTGAAGCTGTAACGCCGGTTATCAAAGTATTCTGCAGTAAATCTTTTTTCAAAATGCCATATTTATCTGAGGTGCCATTCTGCAACCGGATATTTACCACTTCTTCACGGTCAAACCCTGTGGGCCGGTTCTTCATATAATATAATTGCTTTACCGCAAACGTAGTGGCGATGATGAGGAAGATGGCGCATGCAAATTGTCCCACAACCAATGCATTTCTCAGCGCACTCTTGTTTCTGCCGGTCTGCACCGAGCCTTTCAACACCTTTGCAGGCCGGAATGATGACAGGTAAATAGCGGGGTAAATGCCGGCTACCACTCCAAGAATTACGGCGCCAAGAATGACAGCAAGCAAAAGTTTCCAATTGGAAAATAACGGGAAGGTAAGTTCGCGTTCACTTAAAGTATTTACAGCAGGTAAGAAAATAAAAACGAGCACAACAGCAATGGTCATCGCTATAAAAGAAAGCACAACAGATTCACTGATAAACTGCATTGATAATTGCCAGCGGTAGGCGCCTATTGATTTTCTTACGCCCACTTCCTTTGCTCTTTCTGCAGAACGGGCTGTAGACAGGTTCATGAAATTGATGCAGGCAATAAGCAATACAATTAAGGCGATAATAAAGAAAAGGTTGGTATAGCCCGCATCAAATTGCTGGTAATTGAAATTATCGAGGCCGATATCATTGGCGCCACCATGCACTTTTTTTAACGGCAGCAGAAATAACTCATAGTGTTTCCAGTTATCAGCCGACATGTGTCTTTTAAGATAATCCGGGAACTTCTTTTCCAGCGCTGCCACATTGGTATTGGGTGCTAACTCAAGATAAGTATTGAGCCAGTTGCCGCCCCAGTTATTCATCCAGTCCGGTTTTTCAATAGTGCTAAACGGCACCAGCGCATCAAATTGCAATTGCGAATTTTGAGGAACATTATCCAACACGCCGGTTACCAAAAGTGTTGTTGTATCATTGTCATAATTCACCAGTGTTTTTCCGATCGGATCTTCATTACCAAAAAACATTGCTGCAGCCGCCTTTGTCAATACAATGCTGTTCCTCTTCTCCAGCACCGATTTCCTGTCGCCATTCAGCAATGTAAAATCAAACATATTGAGAAAGGTGGAATCAACAAAACATAGCCTTTTAATAAAGATTTTTTTGTCTCCATGCATCAACGGAACATTGTTGGCCGCATTGATCCTCGTGTAATTGGTTATTTCCGGAAATTCCGCTCTGAGGGTCGGCGCCATGGGAAACATGCTTAACGCTACCTTTTGGGCAGCCACCATCCCTTCAAACTTTTGCACTTCATTTAACCGGTAGATATTTTTTTTATTAAAATCATCGAAGCTTCTTTCATAAAAAACAAAAAGCAGGATGATAATACAGGCCGCCATGCCAATCGCAAGCCCGGTAATATTGATGGAAGAATAAGTTTTGTTCTTCCATAAGTTTCTCCATGCGGTCTTGAAATAACTTTTAAACATAGAAACTGATTTATGATTTATTGATTTCTGATTTGTTTTAAGCTTTTAGCTGCTATTCTTCAATGGTTGGTTCAAATCGTACATCAAACATCGTACATGGTACATTTCTCTCATTCCGTTCTCAAACCTTTTACAGGGTTGGCAATCGCTGCCCTGATTGCCTGGAAGCTGATAGTGGCCAGTGCAATTACAACTGCAATAAATCCGGCAATCAAAAACATCCACCATGCTATACTTATCCTGTAAGCAAAATTTTGCAGCCATTTGTCCATTGCCATCCATGCAAGCGGAGAAGCAATAATGATGGATATCATCACTAATTTTAAAAAGTCTCTTGTCAGCAATTGTGTTATGGAGACAACCGTTGCTCCTAATACCTTTCTTATGCTAATCTCTTTTGCTTTTTGTTCTGCGGTAAAAGCAGCTAAGGCAAATAATCCAAGTGCAGAAATAATAATAGCAATAATGGCGAAACCCAATATTAATGATGATGTTTGCTGATCCGCTTTGTATAATTCATTAAAGCTGTCATCTAAAAAATTATATTCGAGGGGAGTGCCGGGGAAAAATTTCTTCCAGACATCTCCAACATCCGCTATTGACTGCGATGCACTGTTTGGCGCTACACGGGCCATAAAAAGATTAAACCATCCAGGATTTTGAAAAGCGACCAATGGGCCTGTTTTATTATGAAGACTTTTGTATTTAAAATCTTTTACAATGCCTATAATCTCACCCGCCCTTCCTTTCCATGTAAAGCGCTGACCGAGGTAAGGTTTATGAATGTGTAATTCATTAACAGCGGTTTCATTCAATATAACATTATTTTTATCTGCAAGATTACCTTGCTGAAACCATCTGCCTTCTTCCATTTGCAGTTGCAGTGTTTTTGCAAAATCAGCATCAGCAGAAAGCTGCGCAATCTTCGGATTGAATGAAGTATCATGACCATCCCAGTCTGCAGCGCCGGTTGAATAACTGCCCATATTTACGATTGGCTGATTGGCAATTGTTACACTTTGAATACTTCGCTTTGTAAGTAATTCATTTTTTAGGGTTCGTATCAAACTCTCTTTTGTTTTAAAATCAACGGCTGGCGGAAGATGAAAACTTAGCACCTGCGATTTATTATAGCCTGGATTTGTTTGTTGCACAAACTGCATCTGTTTATAAATAACTATCGTTCCGCAAATCAGCATTACAGAAATGGTGAACTGAAACACAACAAGCGCTTTTCTGAAATAGGTGTCTTTAATTTTTAAAACCATTACTCCTTTAAAAACATTTAATGGCCTGAATGATGATAACGTTAATGCAGGATAAATGCTGTTCAGTATAAAAGCAGCCAACAGTGTTATGCCAACCACTTTCCACATGGAAGCGGAAGCAATATTCAATTCAAAGTTTTTACCGGTAAGATGATTGAAAACAGGCAGGCAAAGCAGAACGAGCAAGAATGTTATCGCCATCGAAATAAAGCTTACCAGTAAAGCTTCGGCAATAAATTGATAAAACAATTGCAACCTGTTGGCGCCAACAATTTTTCTTACGCTTACTTCTTTTGCACGCAAGCTTGCTTTTGCAGTGGTGAGATTTACATAGTTTATGCATGCAATCAGTAATAAGAAAACTGCAAGCACCGTAAATATATAAACAGTGTTTTTACTTCCATGCTGATAAACGGAGTTTTCAATGTCATTTTCAAAATGTATTTGCTTTAAAGGCATCAGGGTAATTGTGCCTTCATTGTCGCCGGAATTTTTTGCATAAACATTTGTAATCTTTTTTTCGAGAGTCCCGGCATTGGCAGGAAGCTTTGTTTTAATAAACGTAATATAATTTGCATTTTCCCACTGCTCATCGTTCTCCCTGCGGTTTTTATCTTTTAAAAGATTGCTTAACGGAATAAATGAAGTGTATTGAAAGCTTGAATTAGCCGGCGCATCTTTTACAACTCCTCTTACAACAAGATTCGTGCTGTCAGCATGCATGACTGTTCCGGCTACATTTGTTTTGCCAAAATATTTTATAGCATCTGATGCGGTAAGAATAATGCTGTTCGGATCTTTTGCAAACGCATTTGTATTTCCATCTATAAAATCATAATGAAAAATATCAAACCAGCCCGCATCAACATAAGCGCATTTTTTATCATACAAAGGATTATTTTTTATATTGAACACAGGCATATTGCCATCATACAATCTTGCTGTTTTTTCCACATCAGGCACTTCTTTTCGTATGGCATCTGCCAACAGCAAAGGAGTTGTTTCCCAAATCCATCCTTCTGCTTTTAGGTTAGTGGTGACCCTGTAAATATTATTTGCATCTGCATGATAATTATCAAAGCTTAATTCATTCTGCACCCACAAAAAAATAAATACAGCCGCAGTCATGCCGACAGATAAACCAAAAATGTTTATTGCAGAAGTGGTTTTATTTTTCCAGATGCTCCGCAAAGCAGTTTTAAAATAATTTTTAAGCATAGAAACTGATTTATGATTTCTGATTTTTTGATATCTGATTTATTTTAAGCTTTTAGCTGTTAGCTAACAGCCAATCGCTAATAATTTATTCATGCGCTGATGTAATGATGTCTGATTTACATTTTCAAATTGCCTCATTTTCAAATTAATTATTCCGTTCTCAAACTTTTTACCGGGTTTGCCATTGCTGCTTTGATTGATTGAACGCTTATTGTTACTAATGCGATTACAATAGCAGACAATCCTGCAATAAAAAATATCCACCAGCTGATATCTATTCTGTAATCATATCCCTGTAACCATTTATGCATTGCAAACCAGGCAACCGGGGATGCAATCAGAATAGCAACAACAACAAGCTGTACAAAATCCTTTGATAGCAATGCCGCAATGTTTGCAACAGAGGCGCCTAAAACTTTTCTCACCCCAATTTCTTTAATTCTGTTTTCTGCCATGTATGCTGCCAGGCCAAATAATCCAAGGCACGAAATAAAAATGGTAAGCATTGAAAAGAGCGATGCAAGCGTGCCGGTTAACTGCTCGTCTTCAAATTTTTTTGCGTACTCCTGGTCGATAAAATAATATTCAAAAGGATAAGCGGGATTATACTCTTTAAATATCTTTTCTGCTTTTGCCAAATTCTGTGTGTTGTTGTTTGCATTGTTTAATTTGATGAGCAAAACATTGCCGCCATATTTAGGGCCTTTTACCATAAATGGTTTTATAGGTTCGTAAGGCGATTCAAGAATAAAATCTTTTATAACGCCTACCACATGCCAGTTTACCGGGTCATCATAAATAAGCTGACCGACAGGGTTTTTAAAACCCATTGCTTTTACTGCTGCTTCACTGATTAAGCAGGCAGTAGAGTCTGAAGGATATTTTTCTATATCAATATCTCTGCCCTCTATTAATTGCATGCCTGCAGTTTTTACAAGACCTTCATCTTCTGTATAACGATTAACCTGTATTTTCGTATTCGGATCTTTGCCCTCCCAGTTCATGCTAATTCCGGAACTCCAGTTTTGTGTTAGCGGCGCCTGTGCCTTTGTAATAGAGGTTGCAGCGCCTGAATTCAGCAAAGCATTTTTTATTAATGGATAGTTTTTGTCAATATCTCCCTGCTCAAAAACATACACAAGATTCCTTTTATCGTAACCTGTCTGCCTGCTTTGCGCATATTTTACCTGTTGCTCAACAACAATAGTGCAAATAATAAGCGCAATAGCAAATGTGAACTGCAGCACTACCAATACTTTTCGCGGAGTAACTAATGAGTCTGCATTTTTAAATGTTCCTTTTAAAACAGATGCGGGTTTAAATGCCGCTAAAAAGAATGCGGGATAACTTCCTGCAAGAATACCTGTTATCAGAACGAAACTTATACCTGCCATCCAGAAATACGTATTTCCGTAATCAATGAATAAGTTTTTTTGCACAAGCTGATTAAATGCAGGCAAGCAAAGCTGCACAATTATTAAAGCAAGCACGCCGGCAATACAGGAAAGAAGAATCGATTCAGCAATAAACTGAAACACCAAAGATTTTTTTCGTGCGCCAACAACTTTACGAACGCCAACCTCTTTTGCCCGCTTTTCACTTCTTGCAGTAGAGAGATTCATAAAGTTAATACATGCAATCACTAAAATGAATATGGCTATTATTGTAAATATTCTTACGCGTTCAATACGGCCCCCAACAGCAACGCCATTTTCAAATTCAGAATATAAACGGAGCTTGCTAACCGGGTAAAGAAACTGCGTTGTCTTAGCTCTGCCGCCGGAATGTTTTACGATAACATCTTTTATTTTTTGATTCGCCGCATTAAAAGAAGTGTTTGGCTTCAGCATTACAAAAGTGCGGATAGAAACATCAGTCCAGTCGCTGTCAATATATCCCTTCATGCTCTTATGCTCATAAGACATCAGGTATTCAAAATTGAATTGTGTATTGTTGGGAAGATCTTTTAAAATGCCTGTTACTTTATAATTCTCCCCATTCTCTACCTTAATAACTTTTCCTATTGCATTTTCGTTACCAAAAATTTTCTTTGCCAGTTGTTGTGTAAGCACAATAGAATAGGGGTCGTTCAAGGCATTGTTTGCATTTCCTCTTATCATTGGAAAACTAAACATGCTTAGAAAAGAAGGATCAACCAAATTGCCATTCGCTTTTAAGCTTTTATCGCCAACTGTAAAGAGATAATTTTCGCCCCAGGTGATGCGTGATACCTGTTCTATTTCAGGAACATCATATTTTAAAATTGGCGCCATGATTTCAGGCGTTGCCGTTCCTGTGTTTATTTTTCCATCTGCAACATCATTGCCAAACACTTCATACAAACGATCGCCGTTTGCATGAAAATGATCATAACTAACTTCATTTTGTACCCATAGCAAAATGAGTATGGAGCTTGCCATTCCAATAGTAAGTCCTGCAATATTTATTACTGAAAATGCTTTATTGCGAAACAGGTTTCGAAAAGCTACTTTGAAAAAATTTTTAAACATAAAATTGATTTACCAAGTGTGATTTAATGATGTCTGATTTTTATTTTCAAATCACCAAATTTTCAAATTGAACTATTCCGTTCTCAAACTCTTCACCGGATTGGCTATGGCCGACCTGAATGTCCGGAAACAAAGAACCAATAACCCGATTATCAACATACCGGCTCCGCTTATTAGAAATATCCACCAGCTCAAAGTGGTTTTAAACGCGAAATCCTGCAGCCATTTATCAGAGAAATACCAGGCAACAGGAAATGCAATAAGCGATGCAAGAACCACCAGCTTTATCAGGCGCCTCGACAGCAGCATAATAATTTGCACAACCCCTGCCCCCAGCACCTTTCGAATTCCTATTTCCTTTGTGCGGCGGTTTGCCATGAAGCTGACCAGGCCCAGCAAGCCAAGGCAACTGATAAATATGGCCAGCCCGGTTGCCCATTTCAATAATACGGAAAGGCGTATATCGCTTTTGTAAATATTTTCAACTTCCTGATCATAAAAAGTATAATCAAAATCCTTATTTGGATATACCTGCTTAAATGCCTGCCCTGCTTTTTGTAAGGCCGTTTGCCACGATGAAGGATGGAAAGGATCCAGCGCAAGTGAAATTTTCCCGCCCAAAGAATAGGTGTTGCCTTCCAATACAAGCGGCTCAACAGGAAAATGCAGCGACTGCATATTAAAATCTTTCATTACCCCTACCACCAAAACTTTGCTGCTTCATTCGCCTCTTGAAATAAAAGTGCCTATTGCATCCCGGGGATGCTGAAATCCCATTTCCTTCATCATGGTTTCATTGATCAGCACTTCGCCCTGCGTGCTGTTGGTATCAGGGCGCACATTGCGGCCTGCGAGCAAAGGGATATTGAATACTTTTATGTAATTGCTGTCGCCCCCCTTATCCGCTATTAATTTATTTTCGGTTCGCCCCTTATTTATAATGATAAAACTTGTTTGTGATGCACCCAGCGTATAAGGCTCCCCGCCATTATAGGAAGTAACATTTTGTACCTGTGAAATTTTCTTTAATTCGTTTAACAGCACTCTTGTCTTTTCATCGTCAAGCCCGGTATAAGGCATTTTAAAAGAAACAATAGCATCTTTCCTGATGCCGATATCCTTATTCAATTCATAATGGATTTGCCTGGCCACAACAATTACCACAATTAAAAACACCTGCGCCACTACAAACTGGAAAACAGTCAAGGTTTCACGAACCCAGGCATTGCGCGATTTTCCATTAGAGATGGTTTGATTTTTCAATACCAGCGCAGGCCGGAATTTGGTCAGCACAAATGCAGGATATAAACCGGCAAGCAAGGTAACGACTATACTTATTCCTGCAAGAAAGGCGAGAACAACAGGCTGAAACATTTCACCCGTATCCAGCCCCTCGGGAATAAACCCTTTGAATACATATAATAAAAACGGGGAAAGCCCGATGGCCAATACCGTTGCACACAACGTAATCAAAAAAGTTTCGGTAAGAAACTGGCTGATGATTTGCCTTTTGCTGCTGCCGAATGTTTTACGTACTCCTATCTCTTTGGCACGCAAGGTAGATTGCGCAGTAGACAGATTGATAAAATTGATAACCGCCAGTAACAACAATGCCAATGCCAGCAATGTTAAATTGAATAAAACTGATTTGTCGGCTTTGCCAAGAATATTTTTGCCCTCCCAGCTAATGCCAAAATGAATTTCATTCAGTGGCTGCAATGACCCGGTAAATGTAAAATTAGGGTCGGGCTCTTTTACATTTGCATCGTATAATTTTTTTAATTGCGTGGCCACATGGGCGACAGGAGTATTGGGATATAATCTCAGGAAACAATGAAAGCGGTAATCAGGGAAATTCCAGTTTTGCATAATACCATTATCGTTCCACCGGCCGGAAGAGGTAAAGGTACTGTATGAAATGAAGCTTTTATTATCAAAATCCGTGTGTTGCTTCAGATCGGCTACAATACCGGATACTATAACATTTGTACTATCTCCATATAAAATTGTTTTGCCTGTTATTTCATCTAAGCTCAACCCGGGGAAATATTTTTCAGCTACGGAAAGAGACAACACCACTTCATTGGGCTGAGATAAGGAAAGAGAAGGATTACCCCTCAGCCATTGATGCGGGAATATTGTAAAATAATTTTCATCTGCAAAAACAATGTCCTTTTCATTGTTGAAAATTGTACCTTTTTCACCCTTATCCGGGGAGACAGTTACTATAAAATCATTTTCCGGGAAATTCATGTAATAGCACATTGCTTCAATGCCCGTTACCTGGCTTTTAATTGCTGCAGGAGCCGGTAAAGGCACCCCAAAAAATTCGCCCTGCGTGCTTCGCGCAGTTACCTGGTAAATATGATTCGCCCGCGGCTCCCATTTGTCAAAGCTGTAATCATACTGCACTATCAAAAAAATAACTATGGATGCACTGATGCCCACTGCGAGCCCCAGGATGTTAATAGCAGTAGCAGCTTTGTTTTTAAGAATATTCCTGCATGCAGATTTGAAATAATTTTTAAGCATAAGGCCCCTCCTAACCTCCCCGAAGGGGAGGGATTTTAGCGTGATTATGATGTAAAGTTGTTCAATATTATTTTAGCCTCTTACCCAGCCCCTCCTTCGGAGGGGTTGGGAGGCTTTTATTCCGTTCTCAAACTCTTCACCGGGTTGGCCAGGGCTGCTTTGATAGATTGGTAACTTACCGTTGCAATGGCTATTACGACAGATAATAACCCCGCCAGGCCAAATACCCACCATTTAATACCGATATGATAAGAATAAGTGTTCAGCCATTTATTCATAGCCCACCAGGCAACCGGCGATGCTATGATTAATGAAATAATTACCAGCTTTAAAAAATCCTTTGAAAGCAACGCAGTGATAGTAACCACTGATGCCCCCAATACTTTTCTTACGCCAATTTCTTTTATACGATTCTCCGCCATGTACGTTGCGAGGCCGAACAAACCAAGGCAGGAAATAAAAATGGTGAGTCCGGCAAAAAGAGCGGCGAGCGTGCCGGTTTGTTGTTCTTCCTGGAATTTTAATGCATAGGCTTCATCCACAAATTTGTAATCGAAAGGATATTGCGGATTATATTTTTTGAAAATACCGGCTGCCAGTTGCAGATCCTTTTCAGTGGAATTGGCCGGGTTCAGCTTAAAGTGCATTATATTGAACCACGAAGCGGGGCCTAACACGGCAAGCTGCTGCACTTTTTCATACGGCGATCCGTAAATAAAATCTTTCAGCACACCCACCACATGCCATGTTTTACCATCCGCCTGCACTATTGTACCCACAGGATTTTTGAGGTGCATTACTTTAACAGCGGTTTCATTCAGCAGCATGGCTGTGGAGTCTGTTGGATATTTATATATATCAATATCTCGGCCTGCCATTAAATGAACGCCCAGCGTTTTTACAAAATCTGCATCCGACGCCATCCTGATAAAATCGGTCTTATCGTCATCTGCAGTGCTGCCGGTCCACTTCCAGCCCCATCCATCGCTGTAACGCTGCGTTATCGGGCTCATTGATTTTGTTATGGCCACTGCTGCGCCGCTGTTGAGCAAATCATTTTTTATCAATAAATAATTTTTACCTACCTCACCGTCCAAAGAAGTATAGACCAGCTTATCCTTTGCATAACCGGAATCTCTCTCCTGCGCATATTTAATTTGCTGCTCCACGATAATGGTACAGATGATCAGAGCAATGGCAAATGTAAATTGCAACACCACCAGGATCTTTCTCGGAGTGACCAGTGCACTGGCAGATTTGAATGTTCCTTTTAAAACCTTCACCGGCTTGTAAGACGACAGATAAAACGCGGGATAGCTGCCGGCCAAAATACCCGTGAATAAGATAAACGCCAGTGCGAATAACCAGAAATAAAAATTGCCGAACTCCATGTGCAGCTGTTTTGAAACAAGAGTATTAAATGCAGGCAGGCTTACTATAACAATGAGCAATGCAATTATAAATGCCATACAGGAAAGCAAAATGCTTTCACCTATAAATTGTACAATAAGCCAGTTTTTTTGAGCGCCCACTACTTTGCGTATGCCCACTTCCTTTGCCCGTTTTTCACTGCGTGCAGTACTTAAATTCATGAAGTTGATGCAGGCGATTAAAAGAATAAAGGCAGCTATGATTCCAAAAAGCTTTACCGTTTCAATACGGCCACCAATATATTGCCCGTTCTCCGATTTGGAATACAGCCATTGATCTTTTAACGGATAAGCAAACACCTGGGATGTTTGCAGGTCACCCGTTCCTTTTGAATGATCGATAGTAACATTCTTAATTTTATTATTAAACGCAGACAGGGAAACACCCGGCTTCAGCAACAGGTACGACTGGATGGAATTATTGCCCCAATAAGCATCATCGCCATTGATCTTTTTTAAATAACTCCATGGCAGGAGATAGCTAAAGCTGAAGGCCGTGTTATTGGGCAAATCTTTCATTACTCCTGTAACGGTGAAATAATCAACGCTGTCAATCTTCAGCACTTTGTCCAATGCATCTTCATTCCCGAAAAGGGTTTTGGCAAACTTTTGGGTTAACACAATGCCGTTAACATTATTTAATGCAGTGGCTGCATTGCCTTTTATTAAAGGAAAGGCAAAAACATTAAAAAAAGCGGAATCGGTAAAATCGCCCTGCTCATGCAAATGCTTATCGCCAACGCTGAAAAGAAAACCACATCCTGCCATTCTTACTGCGTCTTCCACTTCGGGATATTCATGCTGCAGCGTAGGCGCCAGGATCTTAGGAGTAGTGTTCCATGCCCATAATTGCCCGTTGAACGTGTCCCGGTTATTCAATGTATAAATACGGTCAATCTTTTTATAAAACCTGTCGTGACTTACCTCATTTTGTATCCACAACAAAATAAGCATCGCGGCAGCCATGCCAATGGCCAAGCCTGAAATATTGATAAACGAGAATGCTTTGTTCTTCCTGAGATTTCTTACGGCAATTTTGAAATAGTTTTTGAACATAAAGCCCCTCCTAACCTCCCCCAAGGAGAGAGATTTTAGCGTGATTATAATGTAAAGTTGTTCAATATTATTTTAGCCTCTTACCAAGCCCCTCCTTCGGAGGGGTCGGGGAGGCTTTTATTCCGTTCTCAAACTCTTCACCGGGTTGGCGAGTGCTGCTTTAATTGCCTGGAAACCCACTGTTATTAATGCAATCAATAAAGCCGCCAATGCAGCAAGGATAAATGCCCACCATTGTGATACCAGGGTGATTCTATACGCAAAATCCTGCAGCCATTTGTCCATGGCATACCAGGCCACAAAAAATGCAATGACAGACGCAATCATTACCAGCTTCAAAAAGTCTTTGGAAATAAGCGCCACAATACCCGGCACATTGGCGCCTAATACTTTCCTTACCCCAATTTCTTTTACCCGTTGTGAAATGGCAAATGCAGAAAGCCCGAACAAGCCAAGGCATGCAATGAAAATAGCGATACAGGCAAACGTCATAAAAATGGTTTCCTGCTTTTGCTCGGAGGCATACAGCTTTGCAAAATTTTCATCCAAAAAAGTATATTGATAAGGCAGCTCAGGAACATATTTTTGCCAGGCGTCTTTTATAGAAGCCAAAGCGGGTGCAATATTTTGCCCGGATATTTTTACCGATATATAATTATAGTATGTCTGGTTGGGAACCGGTGGAGGCAATACCAATATCAGTGGTGTTATAGCCTGGTGCAGGGATTCGAAATGAAAATCTTTTACTACCCCAATTATTTGCCCCTTGAAATTTCCATAATTCAGATTTTTGCCCACAGCCTGTTGTGCAGACTTCCACCCTATGGCTTTAACAGCCGACTCATTAATAATAAAATTGGAGGTATCCGTGCCGTAGCTGCGCGAAAAATTCCGGCCGGCAGCCATTTGCATTCCATAGGCAGGAATAAAATCATAATCTGTTGCGAGAAACCGTATGTCCGCCTTCACGGGAACCATAGAATCATCACCCGGAACCTGTGCACCCATACCATCTAACAGCCGGCCGGCCGGAACTCTTGATGAAAGGGCAACATCTTTTATATCCGGGTTTTGCAACAATGTGTTTCGGAAAGATTCATAGCTATTATTTAAAGCGGTATTATACGCCATGGTAACAATATGGTCTTTATTGTAACCCAGCGAAACACTTTGCATATACCTCAGCTGCTGCAATACGATAATGGTGGTTATAATAAGAATAACTGAAATAGCAAATTGTGTTACCACCAATACCTTGCGAAAATTGATATTGCTGCCGCCAGCTTTGAACAAGCCTTTTAAAGTTTTGGCAGGTTGAAAAGACGACATGAATAACGCAGGATATAATCCGGAGATGCCACCCACCACAAACGGCGATAAAAATAAGGGTACCAGCACTTCCCACCACATCAGGATACTTACAGACAAATTCCCGTCCGATAATTTATTCAATAACGGAAGCAACGCGTACAACAGAGCAAATGCAAATACAATAGCTACCCACGCAATCAGTACAGATTCACTCAGGAACTGGATGATGAGCTCTTTCTTCCTTGCACCCACCACTTTTCTTATTCCAATTTCTTTTGCACGCAAGGCAGAACGCGCCGTGGAAAGATTCATATAATTGATACAGGCAATTAACAGGATAAACAAGGCGATGGCAGAAAAAATATACACGCGGTTAATATCCCCGTTGGGCTCGGCTTCGTAATCGGTATGCGAATACAAATGAATGTCCGTAAGCTTTTGCAGCCCGAGACGGGTAGCTTTGGAAGGCTTTGTAGCGCCAAACTGACCGGCCATATGGTTATCCAAAAAAGCAGGAAATCTTGCTTCCATCTTTTTTATATCGTAATTTTTGGGAAGCTTTATATAAGTAAAGAATGAATTGTTGCCCCAGTTGGTCCGCAGATTTTCAGCCCCATAAACGGCAGTATCATTGAGTGTATTGAACGACACTAAAATGTTGGGATGAAGATGGGCGTTCGGGGGAAAAGCCTTATAAACACCTGTTACCTTTATATCAAATTGGTTATTGGCCCTGAGCACCTTATTTAGCGGATCTTCATCGCCGAAATATTTTTTTGCTGTTTCCTCTGTAAGCATCACCGAAAAAGGATCAGACAAAGTCGTCTTCGGATCGCCTTCCAATACTTTTACTGTAAATACATCAAACAAATTTTGGTCGGCAAAATAAACATTGGGTTCATTGATGAGCTTATCCTTATACCGCAGCGGCGTAGTGCCATTGTTCAGTAGCCTCGTCATCTTTTCGATCTCCGGAAAATCTGTTGGCAGGTAATATCCAAATGGAGGTGCAACGGTGCTCAGGTTGAGCATCTCTTTACCATTGCCGTCATAAAAAGTTCTTGTTACCCGATATACCTGGTCTGCATCTTTGTTGTACCGGTCGTAACTTAATTCATTCAGAATATAAGTAAGGATCAGCAGGCAACAGGTAAGGCCCACCGTTAATCCAAACAGATTGACAAACGAAATGAATTTATACTTCGCCAGATTTCTCCACGCTGTTTTAAAGAAATTTTTTAGCATTGGTATGTTATTTAAACGATCCGGGTAGAATTCCTGGTCAGATAGGCAAATTTTTCATGTAAAGCCGAACAACGCGAATGCCAATATATAAGCTATTGTTTCTTAGTAGCTTAATCAGGTTAATATAAAAAATGTGTCCGATATCGAACACAGAGTTGTGCGCCTGTGACACACAAGATATTTAAACCGAAAGAGGTCTAAAATTACATTTCCAGGATCATCGGTCAACAAATCGTACAATTCTTTCATTCGGTTCGTAAATCAACCTGTGGGCAGACAGGCTCTTGACCGGGTTAGTCATTGCCGATCTGATAAATTGAAAACTTACCGTAATTAACGCTATTAAAATGCAAGGAGGCCATCCAATGCAAACATGCCACAGCATATAAATTATAAATTACCGGAACTTCAAATGACTGGCAGTTAATCAAGTTTAGTAATCTGCGGTCCGTCTATATTCACTCCTTTGGTGATTACGGCATTCCCTTTATATTCCAGCTTTGATTCCCCGAACGAGGTTATCCTGATTTCACCGGAAACATTCATGCTAAAATTGGCTTCGCCGTAGGCAGTTATTTTGCCGGTATTACCATTTACACCCAGCGTGTTTATTTTGCTCTCTCCGTAAGCCGTATATCTTTGATTTTTCACTGAACCTGATAAAATATCCAGTGTACTTTCACCATATAAAATGGCATGAAGCTCACCAAGAGCAACTTCATTAAACACTACGTGCGATTCACCGTACATCCTCAGGGTGAATTTATCCCCCTTTAGCACACTTTGGCAAAGATGGGTCTCTTCGCCACGTATAGAGAGTACATTCATTGTTTTATAAGTAATAGTTGCCTTTACTACCGTTCCCTTATAAACAGGTTGCTTTTCCTTATAGCCATTTTCATAAGTAGTTTTATTTTTTTCAATATCTTTTGCACCATCTAAGTAAATCCGCAGGGTATTACCGTTCACTTCGATGTGTATTTTATCATCACTGACCGTGCTATTATCAATGGTGACATTCTCCTTATCCCCCTGGACGAAAGTAGCCTGTATATGAGGGCTTATGATAACTTTATCGAAATGATTTACCTCCTTTGTTGTTTGGGCAAAGGCGCCGGCACAAATGAAAAGCACTAATAACGATATATAAAATTTGAAATTTTTCATGATATATGTTTTAATATGATTATAAGAATTATTGAGTTTTATTCCGTTCTTAAACTCTTCACCGGGTTGGCCATGGCTGCTTTTATCGCCTGGAAGCTCACTGTTATCAATGCAATTAACAGGGCGGCTGATCCCGCGATAACAAATATCCACCACGAAATATGAATGCGATAAGCAAAGCTTTGCAGCCATTTATTCATTCCCCACCAGGCAACAGGAAATGCAATGACCGAAGCGATCAGCACCAGCTTTAAAAATTCTTTGGAAAGCATTTGCGTTACCTGGCTTACACTTGCACCTAATACTTTTCTGATGCCAATTTCTTTCGTGCGTTGTTCTGCTGTGTATGTAACCAAACCAAATAAACCAAGACATGCAACAAGAATAATCAGTATCGAAAATATATTGAGTATAGTACCTGTTTTTTGTTCTGCCGAATAAGTTTTATTAAACAGGTCATCCATAAAACTGTAAGAAAATGGTTCACCGGTATTATAACTATCCCAATTCTTTTTCATAGTTGCCAGCAAGCCTGCAACATCAGTTGTTTTTATTTTAAAGATCAATCCGCCCTGGGGTTCTAAACTCATATACAACGGGCTTATGGCTTCATGCAACGATTTAAAATTGAAATTTTTTACAACTCCTATTACATGGAACGGAACATTGATTCCCCTGTCGCTATTCTGCCTGATTACTGTTTTGCCAATAGCGCTTATATCATTCCATCCAAATGCATGCGCTGCGGTTTCGTTCAGAATAATACCCGTTGAATCTGTTGCAAAGTCTTTAGAGAAATTTCTGCCGCTAACCATTGTCATACCTAATGTCGGAATATAATTTTCATCCACATGATATTCTACTCCGTCAACAATATTATTATCATTGCCCTGTGCATAAGCTAATGCATTATTGTAATCGCTTGGTCCGGCAGGTTTATAATATGATGCAGTTGCATTTATAACACGGGAGTCCTGTAGCATTTGTTGTTCATACACGCGTTCATTTTTACCCAACGCATAAGAATTCGGAATAGTAAGAATTTGATCTTTATTATAACCGAGGTCTTTGTTTTGTATGTATTTCATTTGCTGATATACTACAATGGTTCCGATGATCAATGCAACGGAAATAAAAAATTGAAACACTACTAAACCACTTCTTACGCCAAAGCTTTTATGATTGGTTGTAAGCTTTCCTTTTAATACCGCAATAGGTTTAAAAGATGATAAATAAAATGCGGGATAAATGCCGGCAACTACCCCAACAAGTAATCCCAAACCAATAAAGGCAAGACCCGGTTTTACATCAAAGCTTAAATGTTTTGCTGAAATATTATTGAATGCAGGCAGTGCCAGCTGCACCAATACAAATGCAATGAGTAATGCAAAAAATGTAATGAGTATTGATTCTGATAAAAACTGGCTGATGAGCTGAAATTTTCCAGAGCCTGACACTTTTCTTACGCCTACTTCTTTTGCTCTTTTTGAAGCGCCTGCTGTTGAAAGATTAACGAAATTGATGCAGGCAACCATCAGCATAAAAATGGCGACGCCTCCAAAAATATATACATACGTTGCATTACCTCCGGGTTCAAATTCTGTAGTTGTGTTTGAGTTAAGATGAATATCTTTTAACGGCTGTAATGCAAATCCAAGCGAATTGCCTTTTGTTATAAATTGTTCCAGACTTAAACCCATTGCCTGTTGTATTTGCGGACCCATATATTTTTCAACCATTGCCGGAAATCTTGCTTCCATCTTCTTTAAATCAGTACCGGGCTTTAGTAAAAGGTAAGTATGATAATTACCGCCCAGCCATGTAACAGATTTAGCATCGGCCCAGCTTGTTAAAGAACCAAGTATTGGAAAATGAAAATGCGAATTGGAAGGCATGTTCTTTATAACACCTGTTACTTTATACACCCGGTTGGTGTCTGTATTTATCGTGATGATTTTTCCTATCGGCTCTGCATTGCCAAAATATTTTTTCGCAATTTCCTGTGTAATTACAAGACCATCAGGTTGAGCTAAAGCCGTTTTAGCATCGCCTTCTACCATCGGAAAAGTAAATATGCTGAAGAAGTTCGGATCAACCAATGCAAACCCATCATTTTTAAAAACAATATTGTTATAAACAATTGTTGGCGTGCCAAAGCTTTCTATTCTTGTTGCATCCTGCACTTCAGGAAAATCTTTTTTCATTGTTTGCGCAACAGGCGGCATGGTAACGCTCTCATCTATTTTGCCGCCATTCAAATTTGCATGGAAAACGACCCTTGCAATATTATCTGCATTTTTATTGAAGCGGTCATAGCTTAATTCATCCTGCACATATAACATGATAATAAAGCAGGTGGCAATGCCCAGCGATAAGCCCAGAATGTTGATGAAAGAATACAATTTATTCTTCCGGATATTTCTCCATGCGGTTTTAAAATAATTTTTAAACATAGAAGCCTCCTTTAATTCCCCCCGAAGGGGAAAGATTTTAAGCCGTTAATAATTTTAAGTTGTTCATATAATTGAAGCCTCGCAAAGTCCCCCTTCGGGGGATTCAGGGGGCTATTCCGTTCTCAAACTTTTCACCGGATTCGCCATTGCCGCTTTTATTGATTGAAAACTTACCGTTATCAATGCGATCAATATTGCTGATCCGCCTGCAATGGCAAATATTGCCCATCCAATACCGGTTCGATATGCAAAACCATGCAACCACGCATTCATGGCCCACCACGCAACGGGGAATGCAATGAGAAAACCAATCAACACAGGCTTCACAAAATGAACAGATAGCAATGCTGCAATATTGCGTGCAGAGGCGCCCAATACTTTTCTTATTCCTATTTCCTTATTGCGTTGTTCTGCGGTAAACATCGCTAATCCAAACAAGCCGAGGCACGAAATAAAAACAGCGAGGAAAGCAAACAGGTCAGATAACCTGCTCACTACTTCTTCACTCTTATATAATTTGGCGTATTCAAAATCTGAGAATTGATAAGTGAACGGGAAGTCCGGATTTAACTGCCTGCAGATTTGTTGCAATGAAGCAAGGGCCTGTTTCGTTTCCCCGGCTTTTATACGTACCAGGATGGTGCCCCATCTCCAGTCTTCATCGAGGCGTACAATAAGCGGCTCAATTTTTTCATGTAATGAATTAAAATGAAAATCTTTTATTACGCCAATTACTTTACCCTCGTGACTTCCCCATGTAATGGTTTGTCCCACAGGATGCTTAAAACCTATCTTATTTACAGCCGTTTCATTTAATAAAAAATTTGTCGAATCATTATAATCTTTTGAAAAATCACGGCCGGCAAGCAGCTGGAGCTTCATGGTCTTTACAAAATCGTAGCCTACCACTCCGTCTGCAAATTTCACATTGAGATTCGGATCTTTACCGGGCCAATAAATACTGCCGGTGTGATGCTCAATCACGGTCGGCGAATTGCGCATTTTTGAAATATCGGTAATGGAAGTGTTACGCAAGGCCTCCTGCTTAAATACATCATATTTCTTTATCAGGCCGCCTTCAACAGGAATGTATAAAAGATTGTCGCGATTATAGCCCAGATTTTTATTTTGTACATATTGCATCTGCTGATAGATAACCAGCGTTGCAATAATCAGCATAACAGAAAGGGCAAACTGGAAAACCACCAGGCCTTTTCTTAAAAATAAATTGGTCCGGCTGAATCTCAGGCTCCCTTTTAATACGCTCACCGGCTTAAAGGAAGACATGAAAAAAGCAGGATAGCTGCCGGCAATACAGCCCGTAGTTGCCAGGAGGGCGATAATCAGCACCCAAAAGCCGGGATGGTTAAGTGGTAATGTTATTTGCTTGGCGGTAACACTATTAAATAAAGGAAGTAATAAAAATGCCAGCAATATGGCTATTGCAATAGCTATGGAAGTAATCACCAGGGCTTCACCCATAAATTGTTTGATGAGCGACCAACGCATGGCCCCAATCACTTTCCTCACTCCCACTTCTTTTGCCCGGCGCGCAGACCGTGCTGTGGTAAGATTCATAAAATTGATACATGCGATCAGTAATATGAATAGGGCAATAATGCTGAATAGCCGTACGTATTCAATACGGCCTCCGTCGATATAGCCATTTTTAAAATTGGAATAGAGGTAGCGTTCCGTAAAAGGCTGTAATGCCAGCTCTGTTCTCAGGCCATTTATTTTTGGCTGATACCGGTAAATAAAATCTTTTATTTGGGATTGAACGGCGGTTGCATCGGCATCTTTGCGCAATTGCACAAAGGTTTGCGGATCGGTATTGCCCCAATTATGCACCCAGTCATTTTGGGCAACAAAATCTGCCCAGCTTCGCAAAAAGTCAAATTGCAGGGAAGAGTTATGCGGGATGTTTTCGAATACCGCAGTAATCAGCAGGTTTTCTTTATCATCAAATAAAATTGTCTTCCCGATGGCATTTTCCGGACTGCCAAAAAAAATGTCGGCCATACGATGCGAAACGGCAACAGAGCCAGGATTGCTGACAGCGGTGGATGCGTTTCCTTTCAGCAACGGAAAACTGAACATTTTGAAAAAATCTTCGCCCGCAAACATACCGCTCATTTTATCAATCTTATCACCGGCGGCAAACGTATTTTGCGTACCGGGCGCCGATGCATATTCAAATCCACTGGCGTATTTAATCTGTGGTATGTTTCTTTTCAGCTCTTCGGCCAGCAACCCCTGCGTGGGGTAATCGGCATCTGTTTTTCCGTCATAGTAGTTTCGCTCATACACCTGGAAAAGCTGTCTGCCATTTGTATGAAATGCATCCACACTTCTCTCATCATTTACCCAAAGAAAAATGAGCAAGCTGGCCGAGAGCCCCAAAGCCAGCCCCAGAATATTGATTAATGAAAAAGCTTTGTTACGGGTGATGCTTCTCAAAGCTGTTATAAAATAATTTCTAAACATGGCCTGGGTATTTAAAATGATTAAAAAACTTTATTACACAAACCGGGGGTCATCAAAAAAACTGAACCTCTTACCCTTATTCAACCGGCTATCTTCCCAAAATTATAAAACGGCAAATCTTAAATCATAAATTAATAAATTGCAACTACTGCTGCCAGGGATGGGTTCCAAAATTTTGCCGTGATCTTAGGTTCTGTAAATGAATATTTTATATAAATGCAAGTGACAAAAGTGTACGATTTTGATACGCCGGGTGTTCGATTGCGAACAAGTTAAGCCAGGATAAAGATTGTAAAGCCGTGCAAAATACATATGATTTTTAAGAACTAACGTCAACGGATATACGAAAAAAGGTCGTTTCTTCAACGACCCTTTCCATGCCGGTGTAATCCTTAACCGGCTACTTTTTAATTATCTTAACGGTATTCATCGCCCCACCCTGCAGGAGCGTAATATTATAAATTCCCGGTTCCAGCGAACCCATATCCAGGTATTGTGACGATGCATGTGCCCTAATATTTTTTCCGAAACTTTTCTGCCGCCTGTATCGATATAAAAGGAAGGGTGGTAAGGCAATTTGGAAAGGTAACATCAGGTGTTTTCCATATTGAAGACCTCGCAGCAGGAATTTATTTCATAAGGCTTGTATCAGACACCGATACACAAATA
The DNA here is from genome assembly GCA_964627765.1 of uncultured Ginsengibacter sp. Lineage (GTDB taxonomy): Bacteria > Bacteroidota > Bacteroidia > Chitinophagales > Chitinophagaceae > Ginsengibacter. The sequence continues at coordinate 27,483 of CAZVKO010000064.1, read as the reverse complement.
ATAAGAATGATTAAAGAGTAAGGATAGCGGGCTCACGATAATTCTTATGGCTTAAATTTGTGACACAAAACCTGTGCATAATTATGCAGGTTTTTTGTAGAGTGCAACGTTTCCTGCGGATCTTTAAAATAATCTCAGCTGATGATCGTCTACCTGAAAAAAGACAGTTATGAAATTCCCGCTCATAAAATGGTTAATGCAAAAACTACAGACGCTCGGCAGAAGCCTTGGGCTATCGAAATCAAAAAGTGATAATCCCTTTTTGATTTACTGATCGCAGAGGGCAGTAAATCCTTACCGGCCCCGTTAGGGCGTTCAAATTACCGCATCCCCTTACATTAAAAAAGGTGAATTGAATGATTCAATTGAACCGTAATTATGTCTGCTCAAAAATGGATTCCTGTTACTATTTTTACAGAAAAATGATATGAGATACCTGGTTTCTGTTATTTTTTTATTCACGGCTTTCACCGCATGCAAGCCAAAAGTACTTTCCGGCAAAGAACTGGACGCACAACTAAAAACGACTATGAAAAATTATCTTGACAGCACGCTTGCGCCAGGAACAGAGGTGACGATTGTAAATCTGGAATATTATGTTGATAAGCCGTATAAAGAATACGTCTGCCATTTCACTGTAAAGCTTCATTCAGCCAGATTAGATACAACGGGCATCATGATTGCCACCATCCCGAATGACTTCAGCAAAGTAAAGAGGTTCCAATAGTAACCGGAGGAAATGTCATCGTATATACGTGTACGTTAGTGTTTTGCAAAGGTTCCGGAATTACAGGAAATATTTTACCGCTTATTCATGCGCGCCTTCATTTTTGTCCGCCCTGTATTTTCTTTTACCCTTGCTTTCACCATCCTTGTTATCAGGTCAAGCGGCAGAGGCTCGCCAATAGGAAACTGAACAGCTCCGCGTGAAGTTTTGTACTTCGACAATTCTTTTTTGAAGCTGGTAATGCCCGAAGCAGTGGGATAAAAACCGATGTGATTCTTATAAGCCGCAAAAAACACCAGCATCCCTTCCAGCTTATAAGCCGGGATATTATAGCTGATCCCCTCTTCAGCTTTTGGAGCCGCTTTTTTAATAGCCCGGCGTAACTGTTGCAGGATTTTCTGCGTAGCCGCAGGCTGATAAGAAAAGTATTCATCAACAGTTTTGTATTTTACAGACTCGCTTCTCATATACTAACTTTATTTTTTAGCAACCTTATTTCTGCATCAATATATCTCAATAAACCGAAAGCAGCCAGCAAGCCGGTTGAATGAGAAAGATTTGGTAAAATCAGGAGCTGCTTTTGCTACATCATTTTTAATTAAAAGGGGCTGTATTGACATACAGCCCCTTTTAAATCCGATATCCATTGAAACCATATAGTTAGTCAGGACCACGGCACCTAACCAAACACTGATGGCGGATAATTCCAGCCAACATCAAATGCATGGCTAACCACGCCGGTGCTCGAAGGTACAATGCATTGCGTATAACTGCCCGGAAATAGTTGTTAAATCTATGTGGATAAATATGAAAATGGCCAGTATATCAGCGCTTTAACATCTCTTTGTATTGCCACTCCACACGATGCAAACGATAAAATGTAATATCTTTTTTCCGCGGATGCTCCAGGGCATACATGATAAACAGGTAAGTAAGATATATAATTATCACGGCAAGAATTACAGCGATCATTTTATTCGGATGCTTTCTTATCCAGTGCAATCCTTTCCGAATCGGAGATCTTCTATGTTTTCTGCGGCCTGAATGCCTTCTGTGCCCGCTTCTATGATGCCGGCGCAATTCCTCCGGCAGATTCACATCATTACTGGATTCCATTCTGGTTAGTTAAAAATTCTCCGCAAGATGCTTTAAAAAGAGAAGAAAAGGAAATTTATTCGCATTTTGGATTTCTGCATACTGCCAATGCATTGTCTTCAGCATAACAGGAGGTGCAATCTAACGGCAACGGATAAGCGCAGATATCAGGGAGTTGCTTTCGCAGCAAACAGGGTCCATGGATAGGCCTTCATGTCAACAAGATATTTTGACATCCATTCGTATTGCGGATGCGCCTTGTAAAAAGTGGCCCCGACAAAATCTTCCCCGCATGGATGGCCCCTGTGCGCCCAAAACTGCATTTTTGCGGCAAGATCCGCCGTGGTAACTTTTCCCTGAACCGCTCCCATCGGGTAGTAAGGCGGAAGATCCCATTCTTTGGATCCCAGGGAATCTTCATCGAGATGACCACAAATTACACAACGGTTGTTCGAGTTTTTATTATCCACTGCGTCGTAATGGTCCGCTTCAATTTGTTTTCCCGTCTCGGCATCTATTTTACCTTTCAGATCAACACATACCAGCTTTTCCATTCGCAGCTTTCTTGCATTGGGCGATGTTGTTTTGTCATTAACATCAAACGTGGTCTCTTCTTTTATCAGCCTCGGATCGCTGGGGAAATTACTCCCGATAATAGCAGTGTCTTTGCTTCTCCATACGCGGTAGTCTTTTAATCCCAGTTCCAGCTTGGCCACTTCATTGGTTTTGGTATCACCAATGAGCCAGTCATTCGCATACCCGCCATTATTACCCGTAGTAAAAATTTTCACCACGTCATCAATACTGTTGGCGTATTGGGCTGCTTTACGCGCCCGCATAAATTCGGGCACACCCGTGGAATCAAAAAGATTGAATTGTGTAATGGTGGTTTCTGTTATCAGGATACCTGCATCTGTTTCCAAAAAATCATCCCCGCTGTGAATAAATCCCGGAATACAATCCATCAGAATATGGTGCCCTTTTTCAGGAACTATATCTGCAATCTCATTCCAATGCTGCCCGATAATGTAGGAACTCCAGTTATTATGCCCCATTACTATTTTACCATCCCGGGTATAACTGCCTGTTGCAATAAAAGCGCTGCAATTTCCCGGGGCTTTATTATCGCCGCTATGAGGCTTTGCCGCATTCTCCAAAGAGGGCACATAATAATAAGCCAGCTCTTCCAATGCATTGAAGGCAGTAATGTCGAGGCTGTCATAGTTTTTATTTTTCGCATGAAGCCCGTCCACAATACCATTGATTTCATCTTTATATTCGCGATCCAGCTTATTCCACAAAAAATTGCGCGCTGCCTGGCGATAAAAATTCCAGTCTTTTTTTGTTTCGTGTACCAGCGTATAGGCAACCGCCTGGATGGTAGTATCAATTTCGTTCGCAGCAAGATAACCATGCTGGTAGCCGATATCAGACGGAGCGCCTTCAAGATGAAGGTAAATCCAACCGTTCTTATCTTCCCGGAAAGCCTTGGCCAGCCTGTCGCTATTATTTGTTTTTTGAGATGAGTTAATGTTACACCCTGCTATAATAACAGCAATGATTGCAATTAGGACTGATACTTTTCTCATACGATGATCGTAGTTTTTATAATCAGAAAGGAAAATCAATGCGCAGATAAATTTAAAGAGAATTGTCAAAATGCAGATAGAATTCTCCCTGGCTATGGGAATGCCACCAGATATTGATTCACCCTCTCCGGCCATTTACATAAAAAATTCCGCCGGTGATGAAGTGTTGAAACGCTTACCCTGCAACTGCTTTATATTTATGAGGTAAAATTTTCATATGGATAATTCTGTTCAAAACGAAGACAACGGCGTAAGAAAAGCATACGAACACCTGCAGTCGGTACTCATAGAAGGAGAACAACTGGAAGCATGGTCGGTGCAAAGACGTTTGTTTTCCCTGGCTCACCGCCGCATGCTTATAGCAGCTACTTCCGGAAGATTTATAGTGATTGCAAGAAGATTATTTGGCGGTTTTTCCATGACTGACTTTCGCTGGCAGGATCTCGAAAAGGTAACCCTCCATACCGGTATCTTCGGAGCCGATCTTTCTTTCCAGACTTCCGACAACACTGACCTGGCACTCAGCAAAACCAACAACGGAATATTAAAATTTACCGGCTTCAGGAAAGAATCAACAGAACAGATCTATCGCATAGCGCAGGCACAGGACCAGGCATGGAGAGAAAAAAGAAGAATACGCGAAATGGAAGAGCTCCGTGCAAAGTCAGGCGCCATTACTGTCGGCGGTTTTTCCGGAAGCGCCTCTTCATCAGCTGCAGGCACGATGGATGATTCGGCAGCCCGGCTAAAGCAGGCAAAAGATATGCTCGACAATAAACTTATCACCGATTCAGAATATGAAGCGATAAAAGCAAAAATTATCGGCGGCTTTTGATTTCGCATACACCGGCTTTGTCAAATTGTATATCTTTTACTTCAACATCGCCCCAACTATATATTAACGCTTACAGTCGTCCCGGAAATAGTTACAAGCTTCATTGTCAGAAAATTTTCAGCTTTCACTGCAAACCGTCCAAAGCCTTTTTAAAATTTTACCCGGGTGCCTCTCCTTTAGCCGCAGAACAACTCTTAATCATTAACAAAGCTGTGGGGACAGAGCAGCCTTCTGCCTGAAGACTAATAAATCATTCGCTTTTGGGGTGCTCTTACGCAAAAAATAAGTCAACTGCAGCAATTAATAAATCTGATTTTTATTGCAGCCTGTCGCAGGAGTAAGTTTACACTGTTGTTTGAAAAGAGCAATAAGGAATAAAGATTTTCATCATGCACATTAAAGCTGGTGTTAAAGCGGGCCTTAATTTAATGCGATCATCAGCCTCAATAAATATTTAACCATTTTTAAATGTAAATAAACAATTATGAAAAAGAGAGATTTTATTGTTTTGCTAATGGCATTTTTCATTTCAGATTCGATGTATGCGCAATCATTCGTAAAAGGAACCAATATTGCAAGCGTAGGAGTTGGCTTTGGAAGCACCATACTCAATTATACAGGCGCTTCCCAAACTCCTGCCATCAGCCTTCAATATGAAAAAGGTGTTTGGGATGTGGGCGGCCCGGGCGTAATAAGTCTTGGCGGCTATGCAGGCTTCAAAGGCTATAAGTATTCGGGCAAGTCGGGCACTTATGTATGGGATCAGAAATGGAATTACACAGTAATCGGCGTCCGCAGCGCTTACCACTACAACGGGATCAAAAATGATAAGGTGGATGTGTATGGCGGCCTGATGCTGTCGTATAATATTGTCAATTATAAATATACCGACAATGTCGGCAACAGTGGATTGTATAGTACAGGTAGTTATGGAAGCGGCGTGGGCCTTACAGCATATATTGGCGGCAGGTATTTCTTTACCGACAATATTGCTGCAATGGCAGAACTCGGGTATGGCGTTTCTTATTTTACCATAGGCGCCAGCCTGAAGTTCTAATGCGATGCGTAAGACCTGGAGGGATTATCTGATCTTTTTCTTTTTATTCCTGAGCGCAAAAACAATTATCAGCAGCACCACCAAAACAATGGCAGAGGCGAAATAAATCAGGTTTTGGAGAAAGAAGCCTTTCCCTGATGAAATTATAAAATATTTCCCGGGAAATATTGTTTCCTTTCCATTATCGGGTTTGGCAAATAGCTGCAATGCAATAGACCATCTTGGCCCCTGCATATATTGAATTTTTATTTGGTGCTCTGCATCACTTATATCCACGATTCCGGTTTTCGATGCTGCACCGTGCAATCCGTCATTATTAATGATAAGGGAATCATCAATAAATAATTTGGAACCATCATCACTCACGAGCCGGAATATATACCGGCCCGGAGTGATCACATTAAACCGGCCGGTATATTCAATACCAAACCATTCAAACCGGTCAGGAAGTCCGGGAAAACCGCTTTTCCAGCTTCTCTCCGGCACATTGACGGAACGGGTATAGAGCGTGTCTGTAGCTTGCAAAGTATCAAAGTCAGGAAGCCTCGGAGTGCCGGGAGCCAGCAAATAAATTTTACCTTTAAGTCCGTCACTTAAAAACTTGGTATCGCCAAATGCCAGGCTATCCGTGTTGGATGTTTTGAGAGAAGAAGTATTATTTCCGCAGCGGGAAAAAATAAATACTCCGGCTAATACCGGCAAGAGGAAGAAAATTTTTCTGATTGGCAGTTTTTGTTTCATTGAAGTGTCTTATAAATTTAAATTTAACAAGAATATTAAATAATCCAATATCGGCAACACAATATAATGTGGGCGCGGGGCAGATTGTCGCACATCGCCTCTCTTTTGTCACTTTTGGCCGCTCCTTAAATTTTTACCGGTTATTAGCTTTGTATCATTAATAATAATTAAAATATTCAGCATGGCAGCATTGCAAAAGATCACTCCTCATCTGTGGTTTAATAATGAGGCGGAAGAAGCAGTAAATTTTTACACCTCTGTTTTTAAGAATTCGGCAATCAGCAGAAAGAGCTATTACGGCAAGGAAGGATCCGGAATTTTCCGGATACCGGAGGGCACCATAATGACCATTGATTTTACCCTGGAAAACCAGCAGTTTATTGCGCTGAATGGAGGTCCTCTTTTTAAATTCAACGAATCAATATCGTTTATGGTACACTGCGATACGCAGGAAGAGATTGATTATTACTGGAGCAGGCTCGCTGAAGGCGGCGACGAAAAAGCACAGGCATGCGGATGGCTGAAAGATAAGTTTGGCCTTTCCTGGCAAATCATCCCTTCCATACTGCCGGAACTGATCGGGTCGTCCACCCCATCAAAATCACAAAATGTGATGAAGATATTCCTGCAAATGAAAAAACCTGATATACGTATTTTGCAGGATGCCTATAATAACGGATAATTAAAAAATTTTGTTATTGTCTTTTCAGTGCTTTTGAAATCGCAGCTAACAGTAACGGGTATACGAAAATCTAAAACAACGCCGCTGACCAGCTTATCTTCCACGCAGCAGCGGGAGCCAATTCATTAATTCCTTCTTTCTTTTTGAGAAGATTATCATGATCTGCTGAATCTGCTATGCCGCACCACGGCTCAAGGCAAACAAAAGGTGCATCTTTTGCAGCCCAGATGCCAAAGTATGGGAAATGCTCAAAAGTGAAGTGCAGCCCGCGAGGGTCCTTATCGCTTTTAAGGCTGATAGCATTACTCTTTATGTGCTTTAATACAATTGCATCTTCATAAAATAATTCCTTTTTTAGCGGTAAAATTTTATTGACAAGCCGGATGGATGCTGTATCATTACTTATTAACCCGTTGCTTAACCGGTACTTCTTCAATATATCATCATTATTGAATTTCAAATAATAATCTTCATATTGCAGGGAGCTATTCAGTGGCACATTAAAGGCGGGATGGCCTCCGACAGAGAAATACATCGTTTTATCGCCGGTATTTTGGACATGATAGGTACAGGTCAGCTCATTCCCCGCAATTTTATATTCAACCTGTAAAATAAATTCAAAGGGATATACCCTGAGCGTTTCTTCATCGCTTTGTAAAGTAAAGATTGCCGATGTTGCTGATCGCTGCTCTGCCCGGAAAATTTTATCTCTTGCAAAACCATGCCGTGAAAGCTTATATTCCCTGTTATCGAAAATATAGAAGCCGTTTTTTAATTCGCCTACCACCGGAAACAATACAGGAGAATGCTTTGCCCAGAATTCCGGCCTCGCCTGCCAGAGATACTCAATGCCATTTGCCCGCAGGCTTTGTAATTCGGCGCCTTTGTCGCTTATGATTGCAGTAAGGTCATTGTTCTTTATCGTGATCATACTGCAAAATTAATTCCTCCCGTATTTAATTTTCCAATTATTCTGCTGCCGGGCAATTTTCCGGTTATGTATAAAGCTAACGTGCAGGAATACACGAAGACAATATGTCTGGTCCTGTTGATTACATTAACCTTTATTAACATTAAACCAATACTGCTTAACCCGTTTTATCTGTACGCATAAATACATTCGTACCTGTAAATTTTATTTATGAGAAAAACATTCCTCTTATTAATTTTATTTTTCTCTTTTCTTTATTCTTTCTCTCAAAAAAACGGAAGCATTAAAGGCGTTGCTTACGATACTTTAGGGAAGCATCCGGTGCCCAATGCCACCGTTACATTGCTGCGAAATAAAGATTCATCATTGGTAAGCTTTACCATGGCTGACAGGAACGGAAGGTTCGGATTTACCAATCTGGCCGCTGGTAATTACCGGCTACTTATTACCCATATAAATTATCACAACAGCGTTACAAACTTTTCTATTGACGATAACCATAAGGCTCTTGATTTTGGCAACATCGTGATGAACGACAAATCAGTTGTGCTGAATGAGGTAGTGGTAAATGCCGAAGCGCCGCCGGTGACACTGCTCGGCGATACGATTCAATATAATGCCGGCTCCTTTAAAACGCAGCCTAATGCATCGGTTGAAGATCTTTTGAAAAGATTGCCGGGAGTTAGCGTAGATAAAGACGGAACCGTAAAAGCCCAGGGTGAAACAGTGAAAAAGGTTTTGGTTGACGGTAAAGAATTTTTCGGCGATGATCCTAAAATGGCTACAAAGAATCTTCCTGCGGATGCCATTGACAAGGTGCAGGTATATAATAAGCTCAGCGACCAGGCCGAGCTTACAGGATTTGATGACGGCAACAGCGAAAAGACCATTAATCTTAAATTAAAAAAAGATAAAAAGAAAGGAGTATTTGGAAAAATAAATGGCGGTGGCGGAACAGATGGCCGTTACGCCGGCAAGTTCAACGTGAACTCATTTAAAGGCGCAAGGCAAATGTCCGTTATAGGGATGACCAACAACACCAATGCAGCAGGATTTTCATTTATGGATGCGCTGAGTTTTACGGGCGCCCTTAACCAGTTAAAAGGCGGCGGCGGAAATATCAATATCAATATTTCAAAAGACAATGACCTTGGCGGTCTGGTGGGCGGCAACGCTAATTCGGGCATCAATACTATTCTTGGCACCGGTGTCAATTATAACAACATTATTGGTAAAAAAACAGATTTTCAAAGCAATTATTTTTTCAGCAGGTACAATCCAACGAGCATTTCAGAAACACAACGCCAGTATTTTTTACCGGCAAACCTGTATAAGCAAAATGCATATAATAATAACCTGAATTTCAATCACCGGCTGAATATGCGTGCCGACATACAGCTGGATTCTTTCCACTCAATAAAAATTTCCCCGTCATTGAACTACCAGGAAACAAGAAATCACAGTTCTTCCGGTTATACCACTCTTTCGCCCGGTAACAATTATGTCAATAATGGCAGCAGTGACAACACAACCGGTAACAATGGCTATAATTTCAATACAAGCATTTTATACAGGCAGCGCTTTCACAAGAGAGGCAGAACATTTTCACTTAATCTTTTAACGAATCTGAATGATAATACAGGCGACGGCAAACTGCAATCGCTCACGAAATTTTATGACAGTGTGGGAACTTTATCACAAATTGATTCCATCAACCAGAAAAATAATAATGAAGCAACGCTGACAGGCTTTAATGCAAGAGCCGTTTATACAGAACCGGTATTTCATAAAAGCCTTTTGGAATTCAGCGCCGGAAGAAGCGCCACAAAAAGTACCGCCTCCAAAACAACGTATGACTTTAATAATGCCAATGGAAAGTACGATATCCCGGATAATCTGCTGACCAATGATTTTGAAAACACCTATGCTTTTACCAATGGCGGCATACGGTTTTTGAAAAAGCAATCAAAGTACAGCATTGCCGCAGGCTTTATGTGGCAGCAGGCAGCCCTGCAGGGAAAAATAATCAGCGGAGCAAAAGATTCAACGCTAACCAAAACATTTAAAAATATTTTGCCTGCAGCAAGATTTCAATATAACCTGTCACAATTCAAATATATCGCGCTCAGCTACCAGACCAATACCAATCAGCCTGCCGTTTCGCAATTACAACCGGTACCGGACAACAGCAACCCGTTGTATGTTAAGGAAGGCAATCCCAGCTTAAAACAGGAGTATACGCATAATATCCTGCTGAATGCATCGATCGTTAACCCGTTTAAAAACTTAAATCTTTTCGCTTTTTTTAATTTTCAAAAAACAGAGAACAAAATTGTAAACAATGACCGGATCAATAGCCTCGGCGTAGACTCTGTAATGCCGGTAAATGTAAATGGTGTTTACAATTTAAGCGGCAATCTGAGCTTTGGCTTCCCGGTGCATTTTTTAAAAGGCAGCATGAACATCGGATCCGATGTAAATCTTTATGACGGCAAACAATTCATTAACGACCGGTCCAATGCAATTAAAACAAATACGTTCAGCCCGACCTTGCGCCTTGACATGAATCCTTCTGACAAGATCAATGTGGCATTCAGTTCAACCATCAGCTTTAATAATTCAAAATATTCAATCGAATCTTCGTTAAACAACAGGTATATAAACCAGGAATATTCAGCATCAACGGATATCCAATTGCCAAAAAGATTCTTCTTCTCCACCGATTTTGACTACCTCATCAACGGGCAGCCCGTGCAGGGTTTTAATGCAAAAGTTCCTCTGTGGAATGCCAGCATCAGCAGGCAAATTTTACATTTTAACCGCGGGGAAATAAAATTTTCAGTGAAAGACATTCTGGATCAGAATATTGGCATCAGCAGAACTACCAATCAAAATTACATTGAGGATACCCGTATAAATAATCTGCGCAGATTCTTTATGCTCAGCTTCACACTTAGTCTCAGCAAAGTCGGACTGCAGGGAGAAGGCGGAGGCGGTAATGTAAGATTTATTTCAAAGTAAGCTCCGGAAAATACAGGCAATAAAAAACCGCTCCGGTATGGTGAAGCGGTTTCAATATTCAGGATGAATACGTTCTAATTGCTTATCCTGAATACCCTGCGATCACCACCTCCTTCATTGTTCCGTTGCATTTCGTCCATTAGCTTTTGCTGTTCCGCTTTAAATTCATCCGGCGTTACTTTCTTGCCTTTCGTGGGTTCTTTTATATCGGCGGGATCTGCTTTTTCTGATATTGCTGTTGCCTTATAAACCACAGAGCCTTTATTCATTTCAAGCGCAAGAATAAGCCCGGGCAGTTCTCCCGGGTATTCGGGCCCTGCAGAAACGGGAATATCGGTAGTAAACCACGCTATGATATTGGTAGTATCATCCGCTTCTTTCTTTTTCATTACCCCATTATCAATATTCACCTCAGTTCGTTTACCGGTTTTCTGTGCAATTGCCTTTTGACAAACATGATTCAATATGGTTTGAGTATCTCCGGTAAGTTTCCAGTTAAGTTTTTTTATACTGTCGGTTACAATATATTTCTTATCAAAAATTTCCTTTTGCTCCACTTCTTTACCAAGAGAAAAATCACAGAAAATAATATCATTCTGTCCCTGTGCCATAATTCTTATGTGCATGCCTCCTCCATTGTCGCCTGCTTCATCAATGGCGCCTTCGTCATCTATGCGTTTCCATATCGACTGGTTGTTGCCAAACGTCAGTTCAAATCTATCCGTTATGGTTTTGGGAAGCCTCGGGGCCATTTCATCATTATCACTTATCTGAATATGCATCTGTACCGTTCTCTCGTAGGTTACTTTTCCTTCGTTTTGTTGCGCTGATAGCAAGGCTGATAGCGTCAATGTATATGACAGCAATACAATTTTTTTCATTTGAATGATTTTAATTTTAAAATAAATCAGTTGACTTTTTCCAAAAGTAAAAATGGCAAAAGTTAAATCACCTTGCATTAAGGTTAATAAAGGTTAAGAGAAGATATGCAGCAGCCGCTAATGGTTAAATTTGCCCGTAATGAAGAAGCGAAAACTCATACCGGATCCGGTACTGATGATTATTTCGGTGGTTGTTATTACCGGCTTCCAGTTGTATTGGCTTCGTAATAACTATAATGATGCAAAACATAACCTCGAAGTACAGGCTAATGTGGCCTTCCAGGAAACCGTGAGAGGACAACATATAAAAACGCTCAAATTAGCTTATAATATTCAGCCGGATCATCCCAGAGAAAAGATGTTGTTTTTAGACAAATACGCGAAACCCGTTAACGGACAAATTGATTCACGCGAAGACGAAATACTCGCTACAGTAAGTGCCCTTCAAAGTAAAATAGCTGACTCCCTGCATGAGAAAAGAGTGACCATAACAGCAGATAGTGATACAGTTTCGCATGACAGCACGAAAATTTTCTTCAGCGGCATATTCAGAAGCACTGATACCACGGGGAAAGCTATCAAATTAGTGTTTAACCTGGATTCATTGAAGGACACGCTGGAGCTTCCTAAACTAATTAAGGCTTATGCTGAAACGCTGGAACAACAAAATATTTCTGTCCCCTTTTCCATCGTGAAATTACCAAAAGTGGTACAGGGTGACGAAGCTATGTCTTTTGCCACCGTCGGGATTGCCCATCCGGTTACTTACCAGTTGCAGTTGGGCAATACGTTCCCCTTCCTCATGAAAAAAATTGCATGGCCCGTTCTCTTCTCCGTTTTCCTGGTGGGCATCACGGTTATTTCATTTCTGATTTTGTATAAAAATCTGTTACGCCAGCAAAGATTGGCCGTTATCAAAAATGAGTTTATCAGCAATATCACGCATGAGCTGAAAACGCCCATCGCAACAGTCGGGGTTGCCATTGAAGCATTAAAAAACTTCAATGCATTGCACGACGAGCAAAAAACAAAAGAGTACCTCGATATTTCAGCCAACGAATTGCAGCGTCTCAGCCTGCTGGTAGATAAGGTATTAAAGCTATCCATGTTTGAAAAGAAAGAGCTGGAGCTGAAGCCGGAAAAAGTAAATGTAAAAGACCTCGTGCAGGAAGTAATAAAATCCATGCGACTGCAGATAGAAAAATATCCTGCTGCCGTTTTTTTGCACAGCGAAGGCGATACTACCTTAAACGGAGACAGGATGCATTTGCAAAGCGTAATATTTAACCTGCTCGACAATGCACTCAAATACAGCAGGGGTGAACCCGTGATTGATATACATTTGAATGAAAGGGAAAATAAAATTCAGCTCAGTATTACCGACAATGGGATAGGCATTGCACCTGAATATCTCGGCAAAATATTCGAAAAATTTTTTCGTGTACCCATGGGCGACAGGCACAATGCAAAAGGATATGGATTGGGCCTGAGCTATGTGGCGCAGATAGCGGAGCTCCATCACGGTACCCTTGATGTAAAAAGTGAGCCGGGCGAAGGCACTACCTTTATCATTACTTTACCAAAGACACAGGCATGAGCAAAACAAAAATTTTTTATGTAGAAGATGAGTTGTTTCTTGCCAAAATCGTAAAGGAGAGCCTCGAAAGCCGCGGCTTTGAAGTAATTATGGAAAATGAGGGCAGTCATGCTATGGCAGCCTTTAAAAAATCGCAACCGGATATTTGCGTGCTTGATATCATGCTCCCGGATAAAGACGGCTTTACCATCGCAGACGAAATAAGGAATTGTAATGAAACCATCCCGATAATTTTTTTAACCGCAAAAACACAGACAGAAGACGTAGTAAAAGGCTTTACCATAGGCGGCAATGATTATATCCGCAAGCCGTTCAGCATGGAAGAGCTGATTGTACGGATTCAAAACCTTTTGCAGCTGCGCGATGACTTCCACAAAAAGATTACACCGGATTCCGTTGGCCTGGGTAAATTTAATTTCCAGATAAACCGCCAGGTATTGAGCAATGGTAAGGAAGAGAAAAAATTATCGTACCGGGAGAGCGAGCTGCTGCGCCTGCTGTATGAAAGCCGGGAAAAAATTATTGATCGCCGGGATATCCTGAACCTGCTGTGGGGAAATGATTCCTTTTTTAATTCACGCAACCTCGATGTATACATCACCAAGCTGCGCAATTATTTAAAAGAGGATCCTTCGCTGGAAATCATCACTATTAAGGGAATCGGCTATCGCTTTGTTATGGGCTGAGGCGCCTGTCATTTATTTTGCACGATAATTGTAGTTTTATTTTCAGGTTTTATTGAATGTTTTTCTATTCTTGCAACCCGCTTAATTCTGAATCAAAAGATCATTCTTTCAACAATTAATAAAATACAATGGGTGTTATCATGCAATCTTTTTACTGGGATTGTCCCAGGCTGGAAAATAAAGAATTTCAATGGTGGTCTTTTGTAAGGGATAAAATAAAAGAATTAAGCGCTGCCGGGTTTACAGCGCTCTGGCTTCCCCCGGCATGCAAGGCTGCCAATCTTTTTGGCAACATGTCGATGGGATATGATCCGTATGATTATTATGATCTCGGCGATATCGATCAGAAAAGCAGCAAGCCCACATGGTTTGGATCGCGAAATGACCTGGAGCAATTGATTGCAGAAGCCCATTCGAATAACATGCAGGTATATGCCGATCTCGTCATCAATCAAACCAACGGCGGGGATGAGCAGGAGCTGAACCCCATCGACAATGTAATGCGATGGACGAAATATAATCCCGGCAGTAAAAAATTTGCACGGGACTGGACCTGTTATCATCCTTCTTATTTTGAACGGATAGATGATGGTGAATTTGGAGACATGCCGGATCTCTGTCATCGCAATCCTTATGTGTACGGCGAGCTGCTCGAATATGCGCGCTGGCTGATCGAGGATATTGGTTTCGATGGTTTCCGGTACGACTTTGTAAAAGGTTATGGCGCATGGCTCATCACTGCCATCCTGGAAAGATTTTACAAAAAGAACGGGAATCATTTTTATTCACCTTTTGGTGTGGGAGAATACTGGGATGGGGAATCACCGATAACAGGATGGCTGAAGCAAACCAATATCGACAATGATAATCCGGTGCGTGCATTTGACTTTCCCTTGCGCCAGCGGCTAAAAGATCTGTGCGATGAATTTGGTTTTAGCCTTACCGGCCTGGCAAAAAGCGGCACATTAATTTCAGACGGGCTTTCAGACTGGTCTGTAACATTTGTTGAGAATCACGATTTAATCCGTGAGGATGCTATCTCAAATGATAAAATGCTTGCCTATGCATATATACTTACGCACGAAGGATATCCGTGTGTGTTCTGGCAGGATTATTACAACTTCGACCTGGCACAGCAGGATAATCAAAGCGGCATTGCTGCCCTGGTAAAAGTGCATGAACAATTTGCCGGAGGCCATACCGATATTTTATACTGCGACGATGATCTTTACATCATGCAACGGCGCGGAGTAAATGCACAACGGGGATTAATATTTGTACTCAATAATTCACCGCGGTGGAACGGTCGGTCGGTAACCACTCAATGGGCAGATAAACATTTTACACCTGCGGCCTGGCACGGACATGATAATACAGACACACCCGAAGAAAAGACCACCGATGGCTATGGTGAATGTGATTTCTGGGCGCCGCCAAGAGGGTATGCAGTATATGTTCCGGGTTTGTAAACCAACAATAACCATTAAAAGAAAATAGCGGCTTCAAAACTGACATCCGGCGTTTATTCTTCATCCAAAACGGCAAGCAGCGAAGTCATTTGCCCATAATGATAATAATCATGATGAACAACGCCTTTCAGCAGAAATAAAAAACTATAGTTTCTTCCGGGTACGGTTAAAATCCAGTTCTCATTATCAAAATCAGCAATAGCTTTAAGCAATGCATAATGTGTATGTAAAAAATCATTCTTTATAGCGCCCCAGTCTTTGCCCTGCGGCCAATCGGAAATGGAATTATCCGCTATATCAAAGCTATTATTACCGGTCAGCCTTTGTACCGCAAAATTTCTCCACGAGGTAATATGCTGCAATTGTTCTGCAATACAATGATGGTGCTGCGGCAGCTTTTTAAAAGCTATAGCCGAATCGAGTGAAAATATGCGCCGGTGCAGGTTATAGGTTACCCACGAATCGCCATTGTAAAAATCAGATAATTGTTTTGAGAGGCTGGCTGCTTCTGCCCTGGTATAATCGCTGTCAGGCATGTTTTTTATTTTTAAAAATTAAATTTATTCAGGAAATTCATAAAAGCACAGCTCCTTCCATATCGTCTGTTCATCGTATAGGCGTGCAGGTTAGTTTCAAAACCTGCATCTCAGGTCAATTCCTCCTGCCGGTATACCCTCGTTTTATAAATCCACACTTCAGCAATGATCAGGTGCAAAACAAAACCGATCCAGAAGGCTGTTCCAAAAAATTCTTTAGGCGTTAATCCCGTAAATCTGCTGGTGGCGAAGAATATGCCAATAATTGGTCGTATGGTAGCGATAGCCAGACCTATAGCATATGCACGGATCATCCACTCACGATGAAGAATAAAATCTTTTTGCAATGCCTTCCGCCAGGCTGTTATAAGCGCATACAAAAAGAATACAGAAAATAAAAGTGTACAAGCTGCCTGGTTTATACCTCCGATCGCAGGCATAAAAACACTCATCAAAAATGCTGTGATGCCGGTAACAAGTCCTGCAACGATCGTAACTCTGCCCGCTCTGTGGTGCCTTCGTACCTTGACTGCACGGATTTTTTTGCTAAACTGAAACGGCGCCAGGAGAAGAAATACCAAACCAGGAATGATATGAACAAGCGTGAGAATGGGAAATCGGGCAAATAAATCATCTGTCTGGGCCAACTCTTCCAGTTGCGGGTTTGAGCTTACTGTATGAGGATGATAACCGTTTACCAGTACACCCATCAGCTTCGTACTGCGCCGGGCCACGATAGCTATTCCAATTATGGTCAGAAAGATAATAATACCATATATCAGCCGGAGGCGTGGTTGGCGGTTCACAGGCTGAAATTACAATTCAAAAAGAGCACATTCCGGGCCGGAATGATAAAATACCGGAAAAATGTTACGAATGGTGATGATGATAAAGATTACAGCATTGATGACTTTTATTTCAAAATATTTTCCCGGATTCATTTTCTTCATCTTTGATAATTGATAATGTCTTATCATCTTTCGTACCATCGAAAAACTTTTTCAATACCAATTCAAATACAGGATCAGCGCCCGGCACCATTGCAAATAAAGTCATGCATGATTTAAGTTTCATATCATCAGGACTTCCGAAAATCTCAGTGGCATTCCCTGTTTTTTGTTGTAACAATACTTCGCTGATGGCAACCAGTCGTTTTCCCAGCACAGGATGTCCGAGGTATGCCTGGGCTTCATTCAGGCCGGAAATAGCATACAGCCGGGAAATAGCGCTGTAGCCAAGCCCTGTTATCTGCGGAAAAATATACCACATCCAGTGGCTTTGTTTCCTGCCCCGGCCGATTTCTTTCAAAGCAATTTCATAATCGTTTTCCTGGGCATCAATAAATCGTTGCATGTTGTAGGGATCTTTCATTTTAATTTATCTGTGTTCTGTATCGAATAGCATGGCTACTTCTCCGTTGGCAAATTCCTTTATCGTCATCAGCCTGAAGTAAGTTCTCTTGTCAGATTCAGGAAATGGCGAAAGCCCCTTACCAAAAAGAACAGGATTAATAAAAATCCAGTAGCTGTCTATTAAATCGTACTGCATTAAATACCTGGCAACTGTCGGGCTCCCGAAAATCAAAATGTTTTTTCCGCTCCTCTGCTTAATTGAGCTTATTTCGCCAGGTACATTGTTGCTGATAATATTGATATTGCTTTGCCCGGGTTGCAGGGTCTTTGACAGAACGAATTTTTCTGCTTTATTATACCATTCCGAATATGCTATCTCTCCTTTTGAAGCGCCGGGTTTATCTTTTGCAGCCGGCCAATATTCATCTAATAGCTGAAATGACTTGCGCCCCAATAATGCAGCATCCGATTGTTGCGATATACCTGCCACAAATTCAAGATTCTCTTCTCCACGCGGAAACCAGCTCAATTCTCCGTTGGGGCCTGCTACAAATCCATCCAGCGAAGTATGAATAATTAATACCAGTTTACGCATATCCTGTTTTTAGGATTATCCCTTTAAAAATAAGACAAATATTTTTTGCAGAGAAAAGTAATTCGTCAGGTCAATACTAACGGAAACGCATATACGCTTTTTCCAGGAATTAAAACAATTAGCAAATCCTGCTTCCGCCGTTACAAAAATATTCCTGTATTCGCCCGCTATGTATAACGCAGGAGATATTCCGTATTTGCCAAATAAGGTCCGGTAATAATCACGCAGGTGTCTGTAAAAATCATATTTTTATAACTATGATAAAAATACTTTGCAGCGGGCTTTAAATAAAACTATGCAGCCTGATTAGCTTCGGGATATGCAAATTAACCAACAAAAGCAACGTGAATATGCCAGGCCAGGACGAAAAGTACGTAGTTAAAGTAAATGACTTCAGCTTCACTATAACCAGGTCTGCCGTGGAGTCTGCCGACATTGTTTCAAAATCAGAAGACACTTTTCACCTCATCAAAGACCATCTTTCTGTCATTGCAAAAGTGCATGAATCAGACATCTATGGGAAAAAACTTCGTATAGAAATAGAAGGCGGCATCTTTGATGTGGAAGTAAAAGATCCGCTTGCCCAAATGCTGGACCAGATGGGCTTTGGCAAAGGCACCGGCAAGCAGGTTAAGCAAATAAAAGCGCCCATGCCCGGCCTCGTACTGCAGGTAGCGGTAAGCGAAGGCCAGGAGGTGAAGGAAGGAGAACACCTGCTGATACTGGAAGCCATGAAAATGGAAAACAGCATCAATATGCATGCAGACGGTAAAATAAAAAAGATACATATAAAAAGCGGCCAGGCGGTAGATAAAGGACAGGTGCTCATTGACCTGGAATAACAAGCCAGGCAAAATAAAAATTACAGGATGAAAAAAATATTAGTAGCCAACAGGGGTGAAATTGCATTGCGCATCATGCGTACGATCCGCAAAATGGGTATCAAAACCGTTGCAGTATATTCAGAGGCCGACCGCGAAGCACGTCACGTAATGTATGCCGACGAAGCAGTTTGCCTGGGCCCGGCGCCCTCCGGCCAGTCGTACCTGAATAGCGACAAAATAATTGCCTTGTCAAAAGAACTGGGTGTGGATGGCATTCATCCGGGGTATGGATTCCTGAGCGAAAATGCAGATTTTGCCCAAAAAGTGGAAGACGCCGGTATTATATTTATTGGCCCCGGTCCGGAAGCTATGCGTATCATGGGTTCCAAGCTGGCGGCAAAAGACTGCGTAAAGCAATATAATATCCCGATGGTGCCCGGTATACAGGAAGCCATTACGGACGTTCAACTGGCTAAAAAAATTGCAAAAGAAGTAGGGTATCCCATTTTGATAAAAGCATCTGCCGGCGGCGGCGGCAAAGGAATGCGCATAGTAGAAAAAGAAGAAGAGCTCGCAGAGCAAATGGAACGCGCCATCAGCGAAGCCACCTCATCATTCGGGGACGGCGCTGTGTTTATTGAAAAATATGTTACCTCGCCACGGCATGTGGAGATACAGGTTCTGGCAGATAAGTCGGGTAATACCGTTCATTTGTTCGAACGTGAATGCAGCATACAGCGCCGTCACCAAAAAGTAGTGGAAGAATCTCCTTCTTCCGTGCTTACACCTGAATTAAGAAAGAAAATGGGGGAAGCTGCGGTGATGGTTGCCAAATCGTGTAACTATACCAGCACCGGTACTGTTGAATTTTTGCTGGACGATAAGCTGAATTTTTATTTTCTTGAAATGAATACGCGCCTGCAGGTAGAACATCCGGTTACAGAAATGATTACCGGCATCGACCTGGTGGAAGAGCAAATAAAAATTGCACGCGGAGAAAAATTAAGCTTCTCCCAGGATGATCTAAAAATCAATGGGCATGCTATTGAGCTTCGTGTATACGCAGAAGATCCGCTGAATAACTTTTTACCTTCTATCGGCACCCTGACAACTTATATACGGCCCGAAGGTGAGCATGTAAGAGTAGACGACGGGTATGAAGAAGGAATGGCAATTCCAATTTACTATGACCCGATGATCGCAAAGCTTGCCACCTGGGGTAAGGACAGAACAGAGGCCATTCAAAACATGCTGCAGGCAATTAAAGATTACAGGATAGAAGGGCTGTCTACTACCCTTCCGTTCGGAACTTTCGTTTTCGAACACACTGCATTTGTATCCGGAAAATTTGATACCCATTTTGTAAAGAATTATTATACGCCGGAAAAAATTAAGGAGAAACAAAAAGCGCATGCTGAAGTAGCCGCCATAGTTGCCTTGCGATACTGGATACAGAAAAAGAAAAAACTGAATCCTTTTGAAAATGCCTCTACCAGTTGGAAAAGAAGGTTGGCACATTAAAGATCCCTGCCCTGCAGGGGTGTTGGAAACAGTCTGTGAATATATAAGAGAAAACAAATGCAAGGATCGGAAATGAGAAGTATAAAAGATAACTACACTTGCTGAACTCCAATCTTTCCTTCAGGGAGGGTTTGGGATGAGGCCAAACCATATATTATGAAATCGAAAGTTGAAATATTAAAAGAAAAGATGTATCAGCATTCGCTCGGCGGCGGAGAAAAGAGAATCGCTACCCAGCATCAGAAAGGAAAACTCACGGCGCGTGAACGGGTAGAGCTCCTGATGGACCCGGGGTCTTTTGAAGAAATAGGCGAGCTGGTGGTTCACCGTACCATTGATTTTGGAATGGGAGAACAACAATACTATGGCGATGGCGTCATTACAGGCTATGGTACTATCAATGGAAGGCTGGTGTATGTATTTGCGCAGGATTTTACCGTATTCGGCGGTGCGCTTTCAGAAACACATGCAGAAAAAATTTGCCGCATTATGGACCTCGCTATGAAAACCGGCGCTCCAATGATAGGATTAAATGACAGCGGTGGTGCGCGCATACAGGAAGGGGTTCGTTCACTCGGTGGCTATGCAGATATATTTTTCAGAAATGTACAATCGTCCGGAGTAATACCACAAATATCAGCCATCATGGGGCCTTGCGCCGGCGGTGCTGTGTATTCACCGGCTATGACTGATTTTACCATTATGGTTGAAAACACGAGTTATATGTTCGTAACGGGTCCAAACGTAGTAAAGACAGTTACCAAGGAAGAAGTAACGTCAGAAGAATTAGGCGGGGCTTCTACGCATTCCGCCAAATCAGGCGTTACCCATTTGGTAGCGGCTAATGACATGGATTGCATCAACCAGGTAAAAACACTCCTGAGCTACATGCCGCAGAATTGCGAAGACGTGGCGCCTAAATTACCTTATACCCTTGGCGACGAAACACGCGAAGTGCTCGACAATATTGTTCCTGAAAGCTCCAGCCAGCCGTATGACATCCGTGATGTGATTGAGGGCATCTGCGATACGGAAAGCTTTTTTGAAATACAAAAAGACTTTGCAGACAACATTGTGGTAGGCTTTGCCCGGCTGGCCGGCAGAAGCATTGGTATTGTTGCCAACCAGCCGATGAGCCTGGCAGGCGTGCTCGACATTAACAGCTCAAAAAAAGGTGCAAGATTTGTTCGCTTCTGCGATTGCTTTAATATTCCTTTATTGGTATTGGTAGATGTACCGGGATTTTTGCCGGGTACTGACCAGGAATGGAATGGCATTATTACCAACGGCGCTAAATTATTATATGCACTGAGCGAAGCTACGGTACCCCGCGTTACGGTAATTACCAGGAAAGCTTATGGCGGCGCTTATGATGTTATGAATTCAAAGCATATCGGAGCAGACATGAACTTTGCATGGCCCGGTGCAGAGATTGCTGTGATGGGTGCAAAAGGTGCCAGCGAAATCATTTTTAAAAAAGAAATATCAGAAGCGCCTGATCCGGCAAAAAAGCTACTGGAGAAAGAAGCGGAATATGCTGAAAAATTTGCAACTCCCTACCTCGCAGCAGAGCGTGGTTTTATTGATGAAGTAATATTGCCGGGGAATACGCGGAAGAAATTAATCAAAGCATATGCCATGCTGGAGAATAAAGTTGCGAAGAGACCGAGGAAGAAGCATGGAAATATTCCGTTATAAGAAAAGAAATCCCATATTCTTAACTAACAGCCATGGGTATACGCAATTCATTTTTATTTCGGATACATATTTTATGGCGGTGAAATAAATAATTATTGACTCACCCTGAACCGGCAAGAACTTATAATTAAAAAGACCGTCAAAACAAGACGGTCTTTCAGGTTTAATAAGAGGTAAGCAAGAAGTTATCAGTACAATATTTTTATAACATTCACCTCATTTGAAGGGCTTACTACTTCTACATGGTACACCCCATGCGGTATATTTTGCCCCAGTTGAATTGCATTGGAAGCCGTTCCTCCGGCATGATTGATCTGCGTGAATAATACCGGCTGGCCAATTTGATTTAAAACTTTTACAGAATAGGTTCCCTGTGCCTCGTTGGTTAACTGCAGGTTGATAGTTGCATTTACAATAGGGTTGGGGAATATAGAAACACCGCCCGTAATGGTTCCACCAATCTGCACTTTCACTATTGCAGTATAAGTTACTTTACCATCTATATCTACGCTGGCAATACGGTAGTAGTTATAACCGGTTGCAGGAGCCGCATCTGTAAATGAGTAAGATGAGGCAGTATTGTTATTGGCGTCCACGCTGCCGATCTTTGCAAAATTATTTCCATCTGCCGATCTTTCAATTTCATATTCCTTCATGTTGCTCTGGTTTTCTACCTTCCATTCTACAGCCACTTTGCTATCTGTTTTGCGTGCAGTAACAGACGTAATAGTTACCGGCAAGGCAAAGTTGGGTTCAAAAACGACCATGAAACGATTGGCGGCATAGGAAGAAGCATTTGCAATTACCGAGAAATTATAATCTGTGCTGCCATTCATGTTTAACGGGGTGCTGGTTTTTGTGTAATTATCCACGAGATAGCCCTGCATACCATTGGCATTTAAGTTAGCAGCATCAATCGTAAACCTGTAATTAATGTATCTGACACCGGTAAGCTTTAAGAAAGTGGTATCATCAGAAGTCATAGCATGCTTCCTCTCGATTATCAGCGACTGGCCCTGCGTCAGGATAGATAAATTTTCAGATGAGTTGGCAGACTTTACAGCATCATATGCATCAACAGCATTACTGTAGCTGGTATCAAACTGCTGCATCACACCATCTGCCATAGAGGCATTTCCTGAAGCATCCAATGCATAGAGATGCACATCGAGTTCCGGAGCTTCATTCTGTATGGATACCGAGCCAAAAGCTGCAATATTAGAATTGGTACTTGCTTTTGCGCTTTCTTTTATCGTTAAGCTTCCGCCATTATTATTATAAGCGAAAAAGGCAGAGCCGCTTTGTATAAGATTATTACCGGTAGCTGAATAGCTGCCACCTCCCGGTACGGCGATGTAATTACCGGCGGCATTTTTTACCAGCGTTTGATATCCGCCATAACCATTGGCACCACTAAGATTCGGATCCCAGATATAGAAGAAAAGATTACCTGACTGAGCGATGTTGCGGGGGTCAAGCGGTGCGGCATAAGGATTGTTTACCGGGATGAATTGCTTCGCTGTCACAGCAATTGTTGACTGGTCGCCCTGGTTTAACTGACCTTTGGTGCGCAAAACAGTAGGAGTTACGGGTGAAGCAGCGGTATTAGCGGACCGGTCGCCCCTGATAAACACCATATAACCTCCTGCTGTATTTGAAAACGGTGCAAGAAGAGAGCTGACACTCACCCATGAATTATTCGCGGGATTATAAGTTTTTATAACCGGAGAACCTGAGTAAGCATCAAAACCTCTCGCAGCCCAGTCAGAATAGTTACCCTGGATCTGTATGCCATATCCTGAAATGGAGGTTGTATTGGCCGGCTGACCTTCCTGCCATGCATCATGTATTGTCTGGCCGGGTACCGTGGGGATAGCAAGGAATCTCCATCCTTTCTTTACGCCCGGGATATAACGTTCAACTGTCACTTTACCCACAATTGAATCACCGGTAATATTTCCTACCATAGCAGTTTCAGCAGCGGTCGATTTCAAAGTGAGCGTATCATTTGTTATGAACCTTTTGCCGGTGCCGGTGAAATTCAACGACCCGTAAATATCAAGAGGGCCGCCTAATACAAGGCCTGTTGCGCTTGAGTTGCTTACCACCAGGTCATGCAGCGCATTATTTTTGAACATATGGTTTGCTATCGTTTGTGATGCTGAACCATTAAATTCAACCGTACCGTTATCAGCAATGAACGCAGCCGTATCAGCACTTACCGTTCCGCTGATAGATAATTTTTTACCCGAGATTGTTAAGGTAACCTCATGCGATAAAGTAATATTCCTGACGGTAACATCCACCAGTGATATCACGGGGTTATTAGCAGTAACAGGGATTACCACATCATTGGTGGATGCAGGTAATAAGCTGCCTAACCAGTTGGTAACATCATTCCAGTTGCTTGTTAAGCCCAACCATTGGCAATTGGCGAGCACCGTGATAATTGCTGAACCACTTACCGTTCCTGTACAACCGCTGTTGCTGGTAACAGATACCAGTGAGTAAGTTACAGAAGAAGAGAGGTTACCCGTATTGATGGTATTAATGCCGGTAACCAAATTTTTAGCAGTATACTGGTGGCCATTATTGTCCTGGTAAACTACAGTGTAAGTGCTTCCTGCGGAACCAACAATGGTTACAGTGAGTGTAGCTGCATTACCTGCTAAAATTGAAGCACCGCCACTCAAAACAGCAGTCAGCGTGGAAACAATATTTACCGAAACAGAACCCGTACAACCGTTATGATCTTTTATCATTACGGTATGCGAACCTGCAGCGAGGCTGGTAAAAGCGCCTGACCATTGGTATGAGCCGCCATCGAGGCTGTAATAATAAAGACCCACACCCCCTGTACCCGAAACAGTTAATGTACCTGTATTCAAGCTGCTGCAGAGAGCGCCTGTCTGCGCTACCACAGTACCGCTCACCGGTGAAGGAGCTACCAGGGTTACTGAAGATGTTGCGATACAGCCATTGGCATCTTTCACCACAATTTGGTAAGTACCTGCTGCGAGGCCGGTGAATACATTTGAAGTTTGAAAAGTAGCTCCGCCATCCATTGAATACTGCAGCGTGCCGGTGCCACCCCATGCTGAAATAGTTACCTGGCCGTCTGAAGCAGAAGAACAACTGACATCGTTATTACCGTTATAATAATATTTTTTGTTGATGGTAGAAATGGTAACAGGATTAGGAGCCTGGTTTACCCAGATCCACTGTGCGCTCGAAGTATTACCTTTTTTATCCTTTACCACCACAACATAGTTTTTACCCCCTGCCAGGTTGCTGAACACATTGCCCGACTGGTAAGTGCTTCCATTATCTATTGAATACTGGTAAGGAGCGGTACCGCCGGTAGCAGTGATGGTAAGCTGGGCATCAGCAGAAGCTGAACAACTGATATCTGACCCATTATAACTTTTCTTTGTGACAGTTACAGTAATACCTGCGCTTGCTGATAAAGAAAGTATCATGAAAGAAATAAATAAAAGAGAAAAAAGACGAATTACAACCGTTTTTCCAGCATCTTTTTTGTTATTAAGTAAACTTGTCTTCATAATAGGGTTTGTTTTAATTGGCCTCTGTAGAAAAAGGATTAAGTATTTATATTTAGTTTAAAAAACCGGTGCGATAGAAGTTAGGGGGTTTTAATGCACCAGTAAGGTCGTGTTTTGTGTAATTCCTGCGCAAACTTACTCGGAATTTCCGGTACGGTAAATTTACGGTCTCCCTTTTCGATGAACATTCGATAAACAGGCTTTTTTCTTCGATGACCAGTAAGAGATTTCTTTGAATTGAAGTATAGAACGTTATTTTTCAGCTTAAAAACTCATTTCAGGCGTTGCCTTCTTGCGGGATGTAGTATTTACGATAGACAGGGTAAAATTCCGAAAGCTACTTATTATATACTTGCCTGCATGGGTGGATGCCGGTCTTACGCTGAGCAGTATTTCAAAATTGACCGGATGGAGCGACTGCTAATTAAAACCACTTATTGTGAACCCTATCCCATGAGGTAATGCCTATTTTAAATTGTACAGGGTTTTTGAATTGATTGGCTGCAGAGCCTACTATATATACTCCCAGTTTGAATTTGGTTAGTGGGTTAAACGGCCATTTTATGACCCTTTCTATTCCGGCAAATGCTTCTGCATAGCGCAGGTTTCTTTCCGGTGCAATTAAAAATCCTCCTCCTGCTACCTCCCGCAAGGGCAAATTCTTCATGAACGGGATCTTATTAATCAATGCCCCGTTGAATTCATGCAAATAATGCAGCTCATAAAAACGATGAAATACCGGGAATGAAGAGTCTAATGCCTGGAATGCTTCGTTTGGATTTAAAAACAAAACCGGATCGCCCTGCCTTTCAAACTTATAATCTACCAAACGAAGATCGCGGCTTGATAAGAAAGTGCCGGTTTTGAAAGTATAATGAGACACTCCCACCAATCCCATCTTTATATCCTGCTGCACGCCAAACTCCAAATAATCAAAATCTACCTGGCTTTGAAATACGCCGGGTATTCCCTTGCGCCACAGCGCATAAAATGTAGGCCATTCTGAACCTAATATAACTTTTTCCCTTGGCTCACGAATGTAACGCTGGCGCGGAGTATATTGAAGACGAACCTGCCCGTAAAATGCGTTGTAAGATGCGAAGTATACGGCCCGGTTATTGGTAAGCAGGTTTCCGAAAAGGCTGTCCACCTCGGGATTGGTCTTATAATCACTTACAGAGCGGCGAAAGGCCATGTTAACATCCGTAAATAATACAAGCCCGTTGACTACTTCAAAGTTATGCCCGGCACTCACCCCATTATTTAAATAGATATTACTTCGC
The DNA here is from genome assembly GCA_964627765.1 of uncultured Ginsengibacter sp. Taxonomy (GTDB): domain Bacteria; phylum Bacteroidota; class Bacteroidia; order Chitinophagales; family Chitinophagaceae; genus Ginsengibacter. The sequence goes on along the minus strand of CAZVKO010000064.1, from coordinate 800 downwards.
TTGAGCATATTGATCCACGCATCTCCCTGGAAGATGTATTCGAAATTTCTTTCAAGGCTGATATTAAAATAACTGCGATGAAAAGGATCATACAGCCGGTTCAGCCGAATATATCCGTTCACATCCTGATTGCGGATGCCATAGCTGAGATTATTGGAAAGAACAATATTCTTTTTGGACTTATAAGTTTTAAAATAATTAAACGACAGGGAGATTCTCGATCCGCCAAACTGAAAGGGCTGATAAAGTGCCGGCAAAGGAGGTATGAACCAGCTCCTTTCCTTATCATGATCATTGAATACCTGTCCTGCAAATAATGCTTTCTTCCAGGTAATTTTATTTATTACCTTATCCATGGAATCAAGATACGCTTTGGCATGAGTTGCCGTGTACACGCTGTCTTTATAATGTATATACTGAACCTCTTTGTCTGTAAGCGGTGCGGTGCGTACCGTTTGCCAGAACGTGCTGTCCCGTTCGTAAGCCGATTGCGCAGTAGCGCTCACTTCCGGTCCGAAATATTTTTTAGGAAAAGGCTTTTGCAGCTGAAAGTCTTTGTAAGTTACCGTCGTATTGCCCGATACCTTTTTTTTGCCGGCTTTTGAGTAATAAGTGAACTGTTGCCTCGTGATCATCCATGCCGTACCATTTACAAAACTGTAATCCTGGCTTACCTCAAAAAAATCATATTCCGGTAAATGATATTTTGGAAAGCTGAATTGCGTATGCAATATCACCCACAGGCTGTCTGCTATGGTTATTTCTCCTTCTACAGTAGCATTACTCAGCTGGCGGGGCTT
>CAZVKO010000063.1:0-3282 GCA_964627765.1 uncultured Ginsengibacter sp. | reverse complement strand
TGATCCCCCGAATGCGTCCGCGCGTTGCGAACGTAAGGGATCAGCCGCTCGACCGGCCGGGTCTCGATCTGCAAGCGATGTCTCCAAGCTTCGGCGCGGCGATGCGCACCCGCGCACCCGAAGGTGCGCACCCAAGGTGCGCAACCGGATTTGCCTTCTGCCGCTAGAATTCGATCGCGCCTTTGCCGCCCGCATACGCTCGGCGGCGAAAAGAACCTATGGCCGGCGGGGATGGGGCGGGCGCGCGTCCCGCGATCATGCCAGCAATGATGCCGAATTCGGTTTCAAGTGTCGCGCCCAAAGTTCAACGTCTTGTGCGGTATCGAACACGTTCAAGCAGCGTCGTCGCGACGTGCTTTGCGGCTCGTTGCGGCAATGCTCTTCGGATTGCTCTTGTCTTTCGCGTGCTTCGGCGGCGCGGAGAGCCTGTTCGAGATGACGATCAGCGCAGCCGCCCAGCGTCGCCACGCGGTTGCCCGTGATATCCCGATCCGCCAGCAGATCGGCTTCCAGCGCACTCCCTCCGCCCGCAGCCATACGATCCGTGCGTCGTCGGGCTCAAGCCATGTGAGCCACGTGAAGGTCTCTTCCATCTGCGAGATCGCCGCAGCGGTCGGCGGAATGCGGGCGAAGCGCGCCGGTTCCCATCCGAAGGCTTCATGAATGCTTCGAACAATCGGTGGCCATGTGCTGAAATAGCCTGGCACACGGATGCCTGGGAGCCGGCGCAGTGTGGCCGCGGCCTCTTCGAATCGGTTTTCCACTTCGGTGGGTGTCATCGTTCAAGCTCCGAGAAGATGGCGGCGTAGCCGGCGAGATCTGCGATGCTGTCTGCATGCCGTGGGTCGCGGACGAGGCGTTGCAGCTTCAGCTCGATCAGACAGAGCACAACGCGGCGTGGCGTGATCGGCACGCCAAGCGCGAGCGACCAGCGCCGTGCCACGGCGTCGAAGAAATCCGCGGGCTCGCCGTAGCTGTCGCGTCGATCGCGCACGATCGCGTCGGCATGGCGGAGGAACGCGGAGGCGTTCATGGGTTGCCTCCGATGTGATTGGCGATCGCCCAGTCAAGAATCGCCAGGGCGTCGGCCTCGTTGTCGTCGGAGGGCGCATGGCCGCGAGCGCGGACAGCCTTGATCACCTCGTCCTTCGAGGCATTTCCCTTGCCGGTGATGTGGCGCTTGATGGTCGCAACTGGCACGCCGAGATAAGGGATCGCGTGCCGTTCGCACCAAGCGGTGAGATGGGCAAGGAAGCCGCCGTAGACCTGCGCCGCAAGCGTGCCGGCGTGAGCGCGGACCTCCTCGAAGACGACAGCTCCGAACGGGCCGGACGCCTCGGTGGCATCGCCGAGGAAACGCTCGAAGCGAAGGAATGCCATCCCGGCTCCTTCGAAGCGGCCGGGCTTGAACTCGCTAACACCGGACGCAATCCGTCCGGATCGTGGAAGGACGGCCCAGCCGCAGCGCGACCCGAGGTCGAGTGCGAGGATCGCGCGCGGCGGCAGCATGGCGACGCGGCTTGCGGGCGGCAGGGTGGATTCGGCGAGAGCGGTTGCGAGCATGGACATCCTCCGGATTGTTCAGAACGGGATTTCGTCGCCGCGCTCCCAATCGATCGGCGGCTTTGACGAAGCGGTTTCGGGAAGCGGCGCGAAGAAGCCGGTCACGCTCGGTGATCGGCGCTTTCGGCCGCGGCCTGGCGCGACGCTGGGTGCTTTTGTCTCGCGAGAACCGATCGGCAGCGAGGACGGGCGGACGGCGGTGACGCTTGCACCGGGGAATTGCGCCTTCACCGCGCGGACCTGATCGCCGAAGGCGTCGATGGCGACGGCGACTTCGGCGAGCGTGTAGACCGAGCCGTTCCGTTCCCGCGCGACAGCGGACGCCTCGTCGGCCGTTCGCACGATGCCGATGATCTCGCCGGTCGAGGGGATGACGGTTTCCCAGATGATCGGCGCAAGCGGCTCATGTCTCGCAGCAGTTGCCGCGGCGTCGAGCGCCTTCCATGCGCGCTCCATGGCGGCGGCCTGCGTGCTGATCGCGTCGGGGCGCTCCGAGCGGAGCGCGGTGTTGAGCTTTTCGGCCTGCGCGGCGAAGCGCGCGGCGACCGCCGGATCGACAAGCTTCGGAAGGCGATCAATCCCCCACTTGCGCTCCATGGCGTGGGCGATCTCGTCGAGCCGATTGACCGCCGCCTGCGCGAAACGATCGGCGCTCATCGGACGAAGACCTGAACGCGCATGCGCGCGGCCCTGAGGCGCGCGCATGGCGCGGTAGGGGGTATTAGGGGGAGTTCCGCCGCCGCGGACGATGCAAGCGAAATCAATGGCTTCCCAACTGACTTCCGCACTTCCGCGCGGCTTCCGCACCTCAATGAGATCAGGGGTTTAGGCGACGACCTCCGCGACTTCCGCGACGTGTCGAGGCACGAAATCTTACCGGTCATCCGACGCCTCCTTCCTGGCGTTCGGCCTCTCGTCGAAGGGGACGAGACGAAGCCCTTTGGCCTTGTTTCGGGTGTTGAAGATCGCGTCCTCGATGGCACCGCGGATCATCAGGCGTTCGACGGCATTGTTGACGGCGCGAGCCGGCCGCCCGAGCCGGCGTGCGAGGGAGCGGCCGTAGAAGCGATCGCCGCATTGCGGGCGCGCGCCATAGGGTTCGCCGACATGCCAGGCGCGATCGATCTCGGCGGTGACGGCGGTTTCCGTCTCCTCGTCGGTTTCCGTGCTCTCGGGCGGTCCGGGATGGCCGGCCACAAGCACGCCAACCTCGTCGTCATTCGGAATGACCCGCCGACGCGCTTGAACCAAAGGGCCTCTCCGTCGATCAGCGACAGATTTGCCTTGGCGTCGTCGAGGCGAACCCAGAGACGCCGTTCATGATCGACAACGCCGAGCTTGTCGGCATCACGCTCGGACATGGCGAAGAGCGTCTGCACCACGCGGGCAACGCCGGTGAGCGATGAGGCACCGCGAGCAGCGTTCTGGTTGCCGGCAAAGGCATCCGAGGACGCGGCGGCCGGCTTCGAGGTGTGGTGGATCAAAAGGACGGCGCAATCGCCGCGCCGCGCCACCTCGCGGAAGAGCGCCGCAACCTCGCGGACGCGCGCGTTGTCGTTCTCCTCGACGCCATGGACTTCGGCGAAGGGATCGACGACGAGGAGGCCGACCGCGTCGGCGCGGATGCGCTCGACCAGCGCATCGACATCCGGCGTGCGCACGGCCGATCCGTCCTTTGCGGCGCGCGCCACCATGAGCGCGCGATCGGCGCCGGAGTTG
>CAZVKO010000062.1:0-23187 GCA_964627765.1 uncultured Ginsengibacter sp. | reverse complement strand
AAAGATTTAATTCATTGGCAAAAGAAGGGGCCGGCATTCGCTGCAGCGTACCATGGAAAATTTTTAAATATATGGAGCAAATCAGGTTCAATCATAACGGCAATGCACAACCGAAAAATAATAGCTGAAAAAATTAATGGTAAATACTGGATGTATTGGGGCGAAAAGTTTATCAACCTGGCATGGTCGTATAACCTGTATGACTGGTATCCGTTGCTGGATGAAAAAGGCGGGCCAAAACCGTTTGTGGTTCCCAGGGCTAAAAAATTTGATAGTGAATTGACCGAGTGCGGGCCACCGGCTATTGCTACGCCCAAAGGCATTGTATTATTGTACAATGGTAAAAACGCTGTGAATGAGAATGCCGATCCATCCTTACCCAAAGGAACCTATTCAACAGGTGAAATTATTTTTGACAGAAAGGATCCCGGAAAGGTGATCGGACGCCCTGACACAAGTTTTTTAAAGCCCTCTCTGCCGCATGAACTGACAGGTCAATACCAGGCAGGTACAACTTTTGCGGAGGGGCTTGTTTTTTTCAAAGGGAAATGGTTCCTGTATTACGGCACTGCAGATTCTTTCGTTGGAGTGGCGGTTGCCCGGTAATTCTAAAATTTCGATAAGTGAATAATTTGAAAAATATCCTGCTTTGCATTGTTTGCGCGGCCTTAATGGATTGCAATAACAAACATAGTGAGCGTGGGGTGGAACTTGCAATGAAACAGTATGATCGTCTTATAAAAAAGATGGATGCCGATTCTATCGCCTTGCTATACACTCCCGATGGAGACCTGGGAACCATGGCGCACGGGCGCGATTCCATCAGGGCGTTCCTGTCCGGGTTTAAAGATATAAAAGTATTGTACCAGCATTCTATGACCACTTATATAAAAGTAGCCGGAGATACAGCACTACAGAGAGGAGTTTATCATCAAATGGTTTTAATAAGCGGCAAGGATACCATGAGCGTAAGCGGGGAGTATGCCGCCGTATGGTGGTGGATAGCGCCCGGGGAGTGGCATATAAAAAAAATGATGACTACTCCCACCCATTAAAACAAGGACCGGCAATAAAACTACGTCGGTTCCGATCTCAATTTACCCTTGACTTTTTATGTAAAATTTGGCATTCCGGTCTTATTCGAACCATTTATATTGATGAGCCAGTGTCATTACCTGGGCCTTTGAATTTACCTGTAATTTTTCATATACGTTAGATATATGCTTTCGGACTGTGAGCGTACTGATACCCAGCGTTTCAGCGGTTCGTTTTGCATCAAAACCGTGTATGGTGTATTTTAGAATCTCCTTTTCTCTATCGGAGAGCAGCGAGGTTAACGGGTTATTTTTTTCATTGCTTTGAGTGGAGGCAGGGTAAGTGACCTTGCTCAGCAGATCGAAAGCCTTACGGGCAATAGCCGGGCTCATAGGAGCACCGCCATATTCCTTGCAATTGGTAATGGCATTGTGTATCTCTATGGCGCTGTCGTCTTTGAGCAGATAACCACTGGCTCCTGCCTGTATAGCTTCAAATATCTTCTCATCGTCGTCAAATACGGTGAGCACTATAAAGTGTATATGTGGGTATAATGGCTTGGCTATTTGAATAGTCTGAATGCCGTTTAATTCCGGCATTTCGAGGTCCACAAAGATAATTTCGGGTTGTTTGCTCAGGGGTAATCCCTTCAACTGCTCAATACAATCGTGGCCATTCACCGCGGTGAAAGTCACACTTAGGTCATCGAAGGAGTTTACTTTTTGCAAAAAAGTACTCCTGTTAATGGCTTTATCATCGACAAAGGCTATAGACGTCGGCATACACTAATTTTTTACAAATAGAAAAAATAAAAATTCCTAAAGCAATACTAAGTATGTAGTATTTCAGCGGAAAAAATTGTCAAAATGGTTCCGGAAGGGGTATTTTTTTCAATAGAAAGGGACAGGTTAGATTCGGTCGCACGCGCCTTCATATTTTTAATTCCGTTGCCGTTGTTGAGATAATTATTGTCCTTAATTCCTGTCCCGTTATCCCTTATGGTCAGCCGTAGCCCCTCATGGTCGCTCCCGAAGCAGATATCAATTTTACTGCCATTGCTGTGTTTTAACGCATTGGTAGTAGCCTCCTGCAAAATTCTGAAAATATTCAGTGCCTGCACCGGCGAAAAAGAAATGTCATTTTTAATTGATTCGGAGGTTTCAACAGAAAAACTGGAATAAGCCGGCATTATCTTTTTTAAATAATTTTTAAAACGGTCAGCAATACCTGTCAGTAAAATCTTTTCAGTATTGGACGCCCAGATGGTATCCCGCAGGTTGCTCATTAGCTCAACTGCGTTAATTTTTAAATTGCCGTAAATATTTTCAGCATCCGGTTTCTTATTATTGATCACATCTTCTACATTCGCGATAATGGCCGTAGCGTAGGCCCCCATATTGTCGTGGAGATCGGCCGCTATGCGTTTACGTTCTTTTTCTTCAGCCAGTGTGACAGCTTCCGCAGCCAGCCGTTTTTCTTCTTCCATCATAAATGCCAGCCTCAGCCTTTGTTTTCTTCTGTAAATACGGAAGAGGATAACAGAAGCCAAGGTAACCAATGCAGCAAGGAGCAAGGAAGTGGCTATCCAGAAATTTTTCTTTACCAGGTCGAAATGCTGGCTCATTATGATGTTTTCCTTTTTCTGCATCTCGTATTTTCCTTCGATTTCGGCAAGCGCTTCCGCGGAATTTTTTTTGTATAAAGAGTCTTTTAGTGCTATGATTGTTTGAAGGGTTGCTCCATAATTTTTAAAGTCACCGGCAACATAATAATTCCGGGCAAGCCCGTCATACAATAAGATCAGCTTCGACGAAAGGTTATTTTTTTTTGCCAGATCAATTCCTTCCAGCGATACCGCTATTCCTTTTTGCGGCTGGTTATTATGTTCGTAATAAACGGCAAGCTGGCTCATATCGCTTACAATAAAAAAGGGATCTCCGATCTTCTTCCGGATCTCAACTACCTGCACCAGCGCGTTTTCTGCTTCTTTGTTCCGGCCCGTGGCGCTCATGATGTCTGCTTTTATGGCAAGACAGTTTGCCAGCGAAGTAAGATTTTCAAATTTGTTTGCCAATGGAATGGCTTTGTTGATAAAATATTCTGCTGAATCATAGATGTGAAGCGAATTGTATGCTGCAGCAATGTCGGAATAGATAAAGCTGATGTACTCGCCATATGCCGGATTTTTGGCAGCGGAATCATTCAATGCCATTTTGAGGTAGTCCACGGCTGTACGATTGTTGTCCATTTCCATATTTACCCAGCCCAGCCCGGTATACCCGAGTAGTTTATTAAGGCTATCGTGCGCCTCCTCCGATTCATTTAGTAATCTGTAATATTCTGCAAAGGCCTCTTTATATTGATCTTTTTTAATCATCAGAGCCGCCCTGGTTGCCACAAAATTCAAATACTGCTTTGTCTCGTCTTTATTGTTTTTTAACCCGGAAATATATTTATCACAAATGGCAATGGCAGAATCAATGCTTCCCTTTTTTATCAGGTAATTGGTATAATAATAATCTGAGAGAATGATATCATGATTGATGCGCAACCGAACGCTTAATCCCTTCGCCAGGGAGGCATATTTATACAAGGTATCGGTTGAAAGGGAATGCCTTTTTTGGCATAAAGCCAGAATATCATTCAGCCTTTCCTTATCATCTTTCGCAAAATTTATTTGCCGCTTCAGGCTGTCTATTCCGGCTGTTTGTGAAAAAGTTTTGTATGAAAAGCAGCAGCAGATAAATAAAAGATATGGGCGGATATTTAGCAGCATATTGCCTTTTCATCAGTTTGTGGTATCGAAATTATTAAAGTATTCCAATAATTTGCGTTACTGCTTTGTTAGTTTTCACAATTAAGCGGCGGGCCTGTTGGTCAGGCTAATGACCGTGCCAGAAGGAAAGTTGGGTGATATTGAAATTTGAAATCCGCATTCTGCCGCGCGGGCCTGCATGTTTCTTATCCCATTTCCCTTATTGAAGTAATTCATGTCGGAAATGCCGGAGCCATTATCTTTCACAGCAAGATGAATATATTCATCACTTTCAAAACAAACTAAGATGAGACTGGCTTTGCTATACTTTAGCGCGTTGGTGCAGGCTTCCTGCAAAATGCGGAACAGGTTCAATGCATGCACTGCAGAAAATGTGACGTCTGCCTGTATGGCCTCGCTGATCTCTACATTTACAGACGGGTAAGCCATCAGTATTTTGCGGATATAGTCTTTAAATCGGTCGCACACACCGGTGAGGGAAATCTGGTCTTTGCTGGACGCCCAGATAGTATCGCGAAGGTTGCTCATAATTTCAAGAGCATTGGCCTTAAGGCTCAGGTAAGATTTTTCTGCAGGATTTTTTTTGTTCACAATAAGGTCATCCACATTGGCAATAATAGCCGTAGCATACGCGCCCATGTTATCGTGCAGGTCGGCCGCAATCCTTTTTCTTTCTTTTTCTCCGGCATCTCTTACGGCTATTTCTTTCTGCCGGTTTTCTTCTTCCAGTAAGATTTGCTGTTTTAATTTCTGTCTTTTTTTATACCCGGTAAAAAAAACATAACCGAGAACCATACCAAATGCGAGTAACGATAATGCGGCAAACAATAGGTTTTTGCTTTGAATGATTTTTAGCTTTTGCTGCGCAATCGTGTTTTCCTTTTTTTGTTCATCATATTTTATCTGAAGGTTGGCAAGGTCTTCCGCAGCGCTTTTTTTATTGAGGGAATCCTTTACACTCATTAGCTGTTGCAAGGTTTCAGCATATTCCTTGTAATTGCCCGCTACCTTATAATTTTCTGCCAGTGCTGTGTATAGCAATAACAGAAACGCAGAGGAAACGGTTTTACCGGAAATGAGATCAATGGCCTTTTTTGCGATGGCAATTCCTTTTTCCGGCTGATTATTGTTTGCATAAAAAGAAGAAAGCACGCTCATATCGGAAATAATGTACAGGGTGTCGCCGATCATTTTTCTCACTTCGAGGCCCTGCTGCAGTTTTGCCTCTGCATCAGAAAACTGCTTTTTATAGCTCAGGATTAAACCGGTAACCACCAGCCCCTGGCATTGCAGAAAAAGATTTTCAGTTTCCTTTCCTATACCGGTTGCCAGGTTTCCGTAGTATTCGCATGAGTCGGCATACAGCGGTAACCGCGTAGCCTGGTGCAAATGCAAAAAGCTGATACTGGCATTGGCAATGATCAATCCATACACTTCTTTGTATTGAGCGGAAGTGGTATCGGGTATAGATGCGATGGCGTCATGAATGATATTTAAGCCTTCCTGGTTTTGACCATTGATGATGTAGGATAATGAAATCCCTCTTTTTGCCAGCAGCGCAGACATTGTATCATTATGTTGCTGCGCCTCTTTCAAAAGATCATAATAAACATTTATGGTTTCATTTTTTTTATTGGTCCTGTAGTCGTAAAGTCCTTTCAGTTGCAGAAAGAGCATGTAATTATCGTATTCGCTGTTGTCGTTTTTAAGCTGGCTGATATACCGGTCGGTTATTTCAATACTTTTATCTTCCCTGCCATTTATCAGCATGCTGTAACTGATGTAATAGTCGCCCAGGATGGCATAGTGCCTATCCGGCTGTCCGGCGGCGATATTTTTTAAAATGCCGGCATATTTATACAATGAATCAGGTGGTAATGAATATTTCTGGCTGCACAGGTCAGCGAGCGCAGTCAGTTTTGCAGCAGGAGCGGTTGCATAATAAAACTGCTTTTTAAGGCTGTCGATTTTATGAGTCTGGCCATAAACACCCGCGCCCGCAAAAGCAGGGATGAGCATTAAAAAGCCCTTTATCATTTTCAACATACTTAAAAATTCAGTCTGGATTAAACACGCAGGAGGGATGGGTGAATGCGTGTCTGTTAAACACTGCACAAATTAAATGTTTACCGGAAATAAGGAAAATATTTTTCTTCAAAGCTTTCTCTATACATCTGTAAAATTCAATCAACAAATACTGACAACTTTCGCCGTTCGTGCAATAATCGGTTATATTTGGAGAATATTTGAAACAGCACGGCAGATTAACTGACTTACTATGCTTACAAGATTTTGTCAGATTGCCTTGCTTTGCTTATGAGTTATCGCTGCATTGCACAGCAATATCAACCCGATTCATCTGACAATAATCCGGCTGTTCAAGATGCAATAAACCTTTACCACAATTATTTATCGCCTGAAAACGGGCTCTACAATGGCAGTGAGTATGCATACAATCAATATTATCCTTTCAGGATCTCGGAAGGATCCCCTTTTTTGTAACAAAAAGCTTTAGTGAAGGCACCGTTTTATACGATAGCATGGTATATCATGTTCCGTTGCTCCTGGATATTGCCACGGGAGTGCTGCTGATATATGATCCCTCGACCCTGTATTATATAGAGCTTAATCGCCAGAAGATAGGATGGTTCAGGCTGATGAATTATACTTTCATTCACCTGCACCCCGGATTTCCGAATAGCGGGCATATTCGTGACGGGTTTTATGCACTGCTGTCGGCCGGAGCGGTAAACCTGTATAAATCATTTTCAAAAACATTCAAGGATGATCCTTCCTCTTCCGGGTAAATAGATTACAGAAATGTAATCGAAAAGGATTATTATTTTATTGTAAAAGACGATAAATACTTCCGTATAAGAAACAAAAAACTTTGCTGAACCTGTTAACTGATAAAAAGAAGGAGATACAGCGGTTCATAAGATCGAATAAAATAAAAATAAGAAAGGATGAAGAAAATGCTTTTACCAAAATAGTGAGCTTTTACAACAGCACAGATGCAAAAAAGTAAATGATATCATTCAAATACAGCGGGGTTGAAACGGCTGTTGCGAACCATAATTTTTGTTTGCTTTTGTATCAGTATTTCAAATGCCAGGGCGCAAAACACACAAATACCGGTGGTTTCCGGAGTATTTGCCGATATGAATGCAGAAGATTTTATTTCGAAGCTTGAACGGCAAACGGGCTTCACATTTTACTATGACCCGCATGATTTGGATTCAATAACAGTTGATTTGAGAGTACAAAAGAAATTGTTGCCCGACGTTTTAAAAACGGCATTTACACAGAAAGGAATTGGCTTTGCAATAGCGGATAGCATTGTTTTTATCAGTAAAGGCGTTGTGGTTCATACCCGGCTTCCGGAAGGATTTTATCCTCAAAAAAGCAGGGAGTATGAGTACAATTCTGAAGATACAATGGCCTGGGTGGGACAGAACAAAAGTACCGGCGTGCAGACGGCCACCACACAAAGCAAGGTTTATATAATAGGCGAATCCAATGCGCAAAATAATAAGCCCGGCTACATTGTTACGGGGTACATCCTGGATGATAAAACCGGCGAGCCCTTGCCCGGCACCTCGGTACACGTCGAAAATTCAAATACAGGCACCAGCACGGATCAATACGGTTATTATACTATTGAATTGCCCAAAGGCAGGCACACTTTATCCATTCAAAGTATTGGCATGAAAGATACCAGGCTGGAGATTATGGTAAACGGGGATGGCAAGCTCAATATTCAAATGCAATCACAGGTGGTGCGGCTCAGGCGGGTGATTGTATCAGCTTGGATGGCGTTCCGGTTTTTGACGTAGGCAAATTTATGAAGGTGGATCCTTTAAAGCTGTACAGGCTGGAGGTGGTTAACAGGAAATATTTTTTAGGAAATGCCGTATTTGAGGGGATTTTAAACCGGACCTCTTACAATAACGACATGGCGGGTTATGAACTGAATGATGCCACCATAATTGACTATGATGGCATGCAGGTGCAAAGGGAATTTTATTCTCCTTCTTATGAAAATGAAGAAGAGATTTCCAGCCATCTGCCCGGTTTCAGGAATGTACTTTTCTGGCAGCCTGATATTAACCTTGCTCCCGGTAAAAAACAAACCATAAGTTTTTATTCATCCGATCTGCCGGGCACTTATAAGGTGGTACAGGGGCTGACAAAAAATGGATTATGTGGTAAAAAAATATTTTCCTTCCAGGTAAAGAAATAAGCTATTGCTGCGCATTTGAAATAAAATAAATATTCAATCCAACATATAATACCAGGATTACCTGGGCAGCAATCATATCAAATCTGGTGGCGGTTTTTATATCTTTTGTTTTTACAAGTTTGAGTGAGTAGGCCGTTGCTGTAATAATCAGAAAGATGAAAAATAAAGTAACTCCGTGAAGTGTGTCAACGAGGGTGAACGACGTAGATTCCGGCAGGGCAGAATCAATGATGTACTTATTACCAATGACAGCAAACAGCGAGCCTACGCTCAGGCCAAATCTTGAATCAATGCCATCCGGGTGAATATAGAAACATATATAAGCAATTAAAAATGCTATATACATGCCGGTAAACATCTTCCAGAATATACCAGTTGCGCTCCTGGTAATAACCAATTTCACCTTAAAAGAGCTGTATTCAGTATGCGGTTTGGGTATAGTTTCATCTCCAAAGGCCGTTTCGTAAGGCTTTATTCCGGATGACAAAAGGCAACTGTCAATGTGCCATCCATTTAAAGTAAAGCGTGGATCAAAATGCTCCCCTAAAGTATCGGGCACAAAAACGCAGGAGTGCCGGTCGAATTGTGAATTTTCAATAGACAGCCTTAATGCCTGCTTGTCAAAAGGAAAGTTGCCAATCCGCCATGAATCTTTCATTATACACTGCAGTTTCATCAGCATATAGATTTTGTTATCGGAACTGTCAACGGTCAGGAATGATCTTGTAAAGCTCTTGGCCATCGGTATTTCGAGGTTGGTGGCAAAATCCAGGTCTTTGTTTTTGTATTTCAGCCAAAGCCAGAACGTAGTGGTATATTCTTTTTCCTTAAAGTCAATGTCATGTACGCTTATAATATAGATGCCGGTTTTCACGGTATCCGGCGTTGTCTGCTGAGCGTTTGTTTTTGCAGCCGGGTATAAAAAAAGTACGGTCAGGAATTGAGCGATGCAAAACAATTTTCTCATTTTTTATTTTTTGCTGAAACGAAAATTAAAAAATAGAAATTATCCTGCAAATAATTTTGGCTTCTATTTTTTAACATGGCCGGCGAAGCATTTATTTGCGCTTCCATATTTTAACTTTTACTTTGTGCCCCAAAGAATCTTATGGTAAAAGAAAAAATTCTCGTAATAGGAGCCTGTGGTCAAATTGGTGTCGAGCTAACGCTTGAGCTTAGACGAATCTATGGCGGCAGTGCTGTAATAGCTTCAGATTTGAGGGAAGAAAATGATCTGCTGAAAGGTACGGGGCCTTATGTGAGCCTCGATGTGATGAATAAAGAAATGCTTCATGTGCAGGTAATACGGCAAAATATCACCCAGGTATACCTGCTTGCCGCTATCTTGTCTGCCACGGGCGAGAAAAATCCTAATCTTGCCTGGAGCCTCAACATGCAAAGCCTGCTGAATGTGCTGGAAATAGCAAAGGAAGAGAATCTGCAAAAAGTGTATTGGCCGAGCAGCATAGCAGTTTTCGGCCCCACATCTCCTAAAAAAAATTGTCCGCAGCAAACGATCATAGAACCCACCACGGTGTATGGCATCAGTAAATATGCCGGTGAATTTTGGTGTAACTATTACCATCACCGCTATGGATTAGATGTAAGGAGCCTGCGGTATCCGGGATTGATCAGTTATAAGAGCCAGCCTGGCGGCGGCACTACTGACTATGCCGTGGAAATTTTTTATGATGCCCTGGAGCATAAAAAATATACCAGCTTTTTAAAGGAGGACACCTACTTACCGATGATGTATATGCCGGATGCCATAAGGGCCACTATCGAATTAATGGAGGCTGATGCCCGGAGTATCTCAGTTCGCACTTCGTATAATATTTCCGGGATGAGTTTTTCACCAAAAGAACTCGGAGCTGAAATAAAAAAGCATATCCCGGATTTTACCATTGAATACAAACCGGATTACCGGCAGGCCATTGCAGAAAGCTGGCCGCAAAGCATAGACGACAGCGTTGCCCGGAACGACTGGAAATGGAAACCGGCATTTAATATTGCAAATATGACTGAGGAAATGCTTCGGAATATTTAATAAGACTGTTGAAGAGTATGAAAAAAATGTAAAAATTTATTGCAAATAGTTTTGAACTTCTATGATTTTTTTCAAATTTTACTTACACTAAAACTTTTGCAAAATGAAAAAACTGTTATTCACCCTCCTGGCATTTGCTTTTATTGCATCTTCAACGGCGTTTTCAGTAGTCACTTCTGCTCACAAAAAAGCTGCTGAAATCTTCATTCCCATCGGCGGAACAACTAAATCAATCTCGGTTGCTGATCTGTCAACCATCAGCATCAGGGATTTCGAAACACTTTCCGGGAGACATCTTAATTTTTTTGACAGGATAGGTTTTAAAATGGCACAAAGGAAGTTAAGGAAAAGTATCAATGCCGATGGCACGATTAATAATAAGAAACTTGAAAAATTTCTGGATGAGGGCGATCATTCATCAGGATTTCATCTGGGAGGTTTTGCTTTGGGATTTTTTTTGGCGCTTATAGGTGTGTTAATAGCATATCTGATTAACGATGATTATAAAAGGAACAGAGTTAAGTGGGCATGGATTGGGCTTATTGCCTGGGTTCTGATTTTCTTTGTATTTATCTTCTAAAAAGTTTTAGATTGATTTTATAATGGCTCGATAAGAGCCATTTTTTATTTAAAGTCCAGCACCTCTTTCATACTGTAAATTCCTTTTTTGCCTGCTAAAAATTCGGCGGCAAGTACTGCGCCGGCAGCAAATCCCCGGCGGTTGTGGGCTGTATGAATAATTTCAATATCGTCCACAGCAGAAGTATATTTTACAGCGTGGGTTCCGGCTGCGGGATCAATTCGTTTACTGGTGATCGTGAGCTCATGGGCTTTCGGTAATTTTTGCTCACCGGCAAGGATCCATTTATTTTTTTGCTTTGATGAGCCGATAATTTGTTCGGCGAGTGTTATAGCGGTTCCGCTCGGCGCATCCTTTTTTTGAGTATGGTGTATTTCTTCGATAGATACATCATAGTCTGGCAGGCGGGCCATCATCTCCGCGAGCTTTTTATTTAATTCGAAAAATATATTTACGCCTATGCTGAAATTGCTGGCGTATAAGAATGCGGCATTTTTTTCTTTGCATTTTTCCTCAATGATATTCATTTGCGAAAGCCATCCGGTGGTGCCGCATACAACCGGTACGCCGGCGTCAAAGCAAAATACAATATTTTTAACGGCGCTTTCGGGTGTGGTGAATTCAATAGCCACGTCTGCTTTTCGTATATTCGTTTCTGTTAGTTCGTCCAGATTCTGATCGTCTATCTTCAAGATCACTTCATGTCCCTTTTGCAAGGCAATCTCTTCAATGGCCCTGCCCATTTTACCATATCCTAATAGCGCTATTTGCATGTTGTTTTTTTGCGCAAAGTAAAACGAATTAAATAAATGATATAAATGCGGATGGGTTCTTTATGTGAACATCCGGCATTATGGCAAAGGCAATGAAAGCCGCTTGTGATTATCCTTCAGGAAAAATACCAATGAAATCTGGGGCCGGTTATAATGATCGTCAAGGCCGGCCTTAATTCTCACACTGATGCTCCGGCTTACATCAAAAGATTTTAGATGGGCGTCTACGTTGGCGTCTACCACATTCAGCCCCCAGAAAAGAAGGAAGAATAAAACTGAATAATCAATATCCTGCCGGTACTCATTTCTGCCCGTACGCAAGGCGTCCACTGAATAACCCACTAAAGAAGGGTCAATCTGGTTATCGTTGGATGTGATGGTGTCTGAAAGAAGGATTACGGCCTTTCTGAGCCTCTTGTACCATTTAAGATTATAAAAGAAAATCCCCGCAGTAGTACCCAAAGCGCCATATACGATGGGAATTTTCCAGTATTTTTTGTTGTAAGCCTGTCCCCAGCCGGGTATAATGGCGGAACGGATGGCTGCGAGTTTGGGATTATATTTCTTTTTTACAACGGTGTCTTCGGCATGGATATTCTTATGGGAAGTGTCGGCCGCCGGGTTCGGTTTTATAATTAAAGTATCTTCTTTCTGCTGCGCATATACAATTGTGGCGTGCAGGATGAAGGATAAAGAGAGTATAAAAAAAAGCCGAACCTGATGTTGCATATCTAATCGGTAGAAATATGCATCTTTTCCAGAATAGCATTCAATTCTTCCGGGGAATAATATTCTAATGTGATGCTTCCCTTTCCCTTTTTGTTTTGAATCATTTTTACCCGGGTACTGAAATAGGATGCTAAATTATCTTCAATTTTTTTCAAAGAAGGCGGCAATAAGGTTTTTACGGAATTATTAACAGCGTCCCTGGGTATATATAATTTCCGTACGAGCTCTTCGGTTTGCCTTACAGAAAGCTCTTTGTTTTTTATTTCATTAAAAATATACAGCTGCTTATCTATTGCATCTACATTGATAAGCGCCCTTGCATGTCCCATGCTGATAATGTTATTGCGCACGGCAGCCTGTATATCAGGGGGCAATTTCAGAAGGCGGATATAATTGGTAATGGTGCTTCTTTCTTTTCCCATTCGCTCTGAAAGCTCTTCCTGCGTATAGTTCATCTCATCCATCAGCTGCTTATAGCTCAGGGCTATTTCAATTGCATTGAGATCTTCCCGTTGCAGGTTTTCGAGCAGGGCCAGCTCAAGTGTTTTGGAATCCTTTGTTTCCCTGATAAACACAGGAACATCCGCCAGGCCTGCCATTTTTGCTGCTTTATAGCGCCTCTCCCCGGCAATGATGCGGTACCTGCCGTTGCTCAGCCTGGCAACAGTGACCGGCTGAATAATATCATGTAATCTGATAGAAGCTGCCAGTTCCTCGAGGGCCTCTTTATCGAAATTTTTCCGGGGCTGTTCCGGGTTGGGATCTATCAGGCTCAGGGGAACCCGCACATTCACATGGCTAATTTTATCAAGCGGTTCCTTTTGGAGGTTATTCGCAGTAGCCGAAAGATCTGCATCTATATTTTGCAGCAGCGAACGAATACCTTTACCTAAGGCGTCTTTTTTATTGGGCGTATTCATGATTTCTATTTTGCTAACCGGTTCCAAATCTACGTATGCTCAAGCACGTTTTGTGGCTGAGAAAGCTTTGTCATGTTATTGCGCTGGAGGATCTCTTTCGCAAGATTTAAATAATTAATAGCGCCCTTGCTTTCTGCATCATACAGAATAGCGGGCTTACCCACGCTGGGCGCTTCACTCAGCCTTGTGTTCCGGTGAATAATGCTGTTAAACACCAGATCTTCAAAATGACGGCGCACCTCGCTCACCACCTGGTTGCATAAACGAAGCCGTCCATCGTACATGGTCATCAGCAGCCCTTCAATTTTTAATGAAGGATTCAGCCGGCTTTGTACAATTTTTATCGTGTTTAACAGCTTACCCAATCCTTCCAGCGCAAAAAATTCTGCCTGCACCGGCACCAGCACGCTGTCCGAAGCGGTGAGCGCATTTACGGTAATAAGGCCTAATGAGGGGGAACAATCAATTACTATAAAATCATACTGATCTTTTATGCCGCTTAAAATATTCTTTAAAACGCTCTCCCGGTCCGGATAATTGATCATTTCAATTTCTGCACCTACCAGGTCAATGTGGGAAGGCATCAGGTCAAGGTGAGGAATTTCGGTTTTCAGAATGACATCTTTTGCAGGGGTATCATTTACCATGCAATCATAAATTCCGGTAGTGATATTATGGAGATCGAACCCTACTCCTGTGGTACTGTTAGCCTGCGGATCAGCATCCACCAGCAATGTTTTATACTCAAGCACCGCAAAACTTGCAGCAAGATTTATTGCCGTCGTGGTTTTACCCACACCTCCCTTTTGATTCGCAATTCCTATAATTTTGCCCATTATTAAATGATGAGTTCTGTATAATTTATTTTTACTATCGAAAATGGCAATCATTTTGCAGCCTGTGCCACAATGGCAAATTTAAAAATAAGGCTTAATATTAGCGCAAACTGTGCATTTTTAATAAATATATTAATCAACCATTTTCTAACAATTTTATTTTTGTTGAACTTTACCGCTTAACCGGTATAAGATGTATACAATAATCAGCCGCTATAATCGTCAAAGTAATTATATAAAAATTGATCTGCATGAGCGGTGTGGGTAATAACAGGGGAGAGGCAGATAGTAAGTTAATAAGGAAACGATGAGGGAATGCGGATGAACTTAGCAATTAAAAATCTAACCCATAAACTGATTAATTAATGCGCACACCTGTAGGAGCTTTGGCATTTGTAGTAATAATGTTATTGCTGGATGCTTACGTTTTTCTCGCCGTTAAAACGGTAAGTCAGCACGCATCCCCCAAGGCAAAAGCCATCATCTTTTCTATCTATTGGAGCATATCTGTTCTTGCCATTATCGGCTTTTTGCTCTTTGCGTTAACAAGCCCTGAGTTTCTGCCTAAAAAAGTAAGAACCTATTTATTTGCCACGATCATCGGTTTGTTCTTTGCAAAATTTATTTCCATTGTTTTCTTTTTGGTAGATGATGTGCGGAGGCTGATACAGTTTGTCGCAGGAAAGCTCTTCTTTCGCAATACAGAAGGCGCCCAGCTCAGCGATGACGGAATCAGCCGCTCGGTATTTCTGAGCTGGGTGGGGTTGGCAGCAGGGGGCACTTTATTCGGCAGTCTTATTTACGGTTTCAGTAATAAATATAATTACCGGGTAAAAAGGATTTCATTAAAATTTGACAACCTGCCGCCGGCATTCAAAGGATTAAAGATTCTTCAGTTCAGCGATGTGCATTCGGGAAGCTTTATGAATAAGCGGGCCGTGATTCATGGCGTTGAAAAAATTATGGCCCAAAATGCGGACCTCATCATATTCAGCGGAGACCTCGTAAACGACCGCGCCGGCGAAATGGAAGATTATATGGATGTGTTCGATAAGGTGAAAGCGCCTATGGGTGTATATTCCACATTTGGCAATCATGACTATGGCGATTATGTTCACTGGCCTTACAATGGAATTACAAGAGAACAAAACCTGGAGCAACTTGCAAAAATTCATGCTGATCTGGGCTGGCGTTTATTGATGGATGAGCATGTGGTTTTTGAGAGAGAGGGTCAAAAATTTGCATTAATTGGCGTTCAAAACTGGAGTGCCAAGGCAAGATTTCCAAAATATGGCAATCTGCCAAAGGCTTATGCAGGCGCCGAGCAATATCCCTTTAAAATTTTGATCAGCCATGATCCAAGCCACTGGGACGCCCAGATACGCCCTGAATTCGGAGATATCGACCTTACGCTGAGCGGTCATACCCATGGGATGCAGTTTGGGGTAGAAATTCCCGGTTTTAAATGGAGCCCTGTTCAGTATGTGTACAAAGAATGGGACGGCCTGTACGAAGAAGGAAAGCAAAAGTTATATGTTAACCCGGGTTATGGTTTTATCGGTTATCCGGGCCGGGTGGGGATATTGCCGGAGATTACCGTATTTGAGCTGACCTGATCATAAAAAATTTAATTTTCATTCCACCGTAGCCGCCGGGTAATCAGAACTTATTTTTCCACATCATGCTTTCCACCGGCTTATTGATCTGTCCGCTGTACTTGGCGTCTTTCTTCTGATTATACTTTATTTCGGTTTCGCCTTCAACAGGAAAATAAATTAACTGGCCAATAGGCATTCCTTTGTAAATTTTCACCGGCTGCTTTACGGAAATTTCCAGTGTCCAGTTGCCGCAAAACCCCACATCGCCTTTCCCTGCTGTGGCGTGAATATCAATACCCAGGCGGCCGGTGGATGATTTGCCTTCGAGAAAGGGCACGTGCTGATGCGTTTCCGTGTATTCTTCCGTTACGCCCAGGTAAAAAATGTGCGGGTATAAAACAAAACCTTCACCGGGTATTTCAAAGTAATCAATTTGATTGTGCTTTTTCGCATCGAGGATATGTTCTTTATAAGTGGCCAGCCATTTGCCAAGGTGTACGTCGTATGAGTTGCTGCCAAGGCACTCCCGGTTATAGGGTTCTATTTTAATGGTTCCTTTTTTTATTTCTTCCAAAATACGCGTATCGCTCAGGATCATGGTACGTTGTTTATTCGTTTATTTGCGAAAGTAAAATTATCAATTGTTAATTTTCAATTTTCAGTTACACGGTGCCCCTGTTTTATCAACATAATATCAACGGCAACACGCGGCTGGCGGTATGGCATATTGACGAAGATGAAAATTTTTTTTTGGGAAAAGTTCATTTGCAAAAAAAGATCAGCCATCCGCATAAAAGACTGCAGCACCTTGCCGGCCGGTATTTATTGCAATTGCTGGATCCTGAATTTCCGCTGCACTCCATTGCAATTGCTGATTCCAACAAGCCATGGCTGGCCGACGCCTCTTTTCATTTCTCCATTTCGCATTGCGGTGATTATGCAGCGGCCATTATCAGTACGGCCGCTACCGTGGGCATTGATATTGAAATAATAACACCCAGAATTGATTTTATCAAAAATAAATTTTTGTCAAAAGAAGAACTTCGTTTATTGCCGGCCGTTAGTAATGCGTTGCTTACTGTTTTGTGGAGCTGTAAAGAAGCTGTGTACAAATGGTATGGTAAAGGCGGTATTGATTTCATCCACCATATCAGGGTTACCGGTATGGCCGTTCATGATTCAGCAGGAGAGATCCATTGTAAATTTTTAAAGGGAAACGAAGAAAGTCTTACGCTGTATTGCCGGCTGTTTGGAGAAAAATGCCTGGCGTGGCTGGTTCATTAAATCCACATCGGGTGAAGCAACAATCATGCTACCGGGTATAATGAGAGAGAAAAATCGTGAAAAATATGATGACCTGTTGTCTGAGATAATTTATATATGCAGAAATATTTCCAATCTACTCAGCGGGAGAAATGTCAGAACCATCCAATAAATTCAGGTCAATTAAATTTTGACCTGCTATTCCTTCCACTGAGCCGGAGATATGCAATGAGCTTTGAATAATAAGCTCAATCTGTTTTTCTTTTTTCTTCCAGTTTTTTTCAAAATCTTCTCTTTCCTTTTGCATCATCGCCCGCAGGTTCCGGAATCCTTCGCGCAGGGCATTCATATTTCCCGTAAACTCATGGCTGGTCAGGTAATTATAAAGGGCCACCATTTTTTCGCCCTTGTTTTCCTGGCTTTTTTTTACTTCACTTACGCGGATAATTGCATTTCGCAGGATTGCCGTGACACTTGTTACTTCTTTAAATGAGCATATATAAACCCCGTTTCTCTCGCCAAACTGATGCATATCTTTCGGCATTGCCTTTGTCACTATTACTGCAATATCCGCTCCCTGGCTGTGCATGTCTGCCTTCAGCTTTTCTATCCAATCTGCGCCAAAGTGCTCGGTACGTTTACTTTCATAAATAATTTTCCCACACTCCTGACCGAAATTATTCCGCACGGTTTGTATACAATCTGCGCCGCGAATGCCTTTTCCAACTTCTTCTACTGTATCGAAAGGAAATGCATTGCGTAATATTTCTTCCAGCAACAGCTCCTGCGCTTCGCCCTGCAATTGCATGGAGCCCTGTTCCTGCCTGCGTTTCATTTCTTCGGTTAATTTCTTCTGGTCTTCCAGTTGCTTTTCCAGCTCTTTCATTTTCAACTGAAATTCCTGCTCCTTCAATTGCAGCCTCGAGGCTTCTTCTTTTATCAATTCTCCTTTCATCTTTTCCCGTTCTTCGAGCAGCTTTCTTTGCAGGGATATTTCCAGTTCTTCTTCTTTTGTTTTCAGCTGCTTTTCCTTTTGCAAAAACTCCAACTCTTTTTGCCGGGATAAGCGGAGTTTTTCCTCGTTGTCTTTATTGGATTGCTGTAATATTTTCAGCTGGTTTTCGTAATCAGAGCCGATGGATTTTTTCAGGTTTTCTTCCAGTGTCCTTTGCAATGCGTTTTTTTCTTCCTGCAGTCGTTTGGCAAATTCAGCGTCCTTGCTT
The DNA here is from genome assembly GCA_964627765.1 of uncultured Ginsengibacter sp. Classification (GTDB taxonomy): domain Bacteria; phylum Bacteroidota; class Bacteroidia; order Chitinophagales; family Chitinophagaceae; genus Ginsengibacter. The sequence goes on along the minus strand of CAZVKO010000062.1, from coordinate 5,164 downwards.
TGAATGGCCGACTGAAATTCTTTTTCCTTTTTTAAAAACTCTTCATCTTTCTGTTTTTTATAAGCAACCATTTGTTCCCTGAGCTCTTTCTTGTATTCTTCAGAAACCGCTTCTTCTATCGGGAATTCAGTACCACAGCCCGGGCATTTGATGTTTGTAGGCATGCCTCTTTTTTTGCAATTTAATAAATAAAAAAGCGAAGCCATGGCTTCGCTGCATGTGCGGCAGAGGAGATTCGAACTCCCACACCCTTTCGGGCGCTACCACCTCAAAGTAGTGCGTCTACCAGTTTCGCCACCGCCGCAACTTTGGGAATGCAAATGTAGTCGATTGCGGGTAATTTAATAATGTAGCAATTTGAAAATTTGAAAATGAGGATTTGCAGGAATATCAGCTACTGTTTCCTTCCATGAGTCAGCCTTGCAGCGCCAGGTTGATTAATTCTGGGGTATTGAATCTGAATTTATATCATGATTGATTTAAGACAATCCTGAAGGTAGTGCCTTTATTTATTTCGGAAGACTTTACATACAGCTGGCCTTTATGATATTGCTCAATAATTCGTTTTGATAAAGAAAGGCCCAGTCCCCATCCGCGCTTTTTTGTCGTAAAGCCGGGCTTGAATACTCTGGGAATATTTTGTTTGCTGATACCCCGCCCGCTATCGGTTACGTCAATGATTATATGGGCGGATAGTTCCCTGACCCTGATATTAATGACGCCTTTTGCATCCATTGCATCCAGTGCGTTCTTCAACAGATTTTCTATCACCCAGTCAAATAACGGCGGAGAGATTTTGGTGATGACAGGCTGCGCAGGCGCGTCTACAGTAAAGGTTACTTTATCAGTAGCCCGGCGCTTTATATAATTTACCATTTTTTGCACCTGCTCTGTAATGTTATGATGTTCCAGTTTGGGAGCGCTGCCTATTTTACCAAACCGGTCGCTGATCAGCTTTAACCGGTTTACGTCCTTTTCCATTTCGAGGGAAATGGAGGATTTATTTTGTTGTTCTTTCAGCATTTCCACCCAGCCTTCGAGCGATGAAATAGGCGTGCCGAGCTGGTGGGCCGTTTCCTTTGCCATGCCCGCCCACACCTGGTTTTGCGTAGAGCGGTTGCGGACGGTGATGGTATACAACGTAAGGATGATAAACAAGGCAACAATGACCAATTGTACAATCGGGTAGTAACGAACTTCCCGCAGCAGCCCGGAATCGCCGTAATAGTATTTATTATATAATGCCGGGTCTGTGCTCACCTGCACTATCACCGGTTCATGTTGTTTTTTGTACTCCCGGACCTTGCTCAGCAGGTAACCGGTATCCGATTTTGCCAGGTTGGAATCCACGTTCTTGCATTCATCTATGCCCAGTGGCCGGTCATTTTCATCTGTGCCGATGATGGGAATGTCTGTGTTTTGCAGCACGATAATGTTGGTAAGATCCAGCGACGGCTTTTCTGATGTTTCCGCTCTTGTTTTCAGGGCCTGCACCCATACGTTTACTTTTTTCCGCTCATCGGCAGCGATTTTTTTTGCCAGGTAATTGGAATAAAATATGGTTCCCGTAACGATCGCTACGGCAATAACGGAAAGCCATACACGAAAATTAAACAACTGGCCCAGCATAGGAGTGATTATCATCAAATCTAAAATCAATTTCTCACATAAGCTGAAACTAAAAACTAAAATTTTTATGTTTGTATTGTTTAATGCGCTGCCATTGACCCATTTGCCTTCAGTCGCCATCGTAATCCTTAACTGGAACGGAAGAGGTTTTCTCGAAAAATTTCTCCCGTCGGTAAAGGCGTCCGTCTATCCTGATTTTAGAATCATTGTTGCGGATAATGCCTCACAGGATGATTCCGTTTCCTTCCTGCAAAAGAGTTATCCGGATGTTGAATTAATTCTTAACGCGGCCAATGAAGGCTTTGCCAAAGGATATAATGCAGCGCTGACAAAGATTTCAGCGGATTATTGTATTTTATTAAACAATGATGTGGAGGTAACGCCCGGCTGGATGGAACCCATCATCACATTGATGGAAGCTGATAAAACAATTGCCGCCTGCCAGCCAAAAGTTTTATCCTATGGGCAGAAAAATCAATTTGAATATGCCGGAGCCTGTGGAGGTTTTATTGATACATTGGGCTATCCCTTTACCCGCGGCCGTATATTCGATACCTGTGAAGACGACCATGGGCAATATGAAAGCGTCAGGCAGATATTTTGGGCCACCGGTGCAGCTTTGTTCATAAGGACAGCGGTATTTCATGAGCTGAATGGTTTTGATGAAATATTTTTCGCGCACCAGGAGGAGATCGATTTATGCTGGCGGGCGCAAAGAAAAGGATATTCAGTATATGTTGTTCCCTCTTCAGTAGTGTATCATGTTGGCGGCGGCACGTTGCCTATGAATAGCAGGCGAAAAGTTTTTTTGAACTTCAGGAACAACCTGATCATGATGTCAAAAAATTTATCTTTTCCGGAAAAGCTCTGGAAAATTCCGCTGAGGATATTGCTCGATGGTATCGCGGCTTATAAATATCTTATCGGCGGCGATTTCAGCACTTTTATTTCCATTGCTTCCGCGCAGCTGCATTATGCGGAATGGTTATTTGCACGAAAGCAGAAGGATAAGCTTCCCGGAGTAAAAATGAAAAATATGCCGGCGGTTTATAACGGGAGTATTGTATGGCAATATTTTGTAAAACACCGAAAGACATTTTCCGAAATAATCTCATCCAAAAAATAATTTTTTAATCTCAAACGGCTATTTTTGCCGGGTAAAATTGAAATATGGAACACGAAGAAGCGACAGATAATTCGGAAAGGGATATAGCTCACAATTGGGTGTCCACTTCCCGTTTTCTTTTTTATTGCCAGATCGTAATTTTTGCAGCATTGGTATTAGGAGGTTGCTATACCATGTACAAGCACCGGTATAAAGGCAAGCCGGAGGTAGAAGTTCCCGGCAATACGCTGTATAATCCGCAGTACAAATAAATTTTGCCTAAGAGCCGGCAATTATTACTTTTGCTGTCCGTTTTTCAGTTCTTGACAATTATGCGGAAATAGCTCATTTGGTAGAGCACGACCTTGCCAAGGTCGGGGTGGCCGGTTCGAGCCCGGTTTTCCGCTCAGCAGTTCCCGACGTGGTCGGGATTTTTTTTGAGTAACAGGCTTTCACCCGGGTGGTGGAACTGGTAGACACGCAGGACTTAAAATCCTGTGGCCAGCAATGGCCGTGTGGGTTCAACTCCCATCCCGGGTACATGTGGTCATTTCTTCGGTCTTTTGCTGAGGTTGTTCTACAATGAGCAACCTTTTTTGTTTTAAAATCAAATTGTTATGACTAAATAAAGGAAGTATGTAGGGTGTTCGATAGATACCCTCTACATAACTAAGCTGTGAGTTGAACATTTGACGCAAAAAAGTCCGTTTTTGACTCAGATCAGCATCATTATAAAGCGCTTGAAGGTTACCAAGTCGAAGCAATTGCTCCCTGAATAACTGCCACTTGGCTTCTGAATTGGTTTCAAGCTCACTAAGCTGATAACGGATTGCGCTCTCCGCAGCTAAATATTTATTATGCCACTTCCGATATGTATCGGAAGATATATTGCCGGTGATGAACTTTTCTTCCAGCCGCTCAATATTATTAAGCGTTCCAGCAAGCTCTCTTTTAAAATCTTCAATATTCTTCTCTCTTTGTTGTAGTTGCTGTTCCATTTCCTGGGTGGCCATCTCTGTGAGATATTCAATATGAATATCACGAAGGTTTAAGTGATAAAGTACCTCATCAAATTGTGCATGCAGTTTTGTTGCCGATAGATTAGTTTCTGTATGGTTATTACACTTATAATACCAATAGTATCGCCCCGATTTACTCCGGCTTTTGGCGCCAGTTAGCATCTTGCCGCAATGGCATTTAAGAAGGCCGCGTAGTGGCACTTCATCATTGAGCACAACACGTTGCTTTATATTTCCTAAAAGATGTTGTACTGCCCTCCAATCGTGCTCTGTAATGATAGCTTCATGGATGCCATTTTTATATTGAGATTGTTCTTTACGATATGCAGGTACATATATAAGACCTGCATATACGCAGTTGCGTAAGATGCATTGAATTGCACTATGGCCCCGCATGCGCAATCCGGCACGTTTAGCCGCTAATTGTATTTCCTTGATAGCGCTCCCCGCCAAATACATTGAGAAGATCATGCGGATAACAGGTGCTTTTTCTTTGTCTATCACAATAATGGGCTCATTTTTTTCATCCCTGGCATTTTTATAGCCGACCGGCGCATGATTAATAAAGCGGCCTAATGATAAGGCAGAATGAATTCCGAACATAGTTCGATCACGAATTATCCGGAGCTCGAATTCCGCCGCTACAAGGATGTCAGCACGTTGTTTGAAATAAAACGGACTATCATAATCAATAAACATTCTTTCAAAAAAGGATAATATTATGATGTGATATTTCTGCTCAAGCATTTCAATTTTTTGTAAGCCCTGGGCAACATTGCGGATTAAGCGGTCATATTTTATGATCAGTAAATAATCAACATTTTTGTGATGCTCTATGATAAACGCTTCAAGCTTCTGCCAGTCCGGCCGGTCAAAATTTTTTGCACTGCGGCCCTTATCGGCAAAGCTTGCAATAATTTCAACACCAAGTTCCCTGGCAAACTCTTTTAGATGTTTGTCCTGGCCAGGCAGAGAAAAATTGCTCTGATCCTTCCTGCTTATTCTTGTATAGATGATAGCTTTCTTCATGGCTTTAAAATTTTGGTGACGAAAATTTTTGCGAGTGAAGATAGGAAAGCTTTTTCCTCCGGTTGAAGAAGTGGCTTTATGGTTCCCTTTTTTTTAGGTTTAGGGAGGCTTAATATGGAAGTATGATTAGGCAATCGTTTCAAGACTTTTAAGAAGGGTAAAAATATTCAATGCTTTTAAGAAAGGTAATAATGAAGTTTCTCGCTTTTCTATATTCTTTCTCAAATTCGTCATAAGGCTTCTTTTGAATGTTCTCATCATCTGGTTTAAGCTGAAATAAATTGCTTTCTATTTTTATTGATTGAGACTTAGTATATACTAAAAACCAAAGCTTTCTTTCATTTAAAGAGCTCATAGCATAATCTTTGCTCAATTCAACCAT
>CAZVKO010000061.1:0-9802 GCA_964627765.1 uncultured Ginsengibacter sp. | reverse complement strand
ACAAAATCTGTTTCGTTAACGTTATTGACCTTGCCTGTATTTTTGGAAGGCATAAGCATTAGGCAAGTCTTGTTATAAAAAAGGCTGCCCTTTTGAGGCAGCCTTAATAAAAACTCCCATTAAAAGTTTAATTTCCTTCTTTGATTAATTTGAGAACGACGCTTTGCTTGCCCTGTACAGCCTGCAGCATATAGATACCCGGATGATATTGTTCCCCGATCCTTACGTTGCTGTTAGGCTCAACCTCACTGATCTTTTGTATGGTACGCCCGGCGATATCTACTACAGTAAGCTTAACCTTTTCAGGACTGAGACTCTTGAGCGCCAGTGTAAAGTAGTTGGAAGCCGGGTTAGGCGCTACTGTAACACTTAGCGTTCCATCAGTTCCGTTTGTCTGGTTGCTGGCTGGTAACTGAACAAATTCATTACCGCTGTGGCCCTGAACTACCGTTACTACGGTCTGGCAAGTAGATACATTTCCGTTTACATCTGTAGCTCTCCAGGTTATCGTGGTAGTTCCAACGTTTAATCTCACGTTATTAAGAGAAGTATTATCCCTGTCAAATCCATCGTTTGTAGCTCCGCTCAGGCTGTACACTAACTGTGCTACGCCGCAATTGTCAGATGCTGCTGCATCAAACTCATGACCATGAACAGAGTACCTGCCGGAGCCGTTTGTATACACCGTTGTATTCGGCTTGCAGGTAATTGTCGGCGGCGCGTTATCCACAACCGTAACAAGGAACATCCGGGCCACACTGCCGCAGGAATTGGTTGCAATCACCGTTACCGGCGTAGTCCCCCTGTAGAAAGTATGTGTTGCCGGGATCGGATAAGAGAAGAACGGATAGAAGCCGATCCTGTATTGCAATGTAGGTGCAGGAGAGCCCGTTACTGTTATATTAGACCCCAGCGTTACCAAAGCGCTGCATTCGTTCGGATCCGTTGATACCGTCAGGTTGGATACTGACAGGCCCGGTTCTGCATCTACAGTGATTGATTTGGTTGCGCTGAACGTACCACATCCTGTAGTAATGGAGTAGGAGATAATTGCCGTTCCGGCAGATACTCCTGTTACTCTTCCGCTGCCTGAGACCGTAGCAACAGAAGTATTGCTGCTGCTCCAGGTACCACCGTTGACCCCGCCACTGCGCGTAAAGGTAACATAGGACCCTGCGCAAACATCGGATGCACCGGAGAGTGTTCCCGGATTGCCCGAAGGACTTACAGTGATTACCTTCGAAGCGCTTGCCGTACCACAACTATTGGTTACGGTGTACACGATAGTAGCATTACCCGCAGCAATACCCGTTACCACACCGGTAGTAGCATTAACGGTTGCGACAGATGGCGTAACGCTGCTCCAGGTACCACCTGCAGAACCATTGCTGGTATATGGAGTGGTTGAACCGATACAAACTGTTGCAGCACCACTGACTGTACCAGCCGTGAGAATCGGTATGACCGTAATATTAGCGGAAGCTGTTGCTGTACCGCAGGGTGTAGTGGATGTATAAGTGATAGATGCTGTTCCGGCAGCTACACCCGTTACTACTCCGGTTGTCGGGTTAACTGTTGCAATGGTAGCATCACTGGTGCTCCAGGTACCGCCACTGAGACCGTTGCTGCTGAAGGTAGCATTAGAACCGGTGCAAACTGTTGCGGCTCCGCTAACAGTACCTGCATTTGGCAATGGATTTACAGTGATTGTTTTGGAAGCGCTTGAGGTGCCACATGAATTGGTGATTGTATAAGTAATAGTAGCATTACCCGCAGATACGCCCGTTACCTCGCCAGTAGTAGGATTAACGGTTGCTACAGACGGAGTAACGCTGCTCCAGGTTCCACCGCTTTGGCCATCGCTGGAATATGCAGTCGTTGAACCGGCGCAAACCGTTGCAGCACCACTGACTGTGCCTGCATTTGGAATAATGATGATGGTAACATTAGACGAAGCAGATGCCGTACCACAAGGTGTGGTAGATGTATAAGTGATAGATACTGTACCCGGTGCTATTCCGGTAACTAAACCGGTAACTGCATCTACTGTTGCAATAGATGGATCACTGCTGCTCCATGCACCTCCGCTGATACCGTTGCTGCTGAAGGTTGAAGTTGCCCCAACACATACCGAACCGGCGCCACTAACAGTGCCTGCATTGGGTAATGGATTTACCGTAATCATTTTTGAAGCACCTGATGTACCACAGGAGTTGGTAAATGTATAAGTTATTGTGGCATTACCTGCGGATACCCCGGTAACAACGCCTGTATTCGGATCTACCGTAGCTACTGAAGGCGTTGCACTACTCCAGGTACCACCGCTTAGGCCGCTGCTGGTATAGGTGGTTGTAGAACCAGCACATACTGTTGCTGCGCCACTAACAGTTCCTGCATCAGGAAGGATTATAACGGTGATATTGGCTGATGCTGTCATTGTACCGCAGCCTGTGGTGACTGTATAGGTAATGGTCGTATTGCCCGGAGCTACACCTGTTACTAATCCTGTTACAGAATTAACAGATGCAACGGCCGGATCGAGACTTGACCATGTACCACCATTGAGTCCATTGCTGGTATAAGTAGTAGTAGATCCTACGCAAACCGACGCGGCACCATTTACTGTGCCTGCATTTGGCAGCGGTATTACTGTTATGATTTTTGTTGAAGTGGCAGTGCCACAACTGTTGGTTACTGTATAATTTATAGTTGTTGAACCACCGGCTACTCCCGTCACTATGCCCGATGCATCTACAGTGGCCACGGATGGATTACTGCTTGTCCAGGTTCCGTTTATATCGCCATTGGTTGCGAATGCAGTCGTAGAGCCTGCGCATACAGATGCAGAGCCTGTTATAGTACCCGGATTAGGTTGAGGTTTAATAGTGATGTTGGCAGTAGATACGGCACTTCCGCAGGTTCCATTAACTGTATAAGATATGGTTGCTGAACCTTGTGCCACACCCGTAACAACACCTGTTACCGGATCCACTGTTGCCGCTGCCGTATTATTGCTGCTCCAGGTACCGCCTCCATTTCCGCTGCTGGTAAATGCAGTAGTAGAACCAGCGCACAATACCGGTACACCACTCACTGTACCTGCATCCGGAAGAGCAGTTATTGTTATTGAAGCTGAAGCAGTTTGGGTTCCGCAGGCATTTATTACAGTATATGTAATAGTTGCTGATCCGGCGCCTACACCGGTAACCACGCCGGTATGCTGATCTACGGTAGCTACCAGTATATTATTGCTGCTCCAGGTGCCACCGGCCATACCATTGCTGGTGAATGTTGTGATGGATCCTGAGCAAAGAGATGCAGCGCCACTCACTGTGCCTGCGTTTGGAAGCGCAGTTATAGTAATATTGGCTGACGATACTGCACTACCGCAGGTGCTGCTTACTGTATAAGAAATTGTTGCACTACCTGCACCTACGCCGGTAACCTGTCCTGTTACGGGATCTACTGTTGCTGCTGCCGTATTATTGCTGCTCCAGGTACCGCCGCCGGTTCCGTTACTGGTAAATATAGCATTTGAGCCGGCACATAATGATGATACACCACTTACAGTGCCTGCATTAGGAGCTGCACCGATCGTTACTGTTGTTGAGGTGCTTGTACTTCCGCAAGAGGTAATCACGGTATAAATGATGTTCGTGCTTCCTGCAGCAACGGCGGTTACTGCACCTGTTGTTGAATTAATGGTAGCTGCTGAAGGATTGGTACTGCTCCAGGTGCCACCACTGAATCCATTGCTGGTGAAGGTTGCAGATGAACCCACACACATAAACGTTGCTCCGGATATAGTGCCCGCATTCGGCAACGGGTTAACTGTTATGTTGTATGTTGCAGTAGCAGTACCGCAACCTGTTGTCACTGTATAAGTGATAGTAGTATTCCCTGCTGCCACACCGGTTACCTGTCCGGAATTTGCATCCACTGTTGCAATAGCTGTTGCGCTGCTGGTCCATGTACCACCAGATACGGTGCTGCTTAAGTTGATAGATGAATTTACGCACACAGTTGCAGGGCCGCTGATCGTTCCTGCATTTGGAACAGGATTAACTGTAATATTAGATGATGAAGTAGCTGATCCGCAAGTTGGTGTTGTCACCGTATAGCTGATGGTCGCTGTACCTGCAGCTACACCGGTAACCAGTCCTGATACAGGATTTACAGAAACCACGCCCGGATTACTGCTGCTCCATGTGCCACCAGTGCTGCCATTGCTGGTGAAAGTAGTTGATAAGCCTGTACATATCGATGAAGGTCCTGTCAATGTGCCTGCATTCGGAGCAGGATTAACAGTCACCTGTTGAGATGCACTGGAAGTTCCGCATATATCAGGAGAGCCGACTGTATAGATGATTGTTGCAGTGCCTCCGGCTATACCTGTTACCACACCGGTATTTGGATCTACGGTTGCTACAAGCGTATTGCTGCTGGTCCATGTACCACCACTGTTACCACTGGAGCTCAGGTTGATTGTAGCGCCCTGGCATACTGCCGACGGGCCACTAACCGTTCCTGCATCCGGCAGTGAATTAACTGTCACCACCATAGATGCGGTAGATGCTCCGCAACTGTTGTTTACGCTATAAGTTATAATGGTATTGCCGGCTGAAACGCCTGTTACGAGACCCGTTGAAGGATCAACAGTAGCCCGTGCAGGATTCGTACTTCTCCAGGTACCACCCGACATACCACCGGTATTGGTCATAGCAGATGTAGCGCCTACGCAAACACTGGTAGGCCCGTTCACCACGCCGGCATAAGGTACGGCATTTACAGTAATAGTATAGGTAGCCACACTGGTTCCACAAGTACCATTTACCGTGAATGTTAAGGTAACAGTTCCGGCAGACACACCTGTCACTTTTCCGGATGAATTTACTATTGCAATAGCCGGTGAGTTGCTGGCCCATGTGCCGCTGCTTGTGCTGCTGGTATTCAGGTTGACGGACGAACCAACGCACACTGCATTAGGTCCGCTGATCGTACCTGCATCAGACAGCGAGTTTACGGTAATATTGGCTGATGAGCTGGCTGTACCACATGCAGTTGAAACACTGTAAGTGATAGTAACCGTGCCCGCTGCTATTGCTGTAACCGTACCTGTTGATGCATTTACTGTTGCAACAGCTGTATTGCTGCTGCTCCAGCTACCACCGGTCATTCCATTGGTGGTAAATGTGGTAGACAGACCGGAACATACAGTAGATGCTCCGCTTATGGTACCTGCATTTGCCAGGGCATTTACGGTAATCAGTTGAGTGGCGGCAGAAGTACCGCAGCCATTTGAAAGAGTATAAGTAATCGTTGCATTGCCTGCAGCCACACCTGTTACTACGCCCGTAGATGGATCCACAGTAGCGATGCCGGTATTGCTGCTTGTCCATGTGCCACCGCTGTTGCCGCTGGCACTAAGATTGACTGTAGAACCGATGCAGACAGAAGAACCCCCACTTATGGTACCTGCATTAAGAACAGGATTTACAGTAACAGGGACTGATGTAGTTGCGGTTCCGCAGGCAGTGGTAATAGTATAAGTAATCGTTGCATTGCCTGCAGCCACACCCGTAACAACACCTGTAGCAGTATTTACCGATGCCACAGCAGTGTTGCTGCTCGACCAGGTACCTCCACTGGTACCGTTCGTGGTGAGCGTTATCGAAGTTCCTGCACATACAGAAGAGGCACCACTGATGGTCCCTGCATTCGGTAATGCATTAACTGTAACATTATAAGTTGCTGATGAGGTTGCGCATGCAGAAGTCACGGTATAAGTAATTGTAGTGCTTCCTGCGCCCACACCCAATACCGTTCCGTTAGCATCCACAATAGCGGCAAGAGAGTTACTGCTGGTCCATGTACCGCCTGAAGTGCCGCTGGCAGTCAGGTTGATTGTTGAGCCTGCACATACTGTTGTTGGTCCGGAAATAGTACCAGCATTAGCTGTTGGGCTGACATTTACCGTATAAGTGGCAAATGAAGAACCACAACTGTTGGCTACAAAATAGTAGATAGTAGCGCTGCCCGTTGATACACCGGTTACCAAACCGAAGTTATTCACGGTTGCAGCGGGAGAGCCGCTGATCCATGTACCACCCGCGCTTCCGGATGTGGTCAGCAGAATGGAAGAACCTACACAAACATTGATAGGACCGGATATGGTGCCTGCATTACCGGATGGATTTACTGTTAAAGTAAAGCTGGCTACCGAAGACCCCGTGCTGCAGCTGTTTGCAGCTACTGTATAAGTAATGGTGGTAGTTCCGGGTGCCACGCCCAGTACAAAGCCATTGTTATCGATAATAGCTACCGAAGTATTGGTGCTGGCCCATGTCCCCCCGCTGTTACCGGTCGTGAATAACTGCGTTACTGTGCCCGCACACATGGTAGAAGTACCGGTAATTATTCCTGCATTTGCAGTCGGGTTAACAGTTATAGTAAATGAAGTAAATGAAGATCCGCAACTGTTGGATATGAAATAGTAAATGGTAGCAACACCCTGGCTGATGCCGGTTACTAACCCGGAAGAATTAACGGACGCAACAGTGGGTGATGCGCTTAACCACGTGCCACCTGTATTACCATTGCTGCTTAACAGTACAGATGAACCTGTACAAACAGAGGATGGTCCGGTAATAGTTCCGGCTGAGGCCGATGGGTTCACGGTAACTGTAAAGTTAGAAGAAGACGCACCACATACATTAGAAACTGTATACAGAATGGTTGTGCTTCCGTTGGATAATGCAGTAACAAGACCTGTAGATGGATTTACCGTTGCTACAGATGGATTACTGCTCGCCCATGTACCACCTGAAAGCCCGTTCGTACTTAACTGGGCCTGAGAACCGGTGCACATAATAGATGATCCGCTGATAGTACCTGAGTTGGCATTCGGATTCACCGTTACTGTGAAGGTAACGGGTGTACCCGAACAACCATTTAATGATGGCGTTACGGTAACCGTTGCTGTTAAGGGACTATAGCTATTATTGGTTGCAATGAATGCGCCAATGTTGCCTGTTCCATTCAGTCCAAATCCAACATTAACAGAGCTGATCCAGGTATAATTAACCGTTCCTCCTGTAATGTTACTGCTGAATGTAATTCCTGCACCGGGAGTATTATTACAATAGGTCAGATTACTTACTGTATTCATAACCGGAGTGGGATTTACCGTCACCGTGAAGTTGATAGGTGTCCCATCACAGGTTACTGAATTATTAGTGTAGTGTGGAGTAACAGTGACCACTGCATTAATAACAGAAGTACCGTTATTGATAGCCGTAAAGGCTGGTATATTGCCTGTGCCACTGGTTCCAAAGCCGGCATTAGCGTTGCTTGTCCAGGTATAAGTAATAGAACCACCTGTTGTTGGTGAGCTAAAGCTGATTGCCGAGGCGGATGTCCCATTACAATAGCTGGCATCGGCTACAGGGTTTACAACGGCATTCGGGTTTACTGTAATGGTTCCGCTGAGTGAACTATTAACACATGGCCCGCTGGTTGTGACTGTATAATTGAAGGTACCAGCCTGTGTCGGTGTTCCTGATATTGTAAATACTCCACCACTGTAAGAACCGGTTACGCCGTTGGGCAATGAACCTGCCGTTATTGAAGCACCTGTTCCGCCGCCGATAGCATAAGTGATACTGCTTATCGGGCTATTGAGACAAACGGTTTGTCCGTCTGAACCAGCGCCGGAACTGAGGCTTATGGTTGAGTTGGCATTCACTGTAATAGTACCGCTGAGAGAAACATTTACACAGGGGCCATTAGTAGTTACAGTATAGCTGAATGTACCTGATTGAGTCGGGGTGCCGGATATTGTAAATACGCCGGCATTAAATGAGCCGGTTACTCCGTTGGGCAATGAACCAGCTGTTATAGAAGCGCCGGTGCCACCGCCATTGATAGCATATGTTATATTACTGATGGCATTATTAATGCAGACGGTTTGTGCGTCCGTTCCGGATGCTGAAGATAATATAATGGTAGAGTTAGCATTCACTGTAATAGTACCGCTGAGAGAAACATTTACGCAAGGACCAGCAGTGGTCACAGTATAGCTGAAAGTGCCGGCTTGTGTTGGAGTTCCTGATATTGTAAATGCCCCTCCGCTGAACGAGCCGGTTACGCCGTTCGGTAAAGAACCTGACGTAATAGACGCTCCTGTAGCCCCTCCGCCGATTGTATAGCTGATATTATTAATAGCATTGTTAATACAAACAGTTTGGCCGTCTGAACCAGTACCGGAAGTAAGCGTCAGAGTTGAATTATCATTTACTGTAATCGTTCCGCTTAAGGAAACATTTTGGCATGGCCCGTCTGTAGTAACGGTATAGTTAAATGTTCCTGCCTCGGTAGGTGTTCCTGTAATAGTGAACACGCCGGCATTATATATGCCTGTAACACCTGATGGCAGTCCTGTTACATGTCCACCCGTTGCCCCGTCATCTATGCCATAAGTAATGGCTGTTATCGGGCTATTAATACAAACTGTTTGGGCAGTTGTTTCATTAGCTGACGTAAGAACAATTGACGAGTTTGCATTTACTGTAATCGTTCCGGTCAGCGACGGTGTTACGCAAGGTCCTGTTGTTGTAACAACATAAGTAAACGATCCGGATACGTCCGGAGTACCACTGATGGTAAATACTCCGTTGTTGTAGGAACCCGTTACACCATCCGGAAGGCCGGAAACAGTTGCACCTGTCGCACTGCCACCAATAGCATAGGTTATTTGATCAATTGAAATATTAATACAAACCGTTTGCATGTCTGTACCCGGTGCCGACGAAAGCATGATGGTTGCATCCGGTGTTACCGTAATGCTTCCGCTAATCGTGGCAGGGGCGCAGTTGCCGGTTGCCGTTATAGTATAGTTGAAGGTGCCTGGTTCAGTAGGTGTACCGGTTATGCTGAGTACGCCGCCGTTAAATGTGCCGCTAACGCCACCCGGTAATGAGCCTGATGTGATTGAGGCACTGGTAGCGCTGCCGCCGATTGCATAGTCAACTTCCTCAACAGCATTTTCTATACAAACAGTCTGGTTTTGCGTTCCGGCAGCAGAAGTGAGCGATACGGATGAATTTGGAATAACTGTAAACAATCCATTATTATAGGTAATAGCATAATTATCTAACCCCGATCCGACGGCATTGCCCGGAACAATGCTATAAGGAGATCCTGAAGCCAAAGCATTTGCCGGAGCGCCTGCACTGGTCAAGGTAACACTGCTTACTGCATCGCTGCCAATCAGCCCGCTTACGCTGAATTCGTTTCCATTGAAAGTAAACACTTGTCCTTCACATTTTGACTGGTCGTTTGCAGTAATGCTCAGGGATGCTTTTCCAATTTCATCATCCACTGTACCGTTGGCATCATTATAATTTCCGTTTGGATCATGGAAAGTCCATGCATCAGCAGTATAGCTGCCAGCTGCCGTGTGCGTGGTAGCGCTTACATCCACATCAGCAGAGAGGTCTTCGCTTTGAGCACCGGTGGCGGTGAAAGTAGCCGTATGTGGGTTGCCATCATAAGTAACGCTGTATGGAGTTACGGTAATATTGGCATTGGCTTTTGTGATTTCATCATCCACTGTACCATTGGCATCATTATAATTTCCGTTTGGATCATGGAAAGTCCATGCATCGCTGCTGTAACTACCCGCAGCCGTATGCGTGGTAGCGCTTACATCTACATCAGCGGAGAGGTCTTCGCTTTGAGCACCGATGGCGGTGAAAGTAGCCGTATGTGGGTTGCCATCATAAGTAACGCTGTATGGAGTTAC
>CAZVKO010000060.1:0-9103 GCA_964627765.1 uncultured Ginsengibacter sp. | reverse complement strand
AGCGTCCGCGGGTGCATATGTAACAGGTCCAGCACAATTTGCCCGATGTCTTCTGGTTGTATTTTCCAGCTGTCATTTTCATTGGGCTGATGATGGTTGAAATAGGTGGCAACCGAGCCGGGCATTACCGTAGTCACTTTTATATCGTACTTCCTTAAGTCGAGCATGATGGCTTGCGAAAAGCCAACCAGGCCAAACTTACTGGCATTATAGGCAGCGCCGTTTTCAAAAAAGTTGGTACCGGCAAGGCTGGCAATGGTAATAATATAACCCTTCGATTTCTTCAAAGCATCCATGGCCGCCTGTACACTGTTGAATACGCCGGTAAGATTCGTATTAATGGTATTGTTCCAGTTGTCTGCGGTCATTTGATCAACCGGAGCAAAATATCCCACGCCCGCATTGGCCACCAGTACATCCAATTGTCCAAAATGATCCACAATTTTTTTCACCGCATCCATTTCTGAATCCAATGAGGTAACATCCGATCGAATCGCTATCACCTTTGAAGCATCCGTGTTTAAGGACCAGGCCGCCTTTTTGCATTCTTCCATGCTGCGGCTCGAAATGGCCACTCTCATGCCTTCCTTTGCCAGGGCTTTGGCAATGCCCAGACCTATGCCCTTGCTGCCCCCGGTAATGTAAACTACTTTGTTGGTGAGATCATTCATATAATTAAAAGTTTTAAAAAATTATGGGTAAATATTACATCATTTCTTCAAAAAATTTTTGCCATCTATATTAAATTTAAGTAAACAGATGTCAAATTCCAAAGGATACAAAATTTGGAAAAATTTTTGGGATACCTCTTTTGTTTAGGTAAGCAAACTACTATTCAATAACTTTACTCACTCAAAAGATTTTCTTATGAAAAGTATCCGTTTTTTGATCAGCGCATTTATTTTTTCAGCGTCTGTTTGTAATAATGCAACAGCAAAAACAACAACCGATAGTTCAAAAATCAAAAAAACCTTACCGCAGGCTAATGCAGGATTGAAATTGCCGGAAGGATTCTCTGCAACAGTATTCGCCTCGGGCCTGGGGGAAGCGCGCCATATAGCGGTGACTCCGCAAGGCGATGTGTATGTAAAGCTCTCAAGACTTAAAGACGGTAAAGGAATTTTTTATTTGCACGATGACAACGGCGATGGTAAAGCAGATGTGGAAACAGGATTTGGCGATTACACAGGAACAGGTATGGGCGTAAAAGACGGGTATTTATATGCATCCAGCGATGAAGACGTTTACCGGTATAAATTAGATGATAAAGGAAAAGTGACTGATCCCGGTCACCCGGAGCTAATTGTATCAGGATTGCTGGACCGGCACGAACATGAATCGAAACCTTTTACGTTTGATAATGACGGGAATATTTATGTAACCATCGGCGCTTACTCCAATGCCTGCCAGGTACAGGACAGAACCAAAGGTTCGCCGGGTATAAGACCTTGTCCCATTCTTGACTCAGCAGGTGGCATATGGAAATTCAGCGCAGATAAAATGAACCAGACGTATGGCGATGGCGAAAGATATGCCACAGGTCTTCGCAATGAAATGGGCATTTGCTGGAACAATGATGTCAATGCATTATATGTAACGCAGCATGGACGCGACCAGCTGCACGATCTCTTCCCCGATATGTACACGACAAAGCAAAGCGCTGAATTGCCTGCAGAATGCCTGTACCGTCTGGACAAAGGCGCCGATGCCGGATGGCCTTATATATATTATGACCAGTTTCAGCATAAAAAAATATTAGCGCCTGAATATGGAGGCGATGGTAAAAAAACCGCCGGAGAAAACGCCATTGATCCGTTGGTTGCATTTCCGGGACACATGGCTCCCAATGGATTGGTGTTTTATGAAGGCAATATGTTTCCCGAAAAATATAAACACGGTGCATTCATTGCATTTCATGGTTCATGGAACAGAGCACCCGAACCGCAGAAAGGATTTTTTGTAGCATTCGTTCCATTTAAAGACGGCAAACCAAGCGGGCCATGGGAAGTATTTGCAGATGGCTTTGCCGGAGGCCCGCAGTTTATGTCACCCAATTCGGCAAAACATCGTCCGTGTGGATTGGCAGTAGGACCGGATGGTGCCTTGTATGTTTCAGATGATCAGGGTGGAACTATTTACAGGATCACATATAAAAAATAAATGAAGAAAATATTAGCCGGCTTAGTTTTAATGTGGGCCTTTGGCCTTACTTTATTTGCGCAATCATCTTTTAAAACAGCTATGATAAAAGGCAAAAAGGTATATGAAAAAAATTGTCTTACCTGTCACCAGGCCAATGGCGGCGGCGTTCCCAGGATGAACCCTCCCCTCATCAATGCCGGATTTGTAAAAGGCGATAAGAAGAAGCTGATACAATGGGTATTGAAAGGCTCTGTGGAGAAAGTGCCCATCGATGGACAATATTATTCGAACAATATGCCGCCGCAGGCAAGCCTGAAAGATGAAGATATAGCCGACGTTCTTACCTATATCCGCAATAGCTTTCAGAATAAGGGTTCGGCCGTAACAGCCAATGAAGTAAAGGCGGAAAGAGCCAAATGAGGTTGCACGGATAAATATAACGGGAACGGATATACGAAATAAGGGTGGCGCTGAAGGAATAAAATATTTACAGCTTCACGGTTTTCCCTGCCTTTGCAGATTCCCTTGCAGCACTGAGAATTTTTACTACTTCTGTATTATTATCCAAAGAATATAACCCGTTCCGGGGAACATGAATATTTCCGCGTATCACATCGTATAAATAGTTAAACGGGTTAGTATATACGGCAACATCATCCTGCGTTATATGTCTTGTTTGCTCTTCATTCATCCCGTATTTTCGCAGCCGCATGGTATTGCCGTCTGCATTAATGATATACCCTTTATCTCCGTAAATCTCAATATCCTTCCTGCCAAAAGGCCAGTTCCACGATGCCTGAATGATGCATTCCGAACCCGGATAGGAAACAACAATCGTGGCATCATCATCTACTTTCGGATATTCTTTCGGCTTGAATTGCCGTGTTACTGCTGTTACAGAAAGCGGCTTATCATCGCCCATCAGCCATGTCATAAGATTGGCGCCATAGCAACCGAAGTCGAATAAGGCGCCTGCCCCATTCTGTACCGGGTCGGTGAGCCAGGAAAAAAATTCTTTACTCACATGAATCTCCTTTGGCCCTTCATGGCCATCATGGATAACTACTTTTCTTATCGTTCCTACATAATTACTGTCTCTGATTAACTGAAAAGCCTTGGCATTGCCCGGATACCAGGCCGTTTCATAATCCGTAAGCAGGTAAATATGATATTTCTTCGCCAATGTTTCCATTTGCTTTGCAGCCGCAACAGTAGTAGCCAGGGGCTTCTCCACCATCACGTGTATGCCTCTCGGTGCACATTTTTCCACTACGCTCAAATGATCATAAACAGAACCAAAGGCTACCACCGCTTCAGGCCTTACGGCATCCAGCATTTTACCGAGATTGGTATAAATAAGTGATGAATCAAAATGATATTGCCTGGCATAGCGCAGTGCCAGTTCGCGATCGGGTTCATATACGCCGGCCAAAATAATATCGGTGGTGTCTTTCCGGCGGAGGAAGAAAGCAATATGGTCATGATTCATTCCGGCTACTGCAACACGAAGCGGGGCACCTGTTTTCGTCTGGGCATTACCGTTAGGTATCTTCAGAAATATCAACAAAGCAACGAAAATGCTGCAGGAGATAACACTTTTCATAATAATCTTTTGTTTACACAAGTTAAAGCAATCCGGTACCAATGCGAAAGTAAATATTTACCCACCATCAGTATATGCTGATGCAGGTATCTTTCGCAACATAGGGTACCAAATTTTACCATTCAGCCCTCTTTATTTTTATAAAATTGTTACGGAGATATATAGCGGCAAGGCTGATCCTGGTTTATTCTTTTTGCGGGTTAGCTTCCATGCTGTAATTAATGATCACTTCCACCCGCCGGTTTTGGTTGCGGCCTTCAGGCGAATCATTGTCTGCTACAGGCTCCCGGCTGCCTTTTCCTTCTATTTTTATTTTACCTGGCGTAATGCTCCAGTGCGCAGCAATATAGTTCGCCACTGTTTCCGCTCTTTTTACAGAAAGCTCATCATTATGAACTTCCGGGCCGGTATTATCTGTATGACCGATGATACTTATTGAATCGATATTCCCTTTAAAGTTTGCAAAGAGGGTATCCAGTTTCCGGTTAAAGTATGGCGAAGGATGGTAGCTGTCTACACCGAAAAGCAGGTCGTTGGCAAGCAAAATTGTATCCGCCAATGCTTGTTTCTGTCGTTGTAATGTACGTTTTGGCCAGTCGAAAAGCCTCACCGGCTCAGGATGCCTTTCATTGATGGCATATAGCTCTTCTTTATTTGCACGTATCACTGCCGTATCATGCCGTGTATCTACCGGAGTAATGCTGACATTGTCGATGAGATAGATATAATCTTTAAAATCTTTCTTCTTGCCCTTTTCATATTTTAAATTCAGCTCTTCATCCGGATTGAAGCATCCTATTAAAATGAACCCTGTAGCCGACGTAGCGGTAAACTCTTTTTCCAGGTGCGTCCATGTATGCCTGTTCAAAATACCGATAAGCTCTTTTTTTGTGGTAAAATCAATATCCGGCTTTTTATGGATGCGCCGGGTTACCGGCGTTAATATAAGAGTGTCGGACAATAAAACTCCTATACTGTTAATCAGGGCATGGCCGGGCTGGACGTCCATTGAAAACTTATATCGTCTGCCCGGGTGAAGGCTGTCGCCCAGCCTTGTTTCTATATAGCTACGCACATCGGGTACAGAAGAATTACAGACAACCACAGCAGCAAAATGATTCGAGTCATACATAAGACTGTTTAGCCGTTCCTGCGAGGTGAGGCGCCATGCTTCCGGGGAACATAATGCATGAAATTCTGTGCAAACATTAATGTCTTCAAAGTTTCCATTTAAAACCAGCTGCTGACAGGGAGAATAAAATGCAGAAAGCAAAAGAATATGGGTAAAAAGAAATTTCCTATACATTAAAATCATGAAGCAAACTTATTGCATAATTTACTTTTTTGCACGTGCTATGGGCCCTTCTCTTTCCGCTTATTCATACAGGATGCAAAGAATACAGGCAGTTATGCCGGAGCCACGCTTTTTTCTCTCGCTGCTTTCAATTGATTCAATCCTGCCTGTATTAACCGCAGGCAAATTACCCATTCAAATATGCCCAGCAACACATGCTTCAGATCAATCCCCAATGGCAGCGGTAAAATGGTAAAAGGCGCATTCCACAACATATGAGCAACCATCATGGCGATAAAGATTCTTAAAAATGCGCCGTTCCTGAGCATATCCCAGGCAAAAGGCTTATCTTTTTTTACCATCCATAATGCGGCTGCAATATTAGCCGTCCACACAATGTGCATGAAGGGAGCCAGTATGCCACGGGTAATAATATTATCAACCCCGGGAATCAGCCCCTCGTTGATAATTATCCGGAAGGCGTAACCGGCGCTCTCAAATGCCCCGAAGCCGGTACCTACCGCTGCTCCAAACAAAAGGCCATTAAGTATCCAGCGATAGCGGGTTGATTTTCCCACAAACAAAATAACAATAAGAATTTTCGCAGACTCTTCAATAATGCCGGCAGCAGATGCCCCGAGAAATGTTTCAAACACATCAAACTTGCTGTAAAAAAGTAATGCCACTAACAGGGAAGCAATGCCGCCGACAAATAATAACTGCATCAGCATAAAAACAGAAACATTTCTTGGAACATTCATTTCAAGAAAAAAAACAAGTGTAGAAACCGGAACAGCAAAGCTGCCTACAAATATTAATCCCGGGACGAGGTTATCGTTGCTATACATCATAAAGCCGGCGTATAACAATGCAGCAAGCAATGCAGAAATACCCAATAACCTGGCAAACAGCCAGGGTTTTCCCCAGCCTATCTCCACATTATCGAGATAAGGGGTATGTCCCGCTGTGCCCGTAATGAGTTGCTCTTCCATCTCTTCTGTCGTATGCTTTTTAAAAACTTCAGAAAAAATATTGATCAGCCTGAAATCCCTTAATTCTTCAAGGCCTATTAAGCTGGAGAAAGTATTTTTCAGGGTCACTATGTTTGCGGTATTGCTATGTTTTTCGCTACTCGCTTTCCAAATGGAAGAACCTATTCGCAACAAATCATTTTCCGCTATAGCGCCTCCGGTGCACTGCCGGTTATTCAAAAAAACCGGGAGCAGGCAATTGGTGGCATCAAAATGTACGGCACCCTCATTATTGTTAAAGATGACAAAACCGGAACCTTCGGTAATCTCTTTCGAAATTGTTGTAGGATGCAAGGATACATCGCCCATAATTACCGGATGGGAATCCACTGCAAAGTGCTGATTAAAATCTTTTCCCGTAATACACCCAAAATACATTTGCTTAGGTAGCTGAGAAGTTTCCGGCATAATTAATTCGTTTCAGTTGTTAAGGTGATTAAATCAAAAACATGAGGCTCTTGAAATGTTTTTTCCGGAGTCAAATATAAAGGTATACCCATAGCGGGGCTATACCTAATAGTAACTATTTATTGCTTCCCCACTCCCGGTAATTATTGTTTAAAAAGGGCAACCCGGGGAAGATGGCAAACAGACCACAGATTCTTCCTTACAGGCGAAGTTTTTACTGAAAAGCTGCGCGCAGAAAGCCAATATCTCAATCGTGCGACCAACCGCCCCTTTCCTGCGATGAACAGACACCTCATCTTTTAAACAGCAAACCCTATAAAGCATCTTATATACATTCAATCACTTTTAAAAATTATGATTTATGAAAAAGATTTTTACACTCCTTGTAATGGCAGCCGGCACTTTCAGCATCGCTTCTGCACAAACCGGCAAACATCAAAGCATCGCTTATAACGACAGCAAAAAAATTGATCATCACGATGCGTCATTTGGTAAAACCAACGGCGTTGCTTTCAGCAATGGCTTCTTTTCTTCCAAAATAAAAGAAAATAAACTGGCAGCCATCAATCGTGAATATGATAAAAAGATTGCCCTGGTAAAAAGCAACCGGCATTTAAGTAAAAAACAGAAGGCATGGCAAATTCAGCTGCTGCAGGATCAAAAGAAAAAAGAAATCAGCAAGGTAGAAATGCAATATGCCAAAGGCAACGATCCTGATGCTCACAAATGGTAATTCGCGTTAAGCAATTTTTTAAACACTAAAAATTAAGACAATGAAAAAGCTAATCATTATAATAATTGCTGCTGTGTCCTTTAGTGCGGCATCAGCGCAAAGCAGGGACAGCTATGGCAAACAGGGAAGGCAGGCAACGCAAACAAGAGATGACTCAAAATACAACCTGCCGCCCGGCAGTGGCTATGCATACAATAACTATTACCGCGATAATGACCGCAGCCGCCAGGAAGAATATGACCGTATAAATAAAGGGTATAATCAAAGAATAGACGGATACAGGAATGACCGGACATTAAGCCGCAGGGAAAGAGACAGGAAAATACGTGAAGCGGAAAACGAAAGGCAACAGTCAATACGCTCATTCGCAAACGGGGCAATGGTAGGAGGAGTAGTAGGCCTGGCAATAGGATTGCTAACAGGACATAAATAACAAACGGTTTGTTATAAATAAGGGTCGTCTCTGACGACCCTTATTGTTTATAATCTTTTGTACTGTTAAGGTTTATTATAAACCAATCGGATTAACAGGCGTTGTCCCATATCTCGCCTTTGAACTTATCAATAATATTTTTCCCGGCAAAAGAGTCCTGTAGAATTACTGCGTTAAAACTTAATTCATCCTTTATGAACCTTTCCACTTTTCGAATCTCCGGTGACTTTCCATGAATAATAAATACCGTGAAGTCTACATAATCGTTCTCATCCTCGTCAAAAAACTTCCTATATTTTGATCTTGCCATAGTAAGTAAATATTGCAAACTGCGTTAGGGCGTGCTGGACAGCAATTTCGGCCAGTCCGTAACGTTAGCCCAATTGAAAAACTGTAGATGAAGATATGTACAAAAGCTGAACTCTCACCTCAGTTTGTACGGACAAGCCAAGGTGGTTTACCGTAGTTGCCATCACTTTGCAAATAGCAGGCTTATCCAACTGGTAGTACAATCGACCTTACAATTGAGTAGTTGTCATCACCTTGCAAATAGCAGGCTTATCCAACACTTGTTAAGGGTTCGTTCAATCCAATTCAGTTGTCATCACCTTGCAAATAGCAGGCTTATCCAACACTACCGATTTCAATGTTTTGTGAACTGCCGTTGTCATCACCTTGCAAATAGCAGGCTTATCCAACCAGAGAATCCCAGAGAATTTGCCACCAAGTGTTGTCATCACCTTGCAAATAGCAGGCTTATCCAACTACGCGTGTGCCCCATATTATCAAGTACCTGTTGTCATCACCTTGCAAATAGCAGGCTTATCCAACTTGAAGATGTTACATAACTTGCATCATTTGGTTGTCATCACCTTGCAAATAGCAGGCTTATCCAACTTTTTATGGATCGATATGTTTGGTAGTTCCGTTGTCATCACCTTGCAAATAGCAGGCTTATCCAACATCAGCGTGCGTCATTCAATCCTAAGATGTGTTGTCATCACCTTGCAAATAGCAGGCTTATCCAACAGAAGAAAATCTCTGCAGCGCCTGCGCGGCGTTGTCATCACCTTGCAAATAGCAGGCTTATCCAACAAACAAATGTAACTGTCGCAAAGGTGGTACGTTGTCATCACCTTGCATATAGCAGGCTTATCCAACTCGCAAAGAAGGTAATCAAGAACTTCAAACGTTGTCATCACCTTGCAAATAGCAGGCTTATCCAACTGGCATTGGTAGTTTTGCCATCCATTATTTGTTGTCATCACCTTGCAAATAGCAGGCTTATCCAACGGACTAAGAGTAAGATAGAACGGGGCTGCTGTTGTCATCACCTTGCAAATAGCAGGCTTATCCAACTCTTTTGATATGTTTTGGATAGCGTAAAATGTTGTCATCACCTTGCAAATAGCAGGCTTATCCAACATCAGCGTGCGTCATTCAATCCTAAGATGTGTTG
>CAZVKO010000059.1:0-3498 GCA_964627765.1 uncultured Ginsengibacter sp. | reverse complement strand
GGACTTCTGGAAGGCCTCGACCAGCTCGGCAAGGGTCACGTCGAGCTCGACCGCATCGATGTCGGCGCGCGGTACCATGGCATCGTCGACGCGCACCTCGCGCAGGCGGAGGATGTTGGCGAGCATCGCCCGCTCCTCGGGCGAGAAGCCGTCGACCTTCTCGGTCGCCAGCGCGTCGACCAGCTCCTCGCGGATCGAGCCGGCCGGCTTCATGCCGACCGCCGCCTTGAGGCGGTCGAGCCAGCCTTCCTCGCGGCGCTCGGCCTCGCCGGCGGTACTGTCAGGTTCGGGTTTCGGTTCGCTGTCGGAACCGTCGATGGGCTTGTTCATGCCTTTCCGGGGTCGGCTGCGCCGCTCGTCACCGATCCATATAGGGATCGGCGATGCCGATGGAGCAGAGTATAGCGGTTTCGAGCCGCTCCATCGCAATGGCCTCGGCCTCGACCTCGTGGTCATGGCCGAGGAGATGCAAAAAGCCGTGCACGATCAGATGGATGAGATAATCGTTGCGGCCGATGCCCTGCTCCTTCGCCTCGCGTGCCACGGTCTCCTCGGCGATGACGATGTCGCCGAGGAGCATCGATCCGGCCGGCCCGGCAGGGAAGGAAAGGACGTTGGTCGGCTTGTCCTTCCGGCGGAACTGGCGGTTGAGGACGCGGATATGGGCATCGTCGGTGAAGGTCACGGCAAGCTCGGCGCCGGCCGGCGGGCGCACCTTGCGGCAGGCGGCCTCGAGCGCGCGGGCGACATGGGCCTTCAGCGTGCGCGGACCGGGCCAGCTGCCTGCCTCGACGACGATGTCGAAGACGAGCGGCGGCGGCTTCGTCGCCGCCTGCCGGATGCGCCTAGGCGCCGGGGGCCGGGCGGCCATCGTAGGCATCCACGATGCGGGCGACGAGCGGGTGGCGGACGACGTCGGCGGCGGTGAAGCGCACCTGGGCGATGCCCTCGACGCCGCGGAGCAGCTCCGTCGCCTCGACCAGACCGGAAGTCTGCCCGAAGGGCAGGTCGATCTGGCTCGGGTCACCGGTGACGATCATCTTGGAATTCTCGCCGAGCCGGGTGAGGAACATCTTCATCTGCATCGACGTGGTGTTCTTCGCCTCGTCGAGGATCACCACGGCGTTGGCGAGCGTGCGGCCGCGCATGAAGGCGAGCGGCGCCACCTCGATCATGCCCGACGCGAGGCCGCGCTCGACCCGCTCGGCCGGCATCATGTCGTAGAGCGCGTCGTAGAGAGGGCGGAGATAGGGATCGACCTTCTCCTTCATGTCGCCGGGCAGGAAGCCGAGGCGCTCGCCGGCCTCGACTGCCGGCCGCGACAGGATGAGGCGCTCGGCGCCGCCGCGTTCGAGAAGCGCCGCGGCATAGGCGACCGCGAGATAGGTCTTGCCGGTGCCCGCCGGGCCGATGCCGAAGGTGAGGTCGGCGCGGTCGAAGGCGCGGATATAGGCATCCTGGGTCGGCGTGCGCGCCATCACGGTGCGGCGGCGCGTGCTGATCTGGGCCATGGACAGCCGGCCCTTCGGCTCGAGGCTCGGCAGGGAAAGCTGGTCGTCGGCGGCCTCGGCCATGCGGATGGCGCCATCGACGTCGCCGGGGGAAAGCTGGTGGCCCTTCTGCAGGCGGCCATAGAGGATGTCGAGGGCGAGGCGGGCGCGGGTCAACGCCTCGGGCGAACCGCGCAGCGAGACCTGGTTGCCGCGCGCCACGGCCTCGACGCGGAGGCGCTGCTCGATGCGGGCGAGGTTCTGGTCGAACTCGCCGAAGAGCTCGGGCACGAGGCGGTTGTCGTCGAAGGCAACCACGGCATGGGCGACATCCTCGCCGCGCGGCTGCCTGCCCTGCTCGCCGGAGACAGCCGGGGGACGCGCCATCAGGCGATGGCCTCGGCGGGCAGCCTGCGGTCGACCAGCTCGCCGAAGAGGCTGTTGGGGCCGAGCCCGGTGATGGCGACGCGCGCGATCGAGCCGATGAGGCCGGCATCGCCCTCGACCTGGACCGGCTGGAGCCAGGGCGCGCGGCCGACGATCTGGCCGGGATGGCGGCCGCGGCGCTCGAACAATATTTCCGCGACGGTGCCGACGCGGCCGGCGCTGAAAGCGCGCTGGCTGCGGTCGATCTCGGCCTGCAGGCGATGCAGCCGCTCGGACTTCACGTCCTCCTCGACCTGGTCCATCGCCGCAGCGGGCGTGCCCGGGCGCGGGCTGTACTTGAAGGAGAAGGCGGAGGCATAGCCGACCTCCGCCACGATCGAGAGCGTCGCGGCGAAATCGTCCTCGCGCTCGCCCGGGAAGCCGGTGATGAAATCGCCGGAAAAGGCGATGTCCGGCCGCACGGCGCGGATGCGCTCGATCAGCTTCAGGTAGTCGGCGCGGGTATGGCGGCGGTTCATGGCGGCAAGAATCCGGTCCGAACCCGACTGCACCGGCAGGTGCAGGTAGGGCATCAGCGCGTCGAGGTCGCGATGGGCGGCAATCAACGCGTCGTCCATGTCGCGCGGATGACTGGTCGTGTAGCGGAGCCGGTCGATGCCGGGGATTTCGGCCAGCGCATGGAGGAGATGGCCGAGGCCCCAGGCCCTGCCGTCCGGCCCGGCGCCCGACCAGGCATTGACGTTCTGGCCCAGGAGCGTCACCTCGCGCACGCCCTCCGCCGAGAGCCGACGCGCCTCGTCGAGGATCGCGCCGGCGTCGCGCGAGACCTCGGCGCCGCGCGTATAGGGGACGACGCAGAAGGTGCAGAACTTGTCGCAGCCTTCCTGCACGGTGAGGAAGGCGGCGTAGCGCGCCTCGCGAGGCGGCGCCGCCGGCTTCGCCAGGGCGGCGAACTTGTCGGCGGTGGCGAAATCGGTGCCGATCACGGCGCGGCGGCCGCGGCCGGCGCGGGCGACCATTTCCGGCAGGCGCTGGTACGATTGCGGACCGACGACGAGGTCGACGACCTTCGAGCGGCGCGCGATCTCCTCGCCCTCGGCCTGGGCGACGCAGCCGGCGACGCCGACGAGGACCTCGCGGCCCTCCGCCGCGCCGGCTTCCTTCAGGGCGCGCAGGCGCCCGAGCTCGGAATAGACCTTCTCCGCCGCCTTCTCGCGGATATGGCAGGTATTGAGGAGGATCAGGTCCGCCGACTCGGCATCCGCCGCCGGCTCATAGCCCGATGGCGCCAGCGCGTCCGTCATCCTTTCGGAATCGTAGACGTTCATCTGGCAGCCGTAAGTCTTGATGAAGACGCGCTTTTTTCCGGCGCTCATGAAACCCGGCTGGTCAAGCTGTCGCCCGGCGCGGCGGTGGAGGCGCCGGCCGGCATTTCCACCGCTCCTTTAGCCTTTTTTGCCGGGGTCGGGAAGCGCCCGCCCCGGCCCGGCCCGCCGATGAAGGCGCGGCGGCGGACGTCGGCGACCATCGCCCGCACCGCCTGGTAGCACTGCTCGGCGACCGCCTTGCGGTCGGCGTCGGGGCCGAAAGGGATCGGCTCGCCGAAGGAGACCACCGCCTC
>CAZVKO010000058.1:0-104388 GCA_964627765.1 uncultured Ginsengibacter sp. | reverse complement strand
CCTCTTCGGGGGCGGTGATAATGGCATAGGATAAATTAAGTTTCGCATCTTCGAGGTCCACTTCTCTCTGCTTCACCATCGCTTCTGCCACTCCTATCTGCTGCGCAGTAGCATTGCTTTGCGAAGAGACAACATTGGTTTGTGTAGATGCCTGTTTTTTCTGCTGCTCTAAAACCTGCAGCTGTCTTTCGGCGGTTTCTTTTGCTGCCAGCGCTTCTTCATATTGCTGTTGCGTAATGGAATGATCCTGTATCAGGTTGGCGTACCGATTATAGTCCTGCGTGGTTCTTGTTACATTCACCTGGGCAGTTGCAATCTGTGCGTCAATAGTATTTACATTGTCATTTGAGCTGGCAATACTCGAGTGGGCTGCGCTGGCAGTTGCTTCAGCAGCCTTCACGTTATTCTGCGCGGTTAACAAAGCCGCTTCCGCCTGATCCACTTTCAGTTTCAGGTCCCTGTCATCTAATATCAGCAGGGTGTCTCCTTTATGCACCTCCTGGTTATCTTTTACCCGTACTTCTGTTACGTAACCGGAAACACGGGGTATCACGGGGCTGATATCCGCCTGCACCTGTGCATCATCCGTTTCTTCGTGGTGGAGCGCATACGTATATTTCGATATGCCGAACCATGCGCCAAAGATGACCATTGCTATTAAAATGATAAGAAAAACCTTACTTCTTTTTTTAGGTTCTGCTTTACCGTTAGTTACTTTTTCATTTCCTTTTGATTCCATAAAATAGATTTATAGGCTTTGTTTTTTTAATTGTTTGATATTAATCCCGCACTTTGCAATAGCCTTTCATAAGCCAGCAGCACATCGGCTTTACCCACCGCCAGGCTGATCTGCGACTGAAGCAATGAAACATTTGCATCCAGCAGATCCGTTGTGTTTACAAGATTGTTATCGTATTTATTTTTTGTAATGCGGTAATTTTCTGTAGCCTGCTCAACAGCCTGCCGGTACACTTCAATTTTTTTATTGCTGAGCAAATAGTTTTCATAGTCCTGGTTAATGCCGAGCCGGATGCCGTCGTCAAGCAAAGCCTCATTTGCCTCAATCTCCTTTTCACGCACCTGCGCCTGCATGATCTTACTTTTTGTTTTCCATAATGAGCTGATGTCATACTTTATGCCGACCCCTACCGTAGCAGCATTGGTGATGGCGATAAAATGAGGTATGTCAGCAGCAATGTATCCCCCGGTGAGGGCAACAGATGGATACAAATCACCTTTTGCTGCGGCTATGCCTGCTGTCGCTGCCTTCTGTCGAAATGAAAGCGCCTGTACATCTTTTCTGTTTTGCAACGCGAGCTGTTCGTAATCGGCCAGTGTTTTTATATCCATTTGCTGATCAAAACCTGTTGAGTCAATAATCAGTTTTGTTTGCTCCGGCAGCCCCAGCATCAGATCCATATTCACGTTTGCAATCTTCAAATTATTTTCAGCATCCAATACCGAAAGCTCGATGTTGGAAGTTTGCAACTTCGCCTTTAATAAATCATTTCTTGCCAGCAGGCCGTTTTGCTCAAGCCTTGATAAAACTGAATCCCGTTGCGTGGATTGTTGCAAATTTGCTTTTATCACATCCAGTGTCACACCTGCTTTATATAAATTGATGTAAGCATTGATCGTGTTTAAGATCACGGCTTCTTTGTCATTATCCGCATCGAGTTTTGCCGCCTGTTCCAGGTATTGTGCAGACTCAATACCGTAGCGGATTTTGCCACCTGCAAAAATGGGCATGGATACATTTAGTGAGCCATACATGGCCTGGTTGATGGGGCCATTGCTTCCGCCACCGGAGCTATCCTGCCCTCCGAATTTCAATGCATTTGTTTTCACCGAAATGGTGGGTGTGGCCAGCCGCATATAGGTGCCGCTTATACTTGCGCCAGGCAGCTTATTATCTTTGGCTGCCCGCAAGGCCCCTTCTGCTTCTTCAATGCGTGCCTCTGAAGCACGTAATTGTTTGCTGTTTTTAATGCCCAGGTCAATAGCTTCTTTCAGCGAAAGCTGCTTCACGTCGGCGGTATCCTGTGATTTGGACAGTACGGGAATTAAAAAAGTTCCCGTAAACATGATACTGATTAAACTTTTCCGTATTTGTTTCACAAATTGTATTTTAAGTTCTTCTTTATTTTTTTTGTTCCGGTTTTTTCAAAAGGTGTGAGCGCATTAACAGCTTCAGGTGGGTTGAAAGCCTTTCCTTTAACATTTTACTTTTATAAGGATTAAAGTCTTTTCCCTTGTGCAAAATTTTTCTGCACATGGTTTCCGAAGAAAACAAATAATTGACGGCGCCGATAAGCGTGACCATGGTTAGCTCTGCATCCACCTCATTGAACTCACCTGACTGAATGCCTGTTTCAATGATGGATGTTGCCGCATAAAAATTTTTTAACAGCACCCCGCTGATACCCTCTTTTAGCCTTTCTCTTTTTTCCAGAGAAAGCTCACGGTGAATAATATGGCTGAAGCGCGGACTGCCCGACATCCGGTCCACATAGCTTTCTATAACCACTTCCATCTTTTCCATCTGGGTAAGAGAAGGATTATTGATGAGCCCCTCAAAAATTCCTCTTAAATAAGACGTCTTATGCTCTATCAGTTGCTCCAGCATCTTTTCTTTCGACTCAAAATAGTAGCTGATCATGGCAGGGTTCACCTGCGCCTGTGCAGCGATTTCCCGCACCGAAGTACCTTCAAAGCCCTTTTGTGCAAAGAGGTCCATGGCTGCGTTTAATATCGTTTCCCGTTTATCCATTCCTGAGAAAGGGCAAAATTAAACAATTGTTTAAAATTAAACAAACGTTTAATTAATTTTTTGCAGAATGTCATAATTTCTTAATACCGGGAAATAAAAAGAGGTATGGCCTTTATTCAAGCAATACCTCCCCCAACTTATTATTATTCAGCTATTAACCCAGTGTGGCATCCATCGAGATGGCCGCAGTCAATGATTTGGAAACCGGGCAGTTTTCCTTTGCATTTTTAGCGCTCTCTTCAAATTTTTCCCGGCTGATACCCGGAATCTTTGCCTTCAGGGTTAAATGAGATTTGGTAATGGCGCCATTTTCCATCGTAATATCGCACTTTGTTTCAATTTCATCGGCCACGAATCCTGCCTCCTGCAATACAAATGCAAGTTTCATGCTAAAGCAACCCGCATGAGCTGCAGCAATGAGTTCTTCCGGGTTGGTTCCCGGCCCTTCTTCAAATCTTGACTTATAGGAATATTGGGTTTTGTTTAAAACGGTGCTTTGTGTGCTCAGTGAGCCTTTCCCATCTTTACCGGCGCCCTGCCAGATGGCTGTTGCATGTCTGATCATAATGTTTTTGTTTAGTCGGTTTTTGAATAATATGCTGCAAAGGTATTATCTATTCGCTCAATACAATTAACAGGGCCTGTTTATGATAAATAAATCCGGTAAAATTTTTATTGAGGAAATTCTTCTGAGCTAACCCGGACAGTGCCGCGTCCGTTTATAACATGCCAGCTTTTGAAATCCTGCGGCGCATCCAATCCGTCGCCGTCAATAATTTCTGTTGGCGTCCGGATGCGTACCGGTTTATCTGTATAGAACTCTTTGCCTACCCTTGCGCGGTCCCAGTAAAGCTCATTGCAATATAACGTATCGCCTTTTACATTGGAGACCACCACACTGTCTTTCAGAAAAATTTTACTATCCGTTTCCATATACCGGCCGTAATGCGCATCGAGCTTGCTTTCTATGCGGAGGCTGTCGTCATAAAAATCGGTATGCAATGTTTTTGTGAATTCAACATAGGGGGTATCCACTTCGTGGCGGAGCATGTAGGGCGCGGTAAGCTTTGCCTTTGTTTTTTCGCCGATGCTGTAAATGATATTTACCTGTTTTGCCTCCTCAATTCCTATCTTTTTTATACCGTTAAACTGATTGAGCTGCTCGACTGAATTTTCACAGGATGCTATTGGCAAACAGGCCCCCGCTATCAGCGCTTTCAAAAAAAAATTATTGCGGAACATCAAATGCATCTGGCAAAATTACTGGTATTCGGATTGGGTGAAATAAGTATGATCTTATTTATTATTTACTTCACTGATTGCATAAAGGCCTTTGAATATTAAGTCTGGATCCGTAGTAAGGGTATTTTTTAAAAAGGGGGTAAAATAAACCGAATCCCCGCCCGTCAAAAGCACATTGAGATTATCGTATTTCTCCTTATACAAATTAATAATTCCGTCAATTTCTGATGCCATCCCTAAAACTACCCCGCTGATAATATTTGTCCGGGTATCATAACCCACTAACGGAAAGTTCCACATAGATGAATTTGAGGCGGCTTTAATGAGCGGAAGCTTTGCAGTGAAGGTATTCATAGATCTGAAGCGCATCTCCATTCCCGGCGAAATACTGCCTCCGAGAAAGGTGTTGTATTTATTGATGAAGTTAAATGTAATGCACGAGCCAAGCCCCATCACCAGGTTGTTTTTGCCGGGGTAAAAGTAAACGGCAGCAGCACACAATGCAAGCCTGTCGGCGCCGATGGTTTCAGGTTTACCTACCGGGGTTGAAAATGGCAACAGGCTTTGGGCACTCAGCTTATGGAACAGACTTTTTCCCGAAAGAATATTTTCAATGTCAACATTATGATTAATTACTGAAGACAGGATGGTTTTATGCGGAACATATCTTATTAAAAGATCCTCAATGGTAGCATTGCTGTCGTCGTACAGCGCAAAAACCTTCGTGAGCAGAGAGCCATCAAAGACACCGCATTTAAGCCGCGTATTACCGAAATCAAAGCAGAGCGTGGTATCCAAGAAAAATTTATTTAGGATGAAAATTAGCTGTTTGGATTGAAGAATTTTTATAGTCTATGATATATTAAACCCGCTGATGTTTTTAAAATGCCCGTTCAGTTTTATCTTTTCTTTTAATTGCTCCATCTCCACTACTACGGGCAACACCTTCGCCAAATGTCTTTTAAGATATTCCTGGCGCTGCAATTCCTGCGTCAGCGAAAGAAACTCATATTCTTCTGTAATGTTGAGGCCGGCATGATGCGCCACGTCATAGCTGCTGAGATCGCTTTCATTTTTGCTGAAGGGCCTGGATACGTTCAGGTGTTTGTGCAGCTCTTTTATGGAAGCAATGATATGCCGCATCAGGTCTTTTCTTCCCTGATGGGAATTGGAAGGATAATTTACAATAGCGCCGCTGTACAATTTATCAGGTATTTCCTTAATAAATTCCAATACGCGGAAAATCTTCTGTCCGCGGGTTTTAATATCCATTTCCCCGGTGTCATACACTTTTGAAATTTCAACAATTTCCAGCAAGGTTCCTAATTCATTCACTTTATTGTTAATTACCACCGGCATACCAAAGGACTTGTTTTGCGTATAGCATTCATTGATCAATTGCTTATACCGCGGCTCGAAAATATGCAGGTTCAGGTCTTCGCCGGGATACACTACGATTGACAAAGGAAATATCGGAATGAAATTGGTCATTGTATTTTTTGCGAACAGCAAATTTACAAATGCACAGATAAATGAAAAACTAAAATGCCCTGGAGTTATGGAAACGCTTTATCACTACATTTGGAACATAACATTGCCCATTATGACAATCAGCGGATTTACCATGGTAAGAAATGCAACCCGGCTTTACTATCCTGTAAAAGAATCCATACTTTCCATACTTCCCCTTGTTGATGAATTTGTGGTTGCACTAGGCAACTGCGATGAAGGCGATACTACTTTGCAGGAAATTCAAAGTATTTCTTCCGGTAAAATAAAAATCATTCATACGGTATGGGATATTGAAAAATTTCCCGGTGGTTCGGAATATGCGCATCAGACAGATATCGCCAAAAACCATTGCAAGGGCGATTGGCTTTTTTACCTGCAAAGTGATGAGGTGGTGCATGAAAAATATTTACCGGAAATAAGAAATATGTGTGAAAAATTTTTGAATACAAAGGAAGTAGAAGGGCTGTTATTCAAATACAGACATTTCTGGGGCGATTACTCACATTACATAGTTTCTCATGCATGGTATCCAAAGGAAATACGCATCATACGCAATGACGCTGAAATTCACAGCTGGCGGGATGCACAGTCATTCCGGCGGATTCCCGGCTTTGATGGTATCCATTATTTTCAAAAGACCCATACCTATAAGCTTCGTGTGGCAGCTACTGATGCCGAAATATTTCATTACGGATGGGTGCGCCCGCCCGTCATGATGCAAAGGAAGCGGGTATCTTTTGAAACGCACAAGCACGGAGAAGGGAAAGCCAAAGCGGCATTTATGCAGGAACCGGATGAGTTCAATTATGGCCGTATTGACAAACTAAAGAAATTTGCCGGAACGCATCCTGCAGTGATGAGCGATTTCATTAAAAAATTTAACTGGCAAAATGAATTGTACCCATTTAACAGGAATATAAAAAAACATAAGCACGATAAGTTAAAATACCGGACCTTGACGTTTATAGAACAAAACTTTTTAAAAGGGAAGCAGGTTGCCGGGTTTAAGAATTATGAATTAATAAAACCGGTGTAAACTACCCGGTCACATCTTTATACAGTGTTTCCGTTTTATCGCCCCATTTTTCTTTTAATGAAATAAGATTTTTCTGATCAGCAAAGGGAATTATATTTTTTGAACGAAGCGTCAATCGCTGAAAATGGTGGATATATACGCCCAGCGCCAGTTTCATAGGTTGTATGTCGTGATGGATAAGGTTTCGCTCTTTAGTGCGAAAGTAAAGATCAAAATCTGCCACCTGCAGCCTTTCATCCCATGTGCCTACTTTATCAAATGCGGTTCGTTTCATGATGATGCATGAGCCGCTGAATCCTTCCACCACTTCATTTTTAAATTTTTCATACCGTTCGGCGCAGAATGTGTCAAAGTTGCCATACATCCATTTCACCATTCGTTGCAGCGATTTCATATTGATTCCGTAAAAAGTACGCACTAAAAATTTTATTCGCTTCCACCGCTTGTGCATTCTTCGTTGCGCTTCTTTACTTTCCAGGTGATCGTTGGTGGCAAATGAAATTACTTCAATGCCCTGATCGTTCATGACCTGTAAAATTTTTTTGTCCCAGTCTCTGGATACGATGATGTCGTTATTAAAGAAGCCGATATAATCATACTTTGCTACCGCGATTCCCTGGTTTTGACAATGCGGATAGGAATAGTTTTCTGTGTTGGCAATAAAAACATCCGCTTTTTCCTTAAAAAATTCTTTACTCCCGTCACTTGAATTATTATCCACGACAATCAGCTCAAAGGGAAGCGAAGAGTTTTTCCGCAGGGTTTCATAGAACAGCTTATTCATGTCGAGCTGGTTGAGGACGGAAGTGATGATGCTGATCATGAATAAAAATTATTTTACGGCGCAAAAGTAAAGTAGTTTTCTTTTGCATAACTTGTAGTAATTTATATTCATATGGATCGGGTGAGTTTAATCAAAGCCCTTATGCGGCAAAGGGGCCTGAAAAGCTATCTTGAGATCGGTGTGTTCAACGGGCATGTTTTTTTCAGGATCAACAGCCGGTTTAAGATTGCTGTTGATCCTGAATTCCGGTTTGATTTTCTGCGCAAGCTGGGAAAGATCCTCATTAATCCCTACAATATTTTCAATAAATATTTTCAAAAAACCAGTGACGATTTTTTTCGTGATAATGCGCCTGCATTATTTTTAAAAAATAAAATTGAGATTGCCCTCGTAGATGGAATGCATCAATATGAATTTGCTTTACGGGATGTTGAAAACATTCTGAATTATCTTACTGATAATGGGGTTATCATCATGCACGATTGCAATCCTGCTACAGCAGGGGCTGCACGCAGTTTCGATGAGTGGCAGCAACAGGGTATGTCGGGACAATGGAATGGGGATGTATGGAAAGCGATTGTTGATTTGCGAAGCCTCCGGAAAGATATAAATACCTTTGTGCTGGATTGTGATTACGGTCTTGGTGTTATAACGAGACGTACACCGGAAAAAATGCTCTTGTTTTCAAAAGCTGATATTCAGCATCTCACATATGACCAGTTAGACAGCAACAGGAATGAATGGCTCAATCTGCAACCTGCTGATTATGCAAATGAATACTTTAATTTGAAGTGATCCATTATTTTTATTAAAACAAAATTCATTGGCAACCCGGGATCCCATTTCGCAAAACATAGATTATAAAACATTAGCCCGTACTATTTCACTTATAGAAAATGAATCGCCGGGGTATGAAGATATTTTAAGGCAATTGAAATTTTCTGAAACAAAGGTAATCGGTATTACCGGCGCTCCGGGCGCAGGCAAGAGCTCACTTGCTGACGCACTCATCGGAGAAATGGTTCAGCACGGATTAAAGGCAGGCGTGCTTTGCGTTGACCCTTCGTCGCCGTTTAACAGGGGTGCATTACTTGGCGACAGGATACGGATGAGCGCATGGTATAATAATCCCAATGTTTTTATCCGGTCGCTGGCAAGTAAAGGCTCGCTAGGGGGATTACCTCCCAAAATCGTAGAGATAACAGAGATTATGAAAAATGCCGGATTTGATTACATCATTATCGAAACAGTGGGAGTCGGCCAAAGTGAAACAGACATTGCATCGCTTGCGGATATTACCGTGTTGGTATTGGTGCCGGAAGGCGGTGATATTATTCAGACAATGAAGGCCGGCGTAATGGAAATTGCAGATGTGTTTGTTGTAAATAAATACGATCGCCCCGATGCCGATGCCTATTACCATAACCTGAAGCAAATGCTCGCGCCTGTGTATGCACAATCACATAAAGAAATACCGGTTTTGAAAACCATTGCTTTGCAAAAAGAAGGCGTAAAGGAATTATATACAATATTAACCGGCGCTGAATTCAATGACAATAGCGAAAGAAAAACAGAATTGCTTACGGAAAAAATCTGGCAGATCATCCGGGATAAAAAAATGAGGTCTGTGAATAAGCAGGCTTTAAAGGATGATCTCGCAAAAGAACTGTCGGATAAGTCTTTCAACTTATATCGTTTTGCAGAGAAATATGTGTAATGGATGGGTAAAGATCAGCGGTTATGCTTCCACCAGCGGTAGCCGATAATGCCAATTGCGAGGTAGGGCACAGTCATTAAATAAATAATTCCCGAATTAAAACCTCTTCCGGGTTTGTCACCCATTTGTGCAACGGTCTTTGCACAGATGGCACATTGTGCGGAAGCCACATTCATTACTGCCGATAAAGAAATGCATATAAGTAATATGATTACAAACTTTTTCATTTACTGAACGAAGTTACGATTTATGGATTTACATCCAACCTATCCCACCTGCTCTACCTGTGTCTTTTGCGCCTTCTTTCTTTCCTCTTCATTCAGAATTACCTTGCGCATGCGGATGGCTTTCGGCGTTACTTCAATGCATTCATCCGGCTGAATGTATTCCATGCATTCTTCCAGCGTCATCTGGATCTTTGGCGCAATGCGCGCTGCGTCATCGGCGCCGCTCGCACGGTGATTGGTTAATTTTTTTGCTTCGGTTGCGTTTACTACGAGGTCTCCGGGCTTTATATGTTCGGCAATAATTTGTCCTGCATATACTTCCTCGCCGGGGTCTACAAAAAACCTTCCCCTGTCCTGCAGCTTATCTATGGAGTAGGCTGTGGTTCTCTCTGTTGTTTTCGAAATCAATACGCCATTATTTCTTCCCTGTATAAAACCCTTCCACGGTTTGTATTCAAAAAAGCGATGGGCCATCACGGCTTCTCCCGCCGTGTTCGTAAGCATGGCAGAGCGCAGGCCTATCAGGCCTCTCGAGGGAATCTCAAATTCAAGATGCTGCATTTCGCCTTTGCTTTCCATCACGTGCATTTCGCCTTTACGCTGCGTCACCATATCAATTACACGGCCGCTATATTCCGCAGGCACGTCTACTACCAGTGTTTCAAATGGCTCATGTTTTTTACCGTCGATCATTTTTGTAATTACCTGCGGCTGTCCTACTGTTAATTCATAACCTTCGCGCCGCATGGTTTCTACCAGGATACTCAGGTGTAAAATGCCACGGCCATATACCATAAAGCTATCTGCACTATCGGTAACGGATACACGAAGAGCAAGATTTTTTTCCAGCTCTTTTTCCAGGCGGTCTTTCAAATGCCGGGAGGTAACAAACTTGCCGTCTTTGCCAAAGAAAGGAGAATTGTTAATGCTGAACTGCATGTTCATCGTTGGCTCATCCACGCTAATCACTTCCAGCGCTTCGGGATTTTCATAATCAGCAATCGTTTCGCCGATATTAAAGCCTTCAATGCCTACCACGGCACAAATATCTCCAGCCGCTACTTCGCTTACTTTCTTTTTACCTAACCCTTCAAATACATACAATTCTTTTACGCGGCTTTTCTGAATGCTCCCGTCCAGCTTCATCAACGATATAGGCTGATTTTCTTTAATTACCCCCCTCGTTACTTTTCCTACGGCAATTCTTCCGAGAAAAGATGAATAATCCAGTGAGGTGATCTGCATTTGCAAATTGCCTTCCGGCGTTGCAGGCGCCGGCACTTTTTCAAGAATAGTATCGAGCAAGGGATAAATATTTTCTATTGGCTCCAGTGAAGTATTCATCCAGCCTTGTTTGCTCGAGCCGTACAACGTAGGGAAATCCAGTTGCTCTTCCGTAGCGTTCAGGTTAAAGAATAATTCAAATACGGCATCATGCACTTCGTCGGGACGGCAATTGGGTTTATCTACTTTGTTAATTACAACAATCGGATGCAATCCTAACTGCAATGCCTTTTGCAGTACAAATCTTGTTTGCGGCATCGGGCCTTCGAAGGCGTCTACCAGCAACAGCACCCCATCGGCCATTTTCAATACACGCTCTACTTCGCCGCCAAAGTCGCTGTGACCAGGGGTATCAATTACATTTATTTTTACCCCCTTGTAGGTGACAGAAACATTTTTACTGAAAATGGTAATGCCTCTCTCTCTTTCAAGGTCATTATTATCCATGATCAGTTCTCCCGTTTCCTGGTTTTCCCTGAATATATGGGTGCTGTGCAGAATCTTGTCTACCAGCGTGGTTTTTCCGTGGTCAACGTGAGCGATAATAGCGATATTCCTGATTTCCATATTGGCAGGCTTAAGTGAAAAATGTGTCTGTTTTTTTAAGTGCGCAAAGGTACAACAATTCAGCGTGGGGAGCAAGCGAAAAACAAGGTTGTCGTATTATAAAAAAGTTAATGATAACAAAAAGGGTTCCCGGTTTTTATATCCGGATGGTCAATCGCAAATTCATATCAGGTTATTATTTGTTTCAGGATCATGGTACTCCTTCGTGATAAAATAAACAATGTACTATTCTGGTGTATCTTCACCATCTGCTTATTATTTTTAAAAAATCCTGATATGAATAAATTCCTCCTCACACTTTCGATGCTTTTTATTGTACTCTTTTCATTTGCCCAAACAAAAAAAATTATCGGCTTTTATCAAAAAGATATCGATAACGAATTCAATCTCGAATCGTCGTTCGATAAAAATTTAAGCGCTGATAATATCGGCGAAACTATCAAACGTCTCTCGGCATATCCGCATCATATCAGTTCCCCCGGCGATAAAGAAAATGCAGAATACATTCTGAGCCTTTATAAGCAATGGGGATGGGATGCGCATATCGAAACATTTCATGTTTTATTTCCAACGCCTAAAACACGTGTACTCGAAATGATTTCGCCCACCGGTTACAAAGCATTATTGAAGGAAGCTGCATTAAAAGAAGATCCTACCAGCGGGCAAGCGGGCCAGTTGCCTACTTACAATGCATATAGCGCTGATGGAGATGTAACAGGCGATCTGGTTTTTGTGAATTACGGGTTGCCGGATGATTATAAAGTATTGGAAAAAATGGGTATTGATGTAAAGGGGAAAATAGTGATTGCAAAATATGGTCGTAGCTGGCGCGGAACCAAGCCCAAAGTAGCGCAGGAACATGGCGCTATTGGTTGCATTTTGTACAGCGACCCGATGGATGACGGATATTTTCATGGCGATGTGTATCCGAAAGGGGCATACAAAAATGAATATGGCGTGCAGAGAGGTTCTGTAATGGATATGGTGATTTACCCGGGCGATCCGCTAACGCCGGGAGTGGGTGCAACAGAAGATGCCAAAAGGCTGGACAGATCAGCAGCGTCCAATCTCCTGAAAATTCCTGTGCTGCCGATCAGTTATCATGACGCTGCTCCCTTACTCGAAGCGTTGGATGGTCCTGTGGCGCCTGATAGCTGGCATGGAGGTTTACCATTTGCATATCATATTGGCCCGGGGAAAGCCAAAGTGCATTTGAAGCTTGAGTTTAACTGGAATATTGTTCCCTGCTATGACGTGATTGCAAAAATGGAAGGCGCAAAATATCCGGATGAATGGGTGATTCGCGGCAACCACCAGGATGCCTGGGTAAATGGCGCCAATGACCCGCTCAGCGGCCAGGCCGCCATGCTGGAAGAGGCAAAGTCAATCGGCGAGTTAGTAAGCAAAGGATGGAGGCCTGCCAGAACCCTGGTATATTGTTCATGGGATGGCGAAGAACCTGCATTGCTGGGCTCTACTGAATGGCTGGAAACGCATGAAAATGAATTGCAGCAGAAAGCAGTTGTATACATTAACTCTGACGATAATGGCCGGGGATATTTTTTTGCCGAAGGTTCCCATGCTTTGGAGCCTTTGGTAGATGAGATAGCAAAAGACGTTACAGATCCGGAAACGCATGTAAGTGTTTTTGAAAGAAGAAAAGCTCATGATGCCATAGAAGCCGGCAGCAATGATGCTACAGAAAAAGCATGGTCGAGAAAAAATTTACAGCTGGGCGCTATGGGCTCCGGATCAGATTACTCTTCATTTATTCAGCATGCCGGTATTCCCTCGCTCGATTTTGGTTATGGAGGTGAAAATGGAGGAGGAGAATATCATTCAATTTATGATTCTTATTACGACTTCACACATTTTAAAGATCCCGGGTTTCTGTATGAAGTGGCGCTGGCACAAACTGCCGGCCGGGCGGTCTTGCGAATGGCGAATGCCGATGAGCTTCCTTTCGACTTTACCCATTTATATACTACCGTAAATAGTTATACTGATGATTTGATGAATTTGTTAAAATCAGAAAGAGAATCTGCCAACCTGCAAAATGAGATTATTGAAGCCGGAGCGTATGCAATCGGTGAGGACCCGACAAAACATTTCATAGCTCCCGCTGTAAAATCATCAGTGCCTTATCTTGATTTCTCACCATTGCAAAATGCATTGCAGGAGTTAAAGAAAGCAACGGATACACTTAAAGTTGTTTTTCAGGATAAAATTAAAAACAATGATGCCCCGGATGAATTGAATCAATCACTATATAGAGCGGAGCAACAATTGTTAGATGAGGATGGCCTGCCGCGAAGACCATGGTATAAACATACGTTGTATGCTCCCGGATTTTATACAGGCTATGGAGTAAAAACAATGCCCGGTATTCGCGAAGCGATTGAGCAGCGGAACTGGAAAGAGGCGCAACAACAAATTGGTGTTGACGCTGAAGCGATTCATCGTTTGTCAGCTTATTTGAATAATGCTGTTGTATCAACAAAATAGGCTGCAGGGTTATGTTTTCAGAGATGCAAAAGCATTAATATATTTAGCCGTTGCAGGAAATATTTTAATGCCTGCGATGGTATTTACAGCAGATTTTACTTCTTCATTGATGCAGGATTACCTGCATTGGTGGTCATTTGTGAAATGTCAGAATTAAAGATAAGATACTTTCGATAGTTTGAATGATCATTCAAACTACGATTAATAGAAAGAGCATCAAAACAGAGCTTTCTTTAGCAGGTATTATTGTAGTATTGAAATGATTATTGAAAATAAAACTAAGATATACTTTGGCCTTATGGAATAAATATATAGGAGTTCTACGGTAGCTTATTCTACTTCCAAATTTACATTATATGCTTATTATTTGCAAGAACTACCTTTATAAACGAGTTCTTTCAATCCCCTTCCCTTCGTACCTTGCATCTCCCTATGCCATTTCAGCTCAACTCATCATACCACCCCGCAGGAGATCAGCCCGAAGCAATTGAACAATTGACACAGGGCATTCTGCAGGGAGAAAAATATCAAACACTTTTGGGTGTAACAGGCAGTGGTAAAACGTTTACCATGGCCAATGTAATTCAGAATGCACAACGGCCTACGCTGGTGCTTACGCACAATAAAACGCTCGTTGCACAGTTGTATGGCGAGTTCCGGCAGTTCTTCCCGGATAATTCGGTCGGCTATTTTGTTTCGTATTACGATTACTACCAGCCGGAAGCCTACATGCCCGTGACGGATGTGTATATTGAAAAAGATTTAAGCATCAATGAAGAGCTGGATAAATTAAGACTGGCCGCTACGTCGCAATTGCTCACCGGAAGAAGAGATATAATTGTCGTAGCCAGTGTGAGCTGCATCTATGGTATCGGCAATCCTAAAGATTTTGCCGAAGGAGTAATACGAATCAATACAGGCCAGAAGATCAGCCGGCAGGGCTTTTTACATTCACTGGTAAATAGCTTGTATTCACGAACACAGGGAGATTTCACGAGGGGTACGTTCAGGGTAAAAGGCGATACGGTGGATATCAACCTTCCTTACATGGACAATGGCTATCGCATTACTTTCTTTGGGGATGAAATAGAGAGTATCGAAACGCTCGAGTTAAGTTCCGGTAAAAGAATTATGAAAGTGGAAGATGCTGCTATCTTTCCCGCCAATTTATATCTCGCCCCGAAAGACCAGTTACAGCAGATATTAGCCGAGATACAGGATGAAGCGGCAAGACAAACGGATTATTTCAAAAGTATCGGCAAATACATCGAAGCACAACGGATTTCCGAACGCGTGAATTATGACCTGGAAATGATTCGTGAACTGGGCTATTGCAACGGCGTGGAAAATTATTCAAGATTCTTCGACAGGAGAGACCCCGGAACACGGCCATTCTGCCTGCTCGATTATTTTCCGCCGGATTTTTTATGCATCATTGATGAAAGCCACCAAACCATTCCGCAGGTAAGCGGGATGTATGGCGGCGACAGATCCAGGAAATTGATTTTGGTGGATTATGGTTTTCGTTTGCCCTCTGCGTTGGATAATCGTCCGCTGAACTTTCATGAATTTGAGAATATGCTCAACCAGGTAATCTTCGTAAGCGCCACGCCGGGAGATTATGAATTGGAGAAAACAGGAGGCGTGGTGGTAGAGCAGGTGGTGCGGCCAACAGGCTTGCTCGATCCGCCAATCGAGATTCGTCCTTCCATCAACCAAATTGATGACTTATTGGATGAAATAGATAAAAGAGTTACTAAAGGCGATCGTGTTTTGGTAACTACGCTTACGAAACGAATGGCGGAAGAAATGGATAAATATCTGCATCGCATCAACATTAAATCAAAATACATCCACAGCGAAGTAGATACTTTGGATCGTGTGGAAATCCTGCGCCAGTTGCGCCTTGGCGAGATTGATGTATTGGTGGGTGTAAATCTTTTGCGTGAAGGGTTAGACCTTCCTGAAGTATCGCTGGTGGCCATACTCGACGCAGACAAAGAAGGTTTTTTAAGAAATGAAAGATCGCTGACGCAAACAGCAGGTCGTGCTGCACGCAATGTAGATGGCCTGGTGATTTTTTATGCCGATACGATGACCGAAAGCATGCAAAAAACAATTGATGAAACCAACCGGAGAAGGGAAAAGCAAATTCAATACAACACAGAACACAACATAACGCCCTCGACCATACGAAAATCGGTTGACCAGATCATGAAGCAAACTTCGGTGCTCGATATCAAGGGTTATGATAAAGCTTCCCCTTACGCCATTGATGAACAGGTAACCATTGCTGCGGAAGAACAGGTACAATACAAAACCATTCCGCAACTGGAAAAAGCAATTAAAAATGTAAAAAGCCAGATGGAGAAATCCGCACGGGACCTGGATTTCATGGAAGCTGCCCGACTGCGCGATGAAATGTTCAGAATGCAGAAAGAGTTGGAGGAGATGAAGGGGTAATATTGAAATGAGTTCTTACATAGCGGTTTAGGAATCTTTCTGATTTAATGATGAAACCATAAAAAAATATAAGAAGGTAAATTGACTTGTATGCCTTAGATTCCTTGTATGGTTACACCTTAAACATTTTTCACCGGCTTTTAAGAATGCTTAAAAGCAAGCGGGGACTTGCCAACATTGTTTGTTTATCAATAGTTCTTTATCAAAAATTGTATGCTTGCTGCAAAGGTTATCTGGTTGCCGGTTTTAGGCATACCGCGTAATTCGGGCCGGTCGTATGAATTGTAATAGGAGAAAGTTGTACGGTCGATGCTCTTTACTTTTCCTTTGAGCGCCTTGTCATCAAAATTGCCGAAGTAAGTAATATTTACAGAGTTTACGCTTTTGATCTTGCCTTTATAACTTTCATCTTCATAGGAGGCATAGTAGGTAAAAGAGGATACGCCGGCGTGTTTAATAAATCCTTTGTATGCCGCATCTTCATAGCTCATATAATAATCGAAAAGGCTTGTACCGATTGCTTTTACTTTGCCCTGGAGCGCCGCATCATCAGCGGCTGTGTAATAAGTGATCAGGGCCCTGCCAATGTATTTAATTTTTCCCTGGTATGCAGGATCATCTGTTGAAGCATAGTAGTCTTCTCTTCCCATATATTTTGCCAGCTTTGGCGGAAATGTTTTCGGCCCGGGTGTTTCGTCGGGTACGCCCCAGTCAATGATATTGCCGTCTTTTGAAATATCTATGAATACATTGT
Organism: uncultured Ginsengibacter sp.; assembly: GCA_964627765.1. Classification (GTDB taxonomy): domain Bacteria; phylum Bacteroidota; class Bacteroidia; order Chitinophagales; family Chitinophagaceae; genus Ginsengibacter. The sequence continues at coordinate 87,527 of CAZVKO010000058.1, read as the reverse complement.
CATCCGCCAGGAAGCTGATCACATCAGCATTTCCGCGGTTATCAATCGTGATATGGGCGAGCTGCTGTGAAAAAGAATGAACAGATAAAAACAGGAAAAGCAGGAGCGGATAAAATTTAAGCGGGTGCATACAGGGCAGTTTTGTCTGAGAGAAAACGTTTCCCGGGACTAATTTATTTTTTTGCAAAAGCCGGCCTGGCCCTCAGCACTTTTTTATACACCCGGCAGCTTTCAATATGCGCTCCGGGTAAGTAACCGGTGCTCATTAAAAATTCATTGACAATTTCACCACCGGTAAAGCGAAAAGTATTTTTAAAAATCTTCACCCATTCTTCTTTTGATTTCGGATGATGATGGTCAATCCATTTCTTAAATGAGCCGAATTCTTTTTGAAGTTGTATCACTGTTTTCGCATTTTCAATGGCTGCATGGATTTTGAGCCGGTTGCGGATAATACCGGCATCATTCAATAAACGCGTTACATCTTTTTCATTAAATGCTGCTACTTTTTTTATGTTGAAATTTTTATAAGCCTTTTTAAAATTTTGTTGTTTATTCAGAATAGTACTCCAGCTTAGGCCAGCCTGGTTTATTTCCAGAATCAGTCTTTCAAAGAGTTCATCATCATTCTCTATCGGAAATCCATAGGCGGTATCATGATATATTTTATGCAGGTTATTTTTGTCCATTGTCATCACTGCTTCGCAGTAGGAAGAAGGTTTATCCATATAAAAAATTTTGCGAAGAATAAAATTAAAAAATCGGACGATGATTATCTTTATTTTGTTTTAAACAATTGTAAATAATGACCGGGAAATTTGACTGTACCAAAAATTATGCGCTGGAAGATGATCGCGTATTGCTTCGACCGTTACAGCAGGAAGATTATGATTTGTTGCTGCCATTCGCTTTACATGAACCCGGCCTGTGGCAATATTCATTGGTAACACCTGCAGGAAAAGAGGGGCTGCAGAATTACATGGATATTACTTTTAAGGCAAGGCTGGAAGGAAAGGAATATCCTTTCATTGTTTTTGATAAAAATACAAATGAGTATGCGGGCAGCACACGGTTTTATGATATCAATAATGAGTTTCGTACCGTGCAACTGGGTTATACGTGGTATGGGAAAAAATTCCAGGGAACCGGTTTGAACAAACATTGTAAATTCTTGTTGCTTCAGTTTGCCTTTGAAGAAATGAATATGATCCGTGTTGAATTCAGGGCGGATAATAATAATGCGAGGAGCATTGCCGCCATGAAATCTATCGGATGCAAAGTGGATGGCGTTTTAAGAAGCAACATGCCCACCCGGTCTGGCGATATGCGAAGGGATAGTATTGTGCTGAGTATTTTGAGAGATGAATGGTATACTGAGGTAAAGAAAAAGCTGCGGGAAAAATTAAATCATTGATACTTTATTTTACCTTGTAAAAAAATTTTTGCTGTATGAACAGATATCTCACCTCGTGGTACAGCCCGTCGCTGGATAAGGAAATGCCCGTCGCCGCCTATGGCCATTATGGATTCGCCTTATTGCTGGTTCCTACGGCTGCTGCTGATTACCTCGAATATGAACGCTTCCGGATGATCGATGCACTTGCTCCTTATGTCGATGCCGGCAAAGTAAAAGTTTTTTCTATCAACAGCATTAATAATGAAAGCTGGCTGAATAAGCAGATGCTGGGTGAGCATAAAGGTATCCGTCATAACCAGTTCAACAAATATGTATTTGATGAAGTGGTTCCATTTATAAGAAATAATACTTCGTGGGAAACGCCGGTCATTATTTCAGGTGCGAGTTTCGGGGCACTCCACAGTATGAACCTGTTTTTAAAAAGACCGGACCTTATAAACGGGGTTATCGCCATGAGTGGTGTTTATGATCTGCATTACTATACAGATGGCTTTAATGATGACCAGGTATATTTTAACTCGCCGATGAATTATATGCCCAACCTTACTGATTCCTGGTATCTTGATAATATCAGGAAAAGTCATCACATCCATATCTTGTCGGGCAGCGGGGCATACGAAGATCCGGATGCAGCCAGGGCTATGGCGGGTGTTTTGTACAACAAGGGGATTAATTACGAGCTCGATATCTGGGGACCGGATATGACCCACGATTGGCCGACCTGGAGAGCAATGCTGCCGTATTATATTGAGTCAAGATTTTAGTTGAAATAACTTTTGAAGAACTCAAAACTTTCCAAAGGTTTACCGGGAAAAAAATTTTATGAAATATATCATTTCCGTCTTTTTATTATTTTCCATTTTTTCGTGTAGCCCTCACCGTGAGGAAGGAAAGGCATCCGGCGGATCCATAAGTGTCAAGGATTATTTTAATTATGGTGATACAGGCGTACGTACCGCGGGGATAAGATTGATCCCGGTTAAAACACCGGCGGGCACTTTTCACGTTTGGACGAAAAGGTTTGGCAATAATCCGAAAATAAAAATATTGCTGTTGCATGGAGGCCCTGCCACGGGACACGAATACATGGAGTGTTTCGAAAGCTTTTTCCCGCAGGAGGGGTACGAATTTTATGAATACGATCAGCTGGGGGCGCCCTATAGCGATCAGCCAACAGATAGCAGCTTATGGACTATTGACCGGTATGTAGATGAAGTGGAACAGGTAAGACAGGCTATAGGAGCGGATTCCAGCAATTTTTATGTATTGGGAAATTCATGGGGCGGTATGCTGGGAATGGAATATGCATTAAAATACCAGCAACACATGAAGGCCCTGATAGTGGCCGATATGGTAGCGAGCATTCCTGATTATAATAAATATGCCTATGATGTATTGGCAAAGCAAATGGATCCAAAGATATTCCGGGAGATCATGGACATCGAAAAGAAAAAAGATTTTGATAACCCCCGGTATGAAGAATTGCTTACGCCTAATTTTTATGAAAAGCATATTTGTCGTTTACTGCCATGGCCTGACCCGGTGGTACGTGCCTTTACACACATGAATAATACGAGGGTATCAAAACAAATTTATGTTATGATGCAGGGGCCTTCTGAATTTGGCGCCAGTGGCCGGTTGGCGAACTGGGATATCAAGGACAGTCTGAAAACTCTTCATATTCCAACATTAATGGTCGGCGCAAAATATGACACCATGGATCCCGCTGCCATGGAGGCCCAAAGTAAAATGGTGCAGCATGGCCGTTATTTATATTGCCCCAACGGAAGCCATCTTTGTATGTGGGATGATCAAAAAGTTTTTATGAATGGAGTGATTGGGTTCATTAATGATGTTGATCAAAACAGGTTTTAATCAATTTACAATACGAATCAGGATTCTTAATTAAAGAAATTAACGTAGTCTCTTTTATAATTTACATCTGTCGTAAATATCGCTCAATAATAATTTTATATTCAATGCATCGAGACTCAATTGATCTTCCGCGGAGGAAAATTCTTTCAATTGCCAAAGCCCTTCTCTGTTGATTGTGAACTGTTCTGCATGAATTGATTCCGAGTCAATGAGGATATATTCCTTCAATGTCGGGATGGCGCGATATAGCATGAACTTAACCCCGCGGTCATAGTTTCTGGTAGAGGGGGAAAGTATCTCAAAAATTATTGTTGGATTTGTTGCTGAATTCCTGTCTCCATCGGGGTTAATGATATCTCCGCAAATAACTGAAATATCGGGATAGGTAAATAAGGTGTTCTGTGGAATGTGAATTCTCATGTCACTTCCGAATGGCTGGCAGCTTTTACCTTTTAACGAATTGGCAAGGGATACAATAATATTTATTGCGATAATGTTATGTCTCACTCCCGCGCCTGACATGGCGAAAATCTCACCCTTGTAATACTCATGTTTTTCAACTGCCTCATTTTCCATCTGCAGATATTCCGCTATGGTGAAGAACTTTTTGTTATAGGCATGAGCCGGCTCTTTAATTTCCATACTTAAAGTTACAAAATCCAGCGGGAAAAGTATCCTGTAATCATCCCTGCCTGTTAAGAATTTCGTTGGCTGTTGGCTCGCTTTTGATTGTAAAAAGGTTTGATTTACTTTTACTCAATGGAAAAGAAATTATTTCTGCTGGATGCAATGGCGCTCATTTATCGCGCCTACTATGCACTGATCCGCAGTCCGATTGTGAATTCCAAAGGCAAAAACACCAATGCGCAATTTGGGTTTACCAATACTTTATACGACTTATTAAATAAAGAAAAACCAACCCATCTTGCCGTAGCTTTCGATACGGAAGCGCCTACTGAAAGACATACCGACTTTGAAGCGTACAAAGCCACCAGACAGGAAGCACCCGAAGATTTGCTGGCCGCTATTCCGGATATAAAGAAAATCATTGCCGGCTTTAATTTACCCGTTGTCGAATGCGACGGATATGAAGCGGACGACATCATCGGCGGCCTGGCACAGCAGGCAGCAAAACAAGGTTATGAAGTTTTCATGGTAACGCCTGATAAAGATTATGGACAATTGGTAACAGAAAAAATAAAAATTTATAAACCCGGCTACCAGGGAGGAACATTTGAAATATTAGGGCCTGAAGAAGTTTGTGAAAAATGGGGAATCAAAAATGTAAGCCAGGTGATAGATGTACTGGCATTGATGGGAGATTCGGTTGATAATATCCCCGGCATTGCAGGCATTGGCGAAAAAACCGCTTCGAAACTGCTGGCACAGTATGATACGGTTGAAAATGTTTTGGCAGACGCTGACAACATAAAAGGTGCTTTGGGCGTAAAAATAAGAGCGGGTAAGGAAGCGGCGATTATGAGTAAAAAGCTCGCTACCATCATTACCGATGTTCCGTGCAAATTTCATGAAGAAGATTTCAGAGTGAAGGCTTACAATACTGAATCGTTGAGGGAAATTTTCACTGAGCTTGAATTTAAAACATTAGGTAAAAGAATATTGGGAGATGAATACAATGTATTTGTGGTAGAAAAAAAAGTGGTGCAGACTGATCTGTTCGGAAATGCAATGGAACAACCTGCTCCGGCGGCCGAAGAAGAAAAGCAAATACCTCCGGAAGAGAGGAAAGGCCTTGCGGCTGATAAAAATATCCACAACACCCCGCACCAATATTTTCTTGTAGAAGGAGATGCTGCGATAAAGGATCTTGTAAAAAAATTATCCGCTCAAAAGGAAATTTCTTTTGATACGGAAACTACGCACCTGGATGCCAATGAGGCGGAACTTGTCGGGTTAAGTTTCTCATTCAAAGATTGGGAAGCCTATTATGTTCCGTGTCCGGATGATCCTGAGGCGGTGGTCCTTATTCTCAATCATTTTAAAAAATTATTTGCTGATACCTCCATCACCTGGATCGGGCAAAATATTAAATACGATATGCTCATATTAAAATGGTATGGCTTTGAGCTGAAGGGAAAATTGTTTGATACCATGCTGGCGCATTACGTTATTGAAAGTGACGGTCGTCGCAATATGGATTTATTAAGCGCTCAATATCTCGGATATGTGCCGGTTTCCATTACCGAGCTGATCGGCAAGAAGGGAACGCAGCAAGGCAATATGCGCGATGTAGACGTGGAGAAAGTGAAGGAGTATGCTGCAGAAGATGCGGATATCACAAGGCAGCTGAAGAATGTTTTTGTTCCCTACCTGAAATCACGGGAGGTCGAAAAAGTATTTTATGAAGTGGAAACGCCTTTGTTAAAAGTGTTGACGGATATGGAATATGAGGGCGTAAAGATCGATATGAATTTTTTAAAGGTGTATTCGGAAGAATTGGAAGCTGAGGCGGTCAAATGTGAAGAGCGCGTATATAAGCAGGCCGGAATAAAATTTAATATTGCATCTCCGAAACAATTAGGTGAAGTATTGTTTGGAAAACTGCAACTGGATAAAGGACGCAGGACCAAGAGCGGCCAGCACTCCACCAGTGAAGATGTGCTGATTAAGCTCGCCAAGGATAACCCGATTGTGGAAGATATTTTAAGCTTTCGCGAACTGACCAAGTTGAAATCTACTTACGTAGATGCCTTGCCGTTGCTGGCAAACTCCAAGACCGGGCGGGTGCACACCACGTATGGCCAGGCAATAGCGGTAACAGGAAGGCTCAGCAGCAACAATCCCAATTTGCAGAATATACCTATAAGAACGGAAAGAGGAAGAGAGATCAGGAAGGCATTCATCCCGCGCGATACGGATCATGTAATTGTTTCTGCCGACTATTCGCAGATAGAATTACGCATTGTGGCGGCTATCAGTGGCGACCCTGCCATGTGCGATGCATTTAAGCAAAATAAGGATATTCATACGGCCACCGCCGCAAGGGTATTCAATGTACCTGAAAGTGAAGTGACCAAGGAAATGCGGTATAAAGCCAAGAGCGTAAACTTTGGAATTATATACGGGCAGGGCGCGTTCGGTCTTGCTGAAAATCTGGGTATATCCAGAACGGAAGCGAAAGAAATAATTGACAACTATAAAAGACAGTTCACAAATATCCAAAAATACATGGATGAATCTGTGGCTTTTTGTAAAGCCAACGGTTACGTACAAACGCTGATGGGCCGCAAACGCTGGCTCAGGGATATCAATTCTTCCAACTTTACCGTTCGCGGATATGCGGAGCGGAACGCTATCAATTCGCCGATACAGGGAACAGCCGCCGATATGATTAAGCTTGCAATGATTAAAATACATGAGGAGTTTAATAAGAAAAAATTCAGGTCAAAAATGATATTGCAGGTACATGATGAACTGGTATTCGATGCTCATAAAAGCGAAGTGGAAAAAATTAAGCCCATTATCCTGAACTGCATGCAGACTGCATTACAACTTCCGAACGATGTGCCCACTGATGCCGAAGTAGGGGTGGGAGACAACTGGCTGGAAGCACATTAATGTTTATTACTTTTGTAGATGCACATAGATAGACAATTTATCATACAACAACTCAAAAAAGTAAAGCCTGCCCTTACAGAAAAATATGGTATTACTGAAATGGCGTTGTTTGGCTCATATAGTAGAAATGAACAAACAGACAGTAGTGATATTGACATTATGGTAACTTATGCAAAACCGATGGGACTGGAGTATTTTGATATGGTATATGAACTCGAAAAAATATTTAGAGAAAAAAAAATACAGGTTGTATCAAAATCGGGTATTAAGCCAAAATATTTTGAGCGGATTAAACAAGATTTGATTTATGCCTAAAAGAGATGATGATTTGTTAATATCGGATATGATTGAGTGTTGTAGAAAAATACTGGAATATGTAAAAGAAATGGATTTTGAAAAGTTTATAGCTGACGAAAAAACAGCCGATGCTGTTATAAGAAATTTTGAAATATTGGGAGAGGCCGCAAAATATATCTCTTCAGAAACCAAATCCAATTCGCCCCTTATAGAATGGAGAAAGATGAGTGATTTCAGAAACATTCTCATTCATGATTATTTGGGATCAATTATGAAGTGATCTGGAAAATTATTGAAGAAGAAATACCGGGGCAACTATTGCTTTTGGAACAGATCTGAATACTACTATCAGTGAATAATACAATCTTTCAAACGATCATTTATTGAGCTTATTTCTATCAACAGACATCCTTTCATTTTTAAAAAACCTTGATTTAAATCTTCCCCTTCCTCAGCATGTGGCAGTAATGAATCCTTTTAAAGAGAAATCAACTTTTGCTATTTGTAAAAAGTTTTATGAGAAATACTACAGCGATAATAATACACGGTTTCTTATTTTGGGAATAAACCCCGGACGGTTTGGAGGAGGCGTTACCGGCATCCCGTTTACCGATCCCGTTCGCCTCAATGATATTTGCGGCATTGAAAATACATTTTCAAAAAAGCAGGAGCTGAGCTCTGTTTTCATTTATGAAATGATCAGGGCATTTGGCGGCGCAGAAGAATTTTATAACCAATTTTATATTTCATCTGTGAGCCCGCTGGGCTTCACCCGGCATAATAAGAATATGAATTATTATGATGACAAACAATTGCAGGAGAGCCTTAAAGACTTTGCAGTGGATTGTATAAAACGCCAGGTTAAATTCGGCCTGAGAAAAGAAGTGGCCTTTTGCTTTGGAGAAGGGAAAAATTATGTATACCTGGAGAAATTAAATAAAAAGGAAAAATTTTTTGACAGGATCGTGCCTTTGCCTCATCCGAGGTTTATCATGCAATACCGGCTGAAAAAGAAAGAGGAGTATATTGATATTTATCTGAAGCATTTGAAGCATTCAATATAGGGATGCTCTACTTCTTACTGTTCATGCGTTGATTGAAGACACTCAGCTTTGTGCAATTACATCCTTGATTTTTCCAGCCTTGACTGAATATATAAAATAATGTGGGTAGCGATCAGCAGCTCGCAAACGATTTCTTTTACGATCATAGGGTAGCGATAGTTTTGTTTAGCAATGCATAATTAACGGCAATCGGCGGTTTTTATTTTATCGTTCCGGGATTATTACGGCTCAGTTACCCTCATTTTCACCGGGTCCCAATGAACAATTTTATTCTGAAAGTAGCTAACATTACAGGCAAGCGCAGGCGCAGCGGCCCTGAAGCCAAATACAGGATCTTCTGTAACAGCTTTACCGGTTCTTACGGCGTCAAAAAAATTAATATGATGCTGCAAATGCGCATCAAAGTTTTCCGGCGCTTTATAAATATAATCTGGTTCATCTTTCCTGGTCTGCTGCTCAGCGGTATATTTTTCATTGTATCTTTTCTTCAGTTCTTCCTGCATTTTCTCAGGGTAGGTTGTCAGCGCATCCCATCCGCCAATGCCGGGAGCCTCAGGCATTTTACTGTGATGCACCGTAAAGCTGTTCCATCCGATAGTGATGGTGCCTTCATCGCCAACAAAGCGGGTAACTTCTGAGCCGCCGGTGCCACTTACAAAGTTTACCTGCAAAGTAAGCTCAAAGGGAGAATGCTCCGGCGTTTCCGGGTATTGCATAATCCCGGTCATTATATCCGGTACGTTGCGTCCGTCTTTCCAATAGCACAATTGCCCGGATGCAAATATTTTTTCCGGTCCCTTTGAATCCGTGATCACATGAGTTCCCGATAAAAGATGCACAAACAAATCACCCGCTACGCCCGTTCCGAATTCTTTATAGTTTCTCCACCAGAAAAATTTTTTAGGATCATAAGGCATTTTACCCATTCCTTCTACATAGCGATCCCAATCCACTGTTTCGGGAGAGCCATCTGTTGGCATGGTATATTCCCACGCACCCAATGCATCCTGCCGGTCATTTACGGCATTTACCATATTGAGTTTGCCTATTGCTCCGGATTTATACAGCTCATGCGCTTTTTGAAAAACAATATTGCTGACATACTGGCTACCCACCTGCATTACCTTACCGCTCGCTTTATGTGCAGCTATTACATCATATCCTTCGTTGATGTAATGCACCATCGGCTTTTCGCAATACACATGCTTGCCGGCTTTCAAGGCATCCTTTGTAATACGGGAGTGCCAGAGGTCTGCTGTAGATATGATCACTGCATCAATATCTTTTCTTTCCAAAATTTTCCGGTAATCATTGGTCGTGAAAATATCCTGGCCATATAATTCCTTTGCACGCTCAAGGCGCCCTTTATACAGGTCGCATGCCGCTGCTATTTGCACACCCGGGACCTTTACTGCATCTTCTGCATTATTATTTCCCATGATGCCCATGCCAATCATCGCCACGTTCACTTTATCATTGGAAGAAAAATGCCGGTCGTAATTCAACATGAATTCTTCTGCTTTTTCTTTTGTGGCAAAAGCTGTAAGATGGCCGGCGCCCAGCGCCAGCGTAGTACCTGTTATCTGTTTAATAAAATTTCTCCTCGAGGGTTGTTTTTTCTTTTGCATGGAAAGTATTTTAAAAATGATGGGAGCGAAATGATTTTAACAGCAAATCGTACAAATAAATTTAAACACATTTATATAAAATCGTTTTAAAAACTTTTACCAAATAAAAAACCTGCAACATCACTGCCGCAGGTTTTCAAACTATGAGCAAAAATCATCAGAACCAGCTACCGGTCCATCGTTCATCATACTTATTTGCCATCTTCCTCTTTCTCCTTCTTGCCTGGGCATTGTGTTTAAACATGGTCCAAAGCATTAAAAATATAAAGGGGATGGTCAGCGGAGGAATACCGGCCATCGAGATCCATTTACCGCCAAACATACGGCGCATCGGGCGTTTCAGCCTTTCTGCAATAAGGTACATACTCGGTACAATTACCAGTGTCATAAAGAACGCAAATGCCAGACCGAATATAATAGTCCATGACAAAGGCTTCCAGAACTGAACGCTGTCGCCGCCAAAGAATATGTGCGGGTTCAAATCACTAAACAGAGTGACAAAGTTGATATTAAAACCAATTGCCAGCGGAATCAATGCCAGTATGGCTGCCATGGCCGTAAGCATTACAGGGATAATTCTCGTTTTACCCGCCTGTATCACGGCTTCTCTTGTTTTCAATCCACGCGCCCGCAGCTCATCGGCAAACTCAATAACCAGAATTCCATTTTTTACCACAATACCTGCCAGGCCCACCACACCCAGACCCGTCATTACCACCGATACTTCCATTCCTGACAGGGCAAAGCCAAGCACTACCCCGATTACACTGAAGACAATTTCTGTCAATATTATCACCGGCTTGCTTACGGAATTAAATTGCAATACAAGAATGAACAATATCAGCATCAATGCAAGAATCAGCGCTTGCATAAGGAACTGGGCTGTTTCCTGCTGCTGCTGCCCTTCGCCTGTTTGGGTAATAGTAACGTCTCCTACAGGTTTCTTAAAGCTTTCGATGGCGGTTTTAATTTTCGCATTTACTTCAGTAGGGGTATGGTCGCTGGTAACATTGGAAAACAGCGTGATTACGCGTTTTACATTTTTTCTTTTAATGCTTCCAAATGTGCTGGTATAGTCCACATCCACCACCGAGCTGATGGGTACCTGCTTTACCTGTCCCGAAGCCATGTCTCTGAATACCACTTTCATGTTCAGCAGATTGGTAAGGCTCTTTCTTTGTAATTCATCGTTGCGCAATTGTATCTTATATTCATCTTCGCCATCTTTTATCTTGGATACTTCATCTCCAAACAATGCCGTTCTTATCTGCATGCCTATCTGCTGGCTCGAAACACCCTCTGAAAGCGCTCTCTGCCGATTTACGGTAAGTGTGATCTCGGGGTTGGTGAGGTCCACATCCATTTTTAATTCCTCTATTCCCGGGATTTGCAAGCTATCGAGATATTGTTTCAAAGATTTTGCAGTAGTAGTGAGAACATCAAAATCTTCGCTTGCTATTTCAATATTTATCGGCGGGTCGGTTGGAGGGCCATTGCTTTCCTGTGCTACGGAAATTTCCGCTCCCGGAATTCCCTTTACAGCCGCTCTTATGGAATCGAGATATGGGGCTGAGGAAATTCCATTTCTTTTTGCATACTCAACAAAGGAAACCTGTACGCGACCCAGGTTGGGCTCTGTGCTGCGGTCATTGCTGTTCGGATCGGATGCGCCAATCGCCACATTGGAAATTACACTTTCTACAATAGGATTTGGCTTGTTATCCGGACCATTCAGCACTTTCATCACCTTGGCTTCCAAAGTCTTTGTAACAGAGTCTGTATAATCAACGCTGGTACCAACAGGCATCTTCAAATAAACATATATAAAGTTGGGGTCGCCCTTCGGGAAAAATACAACCGGCACTTTTCTTATCCCGAAAAATATAAATGAAAATATCAGCAATCCAAAAGTTGCGATGAGAAGTTTTACCGGCCGCCAGCCTGCAAGCGCCCAACGCAATGCCTGCTCGTAACGGCGCATGATTGCCGGCAACGCCTTTTCCTGGAATTTGTGAATTACTCCGTCAAATACATACCGGTTCAGCACCACCAGTATTGCGAAGAAGATCAGGAGATTTCCAAGGAAGGTAACTTTTATTACGTCGAAGAATACGCCTGCAATAAGCGAAATTAAAAAAGCGTTGCTTTTAAATACATCGGATTTTCTTCTTACCGTTGGATCTTCGGGGTGATTCATAAAGTCGACCGCAAATACCGGGTTCATGATAAAAGCAACAATCAGGGACGAGGCCAATGTAAATATGAGCATGGCCGGTAAGTAGATCATGAACTTACCAATGATGCCGGGCCAGAAGAGTAACGGAAAAAACGGGGCCAGGGTAGTGAGTGTTCCCGAAAGCACCGGCACGAATACTTCGCCTGCTGCTATCTTTGCTGCATTGATCGCATTGATTCGTCCTTTATTTTGGGTAAATATGCGGTGGGTGTTTTCGATTACAACTATAGCGTCGTCCACAATAATTCCCAATCCAAACAGCAACGCAAACAGTACCATAAAGTTTAAAGTAACATCCGTGCCGATCACCAGCTTTGCAGCCGGCAAAAACAAAAAGGCAACAAACATACTCAGTGGCACGGACAACGCAACGAAGAATGCATTGGTAACACCCATGAAGAACATCAGGATCAGCAAAACAAGCAAAAAGCCGATTACAATTGAATTTACCAGGTCGTTAAATGAATTGCGCGTGGAAGTGCTGGTATCCCCGGTTACCACTACATTCAGGTTTTCGGGTAATAGGTTACCCTGCATTTCTTTTATGGCTGCTTTTACTGCATCGGAAGTCTCAATAAGATTTTCGCCTTCTCTTTTAATAATGTTCAGCGTAACAACATTTTTGCCGTTCAGCCTCGCATAGCTCTCCGCATCTTTTACCGTATCTTTTATATTAGCAATGTCTTTTAAATAGATGGGCTGGCCATTGGTATTCCGGACTATAATCTGTTTGATATCATCCGCAGTTTTAAACTGCCCTTTGAGCTGCAGTGTCCGCTTCATATTTCCTACTTCCAGTAATCCGCCGGAGATGTCAAGGTTTTCGCCTTTCACTGCATGGTCGATATCATCAAATGTGATACCGGCGCTTTGCATTTTATAATTATCCACGTTGATCTGGAACTCCCGTTCAGGCGCACCTACAATATCTACCCTGGTGATCTCGGGGATATCTTCCAGCTTATCTTTTGCATCATCGGCGAATTTTTTCAGCTTGATCATGTCGTAATCGCCGCTGAGGTTTACATACATGATAGGAATTTCGCTGAAGTTCACTTCCAGTACATTGGGTTGTTGGGTAAGATCGGTAGGCAGATCGGTCTTTGCGCGGTCTACAGCATCTTTTGTTTTTTGTAAAGCAACGTCTTTATCTACGTCTGTGGAATATTGAACAAGAATTGCGGAATAATCCTGCACCGAGGTACTGGTGATCTTATCAATCCTGGCACCGGTAATGCCTTTTAGCTGTTTTTCGATTGGCTTGGTGACAAGATTTTCTACGTCCTTGGGTGAATTGCCTACATACGGTGTTTGTACATAAATGTACGGTATCGATATATCAGGGAATTGCTCCTTGGGTAAAGTGACAAACTCTTTTATGCCCCAGCCGGAAATAAAGAGCATCAGGAGGTATATAACTGTTTTGTTCTTTATGGCCCAGCTTGTAGGTTTAAACTCCTTGAATTTTTCGCTTAAATTTTCCAATACGCTCATAAAATGATTTTATGCTGATAAGCAGTGATACAATTATATGCCGGTTGCAGAGGTAGTGATCGGCTGACCATCGAACGTAGCCTGGTAACCTGCAGTAATAAGCTGGTCGCCTGGCTTCAGTCCATCTTTTATTTCTACTTCATCGCCATACGTTTGGCCGATCTGTACTGTACGTTTTTTTGCAATAAGTTTATCTCCGTCTTTTGCGGCAACCAATACAAATTTTCCATTCAGGTCGGTTTGTAAAGTATTTACATTGATCACCACCGTACTGGGATCGGTATAGTCCAGAATTTTCACCTTTGCAATCTGATTGGGCCGCAGGTTCAGGCCGGCGGGGGCCTTTATTTCAGCAATGAAACCTCTGTCATTAGCTCCTATGGTTTCACTTAGGAATGAAATAGTGCCGGTAAACGATTGACTGATATCAGGAATATTTATATCCACTTTGGATCCTTTTGCCACTTTAGCTGCGTAGTTTTCGGGGATGGTCACACTGATTTTTAAGTTGCTGTTATCTACTACTTTTATATACCCTGCTGTGCTAAACATTTCACCCACATGCGCAGTTACTTCGTCTACTGTGCCATTTATGTCGCTGTATACATTCGTTTGGTTCCAGGCTGCCTGTGCGCCGCTCAGATTGGCCTCCAGTGTTTTTAGCTGACTTTGTAATGCTTCTACATTGGTTTTGTCCTGCAGCAGCTGCACTTCGGTACCAATGTGCTGGTCCCAAAGATTTTTCTGACGGTCATAAACGGATTGGGCCAGGGTTAACTGAGCTTTTATGCTGCCAAGCTGTTGTTTGGCTGCATTGAGATTTTGTGTTGCCAGAGCGTCATCTAACTTTGCAACAAGCTGCCCCTTTCTTACCCGGTCTCCCTGCTTCACGTAAATAGCTTTAATCTGACTGGGCTGAACTCCTGAAGGGGTAATGTAAGAAACATTTTTATTATCCACGCTACCCTGCAGTTCAATGTAATGTTTGAACTCCTGGTTGGCAATAGTGGTTAATGCAACCAATTTTGGCTTTTGACTGGATGCAGCGCTGGTATCCAGCCTGGCGATTTCTTTTTGCAAAGCGGCAATTTTATCATCGAGGCTGGCTTTATCTTTTTCCAGTTTTGCCAGCTGATCTTTTTTTGACTGGAGTGTTTCATTTCCCTTATTGTTGCCGCACGAAACTGCAAAGGCCAGGAATAAAGTGACAAAGCTGATTTTTATAATTTGTTGCATTGTGTGATTATTTATGGATCGTTTATGTTAGTTTTTTAAAGTTTGCCTGTTGCCTGTAAATAATTGATCTTGGCGATGATGGCATCATATATTGACTGGTAATAGTTGTTTTGAGCTGTTACGAGGTCTGCTTCTGCCTGGTTTATTTCCTGGTTGCTGCCTACGCCCTGTTCGTATTTTAATTTGGTAGAATTATAAACACTTTCAGCGAGTTCAATATTTTTCTTTTGGCTGTCCATCGTGGTGATTGCAGACTTCATGTTCAATCTCGCCTGTGCCACGTCATTGTCGATAGAAGCTTTTAACTGATCAATATTATTTTGGGTTTTTTCCCAATCTAATTTTGCCAGGGCGATCTGCGCATTTTTTGCGCCCCCGCTAAATATCGGGACAGCCAGCCTGAAACTTATAAAGGTGGTTGTAAAATACGGCTCTCCCTTCTTAAAGAAGTTGAATGTGGTTCTCTGGGCGTTTTGGGCAATATTTGCATCAAATGTTAATGTGGGTATTTTGCTGAGCCGGTATCTTTTTATGTTATAAGCCTGCAGCTTTGATTCCAGCCCGAGCAATTGAAAATCCTTCCTGTCTTCGTAATTATAATTTTCATCAAGGATATTCGATTTTATTTCATCATCAGATAAGGTATCTGTCAGAACAAGACTATCTTTTTGGGGAACGTGCATCAGGAATTTCAATCCTTCCAGCCCTGCATTGATTTGATTTTGCGCTCCCAGTCTTTGAGTATATAAATTGGCCAGTTGAACCTGTACCTTATCTACATCTAATTTTTCAGCAAAGCCGTTTTTGTAAATCTCCTTTGTATCGTGCAATAGTTTTTCATAATTACTGATATTGACATCTATGGTTCCTATTTGTCTTTTACCGACCACCAGCTGGTAATAAATCTTATACACATTGGTTTTTATCTGTTCTTCGGTTACCTCTTTCTCCTTTGTATAAAAGTCGATCGAGGTTTTGCGCGCCTGCAGGCCAACGAAAACCTGCCCGTCAAAAATTATTTGCTGGAAATCCCCGCTATACGTGCCGTTATATTTGGTTCCGAATTTTATCGGAACATAGGTTCCTGAAGGCCCTCCAAAAAATTCAGCGGGAAGGAGGCTGGTAGGCAAAGCGAGATAATCTGTCAGAGAAATATCTCCTGTAACCTGCGGTAAAGCCGAGGCCGTCACCTGTTTGTTCGTCTGCTTTTGCGATTCAATATCCAGCAACGCATTTTTTACCTGCGTTGCATTTTTTAACGCATAATCTACCGCCTGCTTTGCAGTAAAGTAATGCACTTGCCCGGAATCTGCCTGCTGGGCGTATACAGATAAACTCAGCAGGCTTAGTAACAAAATAAAGATGGTCTTACTATTTCTCATAACATTCTATTAAAGGTTGTTTTGCCGTTTCGTACCGGGCGAAATTTTTTTTGATATCTCAGTATCAGCCTGTAGCCCTTAACGCTCGCTATTCCAAAAAGAAATAATTCAATTAATTCCTCCTGGACCGCTACCATAGAAAATTTATTCTTCGGGAATATTTCTTCATTAAAAGGCAGCATCATGACCTCAAGCCTTGCTTTTACCACCACATCCACGTTGATCTCCGGCCGGTATAACTTTTCCCCGATTCCCCGTTCAATGTTTTCCTTCATGGTATCGTACAAAAACCGGTACTTAAACTCTTTAAACTTTTTAAAAGTTTCCGGATGATTTCTCTCGATATCATGCAAAATCGAAGGGTTCATATTGCTGTACATTACCTGTAGCATTTCCATCGCAAGAAATACCTCATGAATGGCGTTCTCCGAATGCCGGCGGTAAGAGGTGCAGCAGCTCCGGTTATATTTCAGCATATCTTCTATTACCGCATCTACCAGCTCATTTTTATCGGAAAAGGAGTGGTAGATCGTTTTTTTTGAAACCCCCAGCTGGGCGGCAATTTCATCCATCGTTACCGATTTTACGCCGTATCTTCGATACAGCTCGTCTGCCTTTTGTTTTATCCTGTCTCTGATTTCCATCGGGCGGCAAAACTATGGAAACTTTTTATGTTGCCAAAGTTTCCGTAGTTATTTTTATATTAACCGACGAATTTTCAGGATGAGCGGCACAACGTTTACCTTTACTTTTAATTTGTAATTCTATGCCTAAGTCTGCACGCTATCAAAAGCTTATACAGTATTTTTTACAAGGTTTGCTGATCCTGGGGCCTGTTTCCATTACGCTGTATTTTATTTATGTGGTTTTTGATAAAATTGACAACATCCTGAGGCCTGAAATCAATGTTCCGGGTATCGGATTTGTCATCATTATTATATTTATTATCCTCGTGGGCTACCTGAGCTCTTTCTTTGTATTGGGCCGGGTGCTGTCGGTAATGGATAAATTTCTTGAGCGTACCCCGGGTATCAAGCTTTTTTATTCGTTTATAAGAGATTTTTTTGAAGCCTTTGCCGGAGAAAAAAAGAAGTTTACCAAAAGCGTACTGGCCAACGTGGACGATACCGATGTATGGCGTGTGGGCTTTATCACGCAGGAGGATATGGCCAGCTTTGGTATGGAAAATTATGTGGCAGTTTATCTGCCCATGGCTTACTCGGTAGCGGGTAATGTATATATCATCCCGAAAGAGAGGATAAGGCCTATACCAAATATAAGTGCAACAGAATCCATGAAATTTGCCGTGAGTGGCGGTGTTACCGAAACCGCTTACGACAGCCAGGTAAGCACGGTAACAGAATAACCAATAATTAAAAATATACAGCATTGAAGAAAATATTTTTCCTGGTCGCCTTTATCTGTATTACTTCGAGGAGCTATTGCTGGGGATTTTACGGCCATAGAAAAATAAATCAGCTGGCCGTTTTTTTGCTGCCACCGCAGATGCTTATACTTTATAAACCGAACATCGGCTTCATCACAGAGCACGCAGTGGATCCGGATAAAAGACGCTATGCAATTGCGGACGAAGGGCCGAGGCATTTTATCGATATCGACCATTATGGAAAATATCCTTACAGCGAATTGCCCCGCGACTACAAGGCCGCCGTGGAAAAATTTAGCAAAGACACGATCACCAAATATGGTATTGTGCCCTGGCATGTTATTACCATGCTGGGAAGGCTGACCAGGGCATTCAGGGAGAAAAATTTTTCTGCTATCATGCGCAACAGCGCTGATATAGGCCATTATATTGCAGATGCACACGTGCCGCTGCATGCAAGCAGCAATCATGACGGACAGCTTACCGGCCAGGCGGGTATTCACGCTTTTTGGGAAAGCAGGGTTCC
The DNA here is from genome assembly GCA_964627765.1 of uncultured Ginsengibacter sp. Classification (GTDB taxonomy): domain Bacteria; phylum Bacteroidota; class Bacteroidia; order Chitinophagales; family Chitinophagaceae; genus Ginsengibacter. The sequence continues at coordinate 69,406 of CAZVKO010000058.1, read as the reverse complement.
GGAGTTGTTGGCCGACAAACAATTCGACTTTTTTATCGGCAAAGCCGAGTATATAAAAAATCCATCGGCATTTATTTGGGATCGCGTATTGGAAAGCGGCAGGGAAGCGGATTCTGTTTTGCAGATTGAAAAAGAGTTATCAAAAGAATTTCCAGGCGATAAAAAATATTCTTTTGAAAGAAGAAATAATAACCTGGTAGTAAAACAATATTCATCAGCCTACACGATTGCATATAATAAAAGATTGAACGGCATGGTAGAACGCAGAATGCGGCAGGCAATTTTTGCAGTGGCCTCCTTCTGGTACACGGCGTGGGTAAATGCAGGGCAGCCCGACCTGTCATCGCTGGTTCATCAGACATTTACGGCAGACGACCTGAAACAGTTTGAAGAGCTGAATCAAAAATGGCAGGGCGGAAAGATAATAGGCCGGGAAGAATGATGAGGTTTATTGCACGAATTTTTGACGAATTACACTCATTGCTGAATTTATCTGCTGCTACCAACTATTTATTATAGCGTCCATCTTTACGTTGCTTCTTTTGCCTGTTGGCTTTTTAGTATTTTTGTTCCCTAAAATTTTTTTGAAAAATGAGCTTAGCCAACGAACAGGTGTTGACAGAAAAAAAGCACGTTCATAATTTTAATGCCGGGCCCTCTGTTTTACCACAAAGCGTACTGGAGCAGGCATCTGCAGCATTATCAGATTATAACCACACCGGCTTATCGATACTTGAAATCGGGCATCGCACCAAAGAATTTCAACCTGTCATGGATGAAGCAAGAGCTTTGGTGAGAGAGCTGATGGCATTGGATGCCGACCATGAAGTATTATTTTTACATGGGGGTGCTACCACTCAGTTCATGCAGGTGCCGATGAACCTGCTTGATGAAAATGAAACAGCTGCCTATGCAGATACAGGTGTATGGAGCTCCAAAGCTCTAAAGGAAGCAAAGTTGTTTGGCAAAGTGGATATGGTATGCAGCAGTCAGGATGCGAATTATAATTACATACCAAAAGATTTTGCGATTCCCGATGACGCAGCCTACTTTTATATCACTACGAACAATACCATTTACGGTACACAATGGCATACTGTTCCGAAGGTGAGCGTTCCGTTGGTTGCGGACATGTGCAGCGATATTTTCAGCAGGCAACGGGATTTTAATTCATTTGCCTTACTATTTGCCGGGGCACAAAAAAATATGGGGCCTGCAGGGGTAAACCTGGTAGTGGTAAATAAAAATATTTTAGGAAAGGTAAAGTGTTCCATTCCGACCATTATGGACTATCGCAATCACATAAAAGAGGGAAGTATGCTAAATACGCCGCCGGTGTTTGCGGTATATGTGTCCCTGCTTACGCTCCAGTGGTTGAAAGATCTCGGAGGTATTGATGCCATTGAAAAGATCAACAATCACAAGGCTGCATTACTGTACGACTTTATTGACGGGAGCTCTCTTTTTAAACCAACTGCTGCAAAAGAAGACCGGAGTAAAATGAATGTATGCTTTGTAATGAACGATGCTTCTTTGGAAAAGCCCTTCCTGGCTTATGCAGAGCAGCATAATATTTATGGTATTAAAGGGCACAGGTCAGTAGGCGGCTTCAGGGCATCTTTATATAATGCATTACCGCTAAGCAGCGTTGAATACCTTATTGAGGTGATGCAGGAATTTGAAAGAACCTGCTAATTGTATAATAAAAGCAAAAATTTATTCCGGCGTCTTGAATTCCTCGTCCATTCAGTATATTTTCGCCGCGGGTTAGTATAATCTCTTTTCATGATTTCAATTTTTCCATTCAAAGCCCTGCGTCCTGCGGCACAGCATGCGCGCCAGGTGGCATCAAAGCCGTATGATGTATTGAGCAGCAAAGAAGCTAAAAGGGAGGCAGAAGGCAATCCCTATTCTTTTTTACATATCACCAAAAGTGAAATTGATCTTAGCCCTGATACGGATATTCATGGGCAGGAAGTTTATTTAAAAGCTAAAGAAAACCTGGATGCTTTTATCAACAGGGAACTTCTTTTCATTGAGAGCAAGCCCTGCTATTATATTTACCGGCTCATCATGAATAATAAAAGCCAGACCGGTATTGTATGCTGCAGCGCGGTTACCGATTATGAAAAAGGGCTTATTAAAAAACACGAATTTACAAGGCCGGAAAAAGAAGCAGACCGCATTGCGCATATAAAAGCAACCGGTGCGCAAACAGGAAATGTTTTTCTTGCTTTTAAAGATGTGCATGAGTTGAACCCTATCATAGAAAAATGGAAGAGTGAAAAAACGCCCGTGTATGATTTTACCACGGAAGATAATGTGCAGCATACGGTTTGGGTGATTAATGACGAGAAAGTGATTCATGATATCACCGGTATATTCAGGACAAAAGTTGATTGTACCTACATTGCCGATGGCCATCATCGCGCTGCATCTGCTGCCAAGGTAAAAAACGAGCTTCCGGATAATAATGCCGCGAATTATTTTCTCACCACGCTGTTTCCCGCATCACAATTACATATCATGGATTACAACCGGGTGGTAAAAGATTTAAATGGCTTATCAGCAAAAGAATTCATGGAAAGGCTCAACCGGAATTTTACAGTGGAGCAGGAGCGGGATGCTTATGCACCCACGCATTCGCATAATTTCGGGATGTATCTCGGTGGCAGGTGGTACAGGCTTACCGCTTTGGAAGGCACTTACCCGACAGACCCGGTAGGCATTTTGGACGTCGCCATTCTGCAGAATAATCTGCTGGAACCTGTTTTGGGCATTCATGATCAGCGTACCGATAAAAGAATTGATTTTGTAGGCGGTATTCGCGGACTAAAAGAACTTGAAAAAAGGGTAGACAGCAGAGAATGGGCTGTTGCATTTAGTCTTTACCCGGTGAGCATTCAGCAATTGTTCGATATTGCCGATACGGGCAATGTGATGCCTCCCAAGAGCACCTGGTTCGAACCGAAGCTGAGAGACGGGCTACTGACACACCTTATTGGTTAATATTTTAACCGGAAAACCGGTACCCATGCACGTTCATTAAACTATTTTACCTTTATTGAATGAAAAAGGCTTGTATATTAATCGCGGTTTTGATTTCACATTCCTGTTTATTTGCACAGACTGAAGATCCGGAAAAATTGCACGAAAATGCAAAAACTTTCATGCGGCAGGGTGATTATGCCAATGCATCGCTGGTATTGACAAGAGCGCTTGAGCTGGCGCCAAACAATATTGAAATTGCCAAGGACCTTGCCTATGATTATTATTTGCAAAAACAAAATGAAAAGGCGCTGGGTGTATTGAGCCCTTTTCTTGAAAAAGATAACGCAGATGATCAGACTTACCAGATAGCCGGTACCATTTATCGTGCCATGGATAAGGATAAGGAAGCGGAAAGAGTATATAAAAAAGCAATTAAGCAATTTCCTGAAAGCGGCCCGCTTTATAATGAATACGGCGAATTACTCTGGAGCGACCAGGATTATTCCTGCATTAAACAATGGGAAAAAGGAATACAGGAAGATCCCTCCTACGGCGACAATTATTATAATGCCTGCAAATATTATTATCTCACCACTGATAAGGTGTGGTCGCTCATTTATGGGGAAATATTTATCAATATTGAATCCTTTACAGCGCGTACTGCAGAAATAAAAAATATTTTACTCGACGGGTATAAGAAATTGTTTTCGGACCCTGACCTTGTTTCCAGCCTTAAGGATAAAAATAAATTTGAAGCTGCTTTTTTAACCATTATGAACAAGCAAAACAGTATAGTGATGAATGGTCTGAATGCAGAAACGCTTACCATGATAAGAACAAGGTTTATTCTTGACTGGAATCAGGCGTATGCCAAAACGTTTCCGTTAAGCCTTTTTAGTAAGCAGGAGCAGTTCTTACAGGAAGGATTATTCCCGGTATATAATCAATGGATATTTGGTTCGGCCCAAAATCTTGCCGCTTATCAAAACTGGATCAGTACCCATGCAGAAGAGTATGCTGAGTTTACTAAATTTCAGCAGGGGAAAATTTTTAAGGTCCCTGCGGGAGAATATTATCATTAAAAATCCGTTTTCTTCTCTCAGATCAGCTTCTGTTTATTCATTATTTTATTAATTTACGATTCCGGGCGGGCGGTTAAAAGGCACAAAATCTTACAGTATGACAGAGCCTACACGATTGTTTGATTGCATAGAATGGCAATTACAGAAAGGTAACAATTATACGATGATGGCTTCCAAAGAGAATAACAGATGGAAGGAATATAGCGTGCAGGAAGTGAGTGACATCGTAAATCAGCTAAGCGCCGGATTACTGCAGATGGGCCTTGGCAAAAAAGACAGTACGCCGGAAGGCCGGGATAAAATTGCCTTGATTTCAAAAAACCGTCCGGAATGGCTGATGCTCGATATGGCGGTGCAGCAAATCGGCGCCGTGCTTACGCCGTTTTATCCTACCATCAGCGATCCGGAGCTTGAGTATGTTTTGAATGATGCAGCAGTAAAAATCATTTTTGTAAATGACGCCTCTCTTGTAGAAAAAATAAATAACGTCCGGGCGAACACACCGCTGCTGCAGCACATAATTTCGTTTGAAAGAACGGAGCATGTAACATATTGGAAAGAAATCTTATCGGCTGATCCACAAAAGATAGATGAGGTAAGATCAATAGCTGCCACTATGCAATACGAGGACATGGCAACGATTATCTATACTTCCGGCACTACCGGAAAACCAAAGGGGGTAATGCTTTCGCACAAAAACATTCTGAGCAATGTTTTTAACAGCATGCCATGCTTTCCTCCCGGCGATAATTTAAAGGCATTGAGCTTTCTGCCCCTCAATCACATTTTCGAGCGAATGCTTGATTACCTCTATTTGTATAAACGCACCTCCGTTTTTTTTGCGGAAAGCATGGATACCATAGCAGATAATTTGCGTGAAGTAAAGCCAAATTTATTTGCCACCGTTCCGCGGGTGCTCGAAAAAGTATATGAACGCATTATGCAAAAAGGCCAGGAGCTTACCGGCATCAGGAGAAGGTTATTTTTCTGGGCGCATAACCTTGCGGAAAAATTTGAGATCAATAAAAAACAGGGATGGTTGTATAATATACAGCTCTCGCTGGCCAATAAAATCATTTTCAGCAAATGGAGAGAAGCCATTGGCAATAACATTGTTTGCATAGTAAGCGGAGGCGCCGCATGTCAGGTAAGATTGATCCGGATTTTCACTGCTGCAAAAATTCCTGTTATGGAAGGATATGGACTTACTGAAACCTCCCCCGTGATTAGTGTAAATCCCTATAATGCAAAAGAAAGGATGTTTGGTACCGTGGGGCCCATTATACAAAATGTGCAGGTGAAGATTGCTGACGATGGCGAAATTTTGTGCAAGGGTGATAATATAATGATGGGCTATTATAAGCAACCGGACCTCACTGCCGAATGCATGGAAGACGGATGGTTCAGAACAGGCGACATCGGAATTATGATCAATAATAAATTTTTGAAGATCACCGACAGGAAGAAGGAAATGTTTAAAACCAGCGGCGGTAAATACGTTGCTCCCCTTGTAATTGAAAGCAAGCTGAAAGAATCGCTCTATATAGAGAACTTAATGGTCACCGGTGCGGAAGAAAAATTTGTGGGGGCGTTGATTGTCCCGGCCTTTAATCATCTCAGGGAATGGATGAGGCAGCAAAACATTCCTGACAACGGCAACGACGCAATTATTCAAAATGAAAAAGTAAAGGAATTTTATAAAGATATCGTGGAGAAATACAACCAGCAATTCAGTCATGTGGAGCAAATAAAAAGATTTGAATTATTGCCACGGGACTGGTCGGTTGATACCGGCGAACTCACACCCAAGCTGAGCCTGAAGCGCAAGGTAATCATGGAGAAATATAAGGACGCGATAAGAAGAATTTATTCCTGATGCCGGAGGATGCCTTAATAATTGCAGGGTCTCTCTTACAAAGATTGAAAAATTTTTATCTTGTTGTAGAGGGTCTTTCTGTCGATCTTTAATATTTCTGCCGCCTTCGTTTTATTGAAATTTACTTCTTTCAGCACGCTCATAATAGTTTCATACTCCGCCCTTGCTGCCGCATCCTTAAGGTCTATTTCTTTTTTTACAGGGGTATCTTTCGCCTCTTCCGGTACCTCGTAGTTATTGGAGCGAACATGAATATCGGCATTGGTAATCTCCCAGGGTAACACCTGCGAGTTTATCTTGCCGGAAGGGGTAAGCAACACAGAACGTCTTACAACATTTCTAAATTCGCGAAGATTTCCCGGCCATTCATAATTGAGAAACATCTGCAAAACGTCATCTTCATAGCCCTCAATATTTTTTCCCAATTCTTCATTTGTTTTTTCAAGAAAAAAATCTGCAAACAACGGAATATCTATTTTCCTTTCCCGCAGGGGCGGCAGGTTGATGGAAAATTCATTAAACCGGTGATAAAGATCTTCCCTGAACCTTCCTTTTTTATAGGCTTCCTGCAAATTTTCATTAGATGCAACGATGATTCTCACATCTACATTCATTTCTTTAGTGCCGCCTACCCGCTTAAATTTTCTTTCCTGTATTACGCGTAGCAATGCAGCCTGGATATCTAATGAAAGATTGGCTACTTCGTCCAAAAATAAGGTACCTCCGTTAGCTAATTCAAAATGGCCTTCTTTATCAGTGATAGCACCGGTAAAAGAACCTTTCACATGTCCGAACAATTCGCTGCCCGCAAGTTCTTTGGACAGCGTGCCGCAATCCATTGCGATGAAAGGCTTGTCCCGCCTGTTGCTTCTTTCATGAATGGTTTTTGCAATCACTTCCTTTCCGGTTCCGCTTTCACCGTAAATGATAATACTATAGTTAGTACCGGCAACAATATCTATCTGTGAATATACCTTCGCTGTTTCCCCGTCTTTACCTGTAAGGTACCGTTCAGTGTTGCCCGGCGTTGTAAATGATTTTTTATTTTTTGGAAGCTTTTCCGATCTGGCAAATCCCCCTTCGGGTTCTTTAATTGCTCTTTCAATTACATTTATCACCTCGTCGGGTATGAGAGGTTTGGTAATGTAATCAAAAGCGCCCATCTTAATTACGTCTACTGCAGTTTTCAGATCGGAGTAGCCGGTAATAATAATCACTGCGGTGGATGGTTTTACTTCTTTTATTTTTTGCAGGATTTCCCTTCCATCTTTATCCCCCAGCCTGAAATCGCACAAGACAATATCAAAATGCTCTTCGTTAAATTTTGCAAGTCCCTTATTGCCATTGATGGTAGCTTCCACTTCATAGCCTTGTTTATTGAGGAATCTCTTTAACAAGGTTCCCATATCCACATCGTCGTCAATGATTAATATTTTTTTTGGCATTGTAAGTCTTAAAGTTTGGAGCCAGTAAAATTAGTTAAATATCGGAATTTGAACAGGAGCCGGCAGGGACTTCTTTAGGTTATTATAAAAATTGTTATTAAAAGCCTTCCCGCCGCCTGGAAAAGATAATTTTTTGCAGTGTCAAAAATTATCTAAAATTTCTGATGGATGGGTAAGGCTTTATTATTTTGTAGAGGTATTTCTACAAAGAACCTTGCCCGGATCCTTCTTTCTGTAACATTGGTGCAGAAAATCGCTCCTGTCGCGCCTTTTTAAAGGGAAAATTTCTGGCAGACTTTTTTATGTATACCGGGTAAGCAAAAATCTTTAACCTAAATCTTTTCACAATGGGAAATCTTTTATACCTGATTGCAGTAATTCTTGTAATTATCTGGGCCATTAGTTTTTTTGGTGGCTTTTATACGGGAGGTATTATTCACATCTTATTAGTGCTTGCAGTTATTGCTATATTATTAAGGGTGATTCGAAGTGCCGCCTGATTGTTTAACCTTTAAATTTTTTTTATGGAAAGCTGGAAATTGAAACTTAATGGTGAGTGGAATGCTTTAAAAGGTAAAATGAAAAAAGCATATGCGGATCTCACAGAGGATGATTTGAAACGGGAAGAAGGAAAAGATGACGAACTGGTAGGACGACTACAAAAAAAGTTAGGGAAGACAAAAGAAGAAGTTATTAAATGGATTGAAAACCTTTAAAGACTTTCCCTATTGAAAAGTAAAACCTCGCTCATCAATTGAGCGGGGTTTTCTTTTAGATCGGTAATAAAAAAGCTTTCAGGTCTTTTTACAGTACGGGTATGGAATACCTACGCCAGGTTAAAGCCTATGTTGAAGGTAGTTCCCCTGTCAATTTCACTTTCTACCGTGATGCTGCCGTGGTGTGCAAGAATAATATTCTGGCTGTTGGTAAGACCCAGCCCGGTGCCTTTTTCTTTTGTGGTGAAGAAGGGTTCGAAAAGACTGTTAATTTCTTCTTTCGACATCCCTCTTCCCGTGTCTGAAATTTTTACTATACAACGATTATTTTTTGCCTGGGTAGAAATAGACAGGGTGCCATAATCATTCATTGCTTCCACAGCATTCACAATAATGTTTAGCAATGCAATTTCTACTTTTTCTTTATCTATAAAAATAGGGCAAATGTCCCTGGCATAATTTTTTACTACGCTGATTTTTTTAAGCTCGATCCTGTCCCTGGCAAATTCAAGACTGCTGTCAATTACGTCATTTATCGAAATTTTTACGTAACTCAGTTCATTTATCCGTGTAGCGTTGAGTAAATTGCTGATAAGCTCGTTTATGCGATTTGAATTACGATGAATGATCTCGAAGAAAGCGCCGAAGCCTGAATCTGCAGGCAATTCATTTCGTAATTGTTCCGTTGCCAGGTTTATATTGGTCAAAGGATTTCTTACTTCGTGGGCGATGGTGCGTGCGATGCGTCCTGTGGAAGCGAATTTTTCAAGGTTCCGCAGCTCAAGCAATTCCAGGTTCAATGCTCCCAATTCTTCCACCCTTTTTTCAAGCTCCTGCCTGTATGCATCGGCCTTTCTGCTTGCCTCCAGTTTCTCCCTGTTTTCTTTATTGAAAGTAATTACAGAAAAAAGCGTCAAAATAATGGCCAGTAGCAATGATACCACGGTAAAAGCCTTAATAATTACAGAATATTTTGATGCTTCGGAGCTTCTGGAACGCAATATTTTTATTTCATTATCCTGGATAAAATGAACACATTTTTCCACTTCGTTCATCCGCGTTACGCCCGGGTATTGGACATGCAGCAGGGGATTTATGGAATGCGCAGAATCAAAGATGGATATGCTTCTTTCCAGAATTTTGAACCTGGCATCAATCAAACCCCTGAGTGAATCAATATTGTGTGCCTGCGCCGGGTTATCTGCTGTCAGTGATTTTGCCGTTTGCCAGACAGAATCAGTATTATTTTGACTGCTGTTAAATTTGGTAAGAAATGATTGGTTGTTCGTAATGATATATCCCCGTGCGGCCGATTCACTCTCTGTTACATATCTCAAAACATTATCGAGGCTGTGCAAAATCTCGTTTGAGTGATTTACCCACCTGGATTGTTTCACCAGGTTCTGGGTAGATACAAATGAAATTATATAAGAAATTAACAACAGGATAAATGCTGTAAGATAACCCCTGCGGGTACGGCCGGCAAATTTATCGGCTATGTTTGGAATCATCTTCGGGGATGTTACAAATTAAAAATAACGAAAGTTATCCGGATAGCAGTAGAATCAGGATGCTCAATTTTTTTTGTTTTTATTTATTCCTCCTCTTACTGATGAGCCAAAAAATAAGGACTATGATTATTACCACCCCTAATACACCTGCCCATACGCCCGCTTTAAAAATATCACCAATAACCTGGCAGCCGCTTAATAAAAAAATAAGGGCGATTAAAAAAGAGGGTACCGTAATAAAGTTGAATTTCTTCATATATCTGTTTTTAAATATTACAATTTCATGAGGCCGGATAAAATGTGAAATGTGCAGGTAGTACACCACAAATGGGATTGCATTGATAATAGATATTTAACACAAGGACATAAAATGCCCACCCATCGCAGGGTTCCGGCAATTACTAACTATGTTCTTTAAGTCAGATTACCTTTATGCCTTTGTCATTCATTTATCCCGGGGCAGGCACTCGTTCAAACTGTAAAAAACTATGCCAAAGTCTCTTTCCTTTAATCAAAAAAGGTATCGTTTAATGTTTGAACCGGGGTGGATATGATGGGATCAAACCGCAGATTTATTAACTTTGGGTAGTAGAAAATGTAAAGAATAAAGCCGTTAAAATTTGAGCAGGATGGGAAAAAATTTACTCAACAATTATGTTTTACTATCCGCTTTGTAATAAATAATATGATTGAAAACCGCGTTGATCAAGGGCCGGGAGGATTTTAAGAAAGGCAGTTTTTTATTGGCAATATTTTAGGTTATTTATTGAAATAATTTATCACTTTTAAAAATTACAACTATGGGATCAGGAAAGGTATTAGCGGCTGTACTTGCCGGGGCAGCGGCAGGGGCTATATTGGGAATTTTATTTGCACCGGATAAAGGATCCGAAACCAGAAGGAAGATTGCCGAAAAGGGATCTGATTTCGCCGATTCGGTAAAGGACAAATACAATGAATACGCCGATGCAATTGCGGATCGCTATGAGACTGCAAAACAAAAATTATCCAACATGGTATCTGAAGGCAAACATGCGGGCAATGACTTTGTGGCGCAGGCAAAGGAAAAGGCCAATGCAATGAAGTCAGATGTCCGGGGTGCAATGAATACTTAAATCACAGCAGGATTTCAGGGAAGCGCTGCCATAAATAAAATTAAATGGAAAAAAAATCAGAAGGTGCAGAGGAGAATCTCTTCCAAAAACTGAAGGAGTATACGGAAGTTCAATTCAGTTTATTTAAGCTCAGGGGGATAAATAAGCTGGCGGCTTCTATGGCATCGATTATTTCTATCGTAGTCCTCATTGTCATCGGGGGGGGCATATTGCTTTGCTTTACCATCGGGCTTTCGCTGTTAATTGGTTCGTGGATCGGGAAGATATATGCCGGTTTTTTTATTGTGGGTGGAATATACCTCATTGCAGGGCTTCTCTTATACTTAGTGCGGGATAAGTTTATTCACCGCAGGGTGGCGGATAAGTTGATTAAAGAATTATTGAATTGAAAATTAAGGAAAAAGTATGGCTGACTATGATAATTTCGAAGAGATGCGAATTTCCGGCGCCGGAGACCTGCAGCAGGCCATACAACGACTGGAGCAGCGTAAACTGTTGCTTGAGGAAGATTTAAAGATGGACTTCCACGAAATTGTTGAAGGATTAAAGCCAGTCAACATTATTAAAAATACTATCGGAGAAGTGCAACAATCAACCGACCTGAAACACAATCTCATTAAAATTGCTTTGGGTATTGGAGCCGGGTATCTTTCCGGGAAACTGGTAGCGGGAAAGTCAGGAAGCCTTCTGAAAAAAGCGCTCGGCGCTGCCCTGCAGTTTGGTGTTACCAGCCTCGTTGCAAAAAAGAAAGACTGGCAGGATAATGGTAATGAGTCACAGAAGAAGAAAGGGTGGTTGAAAAGAATATTATCTGTTTAGGCCCCCAGGTTTTTCAAACATTTTTTTAGATCAATCCCTTTACCCAGAACTCCTTCAAACAAGTCTCCTTTTTTTTGTACACGTTGCAGTACATTGTATATAGTAAACTGGTGCGGGCTTAATCCTTTTTTTACTTCTTTCCATTGAAGAGGGGTGGAAACGGTTGCCCCGACTTTTGGACGAAGACTATATGCGGCGGCAATCGTTTGTCCTTCGCTATTTTGCAGGTAGTCCATATAAATTTTTTTACTGCTTCTTTTTTGCAGGTTTCTTTCCAGCGTGGTACTATCTTTCATTTGCCCGACGACCAGCACACACACAAGATGCGCAAACTCTTTCACCTGTTCATAAGAATACTTTTTTTGAACAGGAACATAGACATGCATACCCGTAGCGCCGGAAGTTTTGCAAAATGAAGTAGCGCCTGCCTTATCCAGGATTTCTTTTACAGCAAGGGCTACTTCCACTACGTCATTAAAAGTATTTTCGGAGGAAGGATCGATATCAATGATCAGGTAATCGGGCTTGCTGAGATTGCTTATGGTGGAATGCCAGGGATTTAGCTCGATACAGCCGAGATTATTTAAATAAATAAGTGTAGCCACATTGTTGCACACAATATAATCAACCTCTTTTTGATTGGATTCAGAAAAAATTTTTTTGCTCTTTGCAAACGAAGGAATTATATCCGCTGCGTCTTTCTGAAAAAAGCCTTGCTCATGTATTCCATTCGGATGTCGCAGGAGTGATTCGGGCCTGTCTTTTAAGTAGGGCAAAATATATCCTGATATGGAAATATAATAATCAATTATATCGCCTTTGGTGACTCCGTCTTCAGGGAAAAAAATTTTGCTTAAATGAGTGGTCTTCAATTTTATTTTACCAAAAGTGAAGACCTTACCGTCATTTTGTATCTTTTCATTCCTGCTCATGATGCTGATTTATGCTGTGAACCTTTGACCGGAAACGACATCTTCACTTCATCCACATTTTTATCGTTTCTGATATGTAAAAAAATGGGTTGTCTCAATTTTCCTTCTGATGTAATTTCTGCAAACTTTACTTCACATACTAACTTTGGCCTTACCCATGTTACAGGTGCATTGGTTTTGATTATTTCTTCAAATGGCGATGTATCTGTTTTTAATGGCTGAAGCAGTTTATACATCTCTTTCAGCGATTGATAATTAAAGCCGCCGCCCGTATGCCCTATATATTTTAATTTTTTTCCGTCATTAACGGCAAGAATTAATGCCCCAAAAAATTTTCTTGCGCCGGAAGGTTGGGTATATCCTGCAATAATGGCTTCCTGGGTCTTATGATTTTTTATTTTCAGCCATTCACTTGTTCTTGTGCCGGGATAATATTTTGAATTCTTTTTTTTACCTATGATGCCTTCAAGTCCCTTTTGTCTTGCCGCGTTAAAAAATGGTTTCCCCCACTCAGCGATGTGATCCGAATATTTTATCACCTCATTTTCGGGAATGAGTTTTTGCAATAATTCTTTTCTGTTAATCAACGGCAGTTTTGTTGTATCCCGGCCGTTAAGGCTTAGCAAATCGAAGATATGGTATTGTAAAGGGTGGTCCTTATCTTCTGCATAGTGCTGGAGCAATTGAAAATCTGACCTGCCTTTCTTATCCAGCACTACTATTTCGCCATCTACCACTGCATCTTCCCTGATATGGTGTAATTGCTCTACAATAATGGGATAGGTTTCAAGGAAGCTCAATCCATTGCGTGAATACAATAAAATTCTTTTTTTCTTTTTTTCCGCAATAGCGCGATAGCCATCCCATTTTATTTCAAAGAGCCATTCCTTATCATTAAAAGGCTGCTCAACCTCTTTCGCCAGCATAGGATGTATAAAATTTTTAAGTTTTCTCTCAGCGGCCATATAAAACAATTAGTTTTTCTTTCTGACAGGCTTTTTATTTTCGGCGAGCCATTTATTTATGGGTGAGCCCGGCTGCGTATACGCTTCGCTGTTATATTCTGTATCTGTTGCATAGGAGTCCCTGTGCTTTATCAATAGCCAGCTGTTATCGTCTTTTCCCCTGAGCTTTACCAAAGCGAATTCGCCTTTCAGTTTTTTGCCAAATAGCTGAAATTTCAAATCGCCGGCTTTTAAACCTGCTCTTAGCTTTTTCTCTGCGATTTCTTTTGGCGAATTTTCGGCATCAGCGTAGGTGCCCTCATCCCAGATCTCTACAATGCCTGCACCATAATTGCCTTTTGGAATTACGCCTTCAAAATCTTTATAATCATACGGATGATCTTCTACCATCATGGCAAGGCGTTTATCTTTCGGATTCAGTGACGGACCTTTAGGTACGGCCCAGCTTTTTAGCACGCCATCCAGCTCCAGCCTGAAATCGTAATGCAACTGCGTGGCTTTATGACGCTGCACTACAAATGAAAGCTTCGATGCTGATTTTTTTACCTGCCCCTTTGGCTCGGATGTTTTATTGAAATTTCTTTTTTTATTATAAAGAGTGAGCGCCATCACGATGCTTTTTTACGTTTTACTTCAAGACTTGCTTTTAACTGGGTCATAAGGTCCTTTGTTTTATTATGTACCACCTTCATTTGCGGCTCTTTAATTTTCCTGCCGCCTGCTTTTGCCCTGATAAGTTTCATCAACTCTGCGCTGTACGTGTCTTTGTACTTTGATATGTCAAATTTTTCTGTCTGATGATCGATTAACAGGATGGCCATTTTTAATTCTGCAGGCTTAATTTTAATTCTTTGTGGCACCTTCAGATCGCGGAAATCTTTTATCTCTTCCTGAAAGCGGATTTTATTCAGTATGATAATATTTTTATCCGCGCGCAGTATGGCCAGGTGTTCCTTATTACGCATTACAAAGCTTGCCACCCCCACTTTTTTTGTTTTTAACAAGGCTTCACGCAATACCTCATAAGACTTCGCCGCCGGCCTATCAGGCGCGAGATAATAAGGGGTTTCATAGTAGATGCTGCTTATTTCCTCTTCTGTTACGAAATCTGATATTTCAATTGTATTGGTTTTTTTTGCACTGGCCTTCTCAAAGTCCTTATCATCAAGCACCACATACTTATCATTGTATTTGTAGCCCTTCACAATATCTTTCCAGGCCACTTCTCTGCCTGTTTTTTCATTGATCCGCGAATACCTGACCGGAACGTGATCTTTTTTATCGAGCATGTCCAGATCAAGGTCGCTGCTGACGGTGGCGCTGTACATTTTTACCGGGATATTTACAAGACCCAATGTAACGGAGCCTGTCCAGATAGGTCGCATAAGCTGATTTTTATGACATAAATTTATTAAGAAATAATCGTGCCCCGCTGAACATTGCAAAAAATTGCAGCGGGTACCGGCGGTTATATGTTTAGCTGGCAGATTTGGGGAAATATTTCACCGGTCTTTTTAAAACGTATATTTCACGACTTGTTTATAAATAATCGATGAAACAATTAATTTTGCCCTCCCGTATTGATAATAGACCGGTCCCGTAGTTCAATGGATAGAATAGAAGTTTCCTAAACTTTTGATGCAGGTTCGATTCCTGCCGGGACTACAAGATTTTTGTAACATGTCCTCATTTATGCAGAGTCTGATAGCCGCTGCAGACTTGTCTCGCTGCAGGTGGGTTCTCGCTACAAAGCCTTATATCACCTGGAACCCATACGCATACGGGTCATCATCAGGATCAATGGTAATGGTATTATATCCGTAAATCCTTGCCCAGCCTTCAATGCCCGGGCGGATGGCGGGTTTGCCTGCAATAGTAAGCCCTTCCTCTATGGTACCGGTAAACTTTGAGCCGATTATACTTTCATGAATAAATACATCTCCTTTTTTCAATTTGCCTTTTGTGTACCACTGCGCCATTCGCGCTGAAGTGCCCGTGCCGCAAGGGCTGCGGTCAATGGCCTTATCGCCGTAAAAAACAGCATTACGTGCGGTTGACGTTTTATCTAATACTGCTCCCGTCCATAAAATGTGCGAGCAGCCTTTAATATTTGCATCTTCGGGATGCACGAATGTATTGCTTTCATTAATGCGTTTGCGCATTACCCGGCTCCAGGATACAAGCTGGTCGGCGCTGTAATGTTCAAGGCCTTTAAAATTTTGCTGCACATCTACGATTGCATAAAAATTACCACCATAGCTAACATCCACTTTTAACATGCCAAGATCAGGACATTCCACTTCAATATTTTCAGCAGCGAGAAATGAGGGCACATTTACCAGCTTTACTGATTTTACCTTTTTGCCTTCCTGCCTGTAAGTGATCAATACTAAACCTGCCGGCGCTTCCATCCGCACTATGCCCTGTGTTTTCGGAACGATCAAACCTTCTTCAATGCCAATGGTAATAGTACCTATTGTACCATGTCCACACATCGGCAGGCAACCGCTCGTTTCAATGAACAATACTGCCACATCATTTTGCGGATCATGCGGCGGATACAGAATACTCCCGCTCATCATATCATGACCGCGCGGTTCAAACATCAGCCCTTTTCTTATCCAGTCATATTCCTGCAAAAAATGCAGCCTTTTTTCGCCCATTGTTTTTCCATGCAGCTCCGGCCCGCCTCCGGCAACCAACCTCACGGGGTTTCCACAGGTATGCGCATCAATGCAAAAAAAAGTTTTCTTCATGAGTGATTCTTTCGTGCACGGTTGCAACAAAAATTCCGTTTGATTTTATAACAATACAACTGCCTTTTTCCCTTTTGAAAAATCAGGCAGCGCTGGTCTTGCAGCCAATGCAGTATTGATGATGTTCAGTATATGTTCCCGTTCTTTTCCCGTCAGTATAAGTCTTGGTGCACGCACATATTCTGAGCCAATACCGGTCAGCGATGCAGCCAGCTTAATATATTGTACCAGCTTGGTGTGGATATCCAGTTCAAGCAATGACATAAACCAGCGATAGATTTCACGGGCCTCTTCTATTCGTCCCGATTTTATCAATTCATAAATAGCCACGGTTTCTGCCGGAAATGCGCACACCAAACCTGCTACCCATCCATCGGCACCAAGCAACATTTCTTCCATGGCAAGCGTATCTACCCCGCATAATATTTTAAAACGATCTCCAAACCGGTTGATCATTCGGGTGACATTCGTTACATTTCTCGTAGATTCTTTCACTGCCTGTATGGTGGGTACTTCTGTGAGCTCATCAAACATGGCAAGTGTGATCTCCGTTTTATAATCAACAGGATTATTGTATAAAATGATGGGAAGGTGAGCAGCCGCAGCAACGGCTTTAAAATATTCAACTGTTTCGCGATGATCTGGTTTATACCGCATGGGAGGAAGCAGCATCAATCCTTCCGCACCCCACTGTTTTGCAAGTAGCGCATTGTTTACTGCTTCCCTTGTAGAACCTTCCGCAATATTCATTACAACCGGTACGGCGCCGGCCACTTTTTCAACACAGAATTTTACCAGTGTTTCTTTCTCTTCCAAAGTAAGCGTACTGCTTTCGCCAAGCGTGCCGCCCAGAATAATTCCATGGACGCCGGCATTCAGTTGCGCTTTCAGATTTTTTTCAAATAGAGGAAGATCAAGCTGGTCTTTGCTGTTGAATTGAGTAGTAAGTGCGGGAAAGATTCCCTTCCATTCTATTGCCATGTTGTAAAAATTTTACCCAAAATTATTTGGAGTCAGGCTAAAATTCAAATCTGCGATTCAAACCTTTTTAATAGCAATGATATATAAGTTTCTACAAGACGATATAAAGAGAGCAAACCAATGAATGGTCAATCTTTAAAGAGCGATTTGCAGGTCTCAAATACATGACTGATACAGGATGCGAGAGGCATCAAAACCGCTTTTAAAACGATAAAGAACTATACTAAAAAATATGCTATTGATCAGGCCACTCTTGCTGGTTAACCCATAGGTTACGTGAAATACGATACTTTAATAACTTAAAATTACATGAAAAATATTACTCTGAAGCAAATTCAGATGGAGTTAAATCTTTGAGTATTTTAGAAGGTGATATGACTGGTGCATAATATCCCTCTAAAGGAGTATTTTTAATGAGCGTAGCTTGTATGCCTCTTAAATGATTCCATGAGAGTTGAATCAAATGAGCAAGACAAGAGCGTTCAACAATTTCATCATTCTCAACGATGAATTTAGGTTTGCTTAATTTATACTCAGTTGATACCGTAATTGAAAAAACCTTTTCGTCAGCTGAATAAAATGTATAAGACATTTCCACATTTATATCAGGGGCTAAATTACTCATTCCAATAGTTGCGCCAACACTATATTTGAGGTCTTCCGTATTTATTTCTATATCTTCTGATATAAAGCTATCTATAAGAGCTATTTTAATAATTCTAAAAGAAAAAGAATTTTTTTTCTTTGAACTCTCTGTATTGCTCATACCTTGTACTTAAAAAGTATTTTCAAAACAATATTGTTCGTGATTCTCTAAAACAAGTTTTTTAGATATTTTGTAATGCTCTGTTTCAGTATTATGCTTTTTATTTTGGCGTTGTTCAGATTGTGGTATTTTCTCCCAACGATAGGTAACAACTTTGGGAGGAAAAATAGATTTTTTTGCAGATAGCAACTTTCTTTTTTTTATACTAAATATTACTGTTACGAAAATTGTTATTAGCAATAAAATGGCAGCTAACAAAGTTGCTACATCAATTTTGTTCATGATAATTCTTTTTTAATAATGTAATCATTTGCGTCATAACTTAAGTAAACTGAAAATCCTACAATAATTATACAAAAAATACTGAGCCACATTGTTGAATGTGCATTTTTATTATTATCATCGCTTAATAATATACCTAAAATTACAGCCAAAAAAAGATTGGCCAATGTAGAAAATACCGACAGCAGTGTTTTTAGCTCAAATTTAATATGGCTACTTATTAATGAAAAATTTGACAGATTTATTGCGATACCAGCAAAAATTAAATCCTTTGTATC
Organism: uncultured Ginsengibacter sp.; assembly: GCA_964627765.1. GTDB lineage: Bacteria > Bacteroidota > Bacteroidia > Chitinophagales > Chitinophagaceae > Ginsengibacter. The sequence continues at coordinate 50,891 of CAZVKO010000058.1, read as the reverse complement.
AAAATAGCTTATATCTAAGTTGGTTGCTGCAATCGCCCTAGCGATACATGGTATGAAACTACAAAGAATCGTTAAAGAAAACCAAAGCCATTTTGTATTTCTACCCTCAATTTGTGAGAAAAATCCCATATATTTTATTAGTAAATACCCCTAAATATAATATTCTAAAATCGTTTAAGCAACCAATCTCGAGTTTTTTTAGAATTTCCACAATAGAACTTAATGAAGAGTATTTGACTTTCCTGGCTTGCAGACAACGTCAGGTTATAACGAGACACGATTATATCCCAACATCTTATTGGTCCATGGAATAAAATATTGCACATTCGGTGCATCGGTGTGTCCGCCGTCGTGCTGTCTCCATGCCAGTTGTCCATCTACCATGCCCGTATTCACAGGTGGCATTTTTTCTTTCATATAATCATTGGAAACGCCAAGGTCTTTTGCTCCGAGCAATTTGAATACAACACCTGCTGCAACTGTTGCCATGTAACTGCCTTCATGATCGAGCCAGTGGGCATCGCCTTTTTCAGGAATGCCATAACTGATGAAAGTAAGCCGTGGTGCGCACAATGCAATCAGCTCATGAGAATCAACCGGGAGGTCGCAACCGGTTTTGCTTCCGAACCTGGATTTCGCAGCTCCATATTTAAGGTAATTACCGGCCATCCAATGATATTCGCCGCCTCCGGTAAGATTTTCTACGGCTTCGCCAAATACACGCCGGTGAAGGGTGGCGCCACCTTTGCCGGACGAGCCAATCAGTCCCATTGCAAAACGCGTTTCAAATGCAAGCGTTACAAGAGCTGCCTTACCATATCTGGAAACACCTTCGATGCCTACTTTCTTAGCATCCACTAAAGAATCGGTTTCAAGATAATCAAGCCCCCGGGCCGCTCCCCATGCCCATGCACGCAAGGCTCCCCAGTCGTCAGGTTTACGCGGCTGGCCTTTATTTACCAAACCTATGATTCCACGGGTGAGGCCTGCACCATTATCAGCTTGTATGCTTGAGGGATCAATCGTTGCATATCCCCAGCCTGCTGCAAGCAATTGCTCTGTGGGAGGTGAGTCGCCATTCGGTGGTGGTGCAAAAAAATTGGGACCGGGCAGCTTTGTAATGGGTGAATAAGCAGGATATTGTTCAAATATTTCTTTAAGTGAGGAATCATTTTTTATCATCATCTCTTTAAAAGCGGTATTCAGTTTTTCCATGTCCTCTTCCGAAGGTTGCGCCGGAGAAGGAAATGAAGGGTGGCCAAACATCATTAATACCGGAACAGGGCCTTTTACATTTATGGGCACTACCAGTATCATTTTGATATCAACATTAATCAGCGGATAGCTGCTGTTGTCAACATGCCCGGCGAGTTGTTTCGCCAAAACAGGAATGCGGCCCACCCATTCTTTGTCGGTTACTTTTATTTCCCATGTAACCTTTGGAACATCTGCCGGCATACGGCCATATACTTCCTGTTCGAACTCTTTAATCAATTCAGGTCGACGCTGCTTCCACCACATTTCTGCCGTGGTTACTTTGTTCCCTTTTTTTGTTATGAGAATATCCGGCAAAAGAGGACAGGGATTTGCCAAAGACTCATCATAGTTTGCATGATCCGGCGCAGACGGATTGCCATTTGCACCAGGCCTCATTTTCGTTATTCCCAGCTGTTGCATCATGTTGGCATGATCCTGCTCCGCCGTAAAATTTACAGGTGTTGGATACCTGATACTGTTGATAGTGGTATCCTGTGCAAATGATGTTGTATCTGAAATCATCAGGAATAAAACAAACAAAAGTTTTTTCATTGTATGATGTTTGTACTGTTGGGCGATTTGATTCTCTTTTAAGGAATAGGAATATCCGTTCTGAAAGGCGCTGCCGGCAAACCTTCTTTGTTAATTAAGTTTGGATTTACGGGTGTATCTGCCCAGGCATAGCGAACATATTTCGGTTCTTGCACTTTATCATTCGAAACAATTATTTTATCGCCCTCAATTTTTGCATGGGCCCAGACAAATTTTTTATCTGCTCCGGCAATAACAAACTCCTGCGGCGATTCGCCATCATTGGTGGTTAATCCGCCGCCGGTATTATTGAATGAAATGATTATTTTACTACCGTCTATAGTGGATGATTGATAGGAGGGACCGGAGTAAACAATATTTTCTTTATAAGCCAATTTCTCTGCCACGAGTGCAAGCCGGTCGCCTGCTTCTTTTTTCTTATCAGGATGAATATCGTTCCATTCGCCTATATCAATCGCAACGGCCATGCCTGTATTTGGTACTGATAATGATTTTGCCTGAGCTTCTCTGAATGTCGCTAATTCACTTTTTGCAGGCAGATAGTTATATTCTCCAAAGCCCGGGAGCTGAACAAATAAAAATGGTATATCACCTTCTTTCCATCTGCTGCGCCAGTCTTTTATCATTGCCGGTTGCAGCTTTGCATATTCTTCGGGTCGTGTTGTGTTTGATTCTCCCTGGTACCAGACAAAACCTTTGATAGTGTAATTAACCATAGGCGCAATCATGGAGTTATATAAAGCTGTTGGCTGATTTTGCAATGCGATGCCACCAAAGCCTTCAAAACCGGTATTAGGAATATCTACCGATCCCACTTTATATTGCCAATAGCCGGTGAGATCAATGGTATCATTACCGGCGATTAACTCATACGGTTTATCAGGTACAAATCCGCCTTTACCAACATGACAGGTAACGCGAACCACAAATAAATTTTTACCCGGTTTTAAAATTCCATCCGGTAACGGATACCTGCGTTGCGGATACATATAGGTAGTGTTGCCCACCCTGGTTCCGTTAATGTATAATTCATCGGCATCCACCATCCGCCCGAGAAAAACTTTTGCAGGCGCATGAGTCATTGAAGCCGGCACATTAATTTCCCTGCGATACCAAACCATACCGTTCAGGTCATGAATTCCCTGGTCATTCCAATAACCCGGTATTGCAATCCTGTGCCATTCTTTGGGTGTATAAGACGGATCGAACCATTTTTCAATCATGCCCTTATCTTCAGGGGGCTTTACCGATCGCCTGTTTTCAGAAGCCTGGCGATTCAAATTATTTATATAAGCCGTGTCTTTGTTTTTTTCAACCGTTTTTAATATAAGAGGAAAATCTTTTAAGCTTTCTTCACTCATCATTGCCTCGATGGGAATGCCGCCCCAGCTTGCATTGATAATCCCGATCGGTACATGATATTTTTTATATAAAGCCTTTGCAAAGAAATAAGCGACTGCGGAAAATTCTTTTATATCCGTTGGGTTGGCCCATTTCCATGAACCGGATGGAAGGTTGTTTTGCGGCGCTGTTAAGTTGGTAACATCGGGAACTTTGAATTGTCTTATTTCAGGATAATGGGCGGTGCTTATTTCATCCGCATATTTTACGGCGTGCAGTTTCATTTGATGTTCCATGTTCGATTGCCCTGCACACAGCCACACATCGCCAATTAATATATCATGCAAAATGATTGTATTCCTGCCTGAGATTTGCATAGTATAAGGGCCGCCTGCATGCATAGGAGCCAGCTGCAGCTTCCATTCACCATCATTGCCGGCTTCGGTTCTGTATATTTTGTTGTTGAATTTTACCGTTATTCTTTCTCCTTTGGAAGCCCATCCCCATACATTTATTTTTGATTCGCGTTGCAATATCATGCTGTCTATGATCATTTGCGGCAGCTTTACCTGTGCAAAAAGCGGCAATGAAATCATTAATGAAATAAAGATTGCGGTTCCTTTAAAAGAGACTTTCATTTTTATTTTAAATAATTAATAATAACATAATGCTTATTCACTCCTGTACTTTTAAATCAGGGTATGGGTCAATTGTTTTTATAAAGCCATTTTCATCATATTGAAGTTCGGTTACCTTTATGCAGCGTAAATGTGTAATTCCTTTTGATAAACTGCTGTCATGATAAAATAAATACCACTTACCCTTCCATTCAATAATGGAATGATGGGTAGTCCATCCCACAACCGGATTTAAAATTCTGCCTGCATATTTAAAGGGTCCGTAAGGATTATCGCCCATGGCATAGCATACATAATGCGTATCACCTGTGGAGTACGAGAAATAATATTTGCCGTTATATTTATGCATCCAGCTTGCTTCAAAAAATCTTCTTTCATTATCACCCTGCAAAAGCGGATGTCCGTTTTCATCTGATATAATTACATCTTTGGGCGTTTCTGCAAACTGAAGCAGGTCATCTGTTAACCGGGCAACCTTAGCACATAACGCCGGCTCATTGTCATTGGGCAAATGAACCAATGGCCCTTCACCATCTGCATTAAATGTTCCGGTTCTCCACCGCTGTAATTGGCCGCCCCATATTCCTCCGAAATACATATAATAGTGGTGGTCATCATCTTTGAATACGGCAGGGTCGATGGAAAAACTCCCTTTAATCGGTTCGGGTTGCGGGGTAAAAGGCCCTACAGGCGAATTACTCACGGCAACGCCTATTCGAAAAATGCCGTTATGATCTTTTGCCGGAAAGTAGAGATAATATTTTCCGTTTTTCTCAGCGGCATCCGGCGCCCACATCTGCTTCTCTGCCCACGGTACGTCTTTTATATGTAACGCAATGCCATTGACTGTTGCTTGTCCGCGAGGAGCATCCATGGATATTGCATGATAATCTTCCATGGCAAAATGACTTCCGAGATCGTCAAAAGGAATGTCGTTCTCAACATCATGTGAAGGATAGATGTAAATTTTTCCATTGAACACATGCGCGGAAGGATCGGCAGTATAAATATTGGTAACCATCGGTTGCGAAACGGCGCGTTTATTCAGATCGTTAAAGTCAATATGATCAATCGGGTCTTCCGGCATGAATTATTATTGATTATTTTCAAGCCTTCTTTCATTTAAGTCACTTTCTATTGTTACTTCCATTTTTTTGTTGATCACATAAAAGAACAATAAACCCGCTGCAACGAGAAAGGGAATAGATGGGTAAACGCTTACCAGCATTTTCGTTCCTTGTATTGCTTCGGGAGATTGCACATTGCTGTCCGGCACATAATGGTATAGGCTGAGTATCCATGTAAGTATGGCGCTTCCGAGGCTTAGCCCGACTTTTAAGCCCACCATCATTGCAGAAAAAATAATGGCTGTGGCACGGCGGTTATTCTTCCATTCACTGTAATCAGCCACGTCCGCGATCATGGCCCATAGTAAAGGGATGGTTAATCCATAAAAGAAGCCATGTAAGATTTGCGAAGCAAACATAAGTGCTACTGACTGCGGCAGAAAAAAGATAAACGCCAGTATAAATAATGTTGAAATAAATAGTGATATGCCGAACACATCTCTCTTGCCATATTTATCCGCAAAGCGTTTGGAGAGTGTAATACCAACAATCATAAAAATAATACCGCCTGCATTGAACAAGCCAAAGCCTGCAGATACGGGATCTTTACCGAAAAAGTTTAGACCTATGCCGGAAAGGAAATGAACGATAGGGTTTACAAAACTGGTAAGACTTTCTTTATCTACATAGTTCTTGAAATAATATACATACGAACCACCCTTCATCGAAAGTGTAATGAATACCAATGTTGTGAGCATCAGCATAATTATCCACGGCCGGTTCTTAATCAGATCTCCAAGGTCTTCTTTCAAACCCGACTTTTGTCCGGGCCGGGGTACAATGCGTTCCCTGGTGGTGGTGAAAGTAATGAGCAACATAATCGTGCCAATGATGGCAAGCCATGTCATTACTTTTTCTATACCTGCGGATTTATTACCATGGCCGGCAGTTTCGATAATTGCCAACATAAAAACCTGCACAAAGAATTGAGCAAACATTACAGCAACAAACCGGTAAGACGATAAGCTGTTGCGTTCCTTCATATCGCCGGTGATAACGCCGCTCAATGCTGAATAGGGAAGATTGTTGGCAGCGTACAACAATAACAACAAAGTATAAGTTACTGCTGCATATATCACTTTTCCCTTGTAAGTAAAATCAGGGGTGCTGAATGCTAACAATGCAATGACACCCAGCGGTACTGCCGTAAATAATATCCATGGCCGGAACTTTCCCCAGCGTGAACTGGTTCTGTCTGCCAATGCGCCGATGATGGGATTAAAACCAAATGCTGCGACCAGGCCGACAGTTAAAATCAACAGGGACGCATGCTCTGGTTTGAGCCCATAAATATCTGTATAGAAATACGCGAGATAAGTAACCAAAGTTTGAAATACCAGGTTGGCTGCAAAATCGCCAAAGCTGTAGCCAACTTTTTCAACAACAGAAAGTTTTTGGGATGCGTTGTTATTCATTTTGTTTTTCTAAAAGTTTAACCATACAAGACATGCAAGGCATTAAGTTTCATTCAGGCAAGGAAGTAAAAAATTCGTTTACCGTTTGTTTTGAACCTTCCTTTACTATGTTTACAGAATTAAAATTTAATAAAACCCCTTTTGGTTTTTGCAATAGCTTCATATATGTTAATAGTTGTGCCTCATGAACTGGCAGTATACCATCTAATGCCTTTAATTCAACGACTATTTGATCTTCCACGAGAAAATCTAACCTGTAATCTGCATCGATTAAAAGCCCTTTATAATTAATTGGAACCAACAACTGGCTCATATAATTAATGGATCTTAGAAAGAATTCCTTTTTCATACATGCCTGGTAAGCACTTTCCAGTAATCCGGGATCAAGATGTTTATGAACTTCTATGGCGCAGCCGATAATTTTATAACTTAAGTCATTTAAATAAGATTTCGTAATCATAAATTCATTCTTGTATTTCTTGTATGGTTAATTATTTTTTGCAGCCTCAATCACCTTATCAAAAGCCGGCTTTGGTTTAAAGTTTCTGTCAAACAACAAGGGATAATTGGTACGCCCCTGTATCGGCCAGTTGTTCAGCCATGATTGACCGTCATCCACGCCCCAGAAGGTAATGCGGCTGATATCCTTTTTATATTTCAAAAAAAGTTTGAATAAATCAGCATAAGCTTTTGCCTGTATTTGCTCCACTGAATCCGGAAGACCGTTGGGGTAGGGATTCATGTGTACGCCCCCTTTGGCAGTTTGGCCAACGTCGGCTGTATTATTATCCCATGGATTGGGTAGTACGCTTAAGTCCAATTCTGTAAACATCACCTCAATGCCCAATGCGGAAAACTCCTTAATGCTTTCTTCAATATCTTTCAGCGGAACGTTGCCGGCTTTCCAGTGGCCCTGAATGCCTACGCCGTCAATGCGCACACCTGCAGCCTGGATCTTTTTTATTAAAGCAATGGCACCGGCTCTTTTCTTTGGCTGCTCGATGTTATAATCGTTGTAATAGAGCTTTGAATGCGGGGATGCCTTTTGCGCCAGGCGAAAAGCTTCAACAATATAATCAGGCCCGAGCTTTTGAAGAAAAATAGAATTGCGCAAAGTGCCGTCTTCGTTCAATGCTTCATTCACCACATCCCAAGAATATACTTTGCCATCATAGCGGCCGGCAACGGTAGTGATGTGATTAATGAAATATTGCCTGACTGAATCTGCGTCCTGCATCGTGCGCATGAAAGCGGGCAACTGGCTATGCCATATCAGGTTGTGGGCATTTATCTTCAGGCGATTCTTTTGCGCAAAAGCTACCAGCTTATCAGCAGGTTCAAAATTGTATGTATTCCATCCGGGTTGAATGATCTCGGCTTTCATTACATTTTCCGGGGTGACTGCATTGAACTGCTCCCTGATCAAACTATCTCCTCGGAGATCCTTCCCTTCTATTTGCCGGGCGTTGATAGCAGCGCCGATCAGAAAATCATTTTTAAATATTTCTTTTAAAGATGGTGTTGACTGCGCGGCAGCATCTTGATTTATATAACTACTCAGCAGGAAGATGGCCGATATAGAAAGATTGAATGAAAATCTTTTTATCATGCATTATTCTTTTTGATGTTTATAAATAGTTTCCGGTGGCCCGAGATAGCCCGGTTGCTCCCCGCCAAAATCCAATACTATTTTTTGAAGAATTATTGCCCCATTGATCATCCGGTATTTCACTGTATGTTTTCCAGGTTTTAAAATTTTATGCGTGCCCGATTTTATGATGATATTATCCGACACCCATTTTTCCCAAATTTTGTTGTCATTGGTTTCTTTGTTCAGAGAAATGATCTGCGGTGTTTCATTGTCTATTGATATGGCAAACTGTAAGCCATCGGGCAGGTTATGAAAATTCAAGGTAGGTGAAAAATAGGCATCCACCTTGAATTTACCTGAATCGTAAGTATAAAAATCATATTGCAGTTGCGGATTTTTCGAATCAAAATTTTTGTATGATGCCGTTACAGGAAATGTCGTAATGCCATCACCATCCCTGCCAATATCCGGGATCACTTTCCATTGAATATTTTTTGTATTGATAGCTTTGGTATAATGAGCAGCCTCTATTGAGACATACCCCTGTTCTTCATAAAAAACATTTCCGGTGGTATTTGCTGGAATGCTGTTTTGCGCGGTTTCGGGAAAGGTTACCTCCTGCGACCGTTTGACAGCCGAATCAGCGGGAAGATATTTTACTTCAGGCATTGTTTGCTTCTCCGGTTGTTGCCAGTAAGTGTAGCCGATATGTGTCTGATCCATCATGTGATTCCACTTGCCGTTATTCAATTGGTTGTATTGTAAAGAAAGCAATGAATCCTCTTCATAATGCACCTTTGCATTGTCTGCATATTGATTCGTTTGTGACGATTTGTTTTTGTAAGCGTCCTTGTTCATGGCAACATCATAATACAATGCATGCAGATTTTCCATTGCTTTTACCGGATATAAAACCAATTCGAAAAATGCATCTTTATATTCTTCAGGCAGCGAGTCATTGATTTTTGCTGCCTGTTTTAATACATCCTGCCATTGCTTTAAAACGCGATACCATTCTCCTGTTGTAATACTGTAGGTATTCGCATCTAATAATTCAGGTTTCCTCCGCGATGCGTATTGAGCATATTTTTCTAAAATGTTCCCAATTTCCCGGGAATACGTTTCGCCGAATTGCTCATCGGCCCATTTAGTGAAATAGCCCGTAATATTTTTTTCATTCCATTTGTCCGGATTCCATGCATAATCGAGGAAGAAGCTGATGGGCAGCTCCATGGGTTTTAAATCACCCACATTTACGATCCAGATATTTTTAACGCCATAGCTGCAGGCAAGATGCATTTGTTCCCACACGCGTGAAATATTATTGGTGTTGATCCATTTGTAGTTGCGCGGATCGCCAACATAGTCGAAGTGATAATAGATGCCATAACCGCCGCTTCGGGGTTTGTCTGTTAGTTTCGGCAGCTTGCGGATATTCCCCCAGTTGTCATCGCATAATAATAATGTAACATCATCGGGCACCCGCATTCCTTTGTCGTAATATTCCTGCACTTCTTTATAGAGCGCCCAGTCCTGCGGCGTTTCTGATGCAGGCTGGTGCGTTACTTCTTCAATTATTTTCCGCTGATCTTTTACAATTCTTTCAAGCAGTGCAATGGCGGTACCCTGTGTCATAGGTTCATCGCCGTCTCCGCGCATGCCAATAGTTACAATACTTTCATGATGATCCATGTTCTCAATACCTTTTCTCCAGAAAGCCCTCAGCACCGAATCGTTTGTTTCATAATTCCACGGGCCTTTTCCGTATCTTTTCCATTCCTGTTGCGCTCTCAGCATGGGTTCGTGGTGTGAAGTGCCCATTACAATGCCGTATTCATTGGCGAGAATGGGATTCAATGTATCATCATCATTAAAAGCATTGCCCCACATGGCGGGCCACAGGTAATTGCCTTTTAACCGCAGGATCAGTTCGAACACTTTTTCATAAAACAAATGATTAAAGCCTCCGGATTTTTCTTTTGCCCAACCGGAAAGTGCAGGCGCCTCATCATTCAAAAAAATGCCCCGGTATTTTACTTTCGGAAAATCGGTAACCAGGGTTTTTGTACTTACATATAATTCATCTTTCTTCTTTACCGGCACATCTGCCCACCAATACCAGGGCGATACACCGATTTGTTTGGAAAGCTCAAAGGTTCCGTAGGCTGCACCCCGTTTGTCATTTCCCATGATCACTAAAGCGTGATCAATATTTTTTAATGGATATGCAACAGATTGCAGCAGGTATCCCTCCCATTTGCCATCGATGTTTCTGGTCTTCAAAAGATGTCTTTTCAAGAAATTTTGGATAGCAGCTGACTTTTCTTTCGAACCGATAATGATAATATTCCCTTGCGGTGAAGAAAGACTGTGTATAATCGGAGGCGTTTTCCCGGTTACGGCTTTGATATCGTTCTGTAATAATTCTGCCGACTTTTGGATAAGAATGTAATCGTTTACATCGGTGTAAATGGAAGCGGCCGCACTATCTGCAATAAGGGGAAAATAATTGCTTTTTTTTTGACCGGAAATAAATGATTGCGCGGCTGTGGTTTCATGTGCAATCATGATGAACAGGAATGTAAGGAGGGGCAATATCTTTTTTTTTATCATATCAAATAAGATCGCCGCAGCGCCGGCCCTTTGGCATTGCTGCGTTGGTAATAATTTTTATCAATACAGAGGCAGCCCGGGTTAAGTTCAGAATCCAATGGAATTCCCTCCGTCTACCGGAAGCACAATTCCTGTTACATATTTGGCTTTATCAGAGGCAAGAAACAATGCTGCATCTGCCACATCAGACGGATCGCCCAGCTTGCCCATTGGCGTTCTCCTCAGCGCTCTCTGCATCCGGCTTTTATCGTTGTTCAATGCTTTTGCCGACATATCAGTAGCGATAAATCCCGGCGCAATGCAATTCACGCGAATTCCTTTCGGAGAAAGCTCGACGGCCATGGCCTTCGTCATGCCTTCGATGGCAGATTTTGATGCGGTATAGGCGATCACTTTTGGCAGCCCGTATTGCGATGCCATTGAGCTGATATTAATAATAGCGCCGCTGCCTTTGGGTAGCATTTCCTTTGCCACTTCCCGTGACAATGCGAAAACAGCATTGAGGTTGGTCATCATTATCTTCTGAAATTCTTCATCGCTAACCTTAATGAAATCCTTCTTTTGATTGATCCCTGCGTTGTTTACCAGGATATCAATTTGTCCGTATTTGTTTTTTATTCTTTTCACTATCGAAGGGATGTCATCTATATGAGTCAGATCGAATGCAACGGGTATACAATCTTGTCCAAGTTTCTTTTGAGCTGCATTCAGCTTTTTCTCATCCCTCCCGATGACAATGGTGGTTATGCCGTTTGCAATAAATCTCTGTGTTATCGCCAGGCCGATGCCGGAGGCACCTCCTGTAACGATAGCTATTTTTTTGTTGTCGGATTTTCTCATTACTTATTTGTTGTCAGTTCCGGTTTTTTAAATATTGGAATAATGAAGTATATATTCATTACACAGGATATCGAGGGTGTCATGTTTCAACAGGTTTCTTTTTTTCCGAGGAAGCGCGCACAATTAATTCCGAGCGTAATAAAATGGTATTCGTCGCATGTATGGGCGAGGTGCCATTCAGATGATTGATCAGATGGCGGGCTGCCGCTTCGCCCATCTCGTAGCCCGGGTAATTGATCGTAGTGAGGTTCGGTTCTATCACGGTTGAAACCGGGTCATTGTTGAAACCGGCAAATGCAATTTGGTCCGGAATTGCAATCCCCGACTTTTTCAACGCAAGCATGCAGCCTACAGCACAGTTATCATTTGCTACAAATACGGCGTCGGGGAGTGGTTTCATCTGCATTATTTTTTTTGCAGCAGCTCCTCCCGCTTCCTGGCTCAGATCACTAAAAATAATATATTCTTTTTTGAATGTAATCTTCTTGTCCTGCAAGGCCTGTTTGTAACCTGCAAGCCTGTCAATATATACATTGCTGCCGGAATGCGCGGTAATATGTGCGATTCTTTTGCATCCCTGGTTTATGAGATGACGGGTGATCTCATAAGCAGCCTTCCTGTTGTCAATTAATACATTCGTACAATGCTTGTTTTCGGTAACGCGGTCAAAAAATATAAGCGGGATATTCCTGTTAAAAAAGAGATCAAAATGAGAGGTATCATCAGTATCATAGGAAAGAGATACCAGCAGCCCGTCAACGCGATTGTTGAACATAGTACGGGCATTGGCTTTTTCCCTGGAAGTGGATTCTGACGATTGGCTGATGATCAGATTATAGCCTGCCTGGTTTACCACGCTTTCAATGCCGGCAATAACGGTTGACATAAAGTAACTGTTCAACTTTGGTACGATCACGCCAATGGTATTGGTCCGCTGGTTTCTCAGGTTACGTGCAAAATGATTCGAGCGATAGCCCATTTGTTCCGCAAGATCAAATATTTTCTTCCTGGTCTTTTTGTTTACGACCGGGTCATTTTTCAGGGCACGGCTAACCGTTGCAATCGAAATGTTCAGTTTTCCCGCAAGATCGTAAATGGTGACTTCTTTATTATCCATACAATCGTTTACATACTGGTTGTAAAGCTATATAAAAGTTTTTTTATAAAAAAAATTGTAATCGGTTACATTTTTCAAAAAAAATGCTACTTTAGTGCTGTGAATTACTGCTTTGCGATTGTTAATAAGCCGGTCATAGCTTGATACCCGCTACTGCAAAAAATTAATGTATGTTCAACAGCTCATAGTTATTATATACTAACGAACAGGCCTATACGAAAATTAATCAGGAATTATAAGACCACTACCCGTATTAAGTTTCAATAAACTCTATAAATATTAAAAAGATTGCTTATGAAAATCGTTTTTCTGTCCCGGTCATCTTTAACCATTCAATCGTATGTAAGAGAATTTTCGCTTTTTGTAATCGGTATCATCAGCTTCACCTTATCTGTAAGGGCCCAGCAAAGCCAGACCATAATGGTTAAAGGGGTGATCAGAAATGACAGTGCACGCGCTATTGCCAATGCATCCGTTATTATAAAAGGAACCCGACAGGGAACTTCCAGTAACGACAATGGTGAATTTGAGCTGACGGCTCCTGCCAATGGTACCCTTATTGTTTCATCTGTAGGATATACAACCCGGGAAGTCAGGATAAACGGGAAAAAATCTATTACCGTGGTATTGGCCAGGATAGTGAATACGCTTGACCAGGTAGTAGTGGTAGGATATGGCACGCAAAGAAAAAGAGACGTAACAGGCGCCGTCGTTTCAGTAAACGAACAGGCGCTGCGCGAAATACCGGCTGCAAATATTCAAAGCGCACTGCAGGGAAGAGCCGCAGGTTTGGAATTACAAAATACAAGCACTACACCCGGCGGCGGGTACCAGATAAGAGTCCGCGGGGTGAGATCTATAAATGGTTCTAACTCGGCATTGATTGTTCTGGATGGTATTCCGTACGTAGGTAATTTAACTGATATTAACCCCGATGACGTAGCGTCGGTGGATGTATTGAAAGATGCTTCCGCTACTGCCATTTATGGTTCCAGAGGCGCTAACGGTGTTATATTAATAACCACCAAAAAAGGAAGAAACGGAGAAGCCAGAGTGTCCTATAACGGGTATTACGGATTGGGCAACCCGTCTTTCACGTATCCTGTATTTAATGTACCCGAATACGAATCCATGCGTGCAGTGTCAACATGGACGCAGGGGTATATGCCCATAGAATTGCTGGGTATTCAAAACGGAACCAGTACCAACTGGCAGGATTTACTTTACAAAACCGCTACGAAAACAGATAATAATATAACTGTTTCCGGTGGCAATAATAATTCGACGTATTCTTTGGGAGGCGGCTATTACAGGGAAACCGCATTACTGCCCGGGCAGGATTTTACGCGCTATTCCGTAAGAGCCACCATTGATACAAAAGTGGGCAAGCGTATAAGATTGGGGTTAAATACATTGAATAATGTAAACGTCGTACATGGTTCGCAGTTTGTAAAATACGGAACCATGTTCCCGCTCATATCGTTAAGCCCCTTGGCTGCTCCCGATACCAATGGTGTAATGGTTTTATCTCCTGCGGGCAACCCTACCGATATACAACAATATAATCCGCTGCTGCTGAAAAACAACAATAACGCCTGGGTAGATGTAGTGAGAAAGCTGCAGACATTTAACAGCCTGTATGGCGAGTATGAATTTATTCCCGGGTTAAAGTACAGAATAAACTTAGGATTGTATTTTAACCAGGAAGAAGATGATCAGTTCAGGATGGCAGATTCAAAAGGTACGAATGTGAGTGATCCCCATGCTTATTTTGCAAATAATAACCGCTATGCAAATGAAGCCTCGGTAAATAATGCGTCCGGTTATGATTATACCGTTGAAAATTTGCTTACGTATGATAAAACATTTGGCAAGAGCAGAATCAATTTTACAGGATTATATAGTTTTGAAAAAAACAGCTCTCACAATACATTTGTTACAAGAGATTCGATAGACCAGAATTTTATAGAGTTTTATAATTTAGGTCAATCTTCCACTACTTATAATTTTTCGGCCAGCGGTAATGAATCAACATCGGCGCTTATTTCTTACATGGCCCGCGCTAATTATGCTTATGACAACCGGTATTTACTTACCGTAACATACAGAGACGACGGGTCTTCCAGGCTCGCAGCCGGGCATAAATGGCATAGCTATCCCGCCGTTTCAGCGGGTTGGAATATTACCAATGAAAAGTTCTGGCGGGATAATAAAGTGCTGTCCAATTTAAAATTGCGTGCAGGTTTCGGGCAAACCTCCAATCAGTCTATAAATCCATATGCTTCTTTGGGGCAGGTATCGAATCAAAATTTCTTATCCAATGCTACCCGGGGAGGATTAGGCTCGTACATTACTTATAACTGGGGGCCTACCATTGCAAGAGGATATAACCTGATAAACCTGCCCAATCCCAGCTTGGACTGGGAATATACTAAAACAATAAATATAGGATTGGATTACGGCTTTATCAATAACCGGATTACAGGAGCTATAGATTACTACCACCAGCGTACCGACAAAATTCTGTATCAGGTTACCCTGCCCGCCAGTTCGGGCATTGCAGGCCAATATACTACCAATGTGGGCCAAATGCAAAACTGGGGAATGGAATTTTCAGTGTCATCACTTAATATCCACACCAGCGGCGGGTTTACATGGACAACCGATCTGAATTTATTTTTTAACAGGAATAAAATACTTAAGCTCAACGGCACCACCACGCAGGATATAGCCAACCAGCTATTTGTTGGTTATTCGATTTCTTCTATTTACGATTATAAAAAGTTAGGCATCTGGCAACAAAGCGAAGCCGCAGAAGCGGCCAAATATAATTCTGTTCCGGGGCAGTTAAAGCTGGAAGATCATAATAATGATGGACAGATTACCAGCGACGACAGATACGTTATCGGAAATGCCGATGCTAAATTACAAGGCGGCATGACCAACCGCTTTGCTTATAAGGGAGTCGATTTGTCTTTTGTAGTATATGCCCGTTTCGGCGGATTATTGATTAGTCAGATTCACCAGCCAACCTCTTTATATGTTACTCAAATGAATGGCGACAGAAACCAGATTGCCGTTAACTATTGGACTCCTACCAACCCGTCGAACTGGTTCCCTTATCCGGGTAATACTTTAAGCCCCGTGACTGCTGCTATGTCGTCTTTGGGTTATTACGATGCAACATTTGTGAAAATAAGAAGCATCAATTTAGGCTACAGCTTTTCACCGCAACTGCTTAAAGGAATTCATGCTCAAACGATACGCATTTACGGAACAATAGATAATGTAGCTACTTTGTTTTCTCCATATAAAAAACTTACCGGTATAGATCCCGAAGGAACAGGAACGGGAGACCAAAGTGTATCTCCGCTGGGCAATATCCGAACAGGTGCAGGTGATAATAATCCAATAACCATTGGCTTATCGGCCCCCACGCCGCGTTATTTTATACTTGGAGTTAACCTGACATTTTGATTTTTTACCATCAAATTATTTTAAAATGAAAAAGAAAAATAAATTTTGGTTTTCAGTGTATGCAGGATGCGTGGCTGTGCTGATATTGGGAAGCTGTAAAAAACAATTGATTGAAGAGCCGCATACGGTTTTTACCACCTCTTTCTTTCAAACTTTACCCGGTATTCAGGCTGCCCGGACCACCTTATATTCCGGGATGAGGTATAATTACGGACCTGAGCCCACACTGGCAATTACCGTAATGGGAACGGATGAATTTACCGGCGCCGACCAGGTAACGGCTGCTACCGGCGGGCAATATGTACGGTCATTTGCATTATACGGCGGCACTGCCCCTATCCAGGCATCAGACGGTTCATTATTAAACCAATGGAACAATAATTTCAATTTAATCAATCTTGCCAATGCCGTTATTACTTATACGCCTGCAGTGAATGCCGACACGGCTACCAAAGTTCTGTATTTAGCCGAAGCTCATTTTTTAAGAGGTTTATATTATTTGAATCTGGTACAACAGTTCGGGGCCGTACCGGTTGATCTGGGAAGCGGCGACCTGCAATTCAATCAAACCGCTTATACGGGATTTAACAGGCTGCCTGTTGATTCGACGTTGGCAAAAGATTATAGCGCCATGATTGCCGATTTCACTTATGCCAGCCAGAACCTTCCCGACCAGCGCCCGGCCAATGCTTTTTATCTGGCAAAGCCCATTGCATTTTTGATGCTTGCCAGAGTATATATATATCATGGTTATTCATCCCAGGGGCAGCCTTCCGATTTTCAAAATGCCTATAATGCGGCCATGGAAGTTATTAATAACCAGGGGAAATATGGGGTGGCATTGCAGCAGGATTATGGAAAAGTATATGCCCAGGGTAATGATTACAACTCCGAAATTCTCTGGTCAGTAGAACGCTTGCCCGGCGATAATAATGATAATGAAGTGCCCAACCAGCAAAATGCGGCAGGGAAAAATAATGACGCCGCCGTTGACTTTGCTCCTAATTATACGGATGTGGCGGGTGCAAAATCACCTGGTGTGGGGCGCCAGACTGTTTATGGGCGTCCTATCAGGCGTTTTGCTCCTACCCGCTGGCTTTGGGATACCTGTTTTGCAGATAAGTACAACGATAGCCGCTTTGACAATAGTTTCAGAATGATGTGGTTTACCAACCAGGGCGGATCCGGAAACAATGGCGGCGCCATTAATTATGGCGATACCGCATTCGTATTGGCCGTATCGCAGGCTCAGGCCGATTCATTTAATGCATTGCCCGGCAGAGCTTATGGCGTTGTGCCACCCAGCAAATTCTGGACATTGCAAAACAACGACCCCGAAGATATTTATCCTTATCTCAATAAATTCTCCGATAGTTTAAAATCAAACTTTAATGATTTTGCTTCGGGCAGACCGTTTGTGGTAGGCAAGCTGTCAGAATTATATTTACTGGCTGCGGAAGCCGCTTATAAAAACGGAGATGCCAATACAGCGGCTAATCTGATTAATGTATTAAGAACAAGAGCAGCCTGGCGGCCGGATTTATCTCCTTCTGAAATTGCTGACAGGGCTGCAGCTATCCAGGTGAGCCCACCACAAATAAATGTGGATTTTATTTTAGATGAACGAACGAGAGAATTGTGCGGCGAAGGTATTCGCTGGCCGGATTTGGCAATGCGGGGGAAATTAGTAGAACGGGTACAGGAACATAACCCGGACGGCGGCCCCAACATTCAATCTTTTCATGTGCTAAGACCCATTCCGCAATCGCAGTTAGATGCAGTAACAACTAAAGACCCTGCTTATCAAAACCCGGGATATTAAATAAAATATTTTACGGAAAGAACCTGATTTTTTTCAAATCATAATTATAAAACATCTTTATATGAAAACAAAAATTCTTTTTCATTTATCCGTAATAGCAGTGGCGCTGGTGGCAGGCTCCTGTAAAAAAGATCCAAGCAAAGGAATTCTTAATACAGGCAACTTTACCAACACCAGCGGGTCTATTAAAGATTTAGCAAGCGCCGCCGGCTTTCAGTTTGGTTTTGGAGCGGATTATGCTTCTATGACCGCAAACAGCAGTTATGCATCCACAGTGCAGAGCGAAGCAAATGTGGTAACGTTTGGCAATGAGTTGAAGTACGGTTCCATTGTTCAAAATGATGGCAGCTTTGATTATAGCACTGCCGATGCTTTTTACAATTTATGCAACGCTGCAGGATTGCAGGTATATGGACATAATCTGGTTTGGTATCAGCAGCAGAATACTACTTACCTGAATTCAATAGTGGGCGGAAGCAGCAGCAGTAATACGAATTTGCTTGGTAACGGCAGCTTTGAAAACTGGAGCAATCCGTCTTCTGCTCCTTCGGGATGGGCCTATTATAATGGAGGCGCCGATTTTTCACAAGGCTCTGGCTCAGGAAATACAGAAGATGGCTCTTATTCTATGGCTATTACTGTGGATGCCTCTACCTCTCATGCCTTCGGCAGCGGAAGCGGCTGGCATGTTCAACTGGCTTCTTCTTTTCCGACCATTGCCGGCGATCAGCTGAAAGTAAGCTTTTATGCTAAGGCATCAATGGCCGGGTGCGGTTACCAGGGTGAAGGTAATAACGGCGGCTCGGGAACTTCGTATACAGGCGACCAGTCGCTTACTACTTCATGGACACAATACAGCTATACATTTACTGCATCTGCCGCTACTACTACTATTGCATTCGATATGGCAGATAATCCTGTAGGAAGCACTGTTTACCTTGACAATGTAGTGGTAACTGATTTAACCCAGGCCGCGGCCAACTCCGCTCCTGCCGCCATTGCAGAGCGTGTGGATTCAGTATTACATTTATGGATTAGCGATGTTGTAGGTCATTATGCAGGTAAAATAAAAGCATGGGATGTATTAAATGAACCGCTTGCCGATGACGGAACCATCCGTACCAACAGCAATTTACCTTCGGGAACCACTTCAACGAGCCCGGGCGTATTTGTATGGTCGCAATATCTGGGAAAAGATGTGGGCGTAAAAGCGTTTACTTATGCCCATGCTGCCGATCCCGCTGCATTATTGTTTATTAATGATTATAATCTTGAATCAAGCAGTAAAAAACTGGATTCCCTGATTGCTTATGTTAATTATTTAAAAAGTAACGGCGCACAGGTGGATGGTATTGGCACGCAGATGCATGTCAGTATCAATTCATCGTATGCAGGTATTGACGCCATGTTTCAAAAACTGGCGGCAACGGGATTAAAGATCAGAATCTCTGAATTAGATGTAAAAATAAACCCGGATAATAAATCAAATTTCTCCCAGGTTCCCGTTGATAAAACTTTATTGGCTTCCCAGGCAGATATGTATAAATATATTGTCAACTCCTATATTAAAAATGTACCTGCTGCGCAGCGGTATGGCATAACCGTTTGGGGAGTAAACGATAATACAAGCTGGCTGTATAACAATGGCCAGGATTATCCGCTTTTATTCGATAATAATTTTGCCAAAAAGGCCGCCTATGCAGGCTTTTTACAGGGCCTGCAAAGTAAATGACCACATATGCGTTCTTCTCACAATCAATGATAGCAAGACCGGGCCTGCAAGGCCCGGTCTTATTGTATACATCATGATATAAATTTTTAATTAAAATTATCTTTATAAAGCAAAAATTGTAATGTAAAAAAATATTTGCATTCCTGATCTTATTGCAAGAGCCAGCGAGGCATTCAAAAAGTAAAACCGTATAACAACCTGGCAGAGATTGATTTTTACAGATTGGCAGGTCTAACGGCGATACATAGACGAAGATGACTTCTTTCCGTTCCCGCGCAGCATATAACCGGCATAAAAATTCCTGCAAGGGATATTTATACATTTCATGCCTATCTTGCAGCCTGTTTCCTTAAAAATTTTATGAAAGAAATAGTTGTAATCGGCGGCGGTATTATGGGGCTCAGCAGCGCATTTTATCTCCGGCGTTCCGGGCATCGTGTAACTGTTCTGGATAAGGATGGATTCACTGACAACTGCTCTTACGGCAATATGGGCTATGTATGCCCGAGTCACTTTATCCCGCTTGCTTCTCCCGGAATTGTATGGCAGGGAATCAAATGGATGCTGAACAGCCGCAGCCCGTTTTATGTGCAGCCATCGCTCAATTCATCCCTTATCGACTGGGGGCTGAAATTTATGCGCAGCGCAACCAGGGAAAATGTGGAGCAGGTTGCCATACCTTTAAAAGATATTGCGGTATTCAGCCAGCAGGAATATTTTACATGGGAAAAAATTCCCGGCTTTGATTTTGCACTGGAGAAAAAAGGGGTATTGGAAATTTTCAAAACAGAAAAAGCTGCAGAGCATGCGGCGCATACCGTTGAGACAGGAAAAAAATTGGGCCTCGATGTGGATTTGCTCGATGGGCAACAACTGCAGCAACTGGAGCCGCAGACAAGAGTAAATGCAAAGGGCGCGATTAATTTCAAATGCGATGCTCATTTATATCCGAATAAACTGATGAGCAGCTTAAAAAAATATTTACAGGAAAATGATGTGCAGTTGATAAGAGGCGAGGTTAAGGGTTTTGAAAAAAGTGGCACAAAAGTTATCAATGTGCTGGCAGGGAATAACGGATATAAAGCAGATGAAGTGGTAATCGCCACGGGATCGTGGAGCAGACAAATGGCGGCGATGCTCCAGACAAAAATTCCTTTGATGCCGGGAAGGGGATATTCATTTACATTGGAAAATTCACCCTACCGGCTTAATCATCCTGCCATACTTACGGAAGGCCGGGTGGCAATAACACCCATGGAAAACGGGAATAAAATGCGTTATGGCGGCACCATGGAAATTGTGAGTATAAAAACACCACCGAGGTATCACAGGGTGGAAGGAATAATACAAGCGGTAAAAAATTTTTTCCCTGAATTTAAAATTGAAATACCTGCAAAAGAAAGCATCTGGTATGGATTCAGACCTACGTCTGCAGACGGACTTCCTTTTATTGGCAGAATAAAAAACTATAAAAACGTAACAGTGGCAACCGGCCATTCCATGCTGGGATTGAGTCTTGGAGCGGGAACAGGAAAACTGGTAAGCGAAATTATCAATGAACAAAAACCCGGCGTTGATCTAAAACCATTCGAAGTGGAAAGGTTTGGATAGCGGGAAGAGTTTATTAATAAATGATTTACCATACAAGGTATAAAGACATATAAGAATTTTTAAGCGCCTTGTATGTCTTTTATGGTTCAAAAAAAGAGACAATACCAATATCAAAATACTTTTTAAATAATAATCATCACATGAAAACGATTTGCTTAAACATTCTTTGGGTTGCCACAATATTATTTACATCCTGCAATACATCCGATAAAAACAGTGAACCGGTAAAAGGTATCAAAAAACAGGACTGGGGCACAGTGGATGGCAAGCCGGTATATCTCTATACATTAACAAATGCCAGCGGCAATGGGGTTACTATCACCAACTATGGCGGTACGGTTACATCTTTTATTGTGCCGGATAAAAACGGGAATAAATCAAGCATAATTATTGGTTTCGACAGCCTGTCTGAATACCTCAGACAACCACCTTACTTTGGGGCATTGATTGGCCGTTATGGCAACAGGATTGGCAATGCAAAATTTACATTGAGCGACAGCACCTATCACCTTGCAGCAAACAACGGAAAAAATTCTTTGCATGGCGGTTTGAAAGGATTCGATAAAGTGGTGTGGGACGCATGGGTTGCGGATAGCACGGTTCCTTCTCTTACGCTAAAGTATGTAAGCAAAGATGGCGAGGAAGGTTTCCCCGGGAATTTGAGTGTGACCGTTGTTTACAGTTTTACCGATAGCAACGAATTAAAGATTCAATATGCCGCCACAACGGATAAACCAACTCCTGTAAATCTAACGAACCATAGTTACTTCAATCTTACGGGCGATGTAAACAATACCATACTCGGGCACAAGCTCATGATCGACGCAGATTACTACACACCGGTCGATACATCATTGATACCAACTGGTGAGATTAAAGCGGTGAAAGGGACTCCCTTTGATTTTACCACAGCAAAACCTATTGGCCGCGATATGGATGCTGTTCCCGGCGGATATGATCATAACTGGGTGCTCAATAATAAAAATGGTTCGCTGGCAAAAGTTGCGGTTTTGTCAGACTCCATAAGTGGGCGCACGCTGGAAGTTTATACCACCCAACCGGGATTGCAGTTCTATGCAGGTAATTTTCTTGATGGTAGTTTTATAAATCATGACGGTAAACCAATAAAGTTACATACTGCTTTATGTCTTGAAACGCAACATTTCCCGGATTCGCCGAATAAGCCGAATTTCCCTTCGACTATTTTAAAGCCGGGAGAGAAATACGAACAGACGACAATTTATAAGGTGATTTATTAAAATGTGTTTCAAAATCCGGTGATATGAACTCCTGCTTGTCCTGGGAATACTGTCTTGGCGTGAAGGGGCATTGTTTGTCATCATGTACCCAATTGATTCTTTTTCTAACTGCGTTTATGCTTACCCGTTATGAAGTGCAAGGCCAGGATAACATGAAAGGCAGAGCTTCAGTTTATAATATTATTGATTATGGCGCGAAACCGGATGGCAAAACCATTAATACCCATGCCATTCAGCAGGCAGTGGAGGCATGTTATAAAAACGGAGGCGGCAGAATAATTGTGCCTGCCGGAAATTTTGTAACCGGTACTATTCGCTTATATAGTAACATGAACTTTTATCTTGAGCCCGGAGCTGTTTTAACCGGCAGCAAAGACAATCAGGATTATTTATATCAAAAAGATTTTGGATTTACAGGCCCCGGAGCCGGAGTAAAGACCGGTATTCTTGTGGCCAGTAATGAACAAAACATTTCAGTTTCAGGATTTGGAACGATATATGGGAATGGAACAAGTTTTATGTACATGGATAGCCTGCAGCAGGGTGGCAATCTCAATGCAAAATATACAAGGCAGGGTGCGGATTATATGAATCCGAAATATGGCACGGAAGATGGTCCGGTACAATGGAAGGGCGATTATGCAGACAGGGCGGGGGTGATGATCATTTTTTCTAACTGTAAAAACGTCTCTCTTGATAATATAAAATTTCAGGAATCGCCCAACTGGACCGTTGCATTTGCTAATTCATCAGATATAAAGGTTCATGGAATAATCATTGATAACAACATGCGTATTCCGAACAGCGACGGGCTGGATTTTTATGATTCAAAAAATATTATTGTATCAGATTGTGATATTAAAGCAGGCGATGATGCCATAGCAGTAATCAGCTCCGGCAATGTAAATGTGTCGGATTGCATTTTAAGTTCGCGGTCTTCCGGCATTCGTGTAGGATATAATGTTTTCAATAATAATAATTCCGGCAATTTAATTTTTAACAACATTATCATTTACGATTCCAATCGAGGCATTGGTATTTTTCAGCGGCAAAAAGGGAATATGCAAAACATGCTTTTCTCCAACATAATTATCAGCACAAGATTGCATACCGGCCAGTGGTGGGGGCACGGCGAACCCATCCACATCTCAGCTGTCCCGGGTTTGGGAAGTAAAGAAACCGGAACAATCAGCAATGTTCGTTTTTCAAATATCACCGCTGCATCCGAATCAGGAATTGTAATTTATGCCGCTGAAAAAAATCTTATAAAAGATATTTATTTTGACAAGGTGAATATCTCAATAAAGAAAAGCATAATTGAAGCGGGATATGGCGGCAATATAGATCTGCGCCCTGCAAATGATATTGCCCTGGGAATTTTTAAGCATAATGTTCCGGCCTTGTATTCAAAAAATGCTGATCATATTTCAATCCGCGATTTTACTGTGTCGTGGGGCGATAGCCTTCCGGGTTATTTTGATCATGCCATTGAATGCACCGGTTTTGAAAATGCCGCTATCAACAGTGTAAAGGAGCAATTACCCAATACAGGTAAGGGAGGAATGAAGTCAACGGTTTCTTTGAGTAAAGCAGGTATTGCTGATATAAGTAATATTTCATCAAGCCGTGAAAAGGTGCTTGTTGAAAGGAAGGGAGATTAGCAAGCGCAGATATTATTGTTTAAAGAAGCGGATCTTCTGTTTTCACAAAGTTTACAAGTGCCGCTGTATTTTTAAGGTTCAGCTTTTTCAGGATGTTGTAACGATGCACTTCCACTGTTTTGCTGGAAACCTTCAGCTCCTCTGCGATTTCTTTTGAAGAAAGCCCCTGGTTAATCAGCCGGACCACCTCCATTTCTCTTATTGATAAATCTTCCAGGCTGGGCTTCGGGTTTTGTTCGTCATGCGATTTTTCCGAAATAATATTTTGTATCTCGGTGCATATATAGGTACCCCCTTTCATGACCTCCTGTATAGCCTGAAAAATTTCATCATAAGCTGAATTTTTTGTTACATAGCCTTTTGCTCCTGCCTTCATCATCCGCTGTGCTATAGCCGGCTGGCTGTGCATAGATACTCCGATGACATGTGTATGAGGTGACGAGCATTTAATCAGAGGGATGGCGTCAATACCGGAAGCTTCACGCAGATTAATGTCGAGCAGCACAATGTCAGGTTGCTTCTCTTTAATTAATGCGATGGCCTCATTAAATTCTCCGCTTTCTCCCACTACTTCCATTTCGGGATTCCAGCCAAATACATTGGCCCACATTTCCCGGATCATTTTATGATCATCAACAACAATGATAGTAGTCTTTTTCATAAAAATTGTTTTTTGACTGGAAGCTAATCCTGAGCGTATCGATTCTTTTGTAACCCCGCATATGCGTGACTTTTAAATTAATAAGTGAATCGCCTGCCTGCTTTAAAGTAGCGTTAGCGTGGCCCGTGTAATACAGTAAAGAACAGGTCCTTTGCTGGTTTTGTCATTTTTATTTCCCAGTTCAATGATCACAGATTGCTTAATCACAACAGGCGGGTTGCAAGTAAAGCAGGAAGAGTGTAGATAATATCCTGATTTAATCATGGAATTCCTTTGGGTTCAAAGCTTAGTCCTTTGCTATAATTCCTCCTGGCATTTTTGTTATGCTAACTATTACTATTTTAATACCCCCGATACCAAAGGTTAAAGTTATAAAAATTTTAAACTTCCGGGATGATACAAAATAAATTTTCACCGGCAGCTAAAAATGGAGCGGTATTTTTTAATAAAGCCCTTGTTATTAATTACTATTTACAGTGTCTGTATATTTCAGATTATTATTGATTAGGTTTTGACATTTTTGCAGATGCGATGTTGGATTGAACCCGAAATCTGCGGGTTACTAACGGGAAAGACTAACCGGAATCTACGGGATTATAAAAAATTCAGGATTTGTTTTAAAAAATTTAAAGACTCATATTTGGGGATACAATCATTTTGACGGTTATGTTGCTCATTCAATTGACCGGATTAAGCGGCGCTGGCAAGACTACTATTGCAAAAATGGCAAAAGGATCACTTGAAAAGCTGGGTTATAATGTGGAGCTGCTTGATGGAGATGAGTACCGGAAGCATCTTTGCAAAGACCTGGGTTTTACAAGAAATGACCGTATCGAAAACATCCGCCGGATGGGCACCGTAGGGCTGTTGCTTGCCAGGCATGGTATTATTTCAATTATGGCGGCAATAAATCCCTATGAAGAAGCACGAAAAGCACTGAAGGATTCCGGCGCCTCCGTTAAAACGGTGTTTATCGATTGCCCTGTAGATATCGCACAAAAGAGAGATACAAAAGGGTTGTACAGAAGAGCGTATTTACCGGAAGATCACCCGGAACATCTTACGCACTTTACCGGGGTAAGTGACCCTTTCGAAATCCCGGTGGACCCTGACCTGGTCATTAAAACTGATAGGGAAAGCCCCGAACAATCATCCGAACGGCTTGCTGATTTTATTGTAAAGTCGATACAGAAAATGTAAATTGAACAGCAAAAGATCTGAATTGTTTTTCCGATGAATAGTCCTCCGCCACCGTTTGCCTGTACCTATTCGCCCAATGTGGCAGAATTGCTGACGCAGTTAAATTGCTCCATTGCCATCACTACTTACCAGGCGGGCAAACTGATTTTTCTTTCTCCTGACGGAATAAACGCGATGCGGCAATTGCCCCGTGATTTTGATAACGCGATGGGACTTGCAATAAATCCGGAGCGCATGGCTATTGCAACAAAACACGAGGTAGTGGTGTTGGCCAATGCACCTGAGCTTGCCAAAGGCTATGTAACAAAACCGGATTTTTATGATTCATTTTTTGTGCCCCGGGCGTGTTACTATACGGGTACTATAGATATTCATGATATGGATTGGGATATAGAAGGGAATCTTTGGGCTGTGAATACTTTATTTTCCAGTCTGGTAATAATTGATGATCAGTTTAGCTTTCGTCCCCAGTGGATGCCTCCTTTTATTGCAACCCTCGAAAGTATGGATGCCTGCCATTTGAATGGCATGTGTATGCTGAATGGCAAGCCGAAGTATGCAACCCTGTTTGGAACCACTACAACTCCCAAGGGATGGAGACAGGGGGTGGAAACAAATGGATTAATAATGGACATTGATACCAATGAAATAGTGGCTCAGTCGCTCCCCATGCCTCACTCGCCAAGGTGGTTTGACGGAAATTTATATTGCCTGCTTTCGGCAACCGGGCAATTAATAAAAGCGGATGTACACAGCGGAAAGTATGATGTCGTTTGTCAGATGAAAGGTTTTGTAAGGGGCATGGCTAAATATGGAGATTATATATTTATCGGGCTTTCGAAATTGCGGCAAAACGCCTCCACTTTCCGGGATCTTGCGATAAGCAGAGACGCGGTGTATTGCGGCATAGACATCATTCATTTACCCTCCGGTGCCAATGTCGGGAACATAAGATACCTGCAGAGCGTGGAAGAAATATATGACATACAAATTTTACCCAATTCATTGCGACCCGGCATTTTGAATCATACTTCCGGCGCTCATCGTTTGGCGCTGCATACCCCGCGGGCTACCTTTTGGGCGATGGGTAGGGAAAATTAATTTTTGAAGAAAAATTATTTTCCTAACTTTCTCTCAGGTTGATTTATTAACCAAAAACATTTTAATTGACCAGAAAAATTTACACTGCCGGCAATTATTATAAAACTTTACAGCGACTGGAGAAAAGCTTACAGTCGGGAAAGTTTGCAACCTATTCCCAGCAAAAGAAGCAACAGGTATGGAACAGGCTTAGCCGGTATGCCCGCCAGTTGGGTATTTCAATAAAATCGTCTGTCGTAGCTGCGTGTATTGCAGCAGGCCTGTGTTTGAGTGCTGCTACTACTCATGCGCAGGTAACTTTTACCCAGGAAACCGGAACTAATAATCCTTTAAATGCAGCAGATGTAGGGTTTCTTTCTTCTCCCGCCTTTGTAGACATTGACGGAGACGGAGATTTTGATGTATTTGTGAGCAGCAGTGATGGTGTAATCCATTATTATAAAAATACCGGCAATGCAACCACACCGGTATTTGCTGAGCAGACGGGTTCAGCCAACCCTTTGAATGGTATTACATTTGCATATGGCGTTACCCCTGTATTTGTTGATATTGACGGCGACGGCGATAAGGATCTTTTCATTGGGAGATATGATGGAGCTATAGATTATTATAAAAATACCGGTAATGCAACAAATCCTGTTTTTACATTAGAAACAGGCTCAAATAATCCTCTGAATGGCGTTACTGTTGCAAATTATGCTACCCCGGCTTTTGTGGATATTGATGGTGATGGAGATTTTGACGTTGTTATTGGTGAGGGTTCCGGGACAATTGAATATTATCAAAATACAGGCACTGCCAGCGCTCCCGTTTTTACGCAGCAGACCGGCGGGGCAAATCCATTCAGTACAATTTCTGTTGGTTCTTATTCAGCCCCCGCCTTTGCTGATTTGGACGGTGATGGTGATTTTGATTTAATAGTTGGCTCCGATCCGGGAACATTTGCTTATTACACGAATACCGGCACCCCTTCAGCCCCTGCGTTTACGCTGCAATCCGGCACTGGCAATCCATTTAATGGGTTTAGTGTGGGCTTTGATGGAATACCAAATTTTGTAGACATAGATGGCGACGGAGACCAGGATCTTTTCTCCGGAGCGTATGATGGCACCATATATTATTTCA
The DNA here is from genome assembly GCA_964627765.1 of uncultured Ginsengibacter sp. Classification (GTDB taxonomy): domain Bacteria; phylum Bacteroidota; class Bacteroidia; order Chitinophagales; family Chitinophagaceae; genus Ginsengibacter. Next base: position 22,751 of record CAZVKO010000058.1, on the reverse strand, counting down.
AAAATACAACAGGTGCTTTACCATTGCACCTTATCAGTTTCAACGGCATAAAACAGGATGGCTTCAACCGGATTCAATGGACCACTTCCGCAGAATTCAATACAAAATCTTTTGAGCTGGAACATAGCGGCGATGGTATTACATTTACTAAAATTGCAACAGTAGCTGCCACCGGCAATGCAAGCAACAGCTATAGTGCTGTTGATAATGATATTGTTGGCGGTAAAATTTATTATCGCTTAAAGATGATTGACATAGATGGCAGGTATACTTACAGCCAGGTAATATGGATCAATAATGGAAATTCAAAGGGCATTATTATCTATCCCAACCCGGCCAGCAACGCAGTGAATATTAATATGGGATACCTGCACGCATTCAAAACAAGGGCGTCTGTCTACAATGCCGATGGTAAGCTTATGCAAAATATTGAGATCAGTAACAACCAGGTGCAGATAGATATTTCGCAGTATGCGAAGGGAAAATATTTTATCAGGTTTGCAGATGGAGCCGTGCGGAGTTTCATCAAAAACTGATCATACAAAAGAAGTTTCTTCGTTTATCCCTTAACGTTAGTAAGGGCCGTTGATTTCCGGCTGATTATTCCGGTCCCCGTTTCACTTCTTTCGGTAGCCTGATTAATACTATATTTGCAGCCCCCGGCTCATCCGGGTTTATTAAATTTTAATGATCCGGTTATTAAATATATAGGTATGAAGTTTCTGAATTTTCTAATTAAATACAGGCTGTTACTGGGAATTATTTCCCTGGCGGCTGCCGTGGCAGTAAATGTATACTCAGGTTTTTGGCCGTCTTTTATTTTATATTTTATCGCTGTAATAGCTATAGCCGGGCATTTTCTTTTTGGGCCCTTGCGCCTGATTCAGGCGCATATGGAAAACGGTGATATGGAAGGCGCACAGAAAGTGCTTGATTCAATTAAATTTCCCGGCCTGCTCATTAAGCCGGTACGCTCGGTATATTACACGCTGAAAGGGAATCTTGCCATGGTGCATGAAGATTATGAAAAGGCAGAAGCACATATGAAGAAAAGCCTTAGCCTGGGGATGCCCATGAAAGAAGCCGAGGGGGCTAATAAGCTGCAATTGGGGATGCTGGCCATGCAAAAAGGCAACATTCGCGAAGCAGAGAGCTATATACGCCAGGCAATCCGCTCAGGCCTGCCCGACAAGGAAAATGAAGCGGCGGCCTACCTGCAGTTATCGTCTATCATGATCAATAAAAGGGAATTTCGGGCAGCAAAAGAATATTTCAGAAAAGTAAAATCGTTAAAGCCCACTACGCCCCAGATTGTTGACCAGGTTAAGCAAATGGAAAAATATATCTCCCGGATACCGGGTTGATTACTGTAACGTTTCTATTTTTCTCCTTTAAAAAATCCCAGATTGGTAAGTATAGCTTTGGTAATGTGCATGCGTACCGTGCTCATGTCCATATTTTTATCCGGAGTTTTTATAAGCGTTACAAAAAAGTAGGGATGCATATTTTCTTCTATCCAGCCTACTACCCAGCCAACGGAATTATTGTTTTCGTCAAATCCCCAGCCGGTTTTATAGCTCAGTTTATAGAGCGTGTTACTTTCCATGAGCATCACATTCCTTACGATGGCCTGCGACCGTTTGGTAAAGGGTAATTTGTCAAAATATAATTTTTCCACCAGACCCAGCTCTTCATCGGGAGATATTTTCAATGTATTGTTGAGCCAGAAAGAATCTATGGGTCCGCTGATATTCATATTGCCATAATGAAGGGTATCGATCCAATATTTCATGGTGTCTCTTCCTATTCTTCTCGCTACTTCCTGGTAATAGGGAACGGCAGAAACTTTAAACGCTTCTTCCATGGTGAGGTCTTTGTTCCAGCTGCTGTTCGGTCTTGCTACGCCATCCCACTTTATTACCATTTTTTCGTCGGTAATTTTTCCCGTTTCCAAACCAATTAATGAATTGACAATTTTAAAAGTTGACGCCGGCAAAATACGTTGGGTATCCAGTTGCATGTTGTACACTGTTATTTCGCCCATTTTATTATTGTATAAGGCAAAGCATCCGTCTACGTGGGCTGAGTCAAAATATTTTTTCAGATCGCTGTCTACATGCGCGTTGTTTACCCTGCAGGAAGTGATGATCAGGATAACAAGCGCCGGGTATAATAAAGCTTTTCTCATATATGAATTGGTATTCTTTTTACTTTTTAGGGAGGTAAAATTTTGCGGCGGCAGAAAGTGCTTCATAAAATTGCTTTCCGTATTTTCTTATCAGAGCCTCCTTGCAAAATTCATACACGGGAATTTTTAATTTTTTTCCAAGTACGCAGGCGGGCTGGCAAAGGTCTTCACGGGGCTGATAGTTTACAAAATCGTTCTTGCCGTTTTCTGATTTTTTGATCTTTATCGGGAACAGGTGGCAGCTAAGAGGCTTGCGCCAGTTAATTTTCCCCTCATTATAAGCTTTTTCAATTCCGCAATGTACAATGCCCTTTTCGTCCTGTATTCCATACACGCATATGCCGGATCCAATGGTGGGCGTTACCCAACCAAATTCCGGGTCATATACATATTTACCCTGCTTTTCAATTTCCCTGTTGGATTCTTCCAATAGATAAGGCGCAACCACCTCATAAGCGCTATTGATCTCTTTCAATTCATCTTTTTCCAGCGGTGCACCGGCATCTCCATCCACGCAGCAGCCCCCCTTGCATTTTGCCAGGTCGCATACAAAATGCTCTTCGGCTATTTCATCGCTGATTAAAATGTTGTCAATGCTTATCATGCAGCAAAGGTAAAGGTTGATTGGTTTATGGATTGATTAGTTAAATGGTTGAATGGTTTTATAGTTAAATGTAAAATGACGGATTTGGGGAAATTTGAGCAGCTACCTCAATTGTTTCGCCATCTTACTGTGTTGATAAGATGCTTCATGTCCTGTTCGAGAAAATCATTGACAGGTTTTAACGAATCCTCATTAGGAGTTACGTCGAAGTAAAGCGCGCCTCTCAAAAAATTATGCGTTGAGTCGGAAAGAAGGAATTGTTTTGCGGTGGCTACATTGCCCGAAAGCCGGAAAAAAATTCCGGAGATGCCATTGGGAGTATGCATCAGGCTATCGTCTATTGAATTGGCTTTTACATCATTCTTGTAGGTAAGATTATAGGAATCATTCACAAGATTTTGAAAAACATTTTTACCCGTTGAATCGAGGTAACCGCCCCCGGCTTTCCTCACCTTGTATACGGAAGTGCCCCCGATTATTTTGTAAGTGATATAAATTTTTCCATTTAACTTCGGAAAGTTAATATCGATCGAATAGGGGTCTTTTATATTGGGGTCCAGGTAAAGAGAATCCTTATCGATTGTGGCATATACGGGATATTCAAACGTATACGGATATTCAGGATCGTCAAATTCCCTGTACTCCTTTTTTGGCAGATCGATTTTATAATATCCTGTTTTTTTTGAAGTATAAACGGAATTGCAGTTTGAAAAGAAAATTAGGGTAAGCAAAAGCAGGGTAATTTTTTCCGGAAAAAATCTTTTCACGCAAAGCAATTTATTCATTATCCTTTTTTTTCAATGTAAGCTTCACTTTTTCAATCCTGTTTTTATTGATCGCCAGTGGCACAAACGTAAAGTCTTCCCACGTCAGCGGTTTGTTTATCTCCGGAAACTCCCCCGCAATTTCCAGTACGAGGCCTGCAAGAGAGTCGCTGTCTCCCCGGATTTTATCAAATGTGTCGACAGGAAGATGTACCATTTTGCAAACATCATTGATCATGGTTTTGCCTTCGAAGATATAGTTGTCATCGTCCAGCTTTTTATTGATACTTTGCTCATCGTCAAACTCATCGTGAATATCGCCGATTATTTCTTCCATTACATCTTCCAGTGTAATGATGCCGGAAGTGCCTCCAAATTCATCCACTACCACGGCAAAGTGAATACGGCGGTTTCTGAAATCCTGTAAAATGTCTTCAATCAGCTTTTGCTCATGCACATAAAAGACCGGCCGCATCAGGGAGTGCCAGTCATATTCCTGTTCATCAAGACAGGGCAACAGGTCTTTTGTATGCAGAATGCCGGCGATCTCATCAAGATTATTTTTATAAACAGGTATTCTTGAGTAATGCATCTCCTCCACTTTTTTCTTTACATCGGCAAAGGAAGTATTGAATTCGATGCCGCTGACATCGAGGCGGGTACGCATTGTTTGTTTAACGGTAGTATCGCCGAATTTTCTAATGCCTTTTAAAATCTGCTTTTCTTCATTGCTTGCTTCGTGTTCGGGTAAAAGATCAATTGCATCATCCAGCTGGGTATCGTCCATCCCCTGTGATTTTGAATGGAAGCTTTGTTCTATTGAATCGCTTATATTAACAAGACGCCGGCTTAGCGGGAAAAAAAGTCGGTAAAACATCTCCACTATAAATGAAGATACAGATGCAAACCATATTTTGTGATGGGTTGCCCATACTTTGGGAAGCACTTCACAAAATATTACCAGCGCTGCCGCAATAATTACCACCTTGCCAATAAATTCAACAAGAAAATGTACGTGTAATGGCATGGCCCAGCTATTTAGCAACGTGTTGGATATAAGAATGATGCCGATATTCACGAGGCTATGGGCAATGAGCATAGAAGCCAGCAGGTTTTTGGGATTTTCCAGTAACCTGATGATACGTTTGTAAGAAGGCTGCTGCCTTGTTTTTAGAACATTTAAGTCCCTGTTGCTGAGTGAAAAGAAGGCCACTTCAGAGCCGGATATAAAAAATGATAAAAGAAAAAGAATAATGATAATAAAAAAAAGTACCGTGGTTACAGTAGGATTTATCACCAGAAGGTAAAGCAGGTTATAAGAAGGCTGAATAGGCGGAGGATAGTCCAACTCGGGAAAATTTTAATTAAAGATCAGGAAAAATAGTCTACTTTTTTAAAACGGCAGTTTTTCTCCCCCGTCGTCTATCGGCGGGATGTCGCTGCCATGAAGCCCTTCATGTCCCGGTTCCGGAGAGGCCGGGCTGCCGTCACTTCGCTTATCCAGCATAATGAGATTATCGGCAATTATTTCAGTGGCTACTTTCTTATTGTGATCCCTGTCTTCCCAATAGCGGGTTTTTAGCCGGCCCTCAATGTAAACAAGGCTGCTCTTATGAAGATATTTTTGAGCCAGCTCTGCGAGGCCGCGCCAGAGCACTACATTGTGCCACTCTGTTTGAGATATTAGTTTGCCGGTTTTATCCTTGTAAGTTTCCGTAGTAGCGAGAGGAAACTTGGCCACAGGAATATTGCCCTCGAGATATTGTATTTCGGGGTCTTTCCCGAGATTGCCGATTAGAATCACCTTGTTAACGCCTCTCATAAAATCTCAGTTTCTTCTTTTGGGAATTGATTGAAACAACTTTAAAGATACATTTTAATCCCGTAAATACGAAGTTATAAATTTTGGAAAAGGCAGTTTGCGAAGCTGGCCCGGAGAAACTTTTTCGAATTTTTTTAATGAATCAGCTTCTTCATTCAGTACGACGTGAAAAAATCTTCCGCGAATGGTTTGATGGGTCAATTTTTGCTGAAAATTCTGCGAGATTTTTTTTATTGTATTGCCATTGCCTGTTAAAGCAGTTACTTCATCTGATTGTAAAAATTTTTTTACAGGAATAAACTTTTGAGTTTCTACCAGGGCGAATTCATACAGACTTTGCCAGATATCATTCCCGGTTCTTTTGCGCACGAATAGTTTGTTGTGGTGCTCAATGATGAAATAATTGAAGAAACGGGTCCGTTGCCGGACGGTCTTTTCTTTTCTGGGCAGCGTCAGCACCAACTGTTTATTATATGCCGCGCATTTTTTTTGAAGAACACATTCCTCGCATACCGGTGCTGCGGGCTTGCATACTACGGCGCCAAAATCCATAATAGCCTGGTTGTATAAGCCCGGATTTTTTTTATCAAGCAGCTCATGGGCAAGCGCGGTAAATTCATTTTTGCCTTTAACAGAATCCACCGGAGTATCTATTCCGAAGAACCTTGACAATACGCGAAACACATTACCATCCACTACGGCGTAGGGAAGGTTGAATGCAAATGATGTAATGGCTGCCGCGGTATAATGACCGATTCCCTTGAGCTTGATGATGTCATCATACTTGTCAGGAAATTTTCCATTCAGTTCTTTGGCAATGTGCCTGGCAGATGCAATCAGGTTCCGGCACCGGCTGTAATATCCCAATCCCTCCCAGGCTTTGTAAACCTGTTGCTCACTGGCAGCAGCAAGACTTTTTACGTCCGGCCATTTTTTTATAAACCGCTGATAATAGTCCAGCCCCTGCTGTACCCGTGTTTGTTGCAGCATGATTTCGCTGATCCAAATCCGGTAAGGATCTTTCTCGCCTTTCCAGGGCATATCCCGGGTATTATAATTTCGATCCCATTTTATTAAATTTTCAAAGAAAAATTTCTTATTTTTCATTAAATATTAAAAGTTCGGGTAAGGAGTAAATAAATAATTCTCAAAAGAAAGGCTTTTATTTTTCACAGCGGATTGCAAATAAACCTAAATTTGTTGTTACCTGGTTAAACACTTATTATTTGGTGCCCCATTCTTTAACCCAATTATAAGTATATAATATGAGAAAAGTAGACGTCATCAATCAAATTTCAGAAAAAACAGGTATTCCAAAAGTAGACGTTTTGGTAACACTTGAAGCATTCTTCAAGGAAGTAAAGGAAACTCTTGCCAAAGGAGAAAACATTTATGTAAGAGGCTTCGGGAGCTTTATTACCAAAAAAAGAGCTGCTAAGATCGGCAGGAATATTAAGAAAAATGTTGCCGTAGAAATCCCGGAACATTACATCCCCGCCTTTAAGCCCGCCAAAGAATTTGTTCAGGAAATAAAACAAAGTCACCACAGCAGGACAGTACAATAATTGTAACTTTGCGTTTCAATTAAAAGTACATTACCCGATTGGTTAAAAGAATTGCATTAGCGGGGGGCGGCATTTTATTACTACTGATATTGCTCAGGTTTGGGAAAACATCCATACCCAAGCCGGATCTGCCGATGAGCCAGGCAACAGTAGCTACTTTTGACGTACAGGCTTACATTTCACACGAAAAGCAGCACCTTACACCATCTCAGATTGCCTTTCTGTCCAAAATTGAGAACAGCATTACCCGCGGCGATGTAAAAAATCAGGCCCGGGAACAGTTGAGTCAGCTTGCCTCATTCTGGAAAGACTCCGCGCGATCATTTGTTCCTTATGCCTATTATTTAAGCGAAGCGGCCAAATTGGATAATTCCGAAAAAAACCTCACCTTTGCTGCCCGTTTGATATTGCAGCAGATGCGCGGAGAGGATAGCCTGGAGCTTAAATCGTGGGAAGCGCAAACGGCGGCATCGTTATTTGAAAGAGCTTTAAAACTTGACCCTGATAATGAAGACCTGAAAGTGGGGCTGGGCAGTTGCTACGTGTATGGCGCAGGTATGATGGGCGATCCGCAGCAGACAATGAGGGGTATTCAGCAGTTGCTGGAGGTGGTGAGTAAAGATTCTAATAACATGCAGGCGCAAATGGTGCTGGGGATCGGAGCAGTAATATCCAGGCAGTTTGATAAGGGAATTGAGAGGCTGAATAAAGTCGTTGCCTTTGATCCGAAAAACATTGAAGCCGTTTCCTGGCTTGCCGATGCTTACGCAGGGGCCGGGGATAATAAAAATGCCGTGAAATGGTACGGAAAGGCTAAAGACCTGGTACATAACCCGGAGTTTAGCAAAGAAATTGATGAGAGGATAAAGGCCCTGAATCAGCCGTAATAAAACAGGTAAACACTGATATTAGTAAATAAATTATTAAAAAATACTCACTTATGCCTTGTGGTAAAAAGAGAAAACGTCACAAAATCGCAACACACAAACGAAAAAAACGTTTAAGGAAAAACCGTCATAAGAAGAAGTAAAACCGTACTTTTATAAGTATGGTTTTTGACGATGTGCTTGATACCTTCTTGCGTACTGATATTAATTAAATGACTTTGAGTTTTGAATAAGGAGCTTATTATAAATGTCGCTCCTCAGGCAGTAGAAATAGCCCTACTGGAGGACAAGAAACTTGTAGAATTGCATCATGAAAATGCAAATGCAAGTTTTGCGGTTGGCGATCTGTACCTGGGTAAGGTAAAAAAATTAATTCCCGGGTTGAATGCTGCTTTTGTGGATGTAGGTTTTGAGAAAGATGCATTTTTGCATTATACAGATCTTAGCCCCTATGTTCGCTCTATTCTCAAATTTACCAAAATGGCCATCAGCGACAAGTCTGATGCCGGTTTTGATTTTACCGCTTTTGCCGTGGAGCCGGAGATTGTAAAGACCGGAAAGATTTCTGAAGTATTAAGCGGTAAGCCGCAGATCCTGGTACAAATTTTAAAAGAGCCCATAGCTGCCAAAGGACCAAGATTAAGCTGTGAACTTTCTTTGCCTGGCAGGTTCGTGGTGCTTACCCCTTTCAATGACATCATTGCCGTATCGCGTAAAATCCATTCATCTGACGAGCGCAAGCGCCTGCATAAAATAGTGGAAGCAGTGAAGCCGAAAAATTTTGGCGTAATTGTCCGCACAGCGGCAGAAGGCAAGCACACATCCGAACTGCACGAAGATTTGCTGACTCTTATTAATACCTGGAAGACGATTCAAACGAACTTAAAGGGCGCCATGGCACCTTGTAAAATTATGAGCGAGGAGGGAAAAACGAACAGTATCCTCCGCGATTTGCTTAATGAAGACTTTAACCGGATCGTAGTGAACGATAAAAATATTTTTAATGATACTAAAAATTACCTGCAACGTATAGCGCCTGATAAAACAGAAATACTGTCATTTCATAGCAACGGGGCGCCCGTGTTCGACAGCTATGGAATCACCAGGCAGGTAAAAGCATCCTTCGGAAAAACAGTGAACCTGCCAAGCGGGGCCTATCTGATTATCGAACATACCGAAGCGCTTCATGTAATTGATGTAAACAGCGGTTACAAAAGTGTAAGTAACAACCAGGAGCAAAATGCCTTTGAAACCAACCTGGAGGCGGCCGCTGAAATTGCCCGCCAGTTAAGACTTCGCGACATAGGCGGTATCATCGTTGTTGATTTTATTGATATGAAGCTCGCGGAGAACAAGAAGAAAATTGCAGAGCAGATGGAACAGTTTATGCGCATTGACAGGGCCAAACATGCCGTTTTATCGATAAGCAAATTCGGGCTAATGCAGATTACCCGCCAGCGTATGAGGCCCGAAATGAAGATCAATACTTCCGAGGTTTGCCCGAGTTGTGATGGTACCGGGAAAATTTCATCGACCCTTATTCTGGAAGATGAGATCGAAAAGAATCTGAGCTACCTGATCATGCAAAAGCATACCGGCCTTACCATAGAAGTACATCCTATTTTATATGCTTATCTCACAAAGGGACTCCCTTCCATACGCATGAAGTGGAGGTGGAAATACAAGCAGAAGATTGCCATAAAAGCCAATACCAACTATCATTTGACGGAGTTTCATTTTTATGATTCTCACGATGAGGAGATAAAATTGTAAAGCTGTTACTTTTCTCATTATAAGTTAACGGGTGGACAATCACCAATATCTTTGCCGAAGTTAACCCACCATTCATGAACATATTCCAGGAGCACATAACCCTGCCTGCAAGGCGAAGAGGATTTCATCTCATCACTTCGGACGTTGTGAACTCACTGCCACGCATATACGAAATTAAAGCAGGGCTGTGTCATGTATTTATCCGGCATACTTCTGCATCGCTGTGCATTAACGAAAATGCAGACCCCGCGGTAAGAGAGGATTTTGAAACTTTTTTTAATAAAGCCGTTCCTGAAAATGATCCGGATTATGTACACAATGCCGAAGGCAGTGACGATATGCCGGCACATTTAAAAACAGCGTTATTGGGAAGCTCCGTGCTGATCCCGATCACCAATGGCCGGTTAGCATTAGGGATATGGCAGGGAATTTATTTATGCGAACACCGAAATCATGGCGGCCCGAGAAATATCGTAGTAACCTGTTGGGGCGAATAAATTATTTACACAGCCGTTCGATAATTTCTTTATGCTGAGGAAAAGATTGTAATAATGTTTTCTTATCTGCCATTTCAAAATCTGCAAAATCAAATCCGGGAGATACGGTACAGCCACCAAGAATAAACGACGTTCCCGGTGCGGGCTCCGATGCAAACCACACCGTAGCAGGCACTACAAACTGAAATACCTCACCGTCTTCAAGATGGTGCCCGAGCTTTTGGCATTTGTAATTTCCTTCTTTATCAATCATATGAACCCATAAGGCGCCACCCGCATAAAAGTGCCAGCCTTCATCGCTTTTGATCCGGTGAAATGCAGAGTGTTCTCCCTGCTGCAATAAATAATAAATGGAAGTGGAAAAATTTCTGTCGCCTGTAAATCTTGAAGGCAATGCCCCGGCGGCAATTCTTTCAGACGACCGGTATATTTCCCTGTAAAATCCGCCTTCAGGATGCGGCTGTAATTTTAAATTGTCTATATAATAGGATGCATTCATTTGTGACATTACATTTAGTAAGTATGTTTAAAAGAAAAATTACAGGCGGCTGCTGTTTTCAACCTGATAATTTTACTCAGGTTTTGTTAAAATTGCTATTCCTGATAATATGCTCCCGCAGATAAAAAACTTTTTTCATCACCCATCTGCGTAAATCCCCGGAATCTGCGGGCTAAAAAACCAAACACAAAATTTTCCGGAATCATTTTAAAACAGATTCTAAAGGTATGAGATTATTCAATATTGGTTTGATTTAATGAATTAATATTGTTCAATATTATAAAAATGAAAAAGATTGCCACCTTCGTTTTATCAGTTTGTTTTTTTTACCTGGGTAATGCGCAGCGCATTTCAAAAGACATTCTAACAAAAAGATGGAATGCAGATTGGATTTGTCCGCAGGATGCATCAGCACACGGTTACGGAGTATATCATTTCCGCAAAAAATTTTCTTTGAACAAACAGCCCTCATCATTTGTGATTCACGTGTCCGCCGACAACCGGTATAAATTATATGTGAATGATTCGCTTGTATCGCTGGGCCCTGCACGCGCCGATCTGTTTCACTGGAATTTCGAAACAGCGGATATCGCCGGCTATCTTCGAATAGGCGACAACGTTATAGCTGCTGTAGTCTGGAATTACGGAGATTACAGGCCCGAGCATCAGATATCTTTCAGAACGGGCTTTATTTTACAGGGAGACGGCGATGAAGAAAATATAATAAATACCAATAGTTCCTGGAAAAGTATGGTGGATAGCAGCTATAGTCCGCTGCAGCCGGATTTGATTTATTGTTACTATGTTGCGGGCCCGGGAGAAAAAATTGATTTTAAAAAATACCCGGAAGGCTGGCAGAGAATTGACTACGATGACAGCAAATGGAAAACTGCGCAAACAATTGTGAGCGGTTTGCCAAAAGGTGTATTGCAGTCCGATCTTAGCTGGATGCTGGTTGAGAGAAGCATACCACAGGTTGAGCTTAAAAAAGAAAGATTACAGAAAGTAAGGATCACTGCTGGCATTGATGTGCCCCCGGGATTTCCCGGATCCCAGGCTTCATTTACTATTCCGGCAAACAGCAGCGTAAAAATTTTGTTAGACAATGGAGTTCTCACCAATGCTTATCCGGTTCTTAAATTCAGTGGCGGTAAAAATGCAGATATAAAAATCGGTTATGCAGAAAGTTTGTACATAGACGAAGGAAACAGCAGAGACTGGAAAGCACAGGAGCAGAAGGGAAACCGTAATGAAGTAAATGGGAAAAGATTTGTCGGGGTAAAAGATGAATTGATTGCTGACGGCAGCGATGGTGAGATTTTTACTTCGCTGGTATGGCGAACCTATCGGTACGTGCAATTGGAAATTACAACTGCAGATGAGCCCTTAACGATTAATGATTGCTACGGGATATTTACCGGTTATCCTTTTAAGCTAAGAGCGAGCTTTGTTTCGGATGATGATACCCTGCAAAAAATCTTTGAGACCGGGTGGCGCACCGCCCGGCTGGATGCTGTGGAAACATACATGGATTGCCCTTACTATGAGCAGTTGCAATATGCGGGCGATACAAGGATACAAGCCATGGTATCGTTGTATAACTCAGGCGATGACCGGCTGATGCGCAACGCTATTACGCAATTGGATTATTCAAGGATGGCGGAGGGTATAACACTGAGCCGCTATCCCACGGCCAATGCACAGGAAATACCGCCATTTTCTCTGTGGTGGATCGGGATGCTTTATGATTATTATAGGTACAGAAACGATCCTGATTTTGTAAAGCAATTTCTCCCCGGCGAAAGGCAGGTCTTGAATTTCTTTTCAAAATACCAGCAGGAAGACGGAAGCTTAAAAGATGCACCTTACTGGGAGTTTACTGACTGGTGCGACGGAAAAGGATGGGGGAGCGGCGAGGCGCCGTTTGGCAAAGATGGTAATTCTGCCGTGCTCGATCTGCAGCTGCTTTGGGCATACCAGCTTGCTGCGATTCTTGAAGATAAGTTGGGCATGAAAGCTTTTGCTGATGAATATTCAAAAAAAGCGGCAATACTAACGGAAACGATTAAACGAAAATATTGGAACGCTCAAAAGGGATTATTTGCAGATACTGATGAAAAAAATTTCTTTTCCCAGCATGCTAATACGCTTGCTATATTAACGGGAGTGGCGAAAGATGATGCAGCTGCAGAAATTGCCAAAAAGATTATCAGCGATACATCTTTAACGCAGGCCACGATTTATTTTCAGTATTACGTAAACCAGGCTTTGAGAAAAGCGGGCTTTGGCAATCTTTATCTGAATCGTCTCCAAATATGGAAAGCGGATCTTGACAGCGGGTTAACCACGTGGGCGGAAATGAGTGATATTAACAGCTCGCGTTCTGACTGCCATGCGTGGGGAGCAAGCCCTAATATTGAATTGTTAAGGACGGTTTTGGGAATAGATACAGATGCACCGGGCTTTGCAAAAATTAAAATAGAACCACATTTGGGATCATTGAAAAAAGTATCCGGCTCCATGCCGCATCCGCAGGGAGAAATAAAAGTGAGTTATCAAATGAATACTGCCGGTAAATGGGCCGCCAAGATTTCAATTCCCAATGGAACCACCGGTGTATTTATATGGCGCCATAAAGTATTCCCTTTGAAAGCAGGCAACACGAAATTTGAAAATCTGTAAATAAAATAACGCGCACGCGTACACGAAAATAGCTTCAGGGAACAACTTATACTTCGGGCAGCCTGTAACCGTTGTGATACTCCTTCATCATGTATTGCCGGTTTACCGCCTCATCGGTAAACTTTTCATTCACGGCGTCCCACTCTAATTTCTTTCCGCTGCGGTAAGCAATGTTGCCCATTTGCGCTACCGTTGCCACGTGTGCCCCTGCCTGGATCGGACAGTGGAGGTCTTCCGGCTTTCCTGATTTTATTACGTCGGCAAAATTTTGCAAATGCCTGTCAACACCTTTATCCGTTACAGGAGCAAAGGGCTTGCTTACCTTGTTCTTACTTTGTTTTTCCTCTATTACTTCCCATCCTTCCCTGTTTAATATAAGCGTTCCATTGTTGCCAATATAAGCAATGCCGTGATCGCGGTTGTAAGAGCCGTTATCAATTCCCATAGCCGAATCCCAAACCAGGTTAAAGTTTTCAAACTCGTATAATGTTGTCAGTGTATCCGGAGTTTCTTCATACAGGTCGGGATAGGCAAAGCGGCCACCCAATGCGGATATCGATTTTGGTATGGGTGATTTCATTCCTAATAAACCATAATCCAGCAAATGAACTCCCCAGTCGGTCATTAATCCGCCGGCATAATCCCAAAACCACCTGAAATTAAAATGAAACCGGCTGGCATTAAATGCCCTTGTGGGAGCGGGCCCCAGCCACATCGTATAATCGACACCGTCAGGCGGTGCGCTGTCGGGAACAACAGGCCCGGGCTTCATCCATCCCTGGTAACACCAGACTTTCACGGTTCTTATATTTCCCAAAACCCCGCTTTGTACATAATCAACGGCGTCTTTAAAATGTTGCTCGCTTCTTTGCCATTGCCCGCATTGCACTATCCTGTTATACCGTTGTTGCGCTTTTACCATTGCCCGGCATTCACCTATTGAATTACCAACCGGCTTTTCGCAATAGACATCTTTCCCGGCAGCGCAGGCGTCCATCATGATCAAAGCATGCCAGTGGTCAGGTGTACCTATGATTACTGCATCAATGTCTTTATTTTCCAGTAACTTTCTGTAGTCGCCATAGGTCTTTACTTTCGAAGCATCTTTGCCCATCGAAGCATAATTTTTCAATTGCCGGGCAATCACATTTTGATCAACATCGCATACGGCCAAAAGATTTACCCCAGGAATTTTTAGTGCTGCGGAGGTATCTGTCCATCCCATTCCGTTTATACCGATGGCTCCAATATTCAATTGATCGCTTGGAGCTATTGAATTTTTTAATATCGCAAAAGCACTATTGTTTGTTGCTGTCGCAAGCATACTGCCACCAATAATAGTGGCGGAATTTTGCAAAAATTTTCTGCGGGAGCTCATGGGATGCAATTATTGAATTGGACAAATAAAATCAGGGATAATATAAATATAGATCATTTCTCTTGAAATAATATTTACAGGCTTATTTTATCCTCTATGCCGGAATATGATGTAAATGTTATAATAATAAATAAAATGTGAAATTGGAATAAAAAATGTTTACATTAAGCCAGTTCTAAAAATCTTTTAAATACGTACGATTATGAATTTACTGAATAAAATCTTTTTCGGAAACCCGGTTCAGGATTGGCTTATAGCTTTCGGGATTGTTGTTGTTGCATTCAGCATTATTAAGATTTTCAAAGGCCCCCTGTTAAAGGAGATGAAAAAATGGTCAGCAAAAACGACTAACACCTTTGATGATTTTCTGGTAATGGCTATTGAAAAAGATGTAATACCATTCCTTTACTTTGTCACATTATTTGCTGCCATTCAGTACCTCACTTTTTCCACCCGCGCAGAGCATATTATACAAGTGGCTATGTTGTTTATCACCACTTTTTTTATTTTACGGCTTATTTCTTCTGCTATTCAATATTCTGTATTTGCTTTTCTATCCAGACAGGAAAATAGTGAAACCAAACAAAAGCAGGCGCGCGGCTTATTGATTATTCTGAAGATAACCATTTGGATTTTGGGATTGGTTTTCCTTATTGACAACCTGGGATATAATGTAACAACCATCATCACCGGACTGGGGATCGGCGGTATTGCGATTGCACTGGCTGCCCAGGCTATTTTAGGCGATCTGTTCAGTTATTTTGTGATCTTTTTTGACAGGCCCTTTGAGATTGGGGATTTTATTATTGTTGATGACAATACCATCGGTGCCATTGAGTACATTGGTGTTAAAACCACGCGTATCAGAGCGATCAGCGGCGAACAGATTATTTGCGGTAACAAGAATCTTACGGATTCAAGGGTTCATAATTATAAAAGAATGATGAGGAGAAGAGTCGTATTCAGCCTTGGCGTTACGTATCAAACTTCACCGGAGCAAATAAGGAAGATCCCTCAGGTGATAGGAGATATTATTTCTGCAAAAGAAAATACCACTTTCGACAGAAGCCATTTTTCAGGATTCGGGGACTTTAGTCTTAATTTTGAAACCGTATATTTTATAGAGGGCGCCGATTACAATATATTTATGGATATTCAGCAAAGCATTTACCTGGAAATACTTGAGAAATTCAATAATGAAAAAATTGAATTTGCCTATCCCACTCAAACCTTATTTGCGGCCAATTCTTTTTTGCAACAGCAATTAACAGGTAAAAGTCAGACAAACGTCTTCCCCGGAAATGAGAATAAGTAGTAATTACTATCCTATTTTCCTGTATTTTGTTCCGATGTAATCAACAAAGTCCGGCTCTATTCCCTGCCGCCGAATCAGCATCTGAATCTGGGCGCGATGATGAATGGAGTGATAATTTAGCTGTAATGCAATATCCTTAGGCGTGGCGGCCCAGATAGCTCCGTCGGCACCGGTAAAAATAGTTTCCTTGTCCAATTCCCCGTCAGTTTTTGAATTGAGATAGTTGATCCATGCTTCCGTGCTTTTATTCCATTCCGGTTCGAGCTTATCAAATTCATAAACAGGTTCCCACCAGCTCATTTTTTCATAGCCCGGGGTTTTCAGGATTCTTGCAAGCCATTTGTATTGGCAATTAATCAGGTGGCTGAAAAGCTGTATACTTTCTCTTTTATCATTAAGCTGGGCGATTTTATCAAGCAGCTTTTTATTAGTGTTGCTGTTATAATTAAAGGTCTCAGTAAGATAATCTTTCATTTGCATAGGTACCTACCATTTAATATGCTGATCCATAAAATTAATTAATTGCGCGGCAAGCGCTTTTTGCTCCTTCGTGTCGGGATGACCGTTCGTATTTTTATAGGGAGCAAAAAAAGTAAATATCTTATTATCGTGCAGTTCATCCACTGCCTGCTGAACATATCCCGGCCAGGGCGATCCTTCTTTTGTAATGTCCATATTTCCCAGCATGCAAATGATCTGAGCCTTCGGATAGGCGGAACGGATAGTTTGTACAAAGTCCTTGTAGGATTTTATAATGAATGCTTCGTCAGGAGGTTTTGTGCCAAAGCGATTTTTAAACTGCTCGTTGCCGGGAAGGCGTACGATCCAAGAATCATTTTGAAATAAATTTATCACCACTACATCCGGTGTATATTTTGCGAAGTTCCACTTGCTGGTTGAGTCTGTCGGATCCAGCCTGTTGTACATTTCAGGCATGATCAACGGGAACCAGCTTACCATAATGCCAATACCACTTTTGGATGTACAATGATATTGGGCATTATAATGTCGTGCTGCTATGGCAGCGTAATCATCATAATTATTTTCGTAATATCCTGTTGGTGAATTGCCGGCAATGTCACTTATAGCATATCCGCAGGTAATAGAGTTCCCAAAGAATTCAATTTTTCTTTTGGGCAGCTTATCCGGCTTCAGTATTTTATTTTTCGGTGGCAGGTCAAAACCATAAAACCATGTCTTTCCTTTATCCCATTCTGTGCGCTTAAATATCTCGATGCTGTGGTTTCCATAAGGCAGATCATGAGCCAACCGGTAAGTCTTTTTTTCTTTGCCAAATTGAATTTCATACATGCTGTCCCTGTCGATAATAATATTGTAATAGTTAGAGGTATCCTGGTCTTTGAATGTTCCGGATATACCTGTTCCTTTAAACCTGATTCTTATAGCCGTACCGGGCCACATCAGTACCGCCGCATTGTTTGTATATAGAATTCTTCCTTCGTAGGAAATATGTTTGCTGTTAAAGCTGAGAAATTTATTTTGTGAAAAGCCTGTTGCGGAAAATAAAAACAAGGCCCAGCATAACGGAATAATTTTTTTAATCATTAATATTTTTTTAGTGTTACTAACGGATAGGTATACACGAATTTAAGCCGGCTATTTCTCAGTTCCGGCTTCTGCCCTGGTAAATTAAGATATATTGAATTAACAAGGCAATGGATGCCAGCGCTGCAACTACATAGGTTAAGGCCGCCCATTTCAAAGCGTCTTTGGCTTTCTTCTGTTCGCCCGGCGCAGTGATGCGTGATTGATCCAGCCACTTTAATGCCCGTGCAGAGGCATCAAATTCCACGGGCAACGTGATTTGAACAGCAGGCACCAGTGCAGTTCTGAGTGTGAGCATTGAATATGCAGCAGCGTGCTGAAGCGCATGGCCGCATTCGTGTACAGCTACTGCAGCAGCAATGTTCTTCCCTTCGTACACATCCGGACCAAGATTTACAGTCTTCTTAGACGGATCGTAATGGTCACTTAAGAACCCGGAAACCGATACGACACTTACATCATAAATACCATTACCGTGCAGCAGTTTTTCTGCCACTTCTTTCCCGCTCAGGCCGCCGGAAGTAGCTATTTTCCCATATTCGGAAAACTTGCCTTTAAGCCTGAATTGAGCGATTATTCCGGCAAACATAAAAACGAGCGAAATCAGCAGTATATCAGCAGGCATCGTACGAAAAATAATTCGCTCAAAATTACAGATTCCACCTCACTGTATCATGCCTTAGCAGCAATTTGAAATGGACAGTATATGCCGGAATGGGTATGATGAAAATAATAGCAATAAAAAAATTTGCCGGGCAAAAAACTTTTTTCTAAATTACATCGTTCCCCGATTTAAGTAGGCCAAAATAAATTCTATCCGGTAATATCGGATGTTGTAATCATTGCTAATGAATGAGCATAGCACCCTGGAATTTTTTTTAAACATAAAGATTTAATGTATGACAAAAATCAAAAAAGTTGTGGCCAGCTTTATCGGAATTTTCCTGATAGGCTCTACTACCAATGCTACACGGGCAGCCGCTCCCAAAAACAAGGTTGAATCAAAAATTCACAGCATCATCAAAGCTTTGCATGCGAAGAAAATTCAGAACGAGCAATCCAAAAGAATGTTCGAATACCTCGAGAAAAATCATAAGCTGAATTCTATCGGGGTAAATAAGACGCCGATACCGGAAGAAGGCGAAATGAATTCGGGCAACTGGGATAACTGGAATAACTGGAGCAACTGGGACACCTGGAACAACTGGAGCAACTGGGATACCTGGAACAACTGGAGTAACTGGGATACCTGGAATAACTGGAGCAACTATTGATGCAGCAATTGAATTGTGCCCCTTAGCAGTAACGGGTATGCAATCTATTAAAATAAAAGGGAGAAATTTTTCTCCCTTTTTTATTTTGTGTCAGCTTTCTTTTTTTATTGCTTGAACTGGTTCGTTATTCCGCTTGCCAGTTCCGTCATTTTTTTAAGACCGTCTTCCGGTAAATTGCCTTTCTTGAATTCGGCAAGTATTTCGGGGTGCTTGTTTTCCATTTCCAGCAGGAATTGTTCTTCAAAAGCCCGGATATTTTTTACCGGCACCCTGCTGAGCAGCCCGTTGGTACCCAGGTAAATGATCGCAATTTGTTTTTCAACGCTGTATGGGGTAAACTGCGGCTGCTTTAATATCTCCACGTTTCTGGCTCCTTTATCCAATACTGATTTTGTTGCAGCATCAAGATCGCCGCCAAACTTTGAGAATGCTTCCATTTCACGATAAAGGGCCTGGTCAAGTTTGAGTGTGCCGGCTACTTTTTTCATGGACTTGATTTGTGCATTTCCACCCACCCGGCTTACTGAAATGCCTACATTAATTGCAGGGCGTATACCGGAGTTAAATAAATTACTTTCCAAAAATATCTGGCCATCGGTGATAGAGATTACATTGGTAGGAATATAAGCAGATACATCGCCGGCTTGTGTTTCTATAATTGGCAATGCAGTTAGTGAGCCGCCTCCTTTTACAAGATGCCTGATGTTTTCCGGCAGGTCATTCATTTTTTGAGCGATCTCATCTTTGGAAATGATTTTTGCAGCCCTCTCCAGTAAGCGACTGTGCAGGTAAAACACATCCCCGGGGTATGCTTCGCGTCCGGGCGGCCTTCTTAATAAAAGCGAAACCTCTCGATAGGCCACAGCCTGTTTACTCAGGTCGTCATAAACGATCAAAGCGTCGCGGCCTGTATCCCGGAAAAATTCACCAATAGCGGCTCCTGCAAATGGCGCGTAAAATTGTTGAGGAGCCGGATCAGAAGCAGAAGCGGCCACAATAGTTGTGTAAGCCATGGCTCCGTTATCTTCCAATACTTTCATCACGTTGGCAATGGTAGAGGCTTTCTGGCCAATTGCCACATATATGCAATAAACAGGTTTGCCTGCCTTATAGAATTCTTTCTGGTTAATGATGGTATCAATACAGATAGCGCTTTTACCGGTTTGGCGATCGCCAATCACCAGCTCTCTTTGTCCGCGGCCAATCGGGATCATGGCATCAATAGCTTTGATACCTGTCTGCAATGGAGTCTTTACCGGCTCCCTGAAGATTACTCCAGGCGCTTTGCGTTCCAGCGGCATTTCGAAAAGTTCTCCTGCAATCGGCCCCTTTCCGTCAATCGGCTCGCCAAGCGTGTTAATTACCCTGCCCGCCAAACCATCGCCTACTTTTATAGAGGCAATCTGGCCTGTGCGACGAACAGTACCGCCTTCTTTAATGTCTCCGCTGTCGCCCATAAGCACTACACCCACGTTGTCTTCTTCAAGATTGAGCGCAATAGCCCTGACGCCGTTTTCAAATTCCACCAATTCGCCGGAACTTACATTATTCAGGCCATACACCCGGGCAATTCCATCGCCTATCTGAAGTACACTTCCCACTTCTTCAAGATTTGCTTCCGCATTAAAATTGGTAAGCTGGCTTCTTAATATTGCCGATATTTCGTCTGGTTTTATATCCGCCATAAAATGTTTTAATTTTCGAGGTGCAAAAGTAAAATAAGATGCGGGTAGTAACAAATAAGCTTTGCGGGTAATTTTATCCCCCGATAATCAATTGGCACGGCCTTTTTTATAAATTGCGGGGATTAATGCAGGACGTTAGAAAATTACTTTTATTTTTTTTTATTTCCATTCAATTGTGTTCATGCGCCCAATCGAAAAACGGGATCAAAAAAGCATATGCCACTTATACGATTCGCATACCGGGCAATATTCCTGTAGATCGCAATGGCAATGAAATTCCCCTCCGGGATACCGTTTGGATGATTTATGTTGAAACCACATCGCAGGAGATAAGCTGGAGTAAGGCCTGGATGGACGGCAGAACCTATTCTGTCATCCCGACATTAATTGATTCTGACCATGTTGAAGCAGGTACGTTGCAGCGCAACAATGAAAAGATGAGGATAAGGACGTCGGGTACTGGCAGGCTATGGCGGCTGCAATTGATTTCTGCGGAAAAGCCGGAGCCGGTTCCGGTAAGAGTAGGGCGCGGTGAAATGCTTATTTCGGGAAAATATAAGAACAGGAAAATATTGCAACGAATCAAATCAATAACTGAGTTAGTTGCACTGCCGGTACCTTAGCGAAGAAAAATTTCTGAAAGATTACCTGAGCTTATGAATATAGTCGTTGTTGGCGAACTGCTTTTTTACATCATTCAGATCGCGTAAAATGCTTGCGTCTACCAGCTTGCCATCCATTTCCAATACAAAGCCGCCAATCAGTTTTTCATCCACTTTTGTTTCCAGTTGAATATTTGTGATACCGGCAGAGGTTTGTATTTTTTTAATGAAAAGATTCTTCATGCCATCCGATACAGGAATAGCGGTCGTAAGCTTTACCTTGTGAATTCCTTTGAATTCGTTGTACTGCTCTGCGAAAGAGTAAATAATTTCGGGTAAGTTGGATTCACGGCCTTTTGTGCAAAGAAGTTTAATAAAGTTTTGAGTAAGCGCAGAAACTTTTCCATTCGTAACCGCCGTAATAATTTTGATTTTTTTATCATGCTTGATGATCGGGCTATTGAGCATCAAAACAAAATCCCTGCTCATCCTGCAAATGGATTGCAGGGTAAGGATATCCTGGTGAATTATATCCAGTTGATTAAACTCAATGGCAAGATCCATAAGGCTTTTTGCATATCTTTCTGCTAACCGGTGATTCTGCATTTCTTAGTTCAGCTTTATTAATTCAGGTCAATTTTTTCTGCGAGCTGGTTGATGTATTTTTCCTGTTCTTCCTTACTGCTCAATTCGCGGCGCAATACTTTTTCACTTATTTCAATTACCAGCTTACCTACCTGGTTTTTCAGTTCAATGATAGAAGCCATCTTTTGCTGGTTAATGGCTGCCTGCGCATCTGCAATCATTTTATTGCCCACCTGCCGGGCTTCTTCTCTTGCTTCATTAATTATTTTATCACGAATTTCTTTTGCTTCCCTCATCATTTGAGATCTTTCTTCACGCGCTTTGTTCAGCAAGGCTTCATTTTCATTTTTCAGATTAGCCATTTCCTGTTTTACCCTGTCAGCCGTTGAAATGGATTCATTGATATTCTTTTCTCTTTCTGCAAGTGAATTCAGAATGGGTTTCCATGCATATTTTTTCAAAATAAAAAATACCACGAGAAACACCAGCAGCGTCCAGATGATGAGGCCAAAGGAAGGGGTGAGTAAATCCATATATTAAGTTTAAAAAATTGATAATAAAAACTGCACCCGCCGCCCTGTGCTTAGGGTGCAGTGAAGAGATATCTCAGACGAACATGGCAAGGATACCCGCAATAACGCCAAACAATGCAACGCCTTCCACAAGGGCTGCAGAAAGGATCATGTTGGACCTGATATCATTAACGGCCTCGGGCTGGCGTGCAATACCTTCCACTGCACCTTTACCGATCTGGCCAATGCCGATACCTGCGCCTACTGCGGCTAATCCTGCGCCGATAGCCCCGCCTGCATTGGCCCAGGGTGTTGCGCTAAGAATAGTGATTAAATCCATAATTGTAGTTTATACTGTTTAAAAAAAACTTGTTCCGGTATTATACGAATGCTATATCATCTTTATCGGCTTCCGCTCCATGATGGTTATGCGTACCCTCCATTGCCTGACCGACGAATACTGCCGTTAAATTAGTGAAAATAAAAGCCTGGATAAAAGCCACCAGTATTTCTATAAAATAGATAAAAATGGCAAAAGCAACAGAAACCGGCG
>CAZVKO010000057.1:0-45566 GCA_964627765.1 uncultured Ginsengibacter sp. | reverse complement strand
TGTAATTCAGCAGGTATATAATGAAAATAACCGGCAACCCGGTACGCCACTCGCTACCTGGCAGGAGGCTTTCACGGGTTATGATACGATTGTGCTTGAAGAAAATATAGACGGCCAATGGCAGCACTGGCCCTTCACGATTCCTTCAAACAGCCTTACCCCGGGAACAGGGCCGCTTCCTCCAACTGCTGAGGGCTATATTATTTTGCTTGTTGACTGGCTTTGCCAGATTCGCAACAATTTTGAAAATGAGAAATCTACTGCTGCCACAGCAAATACCATTGCCTATAACAATTCCGGTGTATTGAATTCATTGAAACAAAAATATGCTTCACTCATTGGCGATATAGCTGATGGATTTTCAGACGCAGGCCAATTGCTTTTGCATGCTGCCACAAAAGCTTCTCAAAATGGAGATCATGATTTGTTGTTAAGTATACTGAATGATTTCTGGTCATGGCTTAAAAAAATATCGGATGGCCTCCTGGATAGCGATACTGAACTAAGGAGGTTCTTTATTCTTGCCGATCTTGGCGTGGTAACCATTATCGGCATGATCAAAGATGATATAATCGACAAAGGATTTGATGTCATCAATAATTATGATTACCGCCAGTGGCTGGGATTACATGGCGCCTCACAAATTACATTGGATTCTGCCATAGTGCAGGCAGTATATGGTCTTGTGTTTGGTGGCGACAGGCAATATACTTTTGAAGCAGGCACCGCATTGCGTGGATTGCTGCGGTTGGGCCTTACTTATAAAGGTCATGTATATTACCGGATGATGGCAGGTATGGGCGATGTAATATTTGCGCCTATTTACCAGGTATTGCAGAAACGGGGCGTAAATTTCCAGTTCTTCAGCAAGGTCACTAACCTGGGGCTCGATTCGCAAAACAATATCGATACCATCTCAATAGATATACAAGCTACGCTGGCTAACGGAGTAAGTGAATACGATCCGTTTGTTACGGTAAATGATTTACCCTGCTGGCCCAACTTCCCCAATGTACAATATCTTGAACAGGGACCGCAAATACAATCGCAAAATGTAAATCTTGAATCGTACTACTCTACATGGAATTCAGGCGTGCCGCCCCAGACATTGCAAAAAGGAACTGACTTTGATATTGTGATATTAGGTATTTCGATTGGTGCATTGCCAACCGTGGCAGGTGAGCTGATTGCAAAAAGCACGGCCTGGCAAAATATGGTGAAGAATGTGATACCGGTAAGTACCATCGCCTACCAGCTTTGGCTGAATTGCAATATTCAGCAGATGCAATGGCCTTATATTGATGAGGGCCTTGCCTTATCGGGCTCCTATCAGGAGCCTTATGATACGTGGGCAGACATGAGCGATCTCATAGTGCGCGAAAACTGGCCGGCAGGATATGTTCCGCAAAACATTGCATACTTCTGCGGGCCCACACCACAGCCTAATGCAGATGAGATCTTGCAAAATGCAATGCAGTCAAACTTTACAGATACTTCATTTCCTCAGGCGCAAACTGATATGGCGCAGCAAAACGCATTGCAATACCTGCAAACATTATCTCAGCATATGTGGCCCGGCATCTGGCAGGGGCAAAGCAGTTTCGACTTTAGCAAACTTATAGATATTAATAACGGGCAGGGACAGGCCCGTTTTAATGCTCAGTTTTTCAGAGCCAATATAGACCCTACAGAGTTGTATGTAATGTCATTCACCGGCAGCTCCGTGTATCGCCTTCCGGCAGATCAGACTGCCACGTTCGGAAATTTATACATCACAGGCGACTGGATTGATAATGGATTTAATGCCGGCTGTATAGAAGCGACTGTAATGTCGGGTTTGCAAACCGCAAGGGCTGTTTCCGGGGAAAATATTATAATACCCGGAGAAAAAGACATATAAATTTACCTGTGCTCACTTTAGACGGATATACATCTTTCGAGGTTATTGCCGAAACACAGCAATTCAGCATGCTGCGCGTGGAAGATGTATTAAATCATGAAAGATTCATTGCCAAAATATATCCGCATCCCAGCGAGCAACAGGTTCAGTCTTTAAGAAATATAGTACAGCTGGCGCGGGAAAAAGACTGGAAAGAAGCGCTGGAGCCTGTCACCGTTTTATTGCAGCATGATGCAGTTGCCATTATTTTCAGAAATACGGAAGGCGGCACGCTGCAACAATTCATGCAGCAGCATAAAAAGATCAAGCCCTCCGAATTCATTCCCGTTGCCATCAGTCTTTGTAAAATGCTTTCTGCATTTCACGCCAACGGATGGATATTGGGCAACCTGAGGCCCGAACATATTTTCATCGACCCGCGGGGGGAACAATGCAAGATTGCCGATTTCCGCAAGGCTTCCAGGGTATTCAAAAAGGAAGTGGAGAATACAACTTCTTTAACAGGTCCGCGCGATCTGGATTATATCAGCCCGGAACAAACAGGCCGCATCAACCAGGTGATTGATTACCGTTCCGATTATTATTCGCTGGGAGTTATTTTTTACGAAATGCTTACCGGCAGGCTTCCTTTTATCAGCGACAGTGCATCTGAATTATTATACGATCATATTGCAAAATTGCCTGAGCCGCCCAAAGCCATTGACCCTTACCTGCCGCAGGTGCTGAATGATATGGTATTGAAATTATTGGAGAAAAGACCCGGCAACCGGTATCAAAGCTGGCACGGATTGATGTATGACCTGCAAAACAGCCTGCAGTATTTTAACGACGAAAATTATCTGCGTGAATGCAAGCTCGGGCAAAAGGATTTTGTAAGCCGCATATCTATTCCTGACAAGCTGATGGGCCGCGAAGAAGTAATGTCTGTCATGAGAGACGGCTACCGCATTGCCAGAAACGGCAACAAGCAGGCGCTCTATATCAGCGGCTATTCAGGTGTGGGAAAATCGAGACTGGTACAGGAGTTTCAAAGGATACATTTAGATGCATCTACATTTATAACCCGGGCGAAGTTTGATATACTTCAGCGTACTTCCCCTTACACGGCCATGATTGCAGCAATGAAAGAATTGATCCGGAATTTGCTGAGAGAAGAAGAAATCAAGCTGAATTACTGGAAACAAAGATTACTGGACCGCCTGAAAGGAAACGGGCAGATCATGATCAGCGTAGTACCGGAGCTGGAGATTGTAATTGGCAAACAGCCATCGCCGGATGAGCTGCCGCCCGATGAAGAACAAAACCGCTTTCAGCAAACTTTTCTCAATTTTATTGCAGCATTCACCACTGATGAATTTTGTCTTATCCTCTTTTTGGACGACCTGCAATGGGCAGACCTTGCTTCTATCAAGCTGATTGAATTATTGAACACCAATGCGGAGAATAAGAATTTTCTTTTTATCGGCGCTTACCGCGATCACGAAGTAGAACCCACGCATCCATTGTATATATCGCTGCGCAACCAGGAAAAAAAAGCTGATATTAAAGAAGTAAAATTGTTGCCGCTCGACAAAGAAACGATTCACAATTTTATCCTCGAAACGCTGCAATACAAGGTAGAAAAGCCAGATGCGCTGATTGCAAAGATTTACCAGAAAACACAGGGTAATATCTTTTTCACCATACAATTGCTCACATCGCTCAATGATGCGGGCTTGTTGCATAAGGATGATAACGGCACATGGAAGTGGGATGAAAAAGCGCTGGAAGATTATAACCTCGCCGAAAACGTTGTGGAATTGCTCGTACAAAAGATCAACAGCCTGGGGACCTTAAAAAAAGAAATCTTACGCACAGGAGCCTGTGTGGGTGATATGTTTGATTTGTTCACCATTGCCAGCCTTACAGAAAAACGCCTGTACACCATCGCTAACGAACTATCCGATGTAATCAATATGGGCTATCTCATTACAAAAGATGATAACCTCGATTATTACATTCGTTCTTCTGAAAACATTTCCGATAAGGAATTTAGTAAAACCGGCAATGTTCGTTTCCACTTTTCACACGATCGTATACGCCAGGCTTGCCTCACCATGATTAATGAAGAGGATCTGGCTATGGTTAATCTTAAAGCCGGAAAATATAAAGTAAAAAACTTCTCTCCGTCTGAAATTGATGACGACATCTTCATTATAGCCAATCATTTCAATAAAGGAAGGCAGTTTGTAAAAGAGCAGCCGGATATAGATCAATTAGTAGACATCAATCTCCGCGCCGGCAAAAAAGCAAAGGAAGCTACCGCCTACGATGCCGCCATTGAATATTTCAGCCTCGGTAAACAGTTCCTCAATTTTGATGATCACTACGCTCAACTCGCCGACTTTTACCTGCAGGGCGCTACTTCTGAATATCTCGCAGGCCAGTACGACAAGGCCGAAAAAGATTTAGATGAGCTGTTCAGCAACTGCAAAGCAAGAATCGACAAGCTGGAAGTGCTAATGATCAAGGTGTATATGTACACTACCAAAGATGAAAAAGAAAAAGCTGTGGAAGCAGGCAGGACGGGCTTTCGGCTGTATGGCCTCATTATGCCGAGGTCGCTCCCTGTTATAATGATGGTATTGCTTAAAGATATTATAAAAGCCCGGTGGACCCTGCGTGGTAAAAAAATGGATCATGCGCCTGAGAGACCCGTCATGAAAGACCATGAGCAGATCCGCTTTCTTGAATTTACCCTCGCGGTTTCCCCTCCTATTTATCAATACGACCAGAATTTGTTTGCATGGGATGTAATGAAAATGGTGAGCTATTCTTTAAGATACGGCAACAATGGGGTGGCTTCATTTGGATACATGGGTTTCGGAATGATCCTGGCTCAAATGATGGGGCTGTATAAAACCGGGAAAAAGCTGGCCGATATTGGACTCACCATCAACAAGCAACTGGGTTATACAGTGCTGAAATGGAAACTGCACATGTCTTACCACAACTTTGTGCAGCATTGGACAAGGCCCGTACGGCCTGAGTTTGACAATATGCAGGAGATCATCAGCGGATGTATAGCCAATGGAGATCCCATCTATGCAGGCTATGGCATCTTTCATTATCACCAGAAAAAATTTGCTTTGGGTTTCCCTTTGCCATCCGTTCAGCAATCGTATGAAAATTATCTGCAACTGGTAGACCAGCGTGGCGACAGGGAAACACGACATTTTCTCGAAGGCTATTATCACGCAGTACGATGCCTCCGTGGTGAAGATGACAACGAACTGCTGATGGGAAATGATTTTAATGCCCCGGAACGATTGCAACAGATTGTAGCATCCTCTTCTTTTTCCATTGCCGCAGATACTTACATTGCCTACATGAATATTCTCTACCAGTTTCAGCATAATGCAGCAGCATGGCAGCGGTACCTGGAGAGTGGCAAGTACGTGAATTTCATTTATCATCGTTATGAATACGCCGAATATACCTTTTACGGAGGC
The DNA here is from genome assembly GCA_964627765.1 of uncultured Ginsengibacter sp. Taxonomy (GTDB): domain Bacteria; phylum Bacteroidota; class Bacteroidia; order Chitinophagales; family Chitinophagaceae; genus Ginsengibacter. Next base: position 40,175 of record CAZVKO010000057.1, on the reverse strand, counting down.
CTGATCTGCGCCAGAGCGTATGAACAAAAATTATCTCCGCAAAAGCCTTATCTGAAATTATTAAAAGGACATTTAAAAAAAATAAAGAACTGGTGTTCCAATTGTCCGGATAATTTCGAACCGCAATATTTTTTATTGCAGGCAGAGCTTGCACGGGTTACCGGTAAAAAAAATGATGCCGCTACACTGTATGAAAATGCAATCAGGAGCGCGGAGAAATATTTATTCATCAACTACAAGGCGCTCGCAAGCGAGCTCGCAGGCCGCTTTTATTTTTCTTCAGGCAATAGCACGGTGGCCAAAACGTATCTTGATAATGCCAGGAGATCTTTTCTGCAATGGGGAGCCGTTCAGAAAGTAAAATTTCTGGAAAAGGAATTTCAATCATTGCTGGGGGCGAGCATTTTGGAAGATAAGAAACCCGGCGCTGAATCCATTTCAATGGAAAATGTGGATGTGAATTTACTGCTGCAGGCGTCCAGAACTATAAGCAGCGTGAAAGATGTAGACCAGGTAATAGAACAGCTGATGCTGACCGTGATTCGCAATTCAGGAGCGGATACCGGTTATCTCTTAATACGCAATCGTGCTGACCTTGTCGTAAAGGCATCTTATAAAGTATCAGAAGGTGTCAGGTCTATTACAGAATACATTGACCCTGAAACGTTGCCCCTGAATACAATCCGCTATGTGGCGCGGTTAAAAGATCCGTTAACCCTTAACAATCCTGCAAGGCTAAATGAATACAACACCCTCCCCTATTTTATCAGTCATCATCCGCAATCGGTATTGATTTACCCGGTATTAAAACAGGGAGAGCTATTCGGCATATTATATCTTGAAAATTATCTTTCCGAAGGCGTGTTCGATACCAAAAGAGTCGGGCTGCTCAATCTTATTTCCGGGCAAATCGCGATGCTGCTTGATAATGCCTACCTGTACCGCAATATGGAAAGCATGGTAAAAGAAAGAACAGTGGAGCTGGAAGCTGAAAAAGAGCAGATGTCGGAACTGCTGAAAAACATTTTTCCCAAAGAAGCTATTGAGCAGCTCAAGGCAACCGGTACCACTACACCGCAGAAACTGGATAATGTAACTGTGCTGATGGCCGACATAAAGGGTTTTACCAAAATTTCAGAGAAACTCACACCGGAAGAGCTGATAGGAATGATCGACAGCTATTTCCGTGCGTTTGATGAGATCATGGGTAAGTATGGCCTGGAAAAAATAAAAACCATCGGCGATGCCTACATGGCTATCGGCGGTATCGGCAAAACGCTGAATGATGGCGCGGAAAAAATGGTTCAGGCGGCATTAGACATGCAACAGTTTGCTGTGCATCATGCCGCACAGCTTAACAAAGAAGATAAAATAGAGCTTCGGATCGGCATACATACCGGTTCAGTAATTGCCGGTGTGGTGGGTATCAAAAAGCTACAATACGATATCTGGGGTGATACCGTGAATGTGGCTGCCCGCATGGAGCAAAACTCGGCGCCTGCCAGAGTAAATATTTCGGCAATTACCTATCAATTGGTAAAAGATAAATTTCCCTGCACTTACCGTGGCAAAGTAGAAGCCAAGAATAAAGGCGAGATGGATATGTATTTTGTTGAAGCGGGTTAGCTGGTATTAAATTGTGCGAATTTATTTCACGTCCAGGCGAGTTTCCCTTACAAAAAAGTTTGTATTGTAAAAAATGAATTATACATATAACAATCCTTGTACCGGTAAATGGCAACTCGCAGGCTGCCGGCAGACTATATTCACAGTTCGGCAGGTTTTTATAAAAAAGGAATCCAGGAAGTGTATGCTGTAGATAATATTAGGGATGTGCTTGAAACAGGTTTAAGTAAACGCATTTGAATTGACGTGTGCGCCGGATCCCCTTTCGGGAGACCCGGCTGAGACAATGCCGAATACTGGCAGCGCAGAAAGCTGCATGCACTATCTTCGATAATCGAAAACTTCACCAATACCATTTCAAAATGTCACAACTAAAAATAAAGAAAATGAGTCCCCAGTTCCTGGTGACAGATATTGAGAGCTCCATAAAGTATTACACTGATAAGCTGGGCTTCAGTCTGGATTTCTTTTACGATGGCTTTTATGCAGGCCTTCAAAAAGATGGTCACTCCATTCATTTAAAATCAGGGAAGCCCTCTATTGAAGAAAGACAAACCAAAAGAAATAATTACGACCTCGATATAGTTTTTTCAGTAGAAAATGTAAATGATTTGTTTGAAGAGCTTTCACACCAATCCCTCGACTTTGTGCAGCCATTATGCGAAAGGCCGTATGGAAAAGAGTTTTACATTGCTGATCCGGATGGATACGTGCTTGCATTTTTAGAAGAACAATAAGACACAGCGTATGCAGCTTATTCTGATAAGATAATCTGTGACGCAAATATTCAGTTAATAAATGCAAGGTAACCGGTTCTTTTTTTCTCCACCAGTCTCATCTCTTACTGGCTCACATCGCAGCAGGAAAAGCAGCTTACACAGGCTGTGATAAAAAAAATTTAAAAAATATTTTTTTGTTATAAACTTTTACCTGTATCTTTACCCTACCAAATTGATAGACTAATAAGCTTGTTTACCACCAGCAAGTGCTTTGTTAATTAAAAATTCATTTACATGAATGCACTACTCTACCTCGCTGGGCATGCAGGTAAACAAAAAAAACTAATGATCCGGAATATTTTCTTCTCCAGCATTTATTGTTACTAACAGGAGCCTTTCATAAACATTTTTGATACACACGCAACAAGCCTGCATGGCAACCGGCTTATGTGGTGGTAACATACTTCGATGCCGCAGGCTGTTGCTTGTGTACCTCCGTTTTTGGGTCATAAGCGATCCTCATTCGTATTCCTTTATAAAAAAAATTCTACTGATTATGAAACTGTATAAATATACATATAGTTTTCTGACAACTATTATCTTCCTGCTCGGCTATGCAGGTGCATACGCCCAGACGCAAACCGTTATTACAGGAAAAATAACAGAGTCAGCAAACAAAGAACCGCTCAGCGGGGCTACCATAAGCCTCCACGGTTCTACCAATACCGTTATAACAGACAATAACGGCATCTTCAAGCTACAGACGTATAAAAAACTGCCCCTAACCATTACCGTTAGTTTTGTAGGATACCAGCAGAAAGATTATACTGTCAGCAACACAGATTTTATTACACTGCAACTGTCCACAAGCACCAGCCAGCTTTCAGACATAGTGATATTGGGATATGGCACCCAGCGGAGAAAAGACGTTACCGGCTCTGTAGGGTCTGTTCCAAAGGAAAATCTGACCCGGCTCACCTCTTCTTTTGACAACCTGTTGCAGGGTGCCGTAGCAGGCGTGGTGGTAACGCAAAGCTCGGCACAGCCCGGCGCTACTTCCAGCATACGGATCCGCGGAGGGAACTCTTTAAGCTTTGGAAATGACCCGCTGTATGTAATAGACGGATTCATTTATTACAATGATAACAGCCTGGTAAATTTTGCTTCTCCCAATGCAGCCATTCCATCTGTAAGCGGCGCTTCCTCTAACGGACTGTCTACCATCAACCCTTCCGATATTGAATCAATAGAAATTCTGAAAGATGCCTCTGCAACGGCAATTTACGGTTCACGCGGGGCGAATGGCGTGGTAATCATAACCACCAAAAGAGGTACCAGGGGCAGCAACAATATTTCTTACAGCGCCTCATACGGCATACAGGACGTATTGAAAAAAGTGCCGGTGCTGAATGGCCCGCAGTGGGCAAAATTGTTCGATGATATCTATAACGTAACACCCTCCATACAGGGAACGACCGGGTTATTGAATAATAAGATATTAATAGACTCACTGGGCAATGCCGGTGTTTCCGGCGATTGGGTAAATGCAGCCCTGCGCCAGGGAAATATAGAAAGCCACCAGCTCAGCCTTTACGGGGGTGATGAAAAATCAAGGTATTCTATATCGGGCAGTTATTTTAATCAAAATGGTATAGTACTGGCAACCGGATTTAAGAGATACTCTGCACGTATCAATTATGAAAAAAATTATTCGCGCGATTTCAAAGTATCTACCAGCATATTCGGAAGCAACTCGGCAGAGAATAAGCTGGCCGGCACGCCATACAACGGAATCAATTTTAACAGTGCAGTATTCCCTTCTTTATATCTTACTAACCCGTTATTCCAGGTAAGAAACCCGGACGGAAGCTTTAATACAACGTATGTGCCGGCCATTACGCCCACCTTTTACAGCATCAATGGTTTAAAGTTTGCCGACAATCCTATACAGGATATACTTTCTACCGTTAACCAGACCAATATTTCAAGAGTGCTGGCTAACATCTCCGGCGAATATAAGATTGCAGAGGGATTAACATTAAAATCAACATTCGGCATTGATCTGCTAAACACGAAGCTGAACTATTACGCCCCCTCTTATACAAACCTGGGAAATAAAGGTGGCACCAGCACCGGTATCGGCTCGGTAACCGGCATTAATAACATTAGCTGGCTGAATGAAAACACCCTGACCTATGACCGGTCTTACCAGGATAAACATTTTATATCGCTGCTGGCAGGTTATACCACGCAATATCAAAAAGCCGAATATACTTTTGCAGGCGGTCAGAATTTTCCTTCGGATATCACCACGTTTAATAACCTCGCCAATGCAGCCATTACCACTACGGCAAGCGGTGAAAGCCAAAGTGTAATCAATTCGTGGCTGGGAAGAATTTCTTATTCATTCAGGCATAAATATAATGTAACCCTTACCGGCAGGGCAGACGGAGCATCCGTAGCAGGAAGCAATAAAAAATGGGGGTTCTTTCCTTCGGCAGGCTTTTCATGGAATACTTCCGACGAACCATTTTTTGATAAGCTTTCCGGAACTGTCAACAGCCTGAAAATAAGAATTACTGCAGGCAGTGTGGGCAATGCCAATTTCCCTGCATTCAGTTCGCTGTCGCTGGAAGGGCCCTATGGCTACTACCTGGGAAATCCTCTAAGCACATTAATTGGCGTGGCTCCTATCCAGCTTGCCAATCCTGATCTTACATGGGAAACAACCACTCAATACAATGCCGGTATTGATGCAGGCCTGTTTGATAGCCGCATTGACTTAACCGCGGATGTTTATTATAAAAAGACAACCAACCTCTATATCAGCGGCGGCGGCCTCGTTCCCCTGTCTACGGGTTATGCCTCGGTTTCGGAAAATATAGGAAGCCTTGAGAACAAAGGAATAGAATTGAGCCTGGCTACTAAAAATATTTCAACAAAAGATTTTACATGGAAGTCAACCCTGCTGTATGCAACAAATGCAAATAAAATACTGAGTCTTGGACCCAGTAATTCATTTCAACCAATAGCTCCGACAGGCCAGGTTTCACCGGTAATTGTAAAAGTGGGACTACCGGTAGGTACATTTTGGGGGTATAGCACAAACGGCCTCTTAACCACGGACGATGTATATGGTCCCAAGGCCGCCCCCAAGCTGGCCGGAGTTTCACAGGTTACCGGCGACAGAAAATATCTGCACGCAAATGGCCTGACAGGGCCTGTTATCACTACCGCCGACAAGCACAGCCTCGGATCGGCGCAGCCAAAGTTTACAGCAAGCTTTTCCAACACCTTTACTTATAAAAAATTTGACCTGACGGTATTTTTCCAGGGATCGTTCGGGAATAAAATATTCAACCTGTTTCAGCAGCAACTGGAAAAGACTACCACTACCACTAATGTATCAGCCATTTTGCTGAACCGGTATGATTCGATAAATAACCCTGCAGGCACCTTTCCAAAAGCAACCAATGCACCGGTAGTGCAGGTGGCAGATATATATATAGAGGATGGCTCTTATGTGCGGCTGAAAAATGTGACACTGGGATATAATTTCCCCGAAAGCCTTGCAAAAAAGATTCTTGCCAAACAAATAAGAGTTTACGCTTCTGCGCAAAATCTGATCACCATCACAAAATACAGGGGCCTGGATCCCGAGGCTAACTTCTACGATCAGAATAATCTTCAACCGGGAATAGATTACGGAGTATATCCGAATTACAGAACCTATACGCTCGGGCTGAATGTTACTTTTTAATCACTTTCAATAAAGCCAACATGAAAAGAGAATTATCAAAAAGATTATCTATAAGCACAGTTTTTTTATTTTCAATAATATTCACCGCATGCAATAAGCTGCATGAGAATCCGCCGGGCTATATTACAACTGATAACTTTTACAAGACGCAGGCCGATGCTATTTCTGCGGTGACGGCAGTATACAGCACACTTAGTACAGATGTGAACAATGATTTTCCCATTTATGGCCGCGACCTGAACCTGCTTATCGAGAACCCGAGCGATAACCAGGTATATAGCCCTTCAAATACCAATCCGGATGTAAGGGCACTCGGAACAGCCACTTATGTAAGCACCAACGACCGGGTGCATAAGATATATGCGCAACACTACTGGGGAATCGACAAAGCCAATATTGCTATTGATAAAATTCCGCTTATCCCTGCATCTGTATTCTACGATCCCAATCATTCTGCGGCCAACCTGGTAAGGGAAGCAAGGTTTATCAGGGCGCTCCTGTATTTTAACCTGGTAAGAATGTATGGCGACGTGCCCCTTGTATTGCATGATGCAGGCACCGTAGCGAATGCCAATGTGCTGGTAGGCCGCACTTCAAAAGATTCTGTATATGCTCAGATTATTGCTGACCTCGACTCTGCCGCTGCGCTGCCTGCAAAATATTCAGGAGCCGATGTAGGAAGAGCCACGAGCGGTGCGGCGCATGCACTGTTAGGCAAGGTATATATAAACCTTCGCCAATGGGGCAACGCTGTAACCGAGCTCAGGAAGGTGATTACCGCCGGCACAGCCAACCTGCAAACCCCTACTACCGGTAACTATGGCTATGACCTGTTCCCGAATTTTACTGATGCATTCCAGGCTGCTACCAAAAACGGGAAAGAACATATTTTTTCGGCGCAGTTCAATGGCACCGTAGGCAATTTCACCAGCACCAATACTTTAAGCTCATTTACATGGACCAATTCCGCATATACAGCCGATATTCCTGCAGATGCCACCGTCGTGGAAAATCTTTTTGACATTAACGACCAGAGAAGAAGCGCTACCTTCTACGATTCTTTATTTAATACGCAAACAAATTCCTGGGTTAAATGGCCCTATTATAACTTCCTGAAATTTGTTGATCAAAGCACCGGCTTCACGAACGCGCTGGCAGGTAACCAGGGTGCAAACAGTAAAATTAATTTCCCCGTCATCAGGTATTCTGAAGTATTGCTTTTGTATGCTGAAGCCTTGAATGAGCTGAACAACGGTCCTACGCCGGATGCCTATACCGCCATCAATATTGTGAGGGGAAGAGCATATGCAAACATTGCCAATCGTAATCCTTTATCAAATAATTATACTACCTACAATTATACCGGTAATGGCAATTATACGGATCATACGTTTGATCTGCCTGCAGGACTGAGCCAGGTTCAGTTCAGGGATTCTGTTTTTACGGAACGCAGAAGAGAATTTATACAGGAATCGCTGCGCTGGTTCGACCTCGTAAGAAGAGCGCCTGACGCAGAATTCCCGGATCCGGGTCAGTATTACATAGATGCAGTTCATAGCATGAAAGGCAATCCAAAATCTGCTGCTGCCTTACGTGATACCTTGTTTCCCATACCGCAGACTGAAATAGACCTGTATGGAAACAGCCACCCTGATTTTACCCAAAACCCGGGTTGGTAACAAGTTCATCAATCTTAAAATTTTGAATAATGAAAACAAAAAAAGAGATTATTGCCTTTATCCTTGCGCTGCTTATTTCCGGTATACTGGCGACCATTAATGTAAATGCGCAAAACAACAGTCAGCCTTTCCAGGGAGTGGTTGGACAATCTTTAAATGACTCCAAAGAATGGTGGGCGCCTGTAACCAAAGCGCCACAAGGGGCTCCCAACGTAGTGCTGATCATCCTGGATGACGTAGGCTTCGGTGCATCGAGCGCTTTTGGAGGAATCATCCGTACGCCAACATTAGACAGTCTTGCCAACAACGGACTCCGATATACCAACTTCCATACATGCGCCATTTGCGCACCTACCCGCGCTGCGCTCCTCACCGGCCGGAACAGCCATTATGTGCATGAAGGTGGCTTTTCACATATTTCCTTGTCTGCAGGCTTCCCGGGTTATGACGGGAGAATACCTTCCGAAGACGGCACACTTGCTGAAATACTCAGGGCCAATGGCTATAACACTTTTGCAGTAGGTAAATACGGACTAACGCCGGATGAAGACACTACAGATGCAGGCCCGTTTGACAGGTGGCCGCTTGGTAAAGGCTTTGAGCATTTTTTTGGGTTCCTCGGATCTCAAACCGACCAATATAAACCATCTTTAATTGAAGATGATGCCCACGCTACTCCTGATGGCAGACATCTGAATGAACAAATTACTGATAAGGCAATCTTTTATATTGCCCGTCAGCAAAAAGCGGCGCCCGGAAAACCATTCTTCCTGTATTATGCTCCCGGCGCCACCCATGCACCGCACCAGGTAGATAAATACTGGAGCGACCAATACAAAGGATTTTTTGATGAAGGCTGGGATGTATTCCGTGAAAAAGTATTGGCCAATCAAAAAAGATCAGGCATTGTGCCTGCCTATGCCCAGCTGCCCGCCCGCAATCCACGGGTACAGGCATGGAATACATTAAGTGCAGATCAGAAGAAACTATTTGCGCGCTTTATGGAAGTATATGCCGGGTATCTTACTTACACGGATTATCAGATTGGCAGGCTTATTAATTATTTAAGAGAAAACAATCTTCTCGATAATACCCTGGTGTATGTTATCATTGGTGATAACGGGGCAAGCAAAGAAGGCACTACCGAAGGAACCATTGAACCAAAAACAAATTCTTCCCGAACTCAGTCAGAAGCTGATTATCTTAAAGTAAACCTGCAGGATATTGATTCCATCGGTACCGCAGCCGCTTTTACCAATTACCCATTGGGATGGGCGCAGGCTGCCAACACCCCATTCAGGGAATGGAAACAGGATGCCGATGCAGAAGGAGGCACACACAATCCCCTGATCGTATTTTACCCAAAAGAAATTAAAAATAAAGGAGGCATCCGCACTCAATACGGCCATGTAATAGATATTCTTCCGACTACTCTCGAAGTACTGGGCATTACTGCACCGGAATATCTGCGGGGCATAAAGCAAGACAGCATCGAGGGAATATCACTGGCCTACTCATTTAATGATGTGAAGGCTCCTTCACGACGCACCGTGCAACATTATTACATTTTTGGCTCGCGCTCCATCTATTTTAATGGCTGGAAAGCAGAAGCAGCACATCACCCCGATAATGTGGATTTTGATTTTACACAAGGGCGGCCTGTATCAGATAAGAGCTTTGATGACGATACATGGCAGCTCTACGATTTGAATACCGATTTCAACGAGCGGATTGACCTTGCTGCAAAATATCCGGAAAAGCTGGCTGAACTGAAAAAAATATTTGATGAGCAGGCCAAAGCCAATCACCTCTATCCGCTCATTGACTGGTATGACGTATTTAATAAACGGATACACCATCCGAACGGAAGCGATAAGCAAGGGCCCGTTAAGTAATCAGTACAACCCACCTTTTATGAAAACAAGTGATATACATATTCTCGCAAAAAAAATCGCGGTAGGCATTATCGTGTATCTGGTGCCATTGATCATCGTAGCCGGCGGACTTTGGCTCATCCGCAATTTCTTAATCAAATAATATATTTTATGACAAAATCACTTTCAAGACAAATTATAAAAGACGCAGCCATCAGTATCTTTTTATATGCGCTGCCCGTTTTGTGTGTGTATATTTATTTCGTTTCAAAAGGACAGCACCCGTGGATCCATCATGATGATGCGGCAAAACAAATTGATATTCCGGCCGTGTTTTCATTTGTACGGCCGGTCTTTCAGCACCTGAAAACATGGGGCTTTATAGTGATAGCCCTGGTATTGGGTATTTTTGAATTTGCATTGGGATTGTACGATAACAAATGGACCCGGCAGGAAAGAATAGTGGATATTGTATGTTTTGTTACACCGAAAATACTCCTGGTTCCTGTAACTGCTTTTTTCGGATTAAAACTTCTGCCGGTCATTTTCCCGCACCAGGCCAATATCTTTTCATGGGTTCCCTTCTGGGGCGGTGTTTTTATAATAGCCGTTGCTGATGATCTTACGCAGTATTGGTATCACCGGCTCCATCATCAAATACCCTTCTTGTGGAGATTTCACCGTACCCATCATTCCGCACCATACATGGGTATGGCAATGGCCAGCAGGCAAAATTTTATATACACGGTATTTTTCTCACAGATTTATTTGGTTGCCACACTTGTTTATCTGGGGCTTGGCCCGCAGGCGCTCTTTGTAACGGTGATTAAATCATTCATCACGCTGTCTGCACACTCCAGCATTGCATGGGATAAACCCTTCTATAAATATAAGATCCTTCATCCTTTCGCATGGGTATTGGAACGCCTGATCTCTACACCGGCTACCCATCATGCCCACCATGCCGATACATTTGACGATGGCATTGGTTATTACAAAGGCAATTTCGGAAATATGTTCTTTCTGTGGGACGTGATATTTAATACCGGTATCATCACCAGGAAATATCCTGCCTCGTATGGCATCAAATTTTACAAGCAGGAAGAATGGTATGCGCAGTTTCTCTGGCCTTTATTTAAATCAAAAAAAGAAGGAAGCGAGCTTTCCCACGGTGGTCCTGAAGTAGGAGATGAAATACCGGTGAAGGAAAAAGACAAAAAATTTTTACAGGTAGCTTCCCTGAATTAATTATTATGAAGTTCAACATAGCAACTTTATTATTGCTGGTAGCTACAATGGCGGCAGCCAATGTCCGGGCCCAAAGAAAAATCCTGATTGTACCGGCAGATTCATTTGAACTAAAGATAAATGCTGAAAAAAAACCGCAGATTATTGATACGCGCCTGCCCGAAGAGTTTGCCATTAATCATTTATTAAATGCCATAAATATTAACCGCCAAGCTGAAGATTATTCGCAGAAGATACAGCAGCTGGAAAAATCAAAACCTGTGTTTCTATATGCCATTGGCAATGCACGAAGCACACAACTGGCACGGGAACTGCTCGGCAATGGGTTTACCGAAGTATATGTGCTGGATGGCGGCATCGGCGGATGGATAGGTCAGGGAAAGCCAATCTTCACGTCGGCAAAAGAAACATTTTCCATAAACGATTTTAAAAATATCCTCGCTGCTCATCAATTGGTATTGCTGGATCTTCATACCCGGTATTGCCCCGGTTGCAGAAAGGTGCAGCCGGTTATTGACTCCGTCCAAAATGAGTATAAACAAAAATTACAAATCGTTCGGATTGACGTGTACGACAACCCGGGTGTAGCCGGAACATTTAAGGTAAATGCGATTCCCACCATCACGCTTTATAACAAAAGCACTATAGTATGGACACACACGGGAGCCGATCTTCACACAAAAGATATTGAAAAAGCATTGGCCGGCATTCAAAATTTACGATGATGAAAAAAAATCAACGTTTGACCTGGTGCCTCATTTCATTCGCGGTATTTTTTTCATGCCACAATCATAAGGTAGCGTCTTTCGTTGATTTGAGCATTGCCGGCAGTAAGGGAACTGAATCAAAAAAAGCGATTTGTTGCGAAACGAATATACCGCGGCGCTTTCCCGTAGCCATCAATATAAATACACCGGGTAAGGCTGATTCAACTGACAGGGCAGACAGCGCCCGTTCACACGATGGAATGGTGTGGATACCGGGCGGCAGCTTTATGATGGGCGCTGATAATAACCAGGCTGCGCCGGATGAATACCCGAAGCATAAAGTGACGGTAGATGGTTTTTGGATGGATGCAACAGAAGTAACGAATGCACAGTTTGAAAAATTTGTAAAAGCAACCGGTTATGTCACCACTGCTGAGCAAAAGCCTGACTGGAATGAGCTGAAAAAGCAATTACCTCCCGGTACACCACGGCCGGCCGATAGTGACCTGGTGCCTGCTTCACTAATCTTTGTCTCTTCCAAATATGATGTTTCATTAGACGATTATAGTCAGTGGTGGCAATGGAAGAAAGGTGCTGACTGGCGGCATCCGCATGGCCCCGGCAGTAATATTACCGGTAAGAGCAATTACCCGGTTGTACATATATCGTGGTATGATGCACAGGCGTACTGCAAATGGGCGGGAAAGCGCCTGCCGACCGAAGCAGAATGGGAGTATGCCGCGCGCGGCAGGCTGGTGAATAATATTTACCCCTGGGGTAACGAACCCGTAGATGAAGGGATACCAAAAGCCAATACATGGCAGGGAAAATTTCCTGTGAGCAACACACTCAGAGATAAGTATTATTATACCTCCCCGGTAAAATCATTTAAACCGAATGGTTATGGCCTTTATGATATGGCCGGTAATGTGTGGGAGTGGTGCCAGGATTATTACCGGTTCGATTATTACCGCATGGTATCAGCACCGGGAGGAATAAAAAATCCGAAAGGGCCCGATAATAGTTATGACCCTGATGAACCCTATGCAGCAAAAAGAGTGATCAGGGGCGGATCATTCTTATGCAATGAAAGTTATTGCTCGGGATACCGGGTTGCCAGGAGAATGAAAAGCACTGAGGACAGCGGCATGGAGCACCTCGGGTTTCGGTGCGTGGCTAATGAATAAAGCTCCTGCGAAGAAACTAACGGTGAAGAATAAACGAAAACAATCCCGGGAATAATGAAGTCTCACCCGGTTACGCTATACCAATCGGCTACAAGCATCCAAACCGTTATGCCGATTGCCATATTTCCTGTGAGTAACTTATTACCATAAAGCCCCTCCTGATTTATTTGACCCTTTTAAATAATGTAAGGATATTTGATCATACAAATATCATCTATGTCTTCGTGGGATTTGAAAGGCAAACGCGCCCTGATAACAGGAGGCACCAAGGGCATCGGTAAAGCTATTGTGCATGAGTTTCTCGCGCTGGGCGCCGAGGTTGTATTTACTGCAAGAAATGCCGGTGAAGTGGCCGCTGCAGAACAGGAATTTTTGCAAATGGACTATTCTGTTCATGGTTTGGTTGCGGATGTAGCGGAGGACCAGCATCGCCAGCGACTGGTGCAATGGATCGGGCAACACTGGGGTTTCCTGGATGTGCTCGTCAACAATGCAGGCATCAACATTCACAAGCGATCGGCCGATTATAGTGAAGCAGAATATAGAAAGGTGCTGAACATTGACCTGGTAGCGCCCTTTGAACTCTGCCGGCTTCTTTTGCCCTTTTTGCAAAAAGGCCATGGCGCTTCTGTTATCAATTTATCTTCGGTGGCCGGTTCTTATGATCTGCAAACCGGCGCCCCGTATGGAATGGCCAAAGCAGGGCTTATCCAGCTTAGCCGTACTCTTGCCGTTGAATGGGCGCGCTACAAAATCCGCGTAAATACAGTATCGCCCTGGTTCACCTCCACACCGCTTGTGGAAAGCATTCTTGAGGATCCCAGACGGACAGAAGCGATTACTTCCAAAACGCCATTGCGCCGCATGGCCCAAAGTGAAGAAGTGGCTGCCGCCGCAGCCTTCCTGGCAATGGATAAATCCTCTTACATCACAGGGCATAACCTTAGCGTAGATGGCGGCGTAACATCGAGGCTGCTTTGAACTTTGCCGTAATTTTATCAAACATGGCAATATGAAATTCGATAAATATTTTCCGGCAATGACGGATCTGCAGGGACTCCGGAGATGGATTTTACTGACAAGTGATGCATACAACCTGTATTGCCAATTTGGCCGGAAAAATATTGCCGACCCCGCGAGATGGATGGAAGTGCATAATAAAAATATCTATCCAGAATAGTTTAATCAATTATTGGCCCATGAGTAAATAATTATTATTTAATAACGGTAACGGATAAACGAAATTATTTCCATGCCATACGATGAAAAATTGACCAACAGAATTCGCAAAGCCCTGGCTCATCTTCCAAAAGTGGAAGAGAAAAAAATGTTTCGCGGCATTACTTTCATGGTAAACGGGAAAATGTGCATAAGTGTAAGCGGTAATGAAATGATGTGCCGGTTCGACCCCGCCTTACAGGAGACTGTTGCTGAAAAAAATGGATTCAGAACCATGATCATGAAAGGCAGGGAATACAAAGGTTTTGGTTATATCAGCCCTGATGCCCTGAAATCCAAAAAGCAATTCGATTTCTGGATACATCTCGCACTGGATTTTAACAAGAAAGCCAAAGCTTCTGAAAAGAAAAAATAGCCGAAAGAAAGTGATTGAATATCTTTTGCAGAGAAGGAAATCTGTGTTTGCAAAATATTTCGGGCCGGCGTTTCTTTATTATAACTATACCCTGCAGTATTGCAGGCATGTAGAGATTTCAGCATTCGTAATGCCACATTCATTAAATTATTTAATTTTAAAAATGAAAACTATTCATATGCCCGGATTTTCATTCCGCCTGGTTATTGCCATGGCTGTTATCAGTGCAGGCATTGAGTCTTGCAGTAAAACCAATGCAAACACAAACGACAATGGCAATCACGGGAAAGACACCACCATCACAGCTATCTCCTACTATATCGACTTTACTGCAGACGGTAACAGGATATTTAAAATCCAGGGAGTAGATTCATTGTGGGGCAACCTGTTTACTTACAGCGCCACTCCTGAGGATACCGCTATCTATCCATACAACAGGATCAATGCAGTATTCGCTTTTCAAAACAGCAGCAATTATCCTGCTTTCACCATTGGCAAGGGAAATATCAACCTGGCTTATTACTGGATCTCGCCTTCGTCAAAACCATTGCCGGTTAATATAGCAGACACTTTTTTTAAAGCAGGGGCATACCCTTATGCACAGCCCGGAAACGACACCACCGTAAGTATGCTGCAAAACAGTCTCGGGAATACTGTTATGCAATTTAACCCGCCGCTTACCAAAGAATTGCTTACTGACGGTGTCAACATTACGTGGGTCGACAGCACAGGAAAAATGTGGGCATCCTATTTTGCCCCTGGAGATCAAACGGGAAGCCATTTTAATATAACGGATAATGAGGCTGACCCGGCGGGTTCCTCAGGCGCCACCAGCTTTACCAGCATCAGTGCCACTTTCGACTGCAGGCTATATGATGGAAACGGGAACGTCCTTAATATTACCAGCGGGCGATGCCGGATAAAATCAAATTTTTAATTTCCCGGTTACCGGTGCTGTATAGCCACGATGAGGCCCTGTACTGAATACTAACAACGGCGCTCCCAAAAAACCGTTTATGATATACATTACACAGTTAATATACATAAAAGAAGGGCAGGAAAAAATATTCAACCGGTTTGAAGATGTGGCGATGCCGCTTATTGCAAAATACAAGGGGCAATTATTGCTGCGTATAAGGCCGGGTGCGGAATCATTCATTGAGCAGTCTATTGACAATCCTTATGAGATACATCTCGTAAAATTTAACTCAGAGCAGGATTTTGAAAATTTTATGCGCGATGAAGAACGAAAAGAATTCCTGCACCTGAAAGAAGCATCAATAAAAACAGCGATATTGATAAAAGGAAAGATGCTTTAATGCAATCGCTTTGCAGAATCAATAAAAACAAAACAAACCTCCTCCCTGTTAGATTGTACCTGTGCATTCATTTCCCGTTTTATCGTTAAGTGTATCTTAATAATTATACCCTATTTCAAAAACTTTATCAGATCAAATCATCTTTTGTAATTTTAGCAAACGGCAATATTTTGCAATGAATAATTTCACAACAGATTTTAATGCCCGTCATATCCCCTAACTCCTGCCCTTTTCATAAAAATCAATTTAAAATATGCGAACCCGACTGATGCTGGCTATCATTTGCCTTATTACTTCCTGTGCAACCTATGCTCAATTAAAACCCGGCTTTGATAAAGATGAGTATGAGGCATTGCTGGCAGTAACGGCGCAGTTTGGTAATGATAGTTCAGCAACGCGCCTGCATTCGCCGGATGGATATAAAATGTTATATCGCTCACCCGTGACGGGGCTCGACAATTGCTGGGATCTTTGGAGTACTGATAAAGGCATCCCTGTCATCAGCATTCGTGGTACCACCGGAAGAATGATCAGCTGGATGGAAAATTTTTATGCGGCAATGGTACCGGCCCAGGGTGTGCTTACTTTATCTGCAACGGATACATTTTCTTATCATCTTGCCGATGACCCGAGAGCTGCGGTACATGCAGGCTGGCTGATTGGCACTGCATTTCTCAGCAGAGATATTGTACGTAAAATAGATTCGTGCTACAAAAAAGGAAACAGGGAATTTTATATTACAGGTCATAGCCAGGGCGGTGCTATTTCCTATTTACTCACTGCTTATTTACACGGGCTGCAGGAGCAAAACCTGTTGCCTCCTGACATTCGGTTTAAAACGTATTGCAGTGCAGCTCCCAAGCCGGGCAATTTATATTTTGCATACGAATATGAAGCCCTGACGCAGGATGGATGGGCCTACAATGTAGTAAACGCTGCCGACTGGGTACCGCAAACACCCTTTTCGGTACAAACAACAGATGATTTTACAGCAGTAAATCCATTCAGCAACATTACCCCCGTCCTGAAAAAAACAAAATGGCCCAGACGATGGATATTGAAACATGCGTATAACCGGCTGAGCAAACCTGCAAAAAGAACAGGGAATAACTACAGGAAGTATTTGGGAAATTATGTGGCCAAAACAATTAAAAGTTATTTACCGGGTTTTGTCTCCCCGGTATATGCCAACACAAATGATTATGTAAGAACAGGCAACATCATCTCCCTGGTGCCCAGGGCGGATTATTACAAAATGTTCCCGGAAGACAAGACGATGATATTCCGCAATCATCTGCCATCTGCCTATATGTACCTGACAGACCAGTTGAAGTAATGGTTCTAAAAATAAAAGAGCAATAAAAATGAGATTATATTATCACTCCTCTCCGGGATGGTAAGTTTTTTCTGCGTGCTTCAATACATCTTTCTTATAGAACAATACATCTTTAAATTTTCCTTCTGCATACATTTTACCTTCGTCGAAGAAATGCGGTGAAGAAGGATCACCGCTGTCACCGCCTGCCAATAAAGATTTTGCTTTAATGGTTTTACCAAATTCCACGGCACATATAAAACTATTACCGCTCACCCCGTAACGGTATTTATTTACATTATTGTACCGGCTGTTATAAGCAGGTATCATACCCCATGTGGAAGATACAAAAGGCACAGCGAAAGATGGTTTTGTTTCATCATATACATTCCTGATATCGTCGCTTATCCGCTGGTAGCGATTGATATTTCCCCATGCAATGTTCCATGAGCCAAAGCGCTGTTGCAGAAAATCCAATGCTCCCTGTAATGCCTGCAGCAGCTGGTCCGCCGTGGCATGCGACGCAAAATATTTTGTAGCCTGCACCTGGTCCATCTCTCCTTCATCTATATACACCCTGGCAATGGAAGGCGATAATCTTTCCGCCCACGTTACAGCCAGCGTAGTGGCCACAGAACCGGTATCTACATTATAATCCCATGAAGAAAGCAGATGCATGGCATCTTTAATACCGGGATAATTATTACCGTTATCCTTATATGCTTTTACTAATGCAGGCATCAGAATTTCAAATGCCGTAAGATGACGGTTATAGCCGGCAGCAATCATTTTATCTAAAGTATATCCACGGCCTTTTGCCAGCAAGGCTGCTGCATTCAATGCGCGAAAATTTTCTCCGTCAGGAGCCATGTATTTAGGATAATCTTTTTTCTCCGGGCTGCTGTTGCCGCTTACAGTAAATGGCGTAGAGTTACAGTTTTGGATAAATCCTGTTTTGGGATTGATTATATGCACAATTTCATTGATGGTATGTAACCCTTTCCAGTCAGTGGCCGAAGTAGTGCCGTCCTGCACCTGGCTCCAGTTGTATTGCGTATCGCGTTTGGGAACAAAGTCTCCGTGCCAGTAAGCAATGTTCCCTTTATCATCTGCAAATACCGTGTTGTTGGAGGTGTTGCCGCGTATCTCCATTACCTTTTCAAAGTCTTTCAGGCCGGTTGTTTTGGAGCGCTCCCAGCTCTGTACCAGGCCATCCATGCTGCGATTGTTGCAGCGAACCGAAATATATTTTCCATTGCGCTTTGCCATTACAGGTCCGTGATGCGTATAGTAAGCAGTGATTGTTCTTTCAGTGACGCCATCTTTTTCTTTTATATAAAAATGCATTTGCTTTTGCTGCACTTCATGCAGGCTGTCGTCAAAACGGTAATATAATTTTCCGTTTTTGGAAATGATATCTTCGGCGTACATATCAGATACATCCACATCGCTGCTGGTATGCATCCAGCCGCAGTGTTCATTAAAACCCTGGTAAATAAAAAACTGTCCCCAGGTAACGGCGCCGTAAGCGTCGAGCCCCTGTTGGCTGATCATATGCACTTCCGGCCGAAAATAAAAAATTACATGCGGGTTAATATAAAGTATGGCATGGCCATCAGCGGTTTTAAAAGGGGACACCGCAAAGCCGTTGCTGCCATCGGTATTTTCTTTCATTACATCAGCAAAGGTGGTGACAGGCGCATCGGTGTTGGTATATAAAGCCTCCACATCCCTTGATGTAATATTACCGGTGCTGATGGCGCCAATGCTTCCATCCGTCCACATTAAGGCATACCACGGCTTAAAATATTGCAGCAATAAAGGATGCGCATTTTTATGAGTGTATAAAAAATAATTGATACCATCTGCAAAAGCATCGAGTAAAGATTTTAGCCATGCAGGGCTGTTTTCATAATCATGAACCGCATCTGCAGAATCTATTACCAGGCGTGTGTAAACATCCTGGTACAAATCTTTTTCTCCGTATACTTCTGACAGCCTTCCGAGCTTGTCGATATAGTTCATCTCAACACGACTGAAATCATCTTCGCATTGTGCATACAATAAGCCAAATACTGCATCTGCGTCGGTTTTCCCATACACGTGCGGAATGCCCCAGTTGTCTCTTATAATGGTAACGTTTTGTGCAGTTTGTTTCCACCTGCTGATATCATCGGCAGAATAAGTTTGCGCAGTGACATGCAGTACCAGCATGCACATATTGAGCGTGAGTAATTTCTTAATCATTTTATTTAAATACAAAAGTATTCCGTACCATACTCAAATTAAATATTTTTTACAGCATACAACACAGAAGAATATTTTCTAACAATGTTTATATCATTATAATTCGCGGTACCGCCTTCACATTCCGTAAAGTGTAATGAAATCGGTATTTTTAATTCAGTTATTTTTTGATTAATGATTCACTGAATTCAGAACTACCGATAGCTGAAACACAATCATGGGTTACTGCTAAAATGATCTATCATGAATGAATGGCACGATTTCTTTGTAGCTACTGCGGGTGCCGCGGCTGCATTAACGGGATTGATATTTGTGGGCGTTTCAATAAGCCTTTCCACCATTCTCGCCACGCCCACCTTACCATCAAGAGCTTTATTATCTATAATGTTGCTGCTAACAATCCTGATTTATTCCATTTTATTTCTTGTTCCCGGGCAGTCCCCTGTTTTGCTGGGCGCCGAGTCCCTTACAGCCGGCATCCCTGTTTGGAGCACCATCGTGATAATGGACCTGGCAACCATACGAAAAGTGGATAGCGTGTACAGGTCACTTCAAATAAGAAACATGCTGATAGATCAGCTTGCCCTGGTGCCTTATATCGTTGCCGGTATATTTCTTATTCTAAAAATTGAAACGGGTATCTATTGGATAGTACCTGCATTTATTTTTTCATTTATCAAATCCGTGATGGATGCATGGGTATTGCTGGTAGAGATACACCGCTAAGCGAATAAAAGTAAATCGATTTTCGAGGGTCACTATGATAGTTGCTGCTGCATGAAATATTTTAATAAAATATTTTTCTTTGTATGAAACCTGCAAAACAAAAAAAGAAAAAATCATGGCGTATACGGCTAAGAACTTTTTTGGTAATAATATTAATGCTGGTAGCCATTGGATATATATTTCGTGAACAACTGGAACGTGGTTTAATAGCATCAGTAATTTATCGCGAACATATTTTTACTGTACCGCCGCAAATCGCTGCCAAATCATAGTGGCCGAGACTTTACGAGGAATCTGAATTTTATTGGGATGTGGCCGCCCTGAGAATAGAGAGAGAAAAAAGGTTGAAAGAATTTAATCCAATACTTAAACCACTTATAAAAGAAATAAACCAAAAAGAAGCTGCAGGTCAGACAATGGGCTATTCAATGCATATTTATCGTGAAATCCGATGGCTGTTGAATTTCACTTCCGATACTGCTGCTATGCGCTCACGGATCAATGACCTTCAGGAAAGTTTATTGCATCCTGAAGAACAGAAGCTGGCATCAGAGCAACAGGCATCGGACGGAAGCTGGGGGGCAGGAATCAATGTCTGGTATCTGCGATTTTATTATTCATTAGATAATTTAGAAGACAGTATCCATCCTTCATATCCTTTTTCTTTTCTTGACAGAATAAATTCTCCCCAAAAACTAAAAAAGCAATTAGATGCCGACTTATATAATGATTTTATAAAAACCGGTACATTCAATCGTGAAGAATTGGATGAAACTTTCTCAGCCATTGCAAGATTACTGAATAAAACAAAAGAGAAAATAGCCTACACATTTGATCCCCGGCTTGACAGCACACTAAAAGGCTATGTAAATTGTTGGCAAAATCCTACAACCGGATGTTGGGGACAGTGGATGATAGACCGCAATGGATACGTTTGGAAGATGGATGATGTAGGTATCACGTTTCATGTAATTTCAGACCTGAAGGGAAACGTTGCACATAAAGATTTAATTGCAAAACGTTTGCTTCAGCTTGACGATATAGATTTTCCGGCAGGCATAAGACTGGATGGGCATTATGAAAATCATCTAAACTGGGATGCTGTAAAAATTTTCAGGTTTGCGTGGCCCTTTCTTGATTCTGCAATGCACAAAAAAGTGCATGATGAAATCTTGCGCATGTTGCACTGGTGCTTAAGCAAATCATACCGACCCGACGGATCTTTTAAAATCAGTGATCTCGATGATACAATGGGGGATGCTTATAGATATGGGGTGGCTTTTTTAAGTGAAACAGGATATTTTCAAAAAGAAAAGCGTTTTTGGACGAATGAGGATTTCCCGGATGAACAAACAGTAAAAGAAAATATTAAAACAAAACTGTTATCCATCGGTCTTAATAATTCCGGAATCAGAGATGCATATGAAACTTTAAACGGGAAAAGCTTTTAAAAATAAAATCCCTTTATAGTATTTACCTAAGTCAACTTTTCTATCTTCAATAATTTATTTCATTTTCGCAATCAGAAAATCCAGTCCTTTTTTTCCGGGCAATGATGCTGCATGCGGATGTTCATCCAAAAGCATAATAGAAAAATCTTTTGTATTATAGGCAGGCCATTCAGGCAAGTTTTTTCCATTGGGATCTCCGGTTATGATAAAATTGGCCCAATACCACGACATTGTTTTTGCCAGGTCCCGGTCTGTTTGCTCCCAGGGGCAACGATGTACAAAGTCAAGATTGTCGTAGGCGTAGGCTACTTCACCGGTATGAAATGCACCGTATTTTTTGTAGTCTCCGGTGGCCGGCAGCTTGCGCGCAAAACGATACACATATACTTTATACCTGCTCTTTTCCGATTGCTCATTGGCCCACGTATAATTTTGAATGCCGAATATCATATCTCTCGAAAGCATTGCCTGTGATGCTGCAGCTTCTTCATCCGTATGGGCCGGATATAATTGAAAGAATTTTGAAGTATCATCGCCATAATTTTTTTCAGCCTGTTTTTTAAATTCATCTGCCGGTTGCGGTTTGCCAAAAACCACGCCGTCATCTTCGTTCCACCCGGTAAGCAACGCAACATCATTTTGTTTATTCTCTTTAAAAATATCAGCGATGGACTCGGGCAACACATATCCGTCAATGACTGGGCTTCTGAATGCAGCATTTACTTTCATAAGATCCTTTGCCGGAATTTTTCTTAAATCATCGGTTGTCGCAGCATGGAACGATTGGGCAATTCGCATTCCTTCTGCTTCGGCTCTTGAAAGCGTATTATCGCCCGTTAAACCGGATTTTATAAAAGAAGCGCCGCTCTCGGCTATCGCGCGTTTGAACAATCCTTTGCAAAGCGGTGATGCAACGAGGCAATTCACGCTCATGGATCCTGCCGATTGTCCCGCAATAGTTACCTTATCCGGATCGCCTCCGAATGCAGCAATATTTTTCTTCACCCATTTCAACGCAGCGATCTGATCCATCAATCCATAATTGCCCGAAGCATTATGCCCGGATTCTTTTGTAAGCTCAGGATGGGCAAAAAATCCAAATATGCCAACACGATAATTGACGCTTACAAACACAATTCCTTTTTTGGCGGTAGCCTCACCATCATACACCGGCACACCACTGCCACCACTCACAAAGCCTCCGCCGTATATCCATACCAGCACAGGTCTTTTTTCTTTCGCTGCGGTAGCGCCCGTCCATACATTGAGATAGAGACAATCTTCGCTTATGGGGCTTTTCGGTATTAAATATTCCTCTGACCAGGGGCCGAAGGGAACAGGAGCTCCCTGCATCGGGCTTGCACCAAATGCATTACATCTCTTTACGCCCTTCCATGGAATAACAGGCTGTGGCGCCTTCCATCTCAGCACACCAACGGGCGGCGCTGCAAAAGGAATGCCTTTGAAAATATGAATATCACCGTCTGAATTGACAGTTCCCGAAATAAGACCTCCGTCCACCCTTACCACGTCAAAAGTTCTTTTAAATGGCGATTGAAAGGAAAACAAAATGAGTGCTGAAGAAAATGTAGTAACAAGCAATGCTGCGGCAAGAATCTTTTTTGAAACCATAGCAATCGGTTTAGTGCAACAAATATTATTGAAAATCTTTTTATAATTGAAATATGTTTTCAATTTTCCCTATACTCATGGTATTGACAGAAAGTGGTTGCAGGTCTCGCGGTATAAAAGTTTCTGCGGTATGCCTGCTATTGACACTGTGTTTTCAAAAATTTAATAGTGGCCCTGTCAAAATCGCTGTACATCTGGTGATCGGATACGGCAAGGTTAACCTGGGTTATCACAAAATACTGCTGTGATAAATTCAAACTGCTGAGTTGGGGAAACGCGGAAGGATTAACGGCAAGTGCGGACTGCAATGAATCTGAATATCCGATAAAATAATTTTTTGCATCCATAAAATGATTGGCTTTTAACTCATTGAAAACAGCAGCAGATTGAGCGATGCTGATATCGCCACGCCGTGCAAACCGCTCCGGGTAAAGTGGCGATCGCTCTTTTATAAAATATTTACTGCAGATGCCGCGGCCCGTCATCATTTGTGAATTGCTGAGCGCATTGGCGTTGCCGGTGGTCCCCACATTGGGATTATCGTCAAATCTTGCCATGCAAAACTGGAGAGGTGAATTTGTTATTTGCGCGATCGCTCCCCCCGACGGAGCACAATAGCTCACTCCTGCCTTATAATTATAAATAGCAGATAGCGCAGCAGAAAAATTTCCTCCATTGCTCATGCCAATGCTGTATTTAGGTTCGCTACTGCCGGTGAGGCCACGGCTATAAAATGTATCGGTAATGATCCTGATATTGGCGTAATCAACATTGGTGGCAGTATCCCAGGGCGTGGTATTCCATCTCAACACTCCGTCGCCGTTAAGATCAGTATTGGTAGTAGCTTCTTCTGATTCAGTTATGATTACGGCGAATTTATTATTCACCAGGTCATTGATCAGAAGCTGCCACTCATATTCCGCCACAATATTGGCAGCATTACCGCCGGTTCCGTGCAGTAAATACACAATGCCAGCATGTCCCTGCGGAAAATAATAATATACCGGCTTTAACCTGTCTCTTCCTTTTATCTGCTCATACTGCAGCGTAAAAGAGGGTATACCCTGTACGCTTCCTGTAAAGCTTACATTTTTTTGCGGCATGATGAACCAGGTATGCCATTCATCCGGCGCATTCAGCAGAGATGTATCACTACCCGACCATGTCCCGAATACCTGTGAAGAAGAATAAGCCCCGCTGAAAATATGCACTGTATCCCCGGCCTTATACTTGCCGCTGCCATAGCCGTTATTTACTGTTACCGCAAAACTATCAGATGCAGGTGGCGGAACCGGGGTTGTAGTGGCTGACTTTTTACAGGATGCCCATAAAAGAGCAAAGCCGGCGAAAAAGAATGACAGGTATTTCATAAATATTTCAGACAGGTAAAATCCAGAAAGTTTAACGGATGCCGGAAGAAATTTATTGCCGGAACATCATCGTCAAATAGAGCTACCTGAGAAATATTTGCCGGCCACAGGAGCTTACGGAGCTGCATTTTTGTTGACATAGATCAACAGTTTATTTTATCATGAGTCATTGTGAAGCGCCCGCATTCCGGTGCAACTTTGCGGTGTAAATTAAATTTCAAAAACAAAAAACAAATAAACATGGCAACTGCAACAGTAAACACGAAAACAAAATGGGTTATTGACAATGCCCACAGCGAGATCGGATTCAGGGTGAAGCATCTGATGATATCGAATGTAAGAGGAGCGTTTAAAGAATACAGCGCAAACGTTGTTTCTGAAAACGACGATTTTTCCAATGCAAAAGTGGAAGCCACGATAAATCCTGCGTCTGTAGATACTCATGACAGCGGCAGAGACGGTCACCTTGCCGGTGCAGATTTTTTCGATGTTGAAAAGTTCAAAGAAATAAAATTTACCAGTACCAACGTAAAAAAAGTTGATGATAATAATTACAAAATATCCGGCGACCTTACCATAAAGGGCGTAACAAAACCTGTTGAACTGAATGCAGAATTTGGAGGAATTGTAAAAGACCCGTGGGGAAATGCAAAAGCCGCCTTTAATGTAACGGGAAAAATAAACCGCAAGAACTGGGGCCTTAACTGGAATGCCGCATTAGAAACAGGGGGCGTGCTGGTAAGCGATGATGTCTGGATCAATGCTGACGTGCAGCTGAAGAAGGAAGCATAACTGACGAATCAATAAAGCTTGCAATAACTTTTAATCCCGGCAGACAGCCGGGATATTTTATTTTATATTTCGTGTATGCATAGCCGTTATATTACCGGCTGGCAAATGGTCCTGGCTGTAAAATTTCTTCTGCTTAATACTTAATTGATACTGTTTGTCTTTTCTTTTTGTGGCTCCATGACGGGCCCTCCTTCAAAAGCCCGATGGCATTTTCCTCACAGCCTTTGCAGGTTGACTTAAGTACGTGTATATCCTGCGGCACCCCGTCCTCATCCACATCAAATGATAAGGTGACCTCGCCTGTTAGCTGTACATTGTTTGAATCATACAAATTTTGCCTGTGGATGAGCACGTAGCCGTTGAAACGCTGATAATCGCTGGACGAATCCATTGTTGCGATTCCTGCTGCTTTTCTTTTCAGCATTTTTGACATGGCCGGTGCTGCAGATTTGTTTGATGATGAATAGCCGGTTACAGCTACTTCGTCAAGATCTGCGCCGGAGGGTGCGAGGTCTATTTTTGTACGTTCATTTTTTTGAAGCCGTATCTCTTTTGAACCGTAACCAACGGCTGATACCACAGCCAATGCAGCGCTGTCGTCAGAGGGCAGCATAAAATTGCCGGAATCATCAGTGATGGCGGAAAAATGAGAATTTTTATTTTGAACGGTTGCTGCAATTACCGGCGCTCCTTTTTCATCTACTACCCTGCCTTTCAAAAAATATTTTTTTGAAGGAATTTTATTGGCAATTGTACCCGGAACCTTATCATTAGCAGCAACGGTAAACTTCAATGTGTCTGTTGATGCGTTTTGTTTCAAATTTCCCACTAATCCGGAATCATTCTTTTTCCCGGAACCGGGTCGCTGGTTGACAATTTCCCCAACTGCCGGGCTTTTCCGCTCAGCAAGCGCGGCGGATGGTGATTTACCGGCAGAAGCAATGCTGCTACCCCTCCCTGTATCGCGGGCGATAAAAGAAGGCTGGGTGTCCTTATTTATTTGATTCCTGGCAGCGATAGCCGCCGGATGTGGTTGTCTGGTATGATTTACCAGTAAAAATAAATAAATACCACCGGTAGCAACGGCAACAATGGCAGCAACCCGCCGCCACCCTTTTGCGCTGAAAAGCAAAACCGCTTTTTCTGTGCCTTTCTTTTCGTATATCCGTGACCGTAAGTCAGTAATATCTTTCACAGGCGTTTGCGCAAATGCATACCCTTCCAACGCATCGGCCAGAAACGGATCTTCAAGAGCTGCCCGCTCGAGTGCATGCATTTCATCCACAGGCATGCTCCCGTTATGGTAGCGCTCAAAGTCAGCAGCGGTATATATTTTACTGTTGGTCATCGTTACGCCTGTTCTATTGCTTTCTTTTCCATACAAATTTTCAAGTTTCTTCGCCCGTTTTGTATATAGCTCCTTACCTGGTTTACTTCTTCATCAATTATGGCGGCAATATCTTTATAACATTTTTCTTCGAGGTAAAACAAGCGTATCGCTTCTTTTTGTCCTGCGGGGAGTTGTTCAATACACCCTTCCATCTGGCTTAGCTGCATTTCCTTTTCCCTTACTTCTTCAAGATGAAAATTTTCACTCAAATGCACAACATCTGCATTAATAACTGAAGGAAATTTTTTGTCGCTCCGCAATTTCATCAGGCAATGATTTTTCGAAAGCTGGTACAACCATCCTTTGAAATTTTCCACCTCGTATCTCCTGAGCTTTGTCATCAGCTCTTCAAAAATATTGACTGCACCATCCTTCGCATCTTCGGGTTCCTTCATGTATTTAAGGCAAACGCCGTATACCAGATCTATGTAACGGTCAAATAATTTGCCAAGTGCATTCATATCGCCGTTTGCCTTGTAATCCTGTACAAGCGAGGCATCGTCGTCAGCAGTAGCTATGTTTCTTATGAATGTCACTTCAATAAAGTTCTGAATATTTTTTATAGGCTTATGTAATCATCAAAAAAGCTGCATCTCTATCAGCAAGCGCCGGCAACAATAATAAAAATTCTTATGGCAATCCTATAAAATTAAAATATAGTTTATGAAAAAATTAATGGTACTCGCCACACTGGCGTTTATTACAGCTACTGCTTTCCGTAATAATTCCATAACAATCACGGGGAGCGTACAAGACAACAAGGGTACGCCCGTTCCCGGGGCGACCATTACCGCAGGCCATACGACCACTTCGTCGGACGCTTCAGGAAATTTTACAATCAACTGTGATGAAAAAGAAAAATACATTACTGTTTCCGCGGTCGGATTTGTGCAGCAGAAAATTAAAATCAACAACCGCACAGTCATCAATGTTATTATGAAGCCATCCCGTTTATCATTAGATGAAGCAGCGGTAACCGGCTATGGTGCAAAGAACAAAGCAGACTTATACAAAGAGTCGCAGGATATGGCGGGCGTGGTACCGCAAAACCCACAGGGGTTCCGCGCCTTTACGTATAACAATACGTTTAATACAGAGGAATACAGCAATATTTCTGAAAATGAATTTCATCGCACCACCGACGAGCCTCTCTCCACCTTTTCAATTGATGTGGATGCTGCATCCTACAGTAATGTGCGCCGCTATCTCAACAGCAACCAGTTGCCGCCTGCGGGTGCGGTTCGGGCCGAAGAAATGATTAACTATTTCAAATACCAGTATCCGCAACCAACGGGCAATGATCCGTTTTCAATAAATACAGAAATGAGTACGTGTCCGTGGAACAAAGAGGATAAACTGGTACTGATTGGTCTGCAGGGAAAAATTATTCCACAGGAAAATTTACCTCTGTCCAATCTTGTTTTTCTGATCGATGTATCCGGTTCGATGTTTGAACCCAACAAATTGCCTTTGGTAAAACAGTCTATGAAAATGCTTACCGGCCAGCTTCGTGAAAATGACCGGATCTCGATGGTAGTATATGCAGGAAATGCAGGACTGGTGCTGCCTGCCACAAACGGGAGTGAAAAAACAAAAATTAAAAATGCTATTGATGCTTTGGAAGCCGGCGGCTCTACCAATGGCGGCGCCGGCCTGCAACTGGCCTATAAAATTGCACAACAGAATTTCATGCAACATGGCAATAACAGGATTATTCTTTGTACCGATGGTGATTTTAATGTTGGCCTTAGCAGCGATGACGACCTGGTGCGATTAATAGAACAGGAACGCAATAAGGGAATTTATTTATCTGTGCTGGGATTTGGCATGGGCAATTATAAAGACAGTAAAATGGAGCAACTGGCAGATAAAGGCAACGGCAACTATGCATATATTGACGGCCTCAGTGAAGCAAAGAAAGTGTTGGTAAATGAATTTGGCGGCACACTTTTTACCATTGCAAAAGATGTAAAATTACAGATAGAGTTTAATCCTAAAAAAGTGGAGGGCTACCGGCTCATTGGTTATGAAGACCGGCTGTTAAATAAGGAAGATTTTAATGATGATAAAAAAGATGCAGGCGAATTGGGCAGTGGTCATACGGTTACTGCGTTATATGAAATAATTCCTGCCGGAACTGAATCGCCCTATTTAAAGAGTGTTGATCCGCTGAAGTACCAGCAATCAAAGGAAGGGAATGACTCTTATAATGATGAAATATTGACGGTCAAATTCCGGTATAAACCACCTGCGCAGGAAACCAGTAAGCTCATTGTACATCCTCTGCCTGATAAACCCCTGGCGTTTGAGGCGACTTCCAACAACTTCCGCTTTGCGAGTGCGGTTGCAGATTTTGCCATGCTGCTACGTAACAGCAAATTCAAAGGGGAAGCGACATTTGACCAGGTGCTGAAAATCGCCGGGAATTCTCTCGGGTCAGATATGGAAGGGTATCGAAAAGAATTTTTATCGTTGGTAAAAAAAGCAAAAACGCTTGCCGGAGAAACAGCAAGTAATCAGGTTAATGGTTAAAGCGAAATCAGGCCCTGCACTTTTGAAGAGGCAGGGCTTTTTATTAGTTAATTGAAGAGAATTTTAAATTTACATACTTCAAAATATGTAAATCATGACATTGACCCGGCAAATTGCCAAACAATTCAGAGAGGTTTACTTCGGCGGTAACCGGACGGCAGTAAATCTGAAGGATACCTTATCCGGCATAACATGGCAACAGGCAATAACGAAAGTTTACGATCTGAACTCAATCGCCGCGTGGGTATTTCATATCAATTATTATGTAAACCCTGTCTCTAAAGTGTTGCAGGGAGAACCGCTGAATGCAGGCGATAAATTTAGTTTTGATGTACCCGAAATTAATTAAGATGGGGATTGGCAATTATTATCAAACAAAGTATTTACCGAAGCGGATCAATTGGCTACGAGATAGAACAGCTGCACGAAAACCAACTCTTCGGGGTTTTTTCAGATCACAAATACGGAAACAATTATTATCGCAACCTGCACGGAATTATTGAGCATACACATTACCATCCCGGGCAAATTGTATTGCTCAAAAAAATTCTTTTATCTCCTGGTAAATAAAAACATCCGTGTACAGCAATGTAAATTGCTGTTGAATCTTTTCTTCAAAAAATTTAATTGCTGAATATCACTCACATTCCCGGCAGTAATACAGACTCATGTACTTCTACGGTTGCATCGGGATGCCAGCCGGATATGTGCGGGTTACTTTCAAGCAATTGCAATAAATGTTCAAGATCTTCAGCAAGGATTACCGAATAACCTGTCACCTCTTTTGTGCTGGGTTCGCGTTCGCCCTGGGAGTTTATACTTTGCCCGTTCATAAGCGGTGCGCCTAAATCAACCAGCCGGTCTCCTACTCTGTTTGCCCAGTCCATCCACAACTGCATGCCTTCGGCCTGCTGCTCGGGAGATGCACCTGACATTTGCTCCATTGCTTCTATCGGCGCATGATAAATAACCAGGAACCGCTTACCTGAAAGCTGCACCGGTTTGGGGGCTGCTTTTTTCACAGCTTTTCCGGCTACCTTTTTAACTACTTTTTTTGCAGGCTTTCTGGCAACTTTTTTTGCCGCTTTTTTAACAACTTTCCTGGCGACTTTTTTTACTGCTTTTTTCACCGCTTTTTTTGCGGGCTTCTTTTTTGCTTTTGCCATATTGAAAAGATTTAATCGTTAAAGAGATGGTTCAATAAATTTAGGTATGTTTTCAATTTATCCCAAAATAAAATGAATCATGGCAAAAGCCATACCAGATGAAAAAGAATAGAATGAACGGAATCTTACTATAGAAATTAAATCAAGGGATTAATGGGCTTCGTACAGGAAGTTGATAAACCAGACAAATAAGGGCCAGAAAATTATAAAGCATAACAACGCACTGAAGAGATAGATAAATAAAACAGTGGTACGGTTCATTTTTTTCATAAGTGCCGGCGCATTTTACAACTAATCCTGGAATTAAGGCCAGATACTTTTCAGCGGAATATATTTTAACTCCTTTATTTCACCTTGCTGATCTCCTTTGAAGAGAATTTTGTTATAAGGTTCATCCGGGAAAAACAAGGCTGTCATCACGGTCAGTCCGCCATCGGCAAATAATTCCACTGAACTTTTGTCGATAATTAACGAAATATCCTGCAAGGTAGTATGGCAAAGGCGTGGCGCGGTATCCATCCTGGTAAACCCTTCATAGAAACCGGTTATGCCGGAATGGCTCCTGTCTATATAATATTCTTTTTTACTAACGTCATAGCCAATTATCAGCTTTTCATTCAAATCATTTGAAAGGATTACCGAAAAATTCTGCGCCCGGGCTTTCATGTCGATCCGGCAGGGAAAATTTACTGAACCGGTTTTGGTGCCCAAATCAAATGGTTCATTTATTTGAATATGTTTCAAAACAACAGCCGTCTCTTCTATGGATTGTATTTCCTTCACCGGTTCGGAAGCTACGTACATTATTGGGCCCACGTGTTTAATTTTCAGATTGCGCGGAAGGGTCATGGCATTTCTCCATTTCGTTGTAGGTACTTTCGTTGCGTACAGCCAATTGCTCATCCACCCAAGAAATATTTTCTTTGATCCGGTATTATTCCAGGTTACGCCCGCATAGTCATCCGGCCCGTAATCAATCCAGCGAAGGAGGCTGTCATAAGGCATGAAATGATGACCGTCAAAGCTTCCGAGGAAATATTGAGTACCAGAGCCATCATTGGGCGCCTCAGACCCGACGCTGGAAATAAGCACCCATACTATCCT
Organism: uncultured Ginsengibacter sp.; assembly: GCA_964627765.1. Lineage (GTDB taxonomy): Bacteria > Bacteroidota > Bacteroidia > Chitinophagales > Chitinophagaceae > Ginsengibacter. The sequence goes on along the minus strand of CAZVKO010000057.1, from coordinate 8,737 downwards.
GCCCCCGTCATTCATGGGAAACAAATCCGGGCATTCCCATACCCCGCCATGCGCACCTGTCTCCTGTCCGAATTCACTTTCCTTATTCCATTCTTTCAGGTTCTTTGAAGAATAAAAAGTAACCCGGTCCTTAGTGGCTAAGGTCATGATCCATTCTTTTGCCGGGGCATACCACATCACGCTCGGATCGCGGAAGTCTGTAATACCCGGATTGGGTAAAACCGGGTTACCCGGATATTTTGTCCACGTTTGCCCGTTGTCATTACTATAAGCGATACTTTGATATTGAAAAGTATTGGTTTTGGCATGCTCTCCCGCAGTATCATGATTGGTATAAATAGCTACCAGTGGCGGTTGCCCATTGATCCCAAGCCCTGAAGTATTACCACTATCCACCACGGCGCTCCCGGAAAAAATATAGCCGAGCTTATCCGGGTATAAGGCAACCGGCTGCTGCTTCCAGTGAATGAGGTCTTTACTGGTTGCATGCCCCCAATGCATCGGCCCCCACACACTGGCTCCGGGATAATATTGAAAGAATAAATGATAAATGCCTTTATAATAAACCATCCCGTTGGGATCGTTCGTCCAATGCTGCTTCGGCGAAAAATGAACCTGTGGACGATAGGGCTCATGATAATCTTTTTGGGCAGTTGCCGTAGCTGCGGCAACAAAAAGTAAAAACATCCAGCAAGCTATACATTTCATGATACCAAATTTACCGGTAAAATACTAACGGATACGCATAAACGAAAATATCAGTTATCGCTGAAAGGCTGAATTAAAAACGTCTCCAGCTTATTATCCCTGTCCAGGCCAATCAATAGCTGGAGTTCGGGCGACCCATCCACTTTGTATTTATTTATTGCATGGTCAGTTTTTACAAAAGCAACATTTTTGAAGTCATTCAGCGGGAAAACCCGGCCTTCCATAATATTTTTAAAGTCTTCCTGCGAAAGCTGTTCTTTAAATCTTTTGCCGCCTATTGAATAAAGGCTGTCTGTTTGCTTTTGCTGCAAATAGTAAATAGCCTTCCTGGATACGGAATCCAGTATTTTCTGATTCACATTATTGGTTTGGCTGAATCCGGAATGTAAAGAGATAACCATGATCAAAAGGAGACCTGTTTTTTTCATCGGTAATGCATTTATACCCGGCAATATTAAACTTAAAATTTGACACCCGGCTGCAGATAATGAGCAGGCAAATAACAGCACGCATTATTTTTTGTTTCAGTATACTTAATTTGCAGCCAAATTTTTACCAGTTGACTTCTCCTCATAAAATTTCATATACGACTACTGAAGCTTTTTTCGTATTATTTAAATTCAATTGCAACGCAGATAATTACTACAAGCTAAATCTGTATTTTTGACACTCCCAAAACAATCTTTAAATCTAAAAGGAAATATCTAAGGATGAACGACAGAAAGGTTACGAAAATAGGCGTGCTCACTTCGGGTGGCGATTCTCCCGGAATGAACGCAGCCATCAGGGCCGTAGTGCGAACCGGCAATTATTATGGCCTGGAAGTATATGGCATCATAAGAGGCTATTCCGGGATGATAGAAGGCGATATAATGAAAATGGAGAACAGAAGTGTAGCCAATATTATACAGCGTGGCGGCACTATCTTAAAGACGGCGCGTTGTAAGGAATTTTTTACGCATGAAGGCAGAAGAAAAGCTTATGAAAATTTAAAAAAGTTGGGCATTAACGGCCTTGTTATCATAGGGGGCGACGGATCTTTCAGGGGAGCGCAAATCTTTAGTAATGAATTTGATATTCCCTGCATCGGATTGCCGGGCACTATAGATAAAGATATTGCAGGCACCGACTTTACCATAGGCTTTGATACAGCTGTGAATACGGCGGTGGAAGCAATAGACAAAGTGAGGGATACGGCAGACGCCCATGACCGCTTGTTTATAATAGAAGTAATGGGCCGCGACTCGGGTTATATTGCCTTGCACAGCGGAATCGCAACAGGGGCGGAAAACATCCTGATACCGGAAAGAAAAACCGATATTGAAGACGTAATAAAAGCCCTTACGGAAAAACGCGGCAGAAAAAAACTGGTAAACCTGATCGTTGTGGCGGAAGGGGAAGAATTCGGCGCCGCCCAGCTCGCTAAAATAGTCACTGAAAGATTACCGGAGCAGGAAGTGAGGGTATGCATCCTCGGACATATTCAACGCGGCGGAGCCCCCACCTGTTTCGACAGGCTTATTGCCAGCCGCATGGGTTATTCGGCTGTTGAATGCCTGATGGAAGGAAAATTCAATGTTTTCGTAGGAATTGTAAATAACAGGATGCATTACATTCCATTGGATGAAGCGGTAAAGAAAAAACAACGGATCGGGGAAGAATGGATGAAGATCGTTAAGATACTTTCGAGCTAATTTCACATTAATACGTTTTTTAGTATTACCATTGCATGATAAAGTAAAGAATCAGTAACGATGTCAAAGAATGTAAAGAAATACGCACAGGCAGATATGGATAACCGCGCCGGCGCTACTCACATGACCAAACGAACAAAAATCGTAGCCACTGTGGGCCCCGCCTGCGATACCTATGAAATGATGGTTAAGCTGGTACAGGCGGGCGTGAATGTTTTCCGGCTGAATTTTTCTCATGGCTCTTATGAGAATAAAGCGGAGATTATTAAAAACATACAAAAAATAAACAATACACTGCCTTATAACATAGCCATTCTTGCCGACCTGCAGGGACCGAAGCTAAGAGTGGGCGAAATTGAAAATAACGCACTCGAAATTAATCCCGGCGATATACTTACATTTACCAATACAAAACTGGTAGGCACCAAAGAAAGAATTTATATCAGCTATCCCAACTTTCACAATGATGTGGTACCGGGAAACATCATCATGATTGATGATGGTAAGCTGGAAGTAAAAGTGCTGAAGATATTACCGAACCACGATGTTCAGGTAGAAGTATTGATGGGCGGGATACTCTCCTCCAAAAAAGGGGTAAATCTGCCGGACACCAAAATATCTTTGCCGGCTCTTACTGAAAAAGACCTTGCTGATCTCGATTTCATTCTCACGCAGGAAGTAGACTGGATTGCGCTTTCCTTTGTAAAACGGGTGGCGGACATCATCCAGCTGAAACAGATTTTAAAAGAAAGGAAAAGCAAAGCCAAGGTAATCGCCAAAATTGAGATGCCGGAAGCCATAACAAACATACGGGATATCATCATAGAAAGCGATGGCATCATGATAGCACGGGGTGATCTTGGGGTGGAATTACCGGTAGAAAAAGTTCCCTTAATTCAAAAAGAAATCATCCGCAAGTGTATGCACCGCGCCAAGCCTGTAATTGTGGCTACGCAAATGATGGAAAGCATGATAGACCGCGTAAAGCCCAACCGGAGCGAAATTACCGATGTTGCCAATGCTGTGCTCGAGGGCGCCGATGCAGTAATGCTCAGCGGAGAAACAGCTACCGGCCAACACCCGGTGCTGGTAGTAGAAACCATGACCAAGATAATTCTCGAAATTGAACGAACGGCTTATGACTATAACCGCGACGATATTCTTGCTCCGCAACCCCATTCCCCTTCTTTCCTGAGCGATGCCTTGTGCTATAGCGCCTGCAAGCTGGCGGCATCCGTAAATGCAGATGGCCTGATCGGGATGACGCAAAGTGGATATACAGGCTTTATGCTGAGCAGTTACCGGCCAAAATCCCTGTTGTTTGTTTTCAGTAAGGAAAGAAGTCTTATTAATCAATTAAGCTTAAGCTGGGGCGTGAGGGCCATTTTTTATGATGAAGAAGAAAGCCTTGACGATATTTTCTTCGACCAGATCGCTATACTGCGCGAAAGAGAATTTTTACGGGACGGGGATGTAGTCGTGAACACCGGGAGTACGCCCGTAAATCTTCACCTGCCCACAAATATGCTTAAAGTAACCAAGATTGGTGCCTGATACGGTATTTACAAATACTCTTATACTAAAAATCTCCTGCTTTGAAACAGGAGATTTTAATTTTTAACCAAACACAAGTCTTACCATCCCCCGATTTAAGACAAGCAAATGGTTAACGATACTATAAGCCGGCAGAATGAACTACTTGCTTATTGCTCACAAAGATTGGGAGTAAATAAAAGACGTGCAATACCTAATATGTAGTATTTTGTGGCAATGATTGCTATGCCTGTCCCGGCAATAAAATAATTGAACTGATTGAAGAAGCAACTATCCCCCTGTATTCATACTAACTAAAATAAATTTGAAACATTCACTTATGAAGAAACTATTGACAGCATTGTTTACCCTGGCAACCTCATTATCTATGGCTCAAACCGGAATTGATATAATTCCAAAGCCTGCTGAAATTTCCATACAGGAAGGATACTTCGTTCCCGGCAAGTCTACCATTATTATAGCATCTCCTGCTGCGGGGCATGATGCAGATATGCTGAATTTTTATATGAAAAAATTATACGGGCTAACATTCCCGGTGAAAAATGCTGCTTCCGGTCCCGGGAAAAAAAATGTTATTATACTTACCGTGAATCCGGCTGCCGGCGTAAAAAAAGACGGCTATCATCTCGAAGTAACAAAAGACAAAATAAATATCACGGCTGCTAACGGAGAGGGGCTGTTTTACGGAATTCAAACATTATTGCAATTGGTGACTGCTGATACAGATGTTAGCGGTAATATTCCCCCTCATGCTATACCGGATGTATCTGTTAATGATTATCCCCGTTTTCAATATCGCGGTATGCACCTCGATGTGGGGCGCCATTTCTTCGATGCAGAGCAGGTAAAAAAGTACATAGATTACCTCGCCTATCACAAGTTCAACACCTTTCACTGGCATCTTACTGAAGACCAGGGATGGAGAATTGAAATAAAAAAATACCCGCGCCTTACTTCCATTGGCGCCTGGCGCAATGGAACTGTCATTGGTCATTATCCGGGTACTGGTAATGACAGCCTCCGCTATGGCGGATTTTATACCCAAAAAGAGGTAAAGGAAATAGTGAAGTATGCGGCAGACCGTTACATAACCATCATTCCTGAAATAGAGATGCCGGGACATTCGTCAGCAGCCATTGCAGCATATCCGCAGCTAAGCTGTTTCCCGGATGAGCCCACTGCTGTAAAATCCAATACGCCATGGGCCGGTCCGCGCACGGGCAAGCAGGTGCAACAGACATGGGGCGTATTCCCGGATGTATATTGCCCGTCGGAATATACATTTAAGTTTATAGAAAATGTATTGGATGAGGTAATGGAGCTCTTTCCTTCAAAATATATTCATATCGGCGGAGATGAATGCCCCAAAGAATATTGGAAGCGTTCGGCATTTTGCCAAAAGCTGATTAAAGAGAAGCATTTAAAAAATGAGGAAGGACTGCAAAGCTATTTTATCGGGCGGATTGAAAAATATTTAAACAGCAAGGGAAGAAGCATCATCGGATGGGATGAAATACTGGAAGGCGGCCTTGCGCCCAATGCTACCGTAATGAGCTGGCGTGGTGAAAGCGGCGGCATTGCAGCGGCAAAACAACATCATCAGGTAATAATGACGCCGGGCCAGTACTGCTATTTTGATCACGCACAGACAAAAAATGAAGACAGCGTAACCATCGGAGGATATTTACCGGTAGATACGGTATATAGTTATGAGCCCGTTCCGAAAAAGCTGGATAGCAGCGAAGCAAAATATGTTTTGGGCGCCCAGGGCAATGTATGGACAGAATATATCGGCAATGAAAGCAAGCTGGAGTATATGATCTTTCCGCGTATGTCGGCACTGAGTGAAGTGCTTTGGACACCCAAAGAAGAACGGGACTTAAACGATTTTAAGCAAAGACTAACGTATATGGCTAAACGCTACCAGGCATGGGGTGCAAACTATTTCAGGGATAAGTAAGCTATTTTAATTTCAGGCGCTGAATTCCGTCACCCGCATCCTGTCATTATCGTATGTATGTCGCTGTTATAAATGCAGCCTGCTGATTTTCGGGACAGATTATTTTATCTTAACCTTTTTAAAAATTTCTATTGTTGTTGCAGACAATCCGGTTGTCAAAACTTACTTTTGCGGGAAGACTGAAAAACGATCATCGGCTTACTGTATCCGCCCTTTTAAACCCGTCGTTCAGCGTACTCTTGCTTTATTATACTTAAAATAAAAATATGATCGACTCACTGGAAAAAATTCCTGTACAAATTTATCAATCGCCCAAAGAGGGCTCGGAGAAAGTAGCGCGGATTATCGCCCATCTTATTAAAGAAAAAAATGCCCAGGGCAGGTATGCCGTTATTGGCCTCGCAACCGGCTCTACACCAAAATCGTTATACGCCGAGCTCGTGCGTATGCATAAAGAAGAAGGCCTGAGCTTTAAAAAGGTAATTACTTTCAACCTCGACCAGTATTACCCGATGGAGCCGGATGCATTGAATAGCTATCACTACTTCATGCGCAAATTCTTATTTGAGCAAACTGACATTGACCCAAAGAATTACTATCTGCCGGACGGGATGATTCCAAAAGAGAAAATCAAGGAACATTGCGCCGATTATGAAAAGAAAATCGCTGATGCAGGCGGTATTGATCTCCAGATACTGGGAATAGGAAACAACGGGCACATTGGTTTTAATGAACCGGGTTCGCCCGTTTACTCCAAAACAAGATTGGTAACCCTCGAAAATTCTACACGGCTTGCCAATTCACATGAATTCGGAAACATGTCGCAGGTACCCAGAATGGCCATTACAATGGGCATCAGCACTATATTAAAAGCAAAACAGATCATCCTGATGGCATGGGGCAAAACAAAGGCCCCGGTTATTCAAAAAGCAGTGGAAGGCAAACCGACCGAAGAAGTTCCGGCATCGCTGCTGCAAAATCACGATCATTGCACTTTTGTGGTAGATGAATTTGCCGCATCAGACTTAACAAGATTTAAATCGCCCTGGCTTACGGGTGAATGTGAGTGGACACCGGCTATCATAAGACGTGCCGTGGTGGATCTTTCATTAAAGCTGGGGAAGCCGGTACTCAGCCTTACCAATCACGACTACAACGAATATGGCCTGAGCGATTTATTGGTTGAAAAGGGAGATGCTTATGAAATAAACCTGGAAGTGTACTATATGCTCCGGGATAGCATTACCGGCTGGCCGGGGGGGAAACCCAATTCTTCCGGCCGTCACCCTGAAAGAAGCCATCCCTTCCCGAAAAGAGTATTGATATTTTCTCCCCATCCGGATGATGATATTATCAGCATGGGCGGAACATTTATGCGCCTGCATGACCAGGGGCATGAAGTGCATGTGGCCTATCAGACCAGCGGAAACATTGCAGTGACCGATGAATTTGTAACACGCTTTCTTGATTTTACTATTGGCTTTGAAAAAATATTTCATATTGACACAAAAGTAACCGGGGCCATTTTGAATAAGGCTACTTCTTTTATTACCGAGAAGAAAGCCAGTGAAATAGACACGGATGAAATAAGAAACATCAAGGGGCTCATCCGCCAGTGCGAAGCAAGGGCTACCTGCAAATATGTCGGACTGAAAGAGGAACAGATTCACTTTATGAATCTGCCGTTTTATGAAACAGGCACCATTGAAAAGAAGCCCATGAGCGATGCGGATGTGCAACTAACAGTAAAGCTTATGCGCGAAATTAAACCGCACCAGGTTTTTTGCGCCGGTGACCTTGCCGATCCCCATGGCACTCATAAAGTTTGCCTGGATATTGTTTTGGCAGCAATTGATTACATGAAGAAGGAAGGGGATGAATGGCTGAAAGATTGCTGGGTCTGGTTATACAAAGGCGCCTGGGAAGAATGGGATATTGCCGAAATAGAAATGGCGGTGCCGTTAAGCCCGGACCAGGTACGGAAGAAACGATACGGAATTTTCATACACCAATCACAAAAAGACAGTGTGCCCTTCCAGGGAAGTGATACACGCGAGTTCTGGCAGCGTGCAGAAGAGCGCAATGCAAATACAGCAGACCTGTATGCCCAACTGGGACTTACCCGGTATGCCGCAATGGAAGCTTTTGTAAGATGGCACCACTAAGCCTAATAATATAAAATGTCCGCCTTCATTTTGCCCTCTGTAAGATTGTATTCCAGCGCCGGAGCGGGAATTTTAAAAATATTGATCCACGAAGGGTAGCTGGTATTTTTATTGGCGGTAAAAGCGCCTCCGATAGCAAAGAATAACTTACGGTCACGGCTAAACGAAGGAACAGGCTTTCCATTTACTTCGGCAGGATTAGCAACGGCACCGGTCATACCCGTTGCACCGTACCCGATATCTGCAGTGATCCATTTTGGTATAGCCGCATTTTTGAAAAATGAGGATAAGTTAAAAGACATCCAGTAGCTCTGGCCATTGTAATCTTTCAGCATACGTTCGGGCAAATTGCTCCCTAACTCTCCGGGATTATATTTTGCAAAGATGGTTTCATGATAAGAATACTGTAATAATATCTTCTGCCGGCCCCAGATTGCCTGTTGAACCCCGAACAAGGTTATTCCCGATACATTGGCCAGCATATCCCCCGGCGAGAATCCCCATTTTTGTGAAAACCCGTCAGATATTTCAATCATTGACATGAAGGCAAATGCAGTGCCTATGCCCGTCCACAGAGAAGCGGTTTTATTTACGCCTGCCCATCTCATCACATTGTATTGAAAAGCCGCAATATTATAGGCGGTGGTGGCATGCCC
>CAZVKO010000056.1:0-41010 GCA_964627765.1 uncultured Ginsengibacter sp. | reverse complement strand
TGCAAATAGCAGGCTTATCCAACTCATATCTTTTTTTCAAGTCTCTTGCATAAGTTGTCATCACCTTGCAAATAGCAGGCTTATCCAACACAAACGGCTGCGCAACAACCTTGGAAGTAGTTGTCATCACCTTGCAAATAGCAGGCTTATCCAACTGAAACCTTCGGGAATTGATGTTACTCTTTGTTGTCATCACCTTGCAAATAGCAGGCTTATCCAACCCTGATTTAGCCATACAGTCAGAGTGTTAAGTTGTCATCACCTTGCAAATAGCAGGCTTATCCAACGGGGCTCGTATACTTGTACTTCCTGTATTTGTTGTCATCACCTTGCAAATAGCAGGCTTATCCAACATAAAAAGAAAAAGAAATGGATACCATTTAGTTGTCATCACCTTGCAAATAGCAGGCTTATCCAACTATATGGAAGCCCGGATCAGCAGGAGCTTAGTTGTCATCACCTTGCAAATAGCAGGCTTATCCAACTATTTATCGACTCGGTGCAGGATATAGTTGGTTGTCATCACCTTGCAAATAGCAGGCTTATCCAACTGATAGCCCATCCAGCATGTAACCTTTTACGTTGTCATCACCTTGCAAATAGCAGGCTTATCCAACTGATCGTGATGGCAAAATAGTAGAAGATGGGTTGTCATCACCTTGCAAATAGCAGGCTTATCCAACTTTGCTCAGGATACAGCAACATGGACAACAGTTGTCATCACCTTGCAAATAGCAGGCTTATCCAACACCGCTGCTGAACCGGAACTCACCGACCGTGTTGTCATCACCTTGCAAATAGCAGGCTTATCCAACAGGATTATCTTGATCGTTAGGTGTCATCTTGTTGTCATCACCTTGCAAATAGCAGGCTTATCCAACGTCATGCAGATGCGATTGATTCGATACCGGGTTGTCATCACCTTGCAAATAGCAGGCTTATCCAACCGCAATTGCAAAATGAAATTATTTGTAGCTTATTATGGCTATTTTACGATCTAAAATACGGGAGCAGGATGAATTTAGATATTCAAAAAAATTGATTTTTTATTTCAAAGTGTTCTGCTTCCCAATCGCATCTCCTTTATTAATCTTTGCACCATCTGCTGATGAAGCTGTTGCATCTTTTCAGCCATTTCGTTTCTTTGAATCAATATTTTTTCTTCATTATTATTTTTTTCTTTCAGCAAAAAGCCATATAAAATGTTCCGATATTCATAAAACAATTCTCTTGCCTCGCTTCTTAAAAAAAGGCCGTGCCCCTTTTCATAGTTTATTTCATTGAGCCTGGTTATAAATTCCTTTGCATTGCCGGTATGCAGGTAATATTTTTTTTGTCCGGTATTTTTTTCTTTTGACCAATACAAAATGCTATGCGGGTTTTCAGATTCGGTAGTGTAGGCCAGCAAACTCCAAAAACCCATTCCGGCTTCATATAATTTGTTATTTCGAAATCTGCTCAGGCGCTCCTGCGTTTCATTCTTCATGTTACGCTTTGTAAACTTATATACCAGTATAGCAGCCACAATAGTTGTGGCTGCGGGTACTACTATCTGAAAAATTTTTATGATCATATGCCAATTTGCAAAAAAAAGTAAATTAATCATTAATGCCATCTTTAATTGCATCAGTTAATTGCCTGTAAGCATTCACTGCAAATAAAGAAATCTTTTCTATTATGCCATATCCTTTTGTACTTCCTTTGGCTGAAGGTTTAAAGGTGTTATTAATTCTTTGCCATTCTGCCGAACCCAGTACAAAGCCTTCATCATGCAAATGAGGATATTGATTGTGCGCGAATCCGTTTCGTATGGCATTCAATTTGCTTTGCAAATTATCTATATCAGCATGGGTGTGTTTCCTAAAAAATTCTTGCAGATACTTCTTATGCTCTTGTACCCCTTCTGCCTTATAAAACAATTCTTTTGCTTTGTATATGTTTGTCCTGTACATTTTTTTCTCAAAATCAGCTACAGATTGTAAAACGGCAAGCCTGAGTTTATCATAATTTGCTAATTCGTTTTCCAGGACCATCCGGCTTAGCTCTATCTGGCCCTTGTTATCTTTTTCAAAATAGAAAAACAGGTTATTGAGCCGTCTGTCTTTTACCAGTTTTTTAAAATTGCCTGCATTTTTTATTTTCAGGTGCCTGTCTTTTATGATGGCTGTACCTGCCTTTTTATCTGCCTGCAGGCGGCCTTTATCATCAGGCTCATAAAAATTGAGGGATATAGCAATACCATTAGCAGGGGTACAATCTAAAATATTCTTATTATTAATATCATTTGGCGGAACAACATTTTTAAGCTGAAAAGTATTTGGCTTCGCCATTGTACCGTCGCTGCTTAGAATTGAAATATCGCCTGTTTTTGTTTCAAGCATTTTTTGTATACACATAAATATGAGCTTATCCTGAACTGATGCAAGCCTCAGGTATTTTTCATTATCCAGATAATATTGAAAAGCTTTTATGAATTTTGCTCTCTCCTCCACAGATTCATAATGCTCTTGCTTATGCTTATAAGCAGCAACCTTTTCTTTAATATTGGCAAAGCGGGTTTCTATCTCCTCATGGCTCATATATTTTGGTATTTCTCTTTTCCCTTTTTTTTCGTTAAATAATTTATAAGCCCTTTCCGATCTGTAAAATTCCTGCTCTTTATCGTTTAATTCATTTTCAAAATAATAATTGATGAGATGAACACTGTTGCTTCTCCCGGCAAAGTCTTTTACATATTTTTTCATTATATCCGAACCATTTTGTGCCAGCCACTCAATTGTTTTCTCAAAAAATAATCCACGGGGCAAAAGTATGGTAGTATAATTTTCATTCCTTTTTCCGCTAAGGTTTAGATACGCATTGGTTAAAGCTCGGATGTCCTGCCGATCTTCCTTGACCTTTAAATAATAACAATTAGTGTAGTTACCATCCGAAAGAACCTGTTTAAGAAATTTTGCTTTTTCACAGAAGTAGGCTTTATAATATTCTATAATACCAAGCTTATCTTCTATTGAAATTTTATGCAAAAAAGGGTGAGGATTTTCTGAATCTATAAGTCTGCAAGCTTTAAAAATATCTTTAATAGCATTTTTATATTGTCCAAAAAAAGCCAGCCTGCTTTGCAATAATCTGAAAGCGGTAGTATTGGCTTTAGAGTTTACAATATTTCTACCGTCATTTACTAATACAGGCTGCATTAGCATCATATCCTCAGCAAGTAAATCTGCAAGCTTGCCCACTTTTATCTTTCTGAAAGCCTTTTTTCCGGGTTTAATGTCGAGCCTTTCTCTTTTCTCCATATTGTCAACTAACCGGACAGCCTCATCAATCATTCTTTGAAGTCTCTGCCGGGCATTCATTTTGCGCTCAACTGGTGCAACACCCAGCAGAATTTCAACAATTCTATCGGGAATATATTGCGGCCTCAGGTCATACTCCTTTAATTTTTCGATTAGTGCTGCAAACCGCCTGTTATATTCCCTACTTTTTCTTTCTTTAATTTCTTTTACACCGGGCTTTTGCATCAATTGGTCACTTACCGGCGAAATTTGTCCATTGCTTAATCTTTGAAAGAACTTCTTTATGTTGCTGATATGATTTAAAATAACCTTTTGAGTTTCATCTCCATTGCGAAGTAGTTCATAAAAAAGCATGGCCGGTAATTCCGTTGCACTTATGCAGGCATATGGCTTAGGTATGGTATCCTTTATAATCTTATTAGGATAAGATTTGCTGTTTGCAGTTGGAATTATTTTGGTGAGGGGCCAATAAACCGGTGTTTCGGGATTGATGAAATAAAGTGATATCGTATTATTTTCAACTTGGTAGTGAGGATAAATTTCCTTTATATAAGGATCAATTTGTTCCTTATTAAGCGGCGAAATGTCTTTATATAAGTTTAAAAAATTTTCCGGTCTTTTATCTCTATCAAAATCTTCAAGTCTTCCATAACCTATAAGATGCTTGGTTAGCTGCCTGATTACAGTATTTCCGGCAATCTCTTTAGGATATATGCTATAATAATAAGTACCGAGGTCAACAGCAAATCGAAGAGTTGAAAATGATTTCCTTATATCAAAATATCTTTGAGCGAAAAAGGTAAACCGGTTATTCTTCCTCACCATTTTGCTTTCCTGCTCAGGCTGGTTTGTATCTCCTTCGTCTGCTTCCATTAATCCTTCGTTTTCCCTTTCCTTGTTCTCTGTAATAAACATATGTTGTTTATCGGGTGGCAAATGTTCAAATAATTGTTCAGGGCATTTTGCAAGTTCGTTTACCATATCTAAAAATCCAGCCTGGGCACTGTTATCACTTTCTACCCTTTCTTTGGGTAGCCAAATTGTGTTTACACAAAAAGCTTCGACGGTGGCTTTGAACTCCGGAGTATTACTTCGTTTCAATCCTGATATCTTTTTAAGGAATAAATAAGCATCTCCTTTTGGTAAAAATATTGCAGTAAAAAAGGCAAGTCCGGCTTCAGAAATTTGCATGCTGCCATCATTCGCTTTAAATGAATATTTAAAGTTTTTTTTCTTTACGGCCTTATTTGTTTTAGGACCTTTAAAATCTTCATACCTGCGTAAGTGCTCTATTTGAGTATCGCTCAAGTTAAAGCGATGTTTCACAATACGTACATTTACATCAAACGAATCGTTTAGCAAGTATTCCAGATTACTATCGATTATAAATGAGGTTTCTGTATAATGAGAGAAATGATTTCGTGCTTGATGCAAGTAATTAATCAAAAGCTTCATTATCTCGTAATATTTGTGTGGATCGCCTATGAGATTTTTTTGGGATTTTATTCCTTTACTCTTTTCACGGGCCTCTTTCCTCATATGCTTTTCTTCTTCATTGGAATATTTATAGTGCATGGCGAATAAAAAAGGAAGCTTTTTATCATAATATTCCATTGCCTTTTCTAATAAAACCGGATCAGGATTCAACTCATTTAAAATACTTACTGCTTTACAACTAATTACTTGATCGTCGTTAGGTATCGGCTTAGTGCCAAGCTTGATTGTCAAATCGTTCAAAACAAGAAACAGGTTATGCCTAGCCTGGTTTAGATAGGCTCCAAAATACCATGGAGTTTCTTTAAGCGTATAAAATGTTTTTACGGGAAGTTTTTCTACTTGCATTTTAATATTATTTATAGATGAAAGGTTCTTATCGCTTTTACATACAATATTGCTCAGGAAGAAACCATCTCTTTCAATATTCTCCAAACTCTTACATACAGTACAAGTTCAGCGACACAATTTAATAAGCTCAAAACAAACTTATCCAAAAAAGACACGGATAAAAACAATGGGATGGCATCTGCGCAACGCAGCATCAGTAAAAGCATTTAAACTTAAAAAACATTTTTTATAAATGCAAGCACTTGCCGCAAAAGAGTAACGTCGTTACAAACTTTTTACTTTACAACCCGGCAATATTGCTTAGGAGAGGCATTGGGTATAGTATTTACAGCAATAAGCAAAACAAAATGTGAGGCATTATTCGCAATGCCGCTAGTGATCAGGATTTCCCTTATCGGTTACCCTTACCCGGGCACATAAAACAGGGTGATGGCCCTGGACCTTGCTGAATCCACGGCTTCTTTTTGAGTGGGATACCTTCTGCCATCTACAGATAAGCCGCCATCTTTTTCAATTTCGTAATGATCAATTTTTTCATGCTCATGGCGGCCCTTTGGCTTTGGATCAATATAAACTTTCATAAAATAAAATTTAATTGGTTTAAAAAATAGTGAATATGTTAATACCTGGAATTATACCTGAACTTATTTTCAGCATAATTTGTTTTCATAGCTTTATCACTTAACTTGTTTTCGTTTATGCTTTACAGTTAGTTTTATTTATTATGTCAGGTAGGACACCCGCCTTGGAATAAGGGTTTATTAAATTGTTAAAAATTTATTTGATTATTACGGTATCATTTTTTTCTAAATCTTCCTTTGATTTAGAAATTTTTTTTAGGAAAGCATGCTCTGCAATACCACTGATTTTCTTGCTTTTAATATATGTATGGATTGTATCTGATGAGTATATATAAATGTCAATATCCTGTTTTGAACTCATTGCATACAAATTCTTTATAGAATTGGGCAAAATTTCATATCCGGAATAATAATATACAGTAGTATCATTTACTAATGATTGCTTTGGAGTCACAATTACTATAAGCTTTTTATTTGTATCGTTCTTTATCGTAACAGTTTTGTAAAGTTTATCCATAACACAACCCACCAATAGAAAGAGGCAAAATATTTTAAATTTATTTTTTGTCATAATCTTAATTAATGTTGAAAATATTGATTCATTAAGTATGAAAATTCTTTTGGCAAAGAAGGGTCTTGCCCAATGGCAGAATTACGGCCAAACCATAACGTAGCCCAAGCATTAGCATCTGTTTCAGTCCAAAACGTATCATGATTGGATGCGTCAAAGGTCATATTCCATAAACTGGCAGGAACAATGACAGTATTGTATGTAACTGATCCGTACATTAAAGCTTGCAAGTAGTGGCCGTATTCATGCTCCAGTAATGCTAATGTGAAATCATTATCTGCATGTATTGCACCATTTGAGGTTGTAAACCCTGTATGTGTTTTTACACCAAAATTTGTAATTGTTACATTTGGAAAATTAACAATAGTACCGTCGCTTCCTGTCCAAACTGCATATTTTCCGTCGCTGTTAATCTCTGTCCAGTTTTGAATTGTTCCACCCATGTATTGATAAGCAGGCCCATTTTTCCTATAATCAGATTGATAATTATCTCCGCTTCCCAGTGCAAAAAACTTGTTTTCAAACTTTACTTCTGCTAACATGCCATCTCCAGCAGATGCTCCCTGCATCGGTACGAGACCGTAATACCCCCAGTCTCCATCACCATTTTGACCTACTGAAAAAGCAAAATTACCTCCTTCAGGAGTATTATTAATCTCATTGATTAGCCCTGCAAACAAACTTTGCGCATAAGTACCTCCAAAATAAGCCCCATTTTGATCGGCATAGGCATAATTATTACTACCACTGCCTCCGTTTGTTTGATCTGAATTATCTTCCTTACCCGCATCTGCACCCCAGTCGCTATTATAGCCGGTTATAGAATTTATTTCATCAATAGATGGCCCACCGAAATTAGGATTAAGATATTTTGTGGCAGTTGATGCCATTGTAGGGTCTTGTTGATAATGGGCATATAATCCTGTCGGATCATTTATTAATACCGGGTTATTGTCTGAATACTGATAGGTACTTAAAGAATGAAACAAATCAGTCATTGGATCAACCTCTCCAAACCTCCCTATCTGCGGATCATATCCTCTGAACTGCGTCTCATACATTTCCCACCCGGTACCATCGCTAAACTCTTTATTCTGTAGTTCCGATCCGGAATTATACCGGTACTTATTTTCAGCATAGTTTGTTTTCATAGCTTTATCGCTTAGTCCTTCCATCGTCAAACCGAACGGATAATAATGATTCTCTTCCAATAACGGCCCCTGCTTATATTGCACAGAAAGATTATCAAAGAAAACGTCCCACCCCTGTGTTTCATTGCTTACCCATACAAAGAGATAACCGTTTTTAGGTATGGTAATAGCGCTTCCCGGCGCAACTGTATTGAGCGTTGCAGCCGGATAGGTAGCGCTTGCAGCAGCCACAGAGCCGCTGCTGCCGCTTACATATTTAAACTGGTCGTCAAGGAAAATCCAGTTTAAGTATGCCTTCGGATAACCGCTTGGCGGCGCAGGGTCGTCTGTACTCAAAAAGGTATTCACTGCAGAATATACGGGACTGCCACTTGACGTATAATTTGAGAGAGACCCTTTGGCTGCCCCCGTAGGGGTAGCCACAATGCCTGCTGCAAAGGCATTCAGCACATCGGTGAAAGAGCTGTTCGTTGTTGTTATGGAATTGGTATTATAAAAGCTTTGTACTGCCAGGCTCACAGTATCGCCGCCCATAACTTTAAGTAAAAGGCTTGGGCCAGTCTTGTATCCGGACGTGCCGTTATAATCCACTTTTGAAACACTATCGTTCGGATTGGTTATTGCCAATTTTTGATTACTCGGTATGCCTGAGCTGCCCGGCACAGACGACCATGCATAGCAGGTATTGGTAAGGTTGGCAAAAAGCTGCGCTTCTGTAGTGCGGTAGGCAGATTCCATGCTGACGAGGTAGTTGGTAGTATCCCGCTGCTGCGTAAGTACCACTCTTGTATTGCCGAGATTATCTCTCTCAAAGAAATCATATTCGTATTTATAAGCCGTAGCGCCGTTAATGTACTTGTGCCATGCCCACCGGGTGCGACCTTCTTCATGTGCAATAAATTGAAGCGTATCGGCCCCTCCACCCCCCAAAGGGGGGATTGTAGTTCGCTGGTACACGAAGCCTGCAATGTAAGTAGTGAATGTGCCTTTATTAGCTACATTGTCCACCGTTATTTTTTGCAATCTGGCTCCGCCGGCATCATAAATGTATTTGATATAGCCCTTGCCGGAGAATACAATGCTGTCGGGCAGGTTCAGGTAATTATAATGAATCAGGCTGATGGATTTGTTGCTGTCAATCGTTTGGTTACCATTGCCATCATAGGCATAGTCAAAGCTTCCCTTGTTGGTATAGTGAAAGTCTCCCAATAATGAAGCTGCATTGTTGGCGGTATCATATACCTGGTTCAGCTTGTTGCTATTGGACTGATAGGTATATTTCAATTCATCAATCGGGTTAGAGCCTCCTACCATAAACCCGTATTGCCGCATGGTGAGTATGTTGCCGTTGGCATCGTAGGTAAGGCCGTTGGTAGTAAAGTCAATGCCGGCGCTCAGGTCAAAGCCTGAGCCATTGTATTGCGTAAAGCTGGCAGCAGTAAGCCGGTTTACATTGTCATAAGCATAATCATATTTACGGTTTACGCCGCTGCCGGCGGTTTTCCATACAGTGCCTTCTATATTGCCGTTGTATTCCGGAGTGGTATATGTATTGCCCGGCGCAGAGGAAGTGGTTTTATCATAGCCAAGCTCCATCCCGAAATAATGACTGGCCGTGCCTGCTACATAGCTCTTGTTAATGCCGGTAAGCCATCCGCGGATGTTGTAATCATACATCATGCTGTCAACAAGATTACCCAAATATTTTGCTTTTACCTCGCCCAGTTCATTGTATTGAATGCTGTCGATCAACTGGTCGCTGCCGGCATTATCAATGTTTTTGTAGATGTGCCTGAGGCGGAAGGCATGGTCGTAGTCCATCTTGGTAAGAACAGTATGGTTTTGCGCGGTATTGCCGCTCTTCTTATGATTGATT
The DNA here is from genome assembly GCA_964627765.1 of uncultured Ginsengibacter sp. Classification (GTDB taxonomy): domain Bacteria; phylum Bacteroidota; class Bacteroidia; order Chitinophagales; family Chitinophagaceae; genus Ginsengibacter. The sequence goes on along the minus strand of CAZVKO010000056.1, from coordinate 31,687 downwards.
AATGTTCTTAGCACAGCTCCTTTAAAATTATATTGCAGCGTTACGGTATCAATGGCACCGGTATAATTCACTGACTGGGTTTGAATGGCCCGGCCCCTGTCGTCATAAAAGTTTACTGAATACAAATACTGGCTCGTTGTCCCAATCACTTTCTTCATAGAGCCGGTGGGCATGCCCCGGGTAATGTATAATGGCGTAACAGCCACTGCATACGTTGGCGATGTATTGTAAGTAGTAATAAAATAGCTGCTGTTGCTGGTATAATTGGTAGCCATGGCGGACGATATAGGTATGCTGTGGGTTATTTCTTATCCAGCGCCTTTTCAAGTAAAGCAATCTTTTCGTCTTTTACTTTTAATAATCTTTCGTAAAGTTCAATTATTCTCTCGACGGGATTAAAATTATTGTATACCGATGCTGAGTTATCGTGATAATTATTCGAGAATATATTTATCGCTTTGTCTTCATCAAAATTCTTAATTGCTTCCACCGATACCCTTAGTGCCTTAGCTACTTCTTCCAGTATGGTCGGTTCAATAGTTTCCTTTTGCTCCAGCAACGATATTTTTTTCTGGTTCCAGTCGTCCCCAAGTTCTATAGCAAGAGCATCTTGCTTTATGCCCAGCATTTCACGTATGTGTTTTATATTTCTTCCCTGGTGTATGGTTTTATCTGCCATGATTGATACTACTTAATGAATAATGAATGATTGGTTAAAGATAATACATATACTGCAAGCCATGTACAACATAAGGGTATAAAATATCCGCTACGCTGTATAAAATATGCACTGCAAAACTATAGCAGCAAATTCATAGCAGCTACATTTGCTTATGGCACTGCACCATCCTGTTTGTTACAATTATTTATTGATACACGGCCGGCAATGCCGCGGGCTTACCACTTTGCAGGTGTGCCGGCAAACCGGTATTGATAAAAGGAAATATGAATTGATGGAAGCAGGACAGTATGTGGTTGGTGAGCCGGAAGCAGAATTACTGGGGGCGTTATTAGCTATACCACCGCATTATCTTGTGCAGAGCAGTATCTGCCTGGAGTGGATGCACTCATACAAGGATGTGATGCGAATAAAAAATGAAAAGATACAAGCGCTTACAAAAGCATTAAAGCAAAAAATACGCAGCTCAAATTAATTAAACAACCCTACGCGGTACTAACGTCGCGGGAAAATAAATATAAATTCAGCTTATCGTAAGAGGTACTGGTAGCCTTTCTCTCAGAGAGAAAGGTTTTTTGCAATTGTTGACATGCTATCATAAGATAATAAATTATTCAGTATTAAGGATGGTGGGATACAGCCCTCGGAAGTAGTACTCCGCGTCATTTCTAAAAATACCTTTAACTTTAACAACACAAAATTTAGAGTTAAGTAACATGTATTTATTTGAATATTTTTGCCTTCTTTTTTTAATTATCTATTTTATATTGCTAACGTACAAGATAATTAAATTACCATCTGAAAAGCAACAGCGGGAATTTGATAGGAGAATGGCGAAAAAATCTGTTAGGTTGCTTTGGCTCATTTTTGGATACTTGATTTTAGGGGCGATAATTTATTTAATTATTAGAGAGTTTAGAAATTAAAAATGATATTTAATTGTATACAACAAAAAATATCTTATAATTAATTGCGTTTTCTTAAGAAAATTGATTTTCATTTACTATGATTAATAGTATCTTCCTGATGTTACATGGTTTGACAGGATTTGTTGGGTTGATAATCATTATATTACTTTATTTTTCAAGATTTATATATAATATAATTAAACAAAATCGAGATAAATTAAAAGAATAGCATATCAGAGGATTTTAACTCAACCGTATTATCCTGTTTAATTAATAAGTGAAAAATTTTTTAGTTTCTCTTTTGATCAAACATATAGTGCCGTGCTATGTGTGCTATCAACACTTCTCCAGCCCAAAAAAGAGCAGCTTCGGGGCATAATACTCCTGCGACAACTCCAATTGTAACGCCAACAGTGGCGCTCCCTTCAAATATCGCATAAATTCGGTCAGCGAGACTCATTTTATCATCAGTGAGTGCATTTGCCATATCATTTGTAGCAGTTACAATACTTGTATAGGGTGAAAGTTTTTCTAATGTTGGATTGACAGGAATTTTTGCAAATTGACTGAATGCCTCGTCTAATGTAATCGAATTATCGAGCATCTCAATACTTTTAGCATATGGATTGTCGTGTGAATTATCTTGGTCATTGTTTTGTGTATTGAGAGATAAAATACGCCTGTCACCATTAATAATTTCAACACCTACCAAGTAAAAGAAGTGGCCTTGTTCATCGAATCCATAATCATCTCCAACTTCTATGTACTTATTTGGTCCCTCTTGTTTTTCTCTATAAACTTCCTTGCCATGACTGGTATAAATAATGTCAGGTGGTTCACTACCCATGCCATATGGATTTTCGCCTCCACCCCCAGATGTACCTTCTTCACCAACACCTACTCCTCCAATATATTCCGAATTACCATCTTCTCCGAGCTCATCAAGTAGTTCATTCCAATCTGCTTGGCTAATTGAGCCGTTATCATTCGGGTGCCCAGGACCATAGTTCCAATGTAATGCATCACCGGTGGTCGGCACCCATGGATCGTCGTCACCGGGACCAACCTTTTCAAGACCAGTAGGATCATCCATTACGGTAGGGTTATCACCGGCATATTGGAAGGGGCTCGAAAATTGAAATAAGTCAGCTAATGGATCAATTTGTCCAAACCTACCAATTTGTGGATCATAACCTCTGAATTGCGTCTCATACATCTCCCATCCGCTACCATCACTAAACTCTTTATTCTGCAATTCAGAACCAGAATTATACCTGAACTTATTTTCAGCATAATTAGTTTTCATCGCTTTATCACTTGCTCCTTCCATGGTAAGCCCGAACGGATAATAATGATTTTCTTCCAACAATGGTCCTTGTTTATACTGCACAGATAGATTATCAAAGAAAACGTCCCACCCCTGCGTTTCATTGCTTACCCATACAAAGAGATAACCGTTTTTGGGTATGGTTATCGCGCTTCCCGGCGCAACAGTATTTAGTGTTGCCGCCGGATAGGTAGAGCTTGCTGCGGCAACTGAACCGCTACTACCACTCACATACTTAAACTGGTCGTCAAGGAATATCCAGTTGAGATATGCTTTGGGATAGCCGCTTGGCGGCGCCGGGTCATCATTAGTGAGAAAAGTATTTACCGCTGAATACACCGGACTTCCGCTGGTAGTATAGTTTGAGAGAGAACCTTTGGCTGCACCCGTAGGAGTAGCTACAATACTAGCAGCAAAGGCATTGAGCACATCGGTGAATGAACTATTAGTTGTAGTAATGGAATTAGTATTATAAAAGCTCTGCACTGCCAGGCTCACTGTATCGCCACCCATAACTTTTAACAGTAAGCTTGGTCCGGTTTTATACCCACTGGTTCCATTATAATCTACCTTTGATACACTGTCATTAGGATTGGTAATAGCCAGCTTTTGCCCGCTCGGTATGCCCGAGCTGCCGGGAACTGACGACCATGCATAGCAGGTATTGGTAAGGTTGGCAAAGAGCTGAGCCTCTGTAGTACGGTAGGCAGACTCCATGCTGGCGAGATAGTTGATAGTATCACGTTCCTGTGTTAAAACTACTCTTGTATTGCCGAGATGGTCTTTTTCAAAGAAATCGTATTCATACTTATAAGCAGTAGTACCGTTGGTATATTTATGCCATGCCCAGCGCGTTCTGCCTTCTTCATGGGCTACAAACTGAAGTGTGTCAACCCCACCGCCCCCAAGAGGGGGAGTTGTGGTGCGCTGGTACACGAAGCCCGCAACATAAGTAATGAATGTGCCCTTGTTGGCAACATTATCAACGGTTATTTTTTGCAATTTGGCTCCACTGGCATCATAAATGTATTTAATGTAACCTTTGCCGGAAAATACAATGCTGTCAGGCAGGTTTAAAAAATTATAGTGTATCAGGCTGATAGATTTGTTGCTGTCGATCGTTTGATTACCGTTGCCATCATAAGTATAGTCAAAACTTCCCTTGGTATTATAGTGAAAGTCCCCCAATAATGAAGCAGCATTATTTGCAGTGTCGTATACCTGGTTGAGTTTATTACTATTGGATTGATAAGTGTATTTCAATTCATCAATGGGGTTGGAGCCTCCCACCATAAACCCGTTTTGCCGCATGGTGAGTATGTTGCCGTTGGCATCGTAGGAAAGGTCATTCGTTGTGAAGTCAATACCCGCGCTAAGGTCGAATCCAGAACCGTTGTATTGGGTGAAATTAGCTGCTGTCAAACGATTAACGTTGTCATATGTATAATCGTATTTCCTGTTAACACCGCTCCCCGCAGTTTTCCACACAGTTCCCTCTATGTTACCGTTATATTCGGGTGTTGCATAAGTATTTCCCGGTGCGGACGACGTCGTTTTATCATAGCCAAGCTCCATACCAAAATAGTGATTGGCTGTGCCTCCTACATAGTTCTTATTTATTCCTGTCAGCCATCCGCGGATGTTGTAATCATACATCATGCTGTCCACAAGGTTGCCTATGTATTTTGCTTTTACCTCGCCCAACTCATTGTATTGAATGCTGTCAATCAACTGGTCGCTTCCGGCATTATCAATGTTTTTGTAGATGTGCCTTAATCTGAAAGCATGGTCGTAATCCATCTTGGTAAGGACGATATGATTTTGTGCAGTGTTACCACTCTTTTTATGGTTTACCACCATCCTCAATATTGAACCCTCAAAAGTATATTGATATGTCACTGTATCAATTGCCCCGGTATAGTTCATTAACTGTGATTGAATAATTCTTAGCCGATCATCATAAAAATTGACAGCATACAAGTACTGGTTTGTCGTTCCTATTACTTTCTTCATTGAACCGGTGGGCATACCACGCGTAATATAAAATGGCGTAACGGCAACCGCGTATGTTGGCGATGTATTGTAAGTAGTAATAAAATAGCTGCTGTTGCTGGTATAATTGGTAGCCATGGTGGCTGATACCGGGGCGCTGTGAGCGCTCACCCAGCTATAATCATCATAAAAATTCATTGACAATAGCTCATTGGTATACGATGATACCGTGGGATAATTAGTGCTGTAATAGGCAAGCGTATCATGATACGCCAGGTTGTTATAATGGGATGGGTCGGTAATGAAGCCTGTGGAATCAGGCCTGTTTTCCGAATCATATTTTATGAACATCCACTTTTGCGAAGCCCGCATGGAAGAGTCCTGCATCATGGCAATCCTGTTCCTCGCATCATTTACATACCACACCTGTCCGGCGCCGGGCACTTTTTTAATAGCAAGTCTTCTTCTTCCATCATATTCGTACCGGAAGCACAGCTCGTTTGCAATAGTAGTGCTGATGCTCCATGAGCCGTTGATGGTGGCCACGGCCTGCGGCTGTATTATAAACCGCAGGTTTTGCAGCGTATCGTAAACATAGTACGTGCATATCCATCCGTAGTGGCCTGTTGAAGGGGAAGCTGCCTGCTGCACTTTTTTCAGAATCGTTTTACCCAGCTTGTCCTTATACTCCACCATCTGGTGCCCCTGCTCATCCGTGGTAATTGTTTTATAAAGCTGGCCGGCACCATACGCGCTATTGCTCACAGGTATGCTCAGTTGCGCAGAGCTGATGCTCCATATCCGCACACTATCGGAAGCAGTATTTACCATGTATTGTTCGGAAGCTCCCCGCACGCTGCCTATCCAGTTGGCGCCGGGTGCATAGGTATTCAGCGTTCTGTTAAGCGGCGAAGCTTCAAAGCTTACCTGGCTCATGTAATATTGCTCGCCGGGGAATAATGATGAGTCAAAGCTTTTTCCATCTGCAATGGCGGTGGATTTATAATTGCCATCGCTGGTGGCAGCAGTGTATGGCATGTATTGTACCGGCTGCCGGCCAAGATTATCATATACCACGGTGCTTACCTCATCATGCTGCAGCGGGCTTTCATCTTTTGCAACGGTCTGCACTAAGCGGCCCAGGCCATCAAAGTATTGGGTCACCTGGGCCACATCATAGGGACTGGTAAGGCCTGATGCCGTTACTGTATCAGTAACTCCGGCTTTTTGTATGTCTCTTACGCGGATATAGTTCAGGTTTGCGGAAGATGCAATGATGTTGACCTGGCAGGCATTGGTATATTCTGTATCTCCTGAACATGCAACGCGTCTTCTGTACCAGGTATTTGCTGAAAGCGTGCCTGCCGGAGTATAGCTCAGCGAAGTGGCCCCTGAAATATTAGAGAAACCGGTACCGTCGGTGGAAGACTGCCACTGGTATTGAAAGCTGCCGCCGCAGCCGCCGCCGCTGGCAGCGCTGGTATTCATCTGGCCGGGATTAGTGCCTGAAGCGATGGTTATTAATGAAGGCGTCAGAACACCCGGAATAACCTGTGGGTTCACGATCACTTCAAATGAGTTGCTGTTAAGCACTGCGCCGTTACTGTTTACTACCACATTATAATAGGTAGTGGAAGTTAAATACGGTGATATATAGCTTGAGCCTATGGCGCCTGAAATGGGTGTCCAGTTAGTATTATCCGGAGAGCTTTGCCATTGATAAGAATATGAACCACTGCCGCCGCTTACTCCGCTGATCACCATTTGGCCAGAGTTATGATAATAGTTGATAGTTTCACTGCCGACGCCGGGATGGCCATTGAGATAAACGCTTCCCGGCACAAGCTGGGGATAAACGGTTATGGTAGCATAATTGGTTGTATAGGCATTAGAGGCTCCGCAAATAGTTTTTCTTTTATAGTAGGTGGTGCTGGTAAGCGCGGGGGGCTGGTAGCTGGCGCTGGTGGCGCCTGATACAGATGTATAGGTGATATTGTCGGGCGAGGAATACCATTGATACGAATAAGATCCGCAGCTTCCGCCGGTGGGCGATGTGGCTGTAAGCTGCGCAGGAGCAGTATTATAATTGATGGTTTGATTGGGGTTATTGATAGTGCCTCCTGTAAGGGGGAGCGCATTAACCGTTACTGTTTTGCTGGCTAAGGTGGTGCCTCCACTCTTTGCGGTAATTACAGAGCTGGAGCATCCTGTCATATTGAAATATACAGTTACGCTTGTAGATGTATAGCTTTGGATGGAGCCGCAGGTTACTGTCCAGCTTGTGGCGGAGCAGGAGCCGCCAAGGGTATACGTCCAGGTATCCAATTGGGTTACCGGCGACTGGCCGTTTACAGTGCACGCCACCAGGGGGTTCACCTGCGATGCTGCCTGCTTTTGCGCGAAAGCGAAAAATACAAGCCATAGCATTACCGGCAGCCGGAATACTGCGCTTGAAGAACAGTCTGAAAATGTTGAGATATTACTCATATCGGGAAGATTGAATGCTGTTAATATTTTTTAGCGTGCTGTGCTATTGAACGGTGAATCCGGATACAAAACCGCCTTCGACGGGCTCAGGCTGACAACCATCTGTCATGCTGAGCCCAGTCGAAGCACAGACAGATAATGATTTCCGGATGATCACTCGTTTGTAATAGCATAGCGTGTTATTTTATTCGTTTGTTTCTCCTGAGTAGTGGTAATGAACTGTTTTAATAATATTATGATCCTGGTCAAGAACCACATTCAGCCTGGCAAAGGGATCGTATTTGTAATAAGTAATCCTGTTGTCGGCATCACACTGCGAGCTAATACCAATTAATGGCGCGTAGGTGTAAGTGGTCATCTGGGCATTGGCCGGGTATAGCCTTAGTTCGTCGATATACTTGGTGCCGCTTCCGCTCACAGTTATTGTTGTTTGCCCGGTAACTTTGTGCTCAAAATAAGTCCATCCATTTATTGTTTTCCCCTGCACAGGGTAGCCGGCAACGGTGCCTGTTATTGACAGGGCAGTGCTTCCCTTGATCCAGTAAGAAACGATATAATTAACAGCGCTGGTAAGGCCGGATTTTGTTACGCTGCCGCTGGTCTGGCCTACATTATAGCATTTGCTCCCCGTAGGTGATGTAGTATCTGAGGTTACTGATCCGGTGAACGACCAGTTGCCTTTGCCATCCGCTTCAAAAGAGGTATAAGCGATGTCTGTCTGTGATGCATTTTTTACCTGCGCAATGGGATTGGAATGATGGTAATCCCATATATAGCTAATGTTCATATCGGCACTTTTTTCAGAAGTGCTTAGGTTATCATTTGCATCATACTGTAATTGTCCTTTCAGGATGTATCTTGAATCACTGAGAACAGAAGTGAACTTTCCGCCGGACGTGGTTTCGTTATTAAGGCTCGTGATGGGTTTGGTAGTTTCAATGGCATACACACTATCCGGCTTAAATGTACTCTGGTTAAACCGGGTAATGTTGCCCGATATCATTACAGAATCGCTGCCGCTTTTGTAAAGCCATGTCTGGCTTTCTACCGGGGGGCCTACTACACCTGCACTGACCATATTTCCGGTTAAAGAAGAGGAATAGTCTTCAGGGTATTTGAATTTCCTGATCAGCGACTGGCTGTCGGAAAGATTTTGGGTAACAGTTGAGGAAAGATTATTACTGATGGAATCATAATAAAAGTAAGTGGTAGTGCTGATGCTGTTGCCCTGGTTGTCATATTCAGTTGTTTGCTGGTAGTTGGGATGAATCCAATACGTGTTCCAATAACTTAAAATGAAATTGTAAGAGTACCAGATATGCGGATTGTGGGTAGCGCTCATATATTCCGTATCAATATAGGCCGATGCATAGGCAAAAGTGGTATCCATGCTGCCGGTTGTAAGATAGTTTGTGACAGTGCTTTTTACGGGTATAAAATTGTTCCCCCCTGAATTAGCGTAATCAGTTGTTGCCGTTTCGCGAACATCCGGGAATAAGCCTGGAAATGAAGTAAAGTAATGATCGGAGCGATGCGTTTCCGGGCCTGAGCTGCTCGTCATGGTCACTTTGCTGTAGTAAAACTTTGGGTTTACTCCGCCTATGCCATCGCCGTTATTGGGTGCGCCATACGTGTTATAAACATACACGGTGCCGCTCTGATTCAGGTAAAATGGCGGCCCTGTGAAACCCGGAGTTGATGACAGGTTTCCGGACGTTGTTACCCCGTCATCTAAAACGTAGCTATACGTCTTCACTATTGGCTGCGAATTGAGCGGGTTATTGCCTGTGGTACCGGAGCTTTGCAGCCGGATTCCGGGTGCAGATAATGTAGTTGCCTTGTAAGTGTTATAATAGGTATTGCCGGCATACTGAAAGGCGGTATAACCGCCCGCAGGATATACGATCGTATCTAATGCTCCGTAAGAACAGTAGGTGCTGTTGGGGTCGCGATTGCAGGTAAACCCTGCATTCGAAGGCGCGGGGCTGGTGTAGTAAGGACAGGTACCTGTCGGGAGCAGGCTGTTATTACTTGTCTGCCCGTTGTAGTAGCCCCAGTAGTCAATAGCATAAGTGCCTTTTGCAGGATAGGCGCTGTCAGATTCATGAATATACCTGAAGGTGTAAGTGAGCGTATCTGAGCTAAGCTGCGGGTTTACCGTATTGAAGCGTTTTAATGCAAGCCTTTCATACAATGCAGGATTTGAAACCCTCTGCCCGAAATACTCATAGCCAAATGTGTTTTTCTTTACGGTGGTGCCGGTTAAGCTGTCAATAACATCGATTTCCTTTAGCCTTGGATAGCTTCCCACTACATCTGTTCTGGATGAGCCATCCGGTATAAATGCAACCCGGCTGTTTCTGCAGGTAATAGATTGTAATACGTCGGTTGTAATCGAAGGGCTAACCTTGTAAGAAGTAGGGTCGTATCCCATATTTCCCTGCGTTCCCATCGTCATTGTGTAAGATGATTGATAGGATGCTTGTGCCTGCTGCCATGAGTACTGCGAATAGTTGAAGTATACTGTATCCTTAGTATCGGCTGAAATTATTTGTGTCAGCAACCAGGAGGATGTATATGTTTGAAGTACCGAATCATTGCCCCCGTATAAATAGGAGCTTGTTGATTCCGTAGCATTAAAAAAATATTGGGTACCATCATCGGTGGTAATGTTGTACCCAAAAATATAATAATCCCCGTCGTTAATATCCTTAATTACGTAGTCTACTTTAAACTGTTTATCGTATGAAAGCAAATACGATTTATTCTTAACTCTAAAAAATTTACAGGAATAACCATTGAATTCGGCATCGAATATATCCGGCGCCATATCATAAGATTTGTGTGTGTAATAAAGATTCAGATTATAGGCTCTTTGCAGGAAGCTGTCCAATGGCGGCCCGTGAAAGAGCGAATCTGTCAGGCTGTAATCGCCATAATTGTACCCGGCATCCTGCGAAGAATCTACTTTTCCTTCTACCATTCTGCTGATGGCGCCGCCTGCATTAATATTCCATCCCAGCCCCACCCACCCGGCATCCTGCAGGGGATTAAAGCCATTGTAGTTATAGCTCAGCGAGATGGGAACTGTAAGTGAGCCGCATTTAACAGTGTAAATCGGGATGTTTATGACAGGCATTCCTGTGTACATTGCAACAGGCTCATTGCCGTACGATTCAAATGCCTGCTCATTTGGCGATGGCGGTGTATAGCTCTGGTCTACCTGGGACCATGGATATGTTGGCGTTTGCCCTTTACAAAATGGCTGCATCAACAGCATGCCAACCAATAGATAAATGATTTTTCCTGTATTCATTTGCTTTGCTGAATTTTCAGTTTTAAAAATTATATCCGGCTCTAAGCTTTAGCGGTTGGCCCCTCGGCACCTGGTCATAGCTCAAAAAGTCCCACAGGATCTGAATCTTTGTCTTTTTAAATATTTTCGTTTTCATGGAAACAATTTTGCTGAGGCCTATCAGGCCGCTCTGCTGCCAGGTATTTAAATTGGTAATATTTTGCCCGGTGGCCGGCTGATAGTTATATTCGAACCCGCCACTCAGATAAAAGCTTTTCTTTGCCTGTATGTCTATAAAGCTGCGAACAGATGCTCCCTGTGAGCTGACATCAACATGCTGTATGTCTTTACCCCATCCGATCTTATAACTTCCTCCCAGGCCAATAGTGTTCCTGTCATTCAGCTTATACCCTATTGAAAAACCGACGTCAGTGGTTGTCGGGAAATAATAAGCTGCATGTGTTGTCTGTAAATTGGTTCCATATTCGAGTCGTTTGAAAAAGCTTTTTGTCTTTTGCTGGTTGGGTTTAAAATCAGGCATGTCCATATTGCCGTTACCTGCACCGAGGGCCCTGATCTTATTTTGAATGTTCTGGATATCACTTGTTGCGGCCTGAAGGTTAGCCTGCAAAGCAGCAGCAGCATTCGGGCCGCCGGAGCTGATCCGGCTTTGAATCAATGCAAGCACCTGGTCGCGGGTTTGCATGCCAATGAGTGCGTCGGGCGAACCATAATTACCAGGGATAGTGAAAAGCCCGGCAAGAAATGAATTACGTTTCATGAAATCAGCAAAGGCAGGGATCTTATTCAATACTTCCAATGCTTTTTTCAGCATCTTATCCGGGTCATTGAACATTTCGCGATATTCCCTGATCTCCTGTCCATAGTAATATAATTGCTTATTATAATTACTAAGAAACCCCGTAGTTCCGGGAGGCATTGTGGCTTCGCCGGACAAGTATTGTTTTATTTGCTCCTTCCTTTGCTGGATATATGCTTTAATGGCATCGGCATCCAGCAGCTTTGCCTGCAATTGCTTTACCTGTGCCAGTGTATTTTCAATGTCTGCGGGAACCATCTTACTGTTTCCGAGCAATTGATAATTTTTATTCAGAAAGGCAAGCGAAACATTTAATGAATCGGCATAAGGCAGATATTCTGCTCCCATTGAATGAACATCTGAACTTCCTTCATTCTTTATTTTTTGAATAAGCTTTTCATATTGCGCTTCGGGATCACCGGCAAATAACTGAGCCGCTTTCGATGAATCTGCTTTGTATAAGCGGGCTTTGAGCCTTTTTTCCTGCTTTTCTAATTTCCTGACGTACTTTTCAGTTTGCCTGTCTAACTCTTCATCCAGCTTTTTTGTTTTCTTATCAATTACAGAAAAAAGCTTGTTGGGAAAATCTGTAATCTTATCGATTGCGCCTGAATTATCCTGTGCATCGCAATACAGGCAGGTTCCAAGAAATACGATCGGTATAAAAACAGATTTTAACATTCAGGGGTTCTGATTGCGGCAATACAAGTATTATCATCTTGCTGCCGGTGAAAAAAATGCTTATTTCTTTTTACAGGGAGGGATCGTTAAGGCGGTGCTAACGGGTTGGCAATAAAAGGTGTGTTGCATTAAGTCTTATCAAAAACAACCACACAGCATTCCCGGGTTACCTATAATTCCGTTTTGGATGTAGCGGCGGACCCGGCAGGTATATTCCTGGCGTGTATTGAAAAATTTATTTCCAACAGCATACCGGTAGAAAATTGAAAAGGCTCTTTGATTAATTCAGCAGCGATATGGTGCAAAATGCCGGGATGGGGAGAATCATGACCATCCATAGAACGTAACACTGCAGACCGGCAGCCTGATAAAGGCGCAGGCGATGAGCTTAAGGCCCTTCTTGGAAAGGTGCAAAATAGTCTTGTGCTGTCCCACCAGGAATTTATGAGGAAGAGGTTTAATTTTCTCATACAAACCTTTGGCTGTTGTTTTTAATCAAATTGCGCCTTTAAGCTAATAGCCGGTTTTGGAAAATGCAAGCTTTTTGGAAAGTTTTTTAAAAAATAATTTTTTTTATAATTGTTTTTAAATCCTTATTTTATAGTGATTTTATACATTTTTTCGTTTACCCTTATCCGTTATATTTTAGTATTTTATCTTTATATAACTGTCATGCATATACGAAGTTAAAAATTGCTGATTAAGAACGGAGGCTGATCTTTTGTTTTTTCCCTTCGCACGTTTACCTTTTTAACCATTTTTGCTGATGGTTATTATTCCCCCGGTGGTGGTAATAGGTGAATTAATTGATTCAAACCCTTAGCAAACCACGGAACCCCCGTGCTGAATAGTAAGATTCCGCTCCATTGTGATAAACAAAAACAGCATCATAACGCCTGTCACAAAAAATAGCTCCGCCCAGTTTCCTGATATTGCCAGGCGTCTTCACCCAGCTCGAGGTTTTAAGATCGAACGTACCAGCCTTTTGTAACTGCCGGTATTGTTCTTCTGTCAATATTTCAATACCCATTTCGGCGGCCATATCAAGCGCGCTATTCGCCGGCTTATGCTCTTTTCTTGCATCGAGCGCCTCACGGTCATAACAAAGATTTCTGCGTCCCTTAGGGCTTTCTGCTGAGCAATCATAAAAAATATATTCGCCTGTCGTTTTATCATAATCCACCACATCCGGCTCACCACCTGTGGTTTCCATTTCATTAAGTGACCATAGCTTTTCGGTATTGCTCAAAAGCTTTGCCTGTATTTTATCCCATTCAATATTTTTATGCCGGTGGACGTTTTTTTCAAAACGTGTCTTCAGGGTTTTGAGCAACTCATTATGCTGTTCTTCCGATAATTTATTTTTATTGTTTCTTACGTTACTCATATAGGTATTTGTAAAGTTTTAATCATTTAATCCTTTCCCTTCGAGAATCTGCTGCAAATATTTCTCCACTCTTGCCTCTCTCGTTTTGGATTGTTTAGGTTGTGAAAAATAAAAAAGGTATTGTCTTTGCCGCCCGGGCGTTAATGCATCAAATGCTTTTTTCAGTGCAATGCTCTTATTTAATTTCTTTTGAAATTCTTCCGGCACTTTAAAATCAGAAGTCTTTTTCAGCTTTACTTTCAAACCGGCCTTTTCTGCTTCCATCGCTTCATAAATGTAGGCCTTCAGCACGGGTTCCAGCTTCACAATTTCCTTCACATTGGTAAATCTTGCCTGTCGTGCCGATTGCACATTCTCTGTTTGCTGAATGAGAATACCCTCCGGGTCATTTAGCAACGCGCCTTTAAAAAACAAAACCGCGCAGTACTCTTTAAATCCATGTATCAAAACAATATTGCTGCCGTGATAAGAGTAACACGCCTGCCCCCATTTCAATTCTTCATTTAATCCGCAATCCAGAATAATCATTCTTAATTGTTTAAATTCCTTATGCCATTTTCCATCTTTCTCAAAAAAGAAATCAACTTTGGGATTCGTCTCCATACTGTTTCAGGTTTTGTTTAAGTGGCTGCCAGTAAAAATACTTCGCCGCTTGCAGGCAAAAGACCGTCGGTTCTGTTTGTAAAATATTGTTCCATATCCTGTGTTGATATAGTTTTTGCTTCTTTAAAACCGGCTTCACGGGCCAATGTCAGTATTTCTCCTGGTGTAAAAAAACTTATCATAGGAGTTCCTGCCCCGGCGGCGCCTTTCATGGCTATTTCCTGCACAGGCTTATCTTCCTCATCGAGAAGTTCTGTTGGCAGATAAAATGTCATAGCCAGTTTTGAGCCGGTTGTGAATGTTGCAATTTTATTTAGCGTAGCAACAATAGCTTCTCTTGTAAGATACAGACTAACGCCGGTGCAGGCAACCAAAGCAGGCTGGTTGTTATCAAATCCTGCTTTTGACAATTCTTTCCACCAGGAGGATGCCTCGAAATTGACCGGTACAAAATGCAGGTATTCCGGCATGCCAAAACCAAGTTCGGTTAATCGTTGTTGTTTCCAGGCAAGAGTAGCAGGTCTGTCAATTTCAAATACCTGCATCCTGGAAGCAATGTCTGCCCTGCGCTGGATAAAAGTATCAAGCCCTGCACCGAGAATAACATATTGGGAAATTTCCTTTTTGCTTTCTTCAATAACCAGGTCTTCAACAAAACGCGCCCGGGCCACAATAGAAGCACGGAGACGTTTGGTGAATTTCATATCAGGACGTTGCTGCCAATCATTAACGGGCGCCGCTAATTTTAACCCGATCTCATCTTCAATTATATGAGGCTTTGCATCCACCTGCATGTGGAGTGCCCTCCATAAAGCCGTTCGTACTGCCGTATTATCCGGTTCTGTTATTTCTTTGTCTGGGCTCATCGGGGCTGTATACAATTCATTTATTAATTACCATAGCAATTTTTCTGCCAGCGGGTCTGAAATACCACGATATTACGGTAAGTACGAGCAATAACAAGGAAGGAATTATTTTACTTACTGGATCTCTTACAGCCAGATGGGAAAATATAGCTCCTGACATTACAAAGAAAAATCCTGCATAGGCCCATTCTTTCAGCAAATAAAATTTGGGAACCAGTATCGCAATAACTCCTAAAACTTTCCAAATACCCAATAGGGTGAGCAGGTAAGCAGGATAGCCCAAATGACTGATCATATCAGCGCCGCCCTGACCTTGCTTTGCTTTAAATAATTGCACCAATCCTGTTGAGACCATTCCCAAGGCCAGCCAGGCAGTGGCAATCCAGTAAATGATTTTACCTGCTTTGCCGGCAGGCAGGTTTGTCTTTGACATAGTATATCATTTTAACTTTTGAAGGGTTTCCTCTAACCTGGTATGGGCCCAGTTCAACCCTTGTGCAAAAGGCAATTTCAGTAACTGGTCCCGCTGCTCAACTGATTCATATATTACATGCATCGTAAGTTTGCTGGTATCGTCAGTGAGTTTTTCAAACTGGTATACTTCCAGCTGCACCCCAAATGGTGCATTATTCATTTCAAAAGTGCGCGTAATTTTTTTGACCGGGATAAATTCATGAATGACTCCGCTGGCGCGGAATGTTACATTGCCTTTAGGGTCGCTTGTTTCAAATTCATAGCTCCCGTGCCTGCGGCTTTCGAGCTTTACTACTTTTGTTCCCATCCATTGCTCCAGCAGTTCCGCTTCCTCGTAGGCTTTGAAAAGTAATGCTACCGGTAAATCAAATTCTCTCGTTATTATCATATCGTGTTTGCCTTCTTCGGCATTCACTTTTGTTTTTTGTTCCATTATCTTTTTTTTAATTAATCCTGAACAAGCCCGATAATATTGGCATCTTTATCTCTTACACTCGCTATCTGTCTTCCCCCTCCCACATTTTTTATATCCTGGATGATGTGGGCGCCCCCGTCAATAAGAATTTGCAAACTGTCTTTAATATTGTCAACATGATAAAATGCCGCTATCCCGCCTTCAGGGTTATGGGGCACTAATCCAATATCCTGGTCATTTACCTTAAAGCCTGCGTAATAAGGCTGCTCCGCATACGGATCCACTCCTAAAAATTTCCGAAACAGCGCCGTTGCCTGTGTGATGTCCTTTACGGGGTAAAGAACGATTTTGATACCCTTATTCATAACATTTATTTCTTGGATTTATATTTCTTCATTACGCTTTCCAGCTTATTAAACCTGTTCTCCCACATATTGCGGAAGGGCTCAATAAAATCTGCTATTTCTTTCATTTTTTTGAGATTAAAATGATAATATATCTCCCGCCCGCTTGGCTCCTGCTTCAGCAGCTCACATTCCGTGAGTATTTGCAAATGCTTTGAAACGGTGGGCCTTGCCGTATCAAAGTTGGATGCAATGGCGCCGGCGGTCATGGATTGCGAAGCCACCAACAGCAATATGGCCCTTCTGGTAGGGTCGGCTATGGCCTGGAATACATCCCTTCTTAAATTCATTATGTAGCTATTTGACTACAAATATATATGTAGTTATTTGACTACACAAATTTTTTTTGCAAAGGGATCTTATCTGCTATTAAAAAAAGTGAAGAATACACAGGAAGATAAGCAGGGTTCATTTTACCCTGGAAATTGTTAGACTGAAGATGCTGCTTATTACTATTCTTTTATTACTATTCTTTTTTAAATCCACATCATAATAACCCGGCAGTGATACAGATTTTTTAATAATGAAAGTATACTTACCGTCATCGAATGGAGCAGGTAGCGGCGTGCCGCAAACTCCATAGCCAATATAAAAGCTACTGTCGTTCAGAACCACGGTACATCCTGCTGCATAAACAGGGTTAGTAATCAACTTATAACTGCTCATAACCGAAGAATGAATGCTTCCAAAAGAAGTATTGCCTGCCTGTATATCGGCAAATGAACTTCCGGATACATTTTGTATTCTTACAAAAACACCCGCCTTCTCTTTTTTGCAGGCTACAGACAAAAAAAGCAGGGGCATAATCAATAAAAACTTTTTCATGCATACATTATTTCTTCACGTGACAATGAAAAGTTGTATAGCGTTGTATAGCGTTAATGGGTATTCATAAGAAGCTTCGTTTTTAAATTCCTGCAATTACTTTGTTCCGTATATTAGCGAAACATTCTTCAGCTGCATACTTACATTTAAAAAAGAGCACGATGCCACCACCCGATTCGCTGTATGTAAATTCAAAGGGAAAAGATCACAATACGTTTGACGCCATTGTAATCGGCAGCGGCATCAGTGGCGGATGGGCTGCCAGGGAATTTTGCGTGCAGGGTCTGAAAACACTGGTGCTGGAACGTGGCAGAAATGTAGTTCACCTGAAAGACTATCCCACGGCTACTATGGGACCATGGGAGTTTCCGCACCGGCTTGAAATGCCATTGCATGTTACCAAAGAAAATCCGGTAGTAAGCAGGTGCTATGCATTCAGCGAAGCTACCGAGCACTTTTTTGTAAAGGATACAGAACATCCTTACATACAGGAAAAACCTTTCGACTGGATACGCGGATACCAGGTAGGCGGCAAAAGCCTGCTATGGGCAAGGCAAACACAACGATGGAGTAAATATGATTTTGAAGGACCCGCCCGCGATGGCTTTGCGGTGGACTGGCCCATACGGTATGAAGACCTTGCGCCATGGTATTCGTATGTAGAGAAGTTTGCGGGCATCAGCGGTAACATGGATGGACTGGATACACTGCCCGATGGCGAATTTCTGCCGCCATGGGAAATGAATTGTGCTGAAAAAGATATTAGTCAAAAGATAAACGCCGGCTATAAAGATCGCTTCGTGGTGCAGGGGCGTTGTGCCCATTTAACGCAGCCCAGAGAAATTCATATAGAGCAGAACCGAAATCAATGCCAGGCAAGAGACAAGTGCGAGCGCGGATGTCCTTTTGGCGGTTATTTCAGTTCTAATTCTTCTACATTACCCTGGGCGATGAAAACGGGCAACTTAACTATAAGGCCCGATAGCGTGGTATACTCGCTGATATATGATGAAAAAAAAGGAAAGGCCATTGGCGTGAATGTGGTGGATCGTTTAACAAAAAAATCAACGCAATATTTTGCACGGATCATTTTCGTAAATGCTGCCTGTCTTAATACCAATTTGATTTTGCTTAACTCAACCTCCCGGCGTTTTCCCAACGGGTTCGGAAATGACAATGGGTTGCTGGGAAAATATATTGCCTTTCAAAACTACCGCGGCACCGTGAATGCATCGTACGACGGGCCATTGGATAAATATTATTTTGGCCGCAGGCCCACTCAGCCTATGATGCCCAATTTCAGAAATGTGCATAAGCAGGAAGCTGACTTTCTGCGTGGGTATATGGTATTCTTCGGAGCAGGAAGGGGCTTTGGCTATGCTAATGAAATAGGCGGGGCATATAAAGATGCTTTATCTGAAGCAGGCGACTGGTATGTAAGCGTGATGATGCAGGGAGAAACGATTCCAAAAGAATCCAATCATGTAAGGCTCAGCAGGGATATGAAAGATGAATGGGGCATGCCGCAACTGATTACTTCGGTTGACTATGACGATAATGATGTGAAAAGTATGAACGACTTTTTCAACACCGTTTCAGAAATGTTTGACAAAGCAGGTTGTAAAAACATACAGCCCAACGACAGCCACCAGGCGCCGGGTCTGGACATTCATGAAATGGGCGGATGCAGAATGGGTAAAGACCCAAAAACGTCATTGCTTGACAAGTGGAATGCCTTTCACAACTGCAGTAATGTATTCGTTACCGATGGCGCCTGCATGACATCTGTGAGCACCCAAAATCCTTCCCTTACCTTTATGGCCATAACCGCGAGAGCCGCCAACCACGCTATTGAAGAATTAAGGAAAGGAAATATCTGAGGATTATTTTCCTTTGAATGGCACCGGCATTGTGCGCACTTTTATTTCTATCCCGGCTCCAAAAAATACCGTATCAATTCATTTTGTAACGGCTCCATTCCACGGGTTCGTAGTCAAAGTAAAATACCTTTTCTGTGAGCGGGGATACCAGTATAGACATGCTCTTGTGATGCGTTTCATGATCGATAGACTGCAGCAGGCGATGCAGCTTATCAATTACCAGCTTTGTGTTGTCACCTTTATAGGTTTGTGACAGCTCTTTTTCCGCTTTGCTTATTGCCTTATTTACTACTGCATCAAAGCTACTTTTGCTTTTCATGCAGGGTTCATAGGGGATCATCACAAAAATGCAGGGTACGTCTTCTGATATAAACAGTTCCTCCCTCGTGCTGTTTTGAATCATAAGTTTGAATTTACAGCTAAAATATTCAGGCTGCGTCGTACTACTTATGACACCACTTACCCGCAGAGATGATGCTGGTCAGGAGGGACTATGATATCAGTGTTACCTGGATTGATCACCTGTTTTTTTTGACAGGATACTTAAATGAAAACACTTAAACAATTGGCTATGGGTATGATTAGCCGGGATGAGGATATTAAAAAAGATATATAACAATTATGGTTAAGCAAAACGGACATCTGGCGATATCTTAAATTAACAACATAACCAGGTATATCAAACCTATTACTACGGTAAAAAAAATGGCTGTAAAAAAAGCTATGCTAAAGGCGTCTTTCAGATCTCTCATTTGGACTTGCGATTTAGAGTTTAACAGATAGCACACCGAATGCAAATGAGATGCCAGTTTCTGAATATATAATGATTTTATTACACCTGTTGCTTTTCAATTAAGAAATGCTGTCGGAAATAAAGAAGGTTTATCTGACCCACTGATTTTTGTAAGTCATAGTAATAATTTCGGCTTTTGACTGTACATGCAGCTTATCATACATGTGTTCTATGTGCTTTCGCAAGGTGAGCACGCTGATATCCAGCCTGGCAGAAATCCTCTTGGCGTCCCATCCGCCCACCACATACCGAAGTATCTCCTTTTCGCGCAAGGTGAGGTGCTCCGGCATGGATGCCGCAGATTGTTTTCCGGGCTGCCGGGACTTACTCAATAACTGCAGCGTTTTTCTTGCAATAGCAGGGCTCATGGGAGCGCCGGCATGCTCCAACACATCTGCTACTGCATTTTTAAGCACTTCATGTTCCTCATGCTTAAGCAGGTATCCGCAGGCGCCTGCCCTTATTGCTTCAAATATTTTATCATCATCGTCAAAAACGGTAAGGGCAATAAATGATATGCCGGGATACTTCGACGAAGCAATGGATATCGCATCAATGCCATTGATGAGGGGCATTTCAATATCCATAAAAATGATCTGTGGCAATTCGTTTTCTCTCAGGGCTTTCAGTTTTTCAAGACATTCTTCTATAAATGTATTGGCAATCGCTTCTTTCTCACGGTCGCCCACTTGCATAGCCAGTGCTTTTGATAAAGATGCATAGCGGCTGAGCGTATCTGTACTCAATGAATGGGATTGTTCACAAATAGCAAGCGCCGCGTCTAATTTTTGCGCAGGTGTGGGTGCGATAGCGAAAACGTGCTTTAATCTTTCAATCGTTTTTGTTTGGGCAGCAACAATATTATAACTGAATAGAAAGATGAGCAGGAAGAGTACGGCATTTCTAAACATCTTTTTTGGATAAGCAGGTTTCTCCTTAAAGTTACGCACTAATAATATAAAACAGGCAGCCCTCCCGGAAATAAATGCGATACAATAAATACTGTATTTTTTCAGCGCCGGCTCCATGATAGTTTTGCGGTGTAAAAAATATGACGCCGGCATTCCTTATTTTCGGCGGTGCCGACTCATTTAAAATCATTAAAAATAATTTCTACATTTTTATCATGATCCGAATTTCAAAACCGGTATCCTTTTATATTGATAATGAAATGATTATGCTTATAACACCTCGCGAAATTTCGATATACAGCATGTAACCGGGAGTCAAATCCGGCGGCAGATAAATATTCCCATCACATACTTGAACCGGGCCAAACGCGTTATTAATTTAAACGCGCTATCCTATGGGTTGGAATATTAATCATGTCAATTTTGATAATATCGTTATTCAAGGAAAGAATCTTGAGATTTATGCTGAAAAAAACCAACGCATTACGTTATGGGTTGAGGAAGAAATCAAAAAAGCTACCTGGCGTAAAGATGTTATTATAGTATATCTCAAATGCGGCGAAACCAGGAAATACCTTAACCACATGCACTACATAACATTGCCGCCTACCACTTTTCAAAAGACATATCAATTTTTGAGCAAGTATGCAAAAGTGATGATAAAACGTTTCCCACGATTTTCCGCACAAAGATCGCACGGCAAATACGGCATGTCGCCATCGGCAAATATTTCCAGGTAGTTTATTTCATTTTATCCCAACCGTAAAGTGGATTTGCCTGTATAGTGCTTTCGCCTTTTTATTCTTTCATTTTACACCTTACAACAATTACAAAAACTGAAAGAAGCTTCACTGATATTTTAGTATGGGTTTTGCTGCATATTAAAAAACAAAACCTGAATGGATGCCGGCAAACGTATAAATTTTCCCATCTTTGCCGTCGGAATTATTTTGCAAAATAAGTTACAGTTACCCGGTACCGGAGTTCCATAATAACTTAGGTTTATTCCAGACAACCAATAACAATTAATATCAAAATGAAATTTGCATTATTAACGGTTACCTATGGCGGCTTGTTCTATAAAGGCAACGCCTTATCGCTTGAGCAACAGATATACAAAGCCAAAGAACTTGGATTTGATGCATTGGCTATTGAAACCAAACGGCCTGTTGCTTCTCCATTGGATCTTACAAAGGCATACCGGAGCAGAATTAAAAGTATTGCAGCAGATGAAAACATTGCGCTGTGCGCAGTGGAAAGTATGTCAAACTTTGCCGGGCGTTACATGGAAGAAAGGGAAAATAACCTGGCAATGATGCTGCAGGTGCTGCAGCTTGCAAAAGACCTGGATATAAATATGGTAAAGATTTTTGCCGCGTGGCCGGGCATCATCAATGATGAAGAAGAAATTGCCGAATACGCACCGTTCGAAAGAGGCAATTATTACAAACGGTTATCAGTACAGGAGTTGCGCAGATGGAACCGTTGCGTAACCGGCATCAGGGAGATAGCGGATATAGCCGCAGATATGGGCATCACACTTGCGCTCCAAAATCATGCCCCGGTATTAAGTAAAGGATATGAAGATACATTGACCATGATGCAGGAAATAAACCGCAGCAATGTAAAGCTTTGTATAGATGCCCCCTTGTTTTATGAACGGCAGAGTAACGAATACATTCATGAAGCTATTCAAAAATGCGGCAGCTATTTGGTGCATACGCATTATGGCGCGTGGAATTTTACCCGGGATGAAAACGGAAAGATAATACAGGAACCTTCTCCTTCATCGGGCAACCTGATCAACTATCCTGCATTTATTGAGGAACTGCATAATATAAATTACCAGGGATACCTTACTTCAGAATATTGTTTACCGGTTTACAGGCATCATCAGGTTGCCGGCATTGAAGAAATAGATTTTGCTACCCGTATAAGCCTGCAATACATGAGGCAACTCGTGCATAACACTATCCTTGCATAGAAAGTATAATCGGTTACTTTTCGAAAAACAAAAATTACACAAGTCAATTTTCCAATAAGACATTAAGCAATCAGATTTGCACATGCGCTCTTAATGCAAAAACATGCACCGGCCCCCTGTCTTTGTTATAGGCGGGATTATTGACAAACTGGTAATCGAGCGTAAGCCAGAAAAAACGGGTAAGCCTTGCATTGTAATAGGTTTCAGCAATTACTTCATGCCCGTAGTGTAGTTTGCCATCTCCGATTATAAATCCATAGCCGCCGGATGCCAGGTAGGTACGGTGATCTTTTGAAATGCCATTATCAGCACATGCAATTCCGACTACATCATCATTGCGCTTCCAGGAAGCTCCTTTTATTGATATACCTGCAGTAATAGTGCGGTCAATTTCCGTAAATGCCCAGCTGGCGTATTCTCCGTCGTTCCAGCCCAGCCGGCTGAAAAAACCAATATCATCAGATACCTGCTGCTCTATATTTAAGCCCAAAGTGAATTTTTTTCCTCCGTATGATTTATGTTCCTCCTCGCCCTCTATTACATTTAGTAAAAAGGTATCCTTGTCGGCAACGGCTTTTAAGCCCTCCTGGTAGGAAGGGGCCTGCGATGCAGTATTACTTACAATGAACCGGACAGTACCCGGGCGGCTATTAAAATTAATATGATGTTCAAATTCAAAAGTTTCAGAATGCGCCCTGGTCGTATATTCCATGAGGTGGTAATTGGCAATGCGTGGCACCGCCACACTGGAAAGGCGAATAGCCCACCGGGGCTTTATCAATTCAGTAACCCAGCCATAGGTATATCCCCGGGTATTAGCGGGATAATCCCATGCACCATTGGCCCATAAGCTCCAGTTGAAAAACTGGGTGCGCGGATCTTTGCTGTAGGTATTATCATCGTAAAAATCTGCAATAGCAAATTTTCCGGCCGTGATAACGATACGGCTCTCCGGCACTTTATCCGCCACCTGGTTTACATCATCCGGTATTTCTGTAAAGGAAGCATTTCCCAACGCAAATTTCTGCTGAAGAAAGGCGCGTGCCACAAACACTTGCGGAGCCACTTCGCCAACACGATAGGTTTCACCATTCAGCGCTCCGGCAACACCTTTTGCAAAGCTGAGCCCTTTGCCGCCGGATACTTCAGGGTTAAAATAAAAAGCAGCGCCCTTCCAGAGCTTTCTGCCAAGAAACAATGTTGCCGTAAGGCTGGTTGCCGTTGGCTCTGCCGTATCTGCCAAAGAATTTTCACCGCTGTACAATGCCTTAAATGCCAGGTGACGTTGCGCTATCGCGGTCGTCTGAAAATGTGCCGTCCATTTTGGACCGGCGCTGTCTGCATGTTCACGCTGGGCAGATATATGCTGTATGAAAAGTGTAGAGGTAAATATTGTTGATATAATCTTTAATGACATTTGATGGCACGCTCATAAAGCAAGGTAAAAATTTCTTTTGCGGAGCGCTTCCGCAAAAGTTAGCCTGTGCAATATACCAACATTATTCAATGCTGACGGCGACGCCTTTTCGCAGGGTGTTGTGAATCTCCGCAACTTTATCTGTATGCTCTATCAGCGCTTTGATTTCTTCAGGCGACGCATCTGCATCTACATTGGCCTTATACCGGAAATTTGAACCGGGTTCACCTTCCGCACCAAAATCGCCGGTTACAGTTACCTCTACATTGTGTACATTAATGTTTCGTTTTGCAGCTTCCCGGTAAATATCATTGCAGAAGCAGGTGGCCAGTGACAAAAGCAGCAACTCGCCGCCGTTAACGGAAGAGCCCCGGCCGGTAGATTTAGGCGGTATGGAAACCTGCTTTACGGAATCATTGGTTTGTACAGTTGATTCCAGATGATTGAATGCGCTTTTCATTGCAGCGGATATTTTCATATTGTGTATTTTATTGGCAGTTGATAAAAAATGAAAATAAAAACTATTTGTCAATCAGAAATACTTCTCTGATTCTTGCAATAATTTCATGCAGGAGCCTTGCGGATTTTTATCAGTTATCTTTGAACAAAAGGATGCATGCTTTTTTATTTACAATAAAAAAAATTTATGGAATCTGAAATGAATTTTCATACCCGTAAATGGGTAAAGCCGGAAGACCTGAATCCTAATCAAACATTATTCGGGGGAAAGCTATTACAATGGATAGATGAAGAAGCGGCACTCTATGCCATCATTCAATTGGAGAATCCTCATGTGGTAACCAAGTTCATTTCAGAGATAAATTTTATTTCTGCACCGAAGCAGGGCGATATAATCGAGATCGGTATAATAGCAACTCATTTCGGCACCACCTCTTTAACCGTGAAATGCGAAGTAAGAAACAAACTAACCCACGAGAAAATTTTAACCATTGATAAAATGGTATTTGTAAATGTAGATGCCGGGGGTCATCCCACTCCGCATAAAAAAACAAAGATCACTTATGTGAAGGACAGGATAAAGAAAAAATAAGTATTAGTATAACCGGTTCAACCCGGTGCAGCTTTTGAATCTAATACCCCGCCGCCATTCCATCCTTGCGCGGATCCGATGCCCCATGATATACCTGTTGCTTTGCATCAAATCTGATGCCTTGATAACCTCCGAAATTTCCCGGCGTGCCGGCCGCAACTTTATAGCCCATTTGTTCCAATGCACGAATAGTTTCTTCTGAAAAACCTGACTCAAGATAAATGGTTCCAATGCCATGGCTTACCTCCCCTGTGGGCTCGGAAGAGCCCTGATGATCTATTCGCGGTGCATCCCCTGCTTCCTGTATGTTCATCCCGAAGTCGATCATATTCATCAGCACTTCCACCTGTCCCTCGGGCTGAAAGCTTCCGCCCATTACACCAAAGCTCATGTAGGGTTCGCCATCCTTTGTAACAAATGCGGGAATGATCGTATGAAAGGGGCGCTTATGCGGAGCATATGTATTATTCTGCCCTTCTTTCAACGAAAATAAATAACCGCGGTTTTGCAAAAAGAAGCCAAGGCTGTCCGGCACCAAACCCGAACCGAATGCATAGAAATTACTTTGTATCAGCGACACCATGTTTCCTTCATCATCTGCCACGGTAAGATACACTGTTTCGCCCCCTTTTAACGCTGCTTCATCGCCCGCGCTGAAATCCGGATTTGCTTTATTCCTATCAATCAGCCGGGCTCTTTCAGCGCCATATTTTTTTGATATCAGTTCATCCGTTGGAATCTTTACAAAATCAGGATCGGCATAATACTTTGCGCGGTCTTCATAGGCCAGTCTTTTTGCTTCAGTGAAAAGATGAACATGCTCTGCACTGCCATATTGTATTTTACTCAAATCAAAATTTTCCAGAATATTCAGCATCTCCAATACGGCAATACCCTGCCCGTTTGGCGGCAATTCCCATACACGATAACCACGATACGTAGTAGATACCGGCTCTACCCATTGCGATGTATGATCGGCAAGGTCCTTATAAGAAAGATAGCCTCCCCGCTTTTTCATAAAAGCATCTATCTTCTTTGCTATATCACCTTTATAAAAAACATCTCTTCCGCCGTTTGCAATTTCTTCCAAAGAATTTGCGAGATATGGATTTTTAAATACCTCTCCCCTTTTGGGCACATCGCCATTCGCCATAAAAACCTGTTTCACCCCAGGATCATCCCCGTATAATTTTTTTAAATCATTGTAATAAAATGCCGCTTCATCTGCAACCGGAAAACCGTTTCTTGCATAATGGATGGCAGGTGCAAGAATTTCTGCCATTGGTAATTTTCCAAACCTGTTATGAAGCTGAAACCATCCATCCACGCAACCGGGAACCGATACAGGCAATGGCCCCTGTACCGGGATATGTTGTCTCCCGTTTTGTTTTAATATATCCGGCGTAAGCGCATACGGCGATCTGCCGGAAGCATTGAGCCCATACAATTTTTTTGTTTTGGCATCATACACAATTGCAAAAAGATCACCCCCGATGCCATTCATTTCGGGATCGGTTACACCTAATACGGCATTGGCCGCAATGGCTGCATCGATGGCATTGCCTCCTTTTTTTAAAATGCCAATAGCGGTCTGCGTTGCCAGCGGGTGGCTCGTGCATGCCATGCCGTGCTGCGCCATCACCACAGAACGTGTGGCAAAGGTTTTTCCGGATAGCCGGTCTTGTGCAGGCGATACAAACGGGAATAAAAAAATGAACAGCATTATTGAAAATGCTTTGCATAGTGAAGGTTTCATTTTAATGTATTTAGGTCGATCAGGATTTTATATTCACTGTTGGTAAAAACTCCGGTGGCCTGCGCGCTTTGGTAATCTGCTCAAATGCATAGGCGATTTTCAGCAACGCTGGTTCGCTCCACGCTCTTCCGAAAAAAGAAATACCAACAGGCAAACCCATTACCTGCCCTGCAGGAACGGTTATATGAGGATAACCGGCAACAGCTGCCAATTGCGAACTTCCGCCGAGAAAATGGTCGCCGTCAACAAGGTCAGTTACCCAGGCAGGACTGTCTGTTGGAGAAACAATCGCGTCAAGATTGTGTTTGTTCATTATGGCATCAATTCCTTCTTCACGTGTAAGACGATACTTCCTGTCCAAAGCCTCGAGATAATCTTTATCTGTTAATGGCCCCCTGTTTTCCGCTTCTAAAAATAGCTCCTGCCCGAAGTAAGGCATTTCCTTATCTGCATTTTTTTCATTGAAATCGATCAGGTCTTTCAGCGTATGAAAGGGAGTATTGGCGCCACGATGTTTCAGGTAAGCAGCCATGCCGGCTTTTAATTCATAAGATAATACAGTGCCTTCCGAATCATCAAATTTTCCCAACGAATCAATTATGACCGGGTCAACTAATATCGCACCGTTCTGTTTTAATATATCCAGCGCATCATTTATTATTTTATCAACAGCGGGAAGAAATCCAAAATATTTTCTCAGCACGCCAATACGGGCGCCTTTCAATCCATCCTTATCTAAAAACTTTGTGTAATCAGGATACTGTTTTCGATCCTTATTTTGCGTGGCATCATCTTCCTCATCTTCGCCGGCTATAGCGCTCAATAATATGGCTGCATCGCGAACCGTTCTTGTCATTGGCCCTGCAGTATCCTGCGAATGTGAAATGGGGATAATTCCGGCACGGCTTACCAGGCCGACAGTAGGCTTTATCCCAACTAATCCATTTAATGAGGAAGGGCTGACAATGGAACCATCCGTTTCGGTACCTATGGCAACAGCACAAAGATTAGCTGCTGTGGCCGCACCCGAGCCGGAACTGGAACCGGAAGTATTTCTGTCGAGCGCATAGGGATTTTTGGTAAGGCCGCCCCGCCCGCTCCATCCGCTGGTAGAATGGGTAGAACGCATGTTGGCCCATTCGCTCAAATTGGTTTTGCCTAAAATCAATGCGCCTGCATCCCGCAATTGTTTTACAATAAAAGAATCTTTTTCAGGTCTCGATCCAACCAATGCGAAGGAACCTGCAGTGGTCTCCATATTATCTGCAGTATCAATATTATCTTTTATCAAAACAGGAATGCCATGCATTAAACTTCGCGGACCTTTTTCTTTTAATTCCTTATCGAGCCCGTCTGCGATTTTTAATGCATCAGGATTGATTTCAATAACGCTGTTGACAGCAGGACCGGAGGCATCCATTTCTTTTATCCGCTGAATATATTTTTCAGTAACCGACCTGACGGTATGCTTACCGGATATAAACCCTGCATGCAATTCATCAATGGTAATTTCGTCCAGGTCAAATGGAGCACGTGCAAAAGGCAAAAACACAGTATCCATCGTCTTCTGCGCAAAAGAAAAAGAAGGCAATGATACAGCAGCAATGCTTCCCGCAATACCTGATTTTAAGAATCTTCTGCGGCTTTCATTAAGGGAGTTATCCTGATGGCGAGACATGGTTACATTATTTTTTAAAGAATGCTATTATCCCGGAAGGTAATGAAAAATTTATGTTTTTATTATTGCATCGTAGTTGACAGCAGTAACTATACTTATAAAAAACCGCGTGCATTTTATAAGTGATAACATTAAACCATGCGAAGCTATAGAGATGAAAATAAGCAATGAACTATTACAACTATGGATTTCTTATACCGGCGATTTATCCGATACCGGTCCCGGCAAACGGGGCATTGATTGAGAAAGACACTAAGCCGGGCAGAGTTTTATGGAGGCACCATCAATATAAGCGGATATACATGGCAAATATAACACCGGGATATTCTTGCCGCTGAATGTTGCCGGAATAGCATAATGGCCTGGAAAAGACTCCTGATAAAAAAATAATAAAGAGATCTTTACCCGGATTCAAAGACCGGGCGGCTGTTTCATTAATTATTTTATCGTGGTAAGTGCCATGATTTGGGTTATAGATAGCATCTATATATCTATAAAAATAATCAATTAGATTTATTGACGTTACCCCTGTAGCTTTGGATAAAATTTATCTATACGGCGCACAATAATTTTATTACAGACAATCTAATACAGTAAGATATGAGCAACAACACATCTCACGGAGCGGACCTGAATGGAAACAGGGCTGCCCAATGCCCGTTTCACAACGGTTCCATGAATGGCACAAGAAATCGCGACTGGTGGCCCAACCGGCTGAACCTGGGAATCCTTCGCCAGCATTCCTCACGCTCCAACCCAATGGATAAAGATTTTAATTATGCCACGGAATTTAAAAGTCTTGACCTGGAAGCGGTAAAGAAAGACCTGCATGCATTGATGACAGATTCGCAGCAATGGTGGCCTGCCGACTTTGGCCATTATGGCCCTCTGTTTATTCGTATGGCCTGGCATAGCGCAGGCACCTACCGCATAGGCGACGGACGAGGCGGTGCCGGATCAGGACAGCAACGCTTTGCCCCGTTGAATAGCTGGCCTGATAATGTGAGTCTTGACAAAGCCCGTCGTTTGCTTTGGCCAATCAAACAAAAATATGGCCGTAAAATATCATGGGCCGATTTGATGATCCTCGCTGGCAACATAGCCATTGAATCGATGGGATTGAAAACCTTTGGTTTTGGCGGCGGACGTGAAGATGTATGGGAGCCCCAGGAAGATGTTTATTGGGGCTCGGAAAAAAAGTGGCTCGGTGATGACATCCGTTACGGGCATGGGCCCGGTGGAGTAGATAAGAAAAACGGCGTAGTAGTTTCTGATGACAATGCGAATGGAGATATACATTCCCGCAATCTCGAAAATCCGCTCGCTGCTGTACAGATGGGATTGATCTATGTGAATCCTGAAGGTCCGGATGGCAATCCCGATCCTATTGCTGCAGCCATTGATATTCGTGAAACATTCAAGCGCATGGCCATGAATGACGAGGAAACAGTTGCCTTGATTGCGGGCGGCCACACTTTTGGCAAAACGCATGGGGCGGCCGAAGCCGGCAAATATGTAGGTGCCGAACCGGAAGCAGCGGGAATAGAGCAGCAGGGACTGGGCTGGCAGAACAGCTTTGGCTCAGGCGCAGGCCCGGATGCCATTACAAGCGGCCTCGAAGTAATTTGGTCTAAAACGCCTACCCAATGGAGCAATTATTTTTTTGAACATCTTTTTGGTTGCGAATGGGAGTTGACAAAGAGCCCGGCAGGAGCGCATCAATGGGTAGCCAAAAATGCAGAGGTGCTGGTGCCCGATGCCTTTGATAAATCAAAGCAACATACTGCCACTATGTTGACTACGGATCTTTCATTACGGTTTGATCCGGCTTATGAAAAAATTTCGAGGCGTTTTTATGAGCACCCCGATGAGTTTGCAGATGCCTTCGCCCGTGCCTGGTTTAAGCTGACCCATCGCGACATGGGGCCACGTACACGTTATCTCGGCCCGGATGTACCGTCAGAAGAATTGATATGGCAGGATCCTGTTCCGGCAGTTAATCATAAATTGATTGATGCAACGGATATTGCTGCATTAAAAGATAAAATATTGAATTCCGGACTTACCATCTCTCAGCTTGTCAGTGCTGCATGGGCTTCAGCTTCTACATTCCGCGGTTCAGATAAAAGAGGGGGCGCTAACGGAGCACGTATCCGTTTGGCACCGCAAAAAGACTGGGAAGTAAACAACCCGGCTCAGCTTGCAAAAGTTTTGTCAACATTGGCAGGCATTCAAAATGAATTTAACAGTGTACAGGCTGATGGTAAAAAAGTTTCCCTGGCAGATCTTATTGTTTTGGCAGGTTGCGCCGCTGTGGAAAAAGCCGCAAAGAATGGAGGTTTTAATGTTACCGTTCCATTCACTCCGGGCCGTATGGATGCTTCGCAGGAACAAACAGATGTTGAATCATTTGAACTTCTGGAACCTCTTGCCGACGGTTTCAGGAATTATCTGAAAACAAGATTGACGGTGTCTACCGAAGAGATGCTGGTAGATAAAGCGCAGCTGCTCACGCTGACGGCTCCTGAGATGACTGTGCTTATCGGCGGAATGCGTGTATTGAATACGAACTATGATGGTTCAAATAATGGCATACTCACAAAAAATCCCGAAACACTAACCAATGACTTCTTCGTAAACCTGCTCGATATGGGCACCACATGGAAAGCTATTGACGATACAAAAGAAGTGTTTGAGGGGAATGATCGTACAACGGGCGAATTAAAATGGACAGCCACCCGTGCTGACCTGATTTTTGGTTCTAATTCTGAATTAAGGGCGGTTGCCGAAGTATATGCCTGCGAAGACGGAAAAGAAAAATTCGTGAAAGATTTTATAGCAGCGTGGAGCAAAGTGATGAACCTCGACCGGTTTGATCTTGCCTGATTTTAATTCATATAGTTCATAGCCTGAGAAGTGGCCTTTAACCGGGCCGCTTTTTTAGTGCCCGTTCATATACAGTTCACAATAAAATTTCCTGATTATTTTCATTATGCAAGATAATTCTGCTGCAATTATATTTTTTTGTACAATCATAATTTCGGGCTTACTTTT
>CAZVKO010000055.1:0-100641 GCA_964627765.1 uncultured Ginsengibacter sp. | reverse complement strand
ACCCGGGAAACACTTTTTGAAGACCTTCTTTTTAATTATTATCGGCACTATTGTACTTAAAGTTATTTTTTACCACCCGGGTTATATAGTTCCGCAGGACATTCTTACGCAATATAGTGTGGATGCATTTGCAGCAGGCGGCATTCTCGCTTATAAGCATACCATGGCAACCGCGGCGGAACGGCAGTTTATTAAGCGTCTTTTTAATTTACTCTTCTATATAGGTATTCCGGTTAGCATAGGAATTATTATGGCGGAATCCTACTATCTCTCTTTTGTGATCAACAGGTTTTTATTTATAGTCTTTTCAGTAAAAATTGTGGAGGGTGCTATTACCGGATACAAAAACCGATTTGGAAATTTTCTTCAAAACAAAATGGTATTGTATCTCGGTAAAATCAGCTATGGAATTTACTTGTGGCATTTGCTGGTGCCTGCGTTGTTTTGGAAATCATATGCGATCATCTATGAACACCTGAGTACGGCCTTTCCTGCATATTTTTCTGTTCACCAAGATAGTATAGCTGCCTTCGAAAAATTTTTGAGCTCGGATATTACCTGTTATTTTATTTACTGGGCGCTTACCATAGCCGTCGCATCGCTTTCCTGGACATTGATAGAGCAGCCCTTCAACAAACTAAAATATTTTCTTAAAACGCCTGCGCGTGAAGCCAACACAAGAAAATATGCAATGGAAGATGCCGTTAATAAATAGTTATCGCTTATAACCCATTTTCAGGTGCAGGAGTACTTTAGCTGTAACGCCTGCCTGGAAATAAAAACCGGCTGATAAAATACCAGCCGGCTCAAAATATTTCATGGATGGGTTATGCCCACGCTTTGTCGCCTTTGTGATAATCAATACATCCGTCGAATCTGCCCGGAGTTTCAACATATCTTCTTGCCTCTGTACATCCGATCTTCGAAGTAAAATATCCCAATAACGTAAGCTCTTTCATCATTTTGAAATAATAATTGGGATCTTTTTTCAGCATTGCATTTATGTCGTTTGTGCCATCATGATTTTCTTTTTGTGTCATTTCACTTTCCTGATCGGGAGTAAGATTTTTAAAGTGATCATAAGTTTGTTTTTGATAATCCGAAACCTCTTTATCCAGTCCTGCCAGTAAATCGTGGCGCTCCTGCGGCGCAGCGTCCATAAAGGATTTGCTGTATTTGTCTTTACATCTTTTGTTCAGCTTATCCATTCCTTCGTGGAAGGTTTTCTGGTCATCAGCGTCATAGCAGTCATTTACCATTACGGTCATGAATTTACCTACTTCAGCAGCTTTAGCGCCGGGCGTTTTGGTGGCAGGCAGAATGGTTTCTGCTATTTCATCGAGATAGCTGACATCATCCGGGGTAAATGCCATGGAATTGGCTGCAGGATTGGTACAACCCGCTAAAAAATAGTTGCTCCCTACGATGGTACCGCCCACGAGGAGTGAAATATATTGAACTGCTTCTCTTCTGTTCATGATTTTAATTTTTTTAAAAATTTATACTTCGTAGTTGACACCAAAGCCCGCGCGATAATCACGCCTGATGAATTGATTTACTTCATCCACATTGGTTACTTTCATGCTATCATTATCCCAGATCAATTCAGCGTACCGTGCGGGATAATCAAAACCTCCGCCTGTTCTTGCCTTTCTCACATCATATCCTCTTATAGCGAGGTTAGACATTAATAAAGCTTCCGTAAGCGGACCGGCAAGTGAGAAATCGGAGCTCAGCGGAATTTTATCATAGCCTGCCATGGCCGCTTCCACCCATTGTGTATAGTGGCCATCTTCATTTCCCGGAACGCGTGGATACGTCTGCGGTATATTCTCCTGGCTTGTTCTTGATGTTGGAAGTAACTGGGGATTGGCTCCATAAGTGCCACACATCATCTTGCCTTTTGTTCCAATAAAATAGGTGCCATTGCCGCCGTCGCCAAATACTTCATTCGGGCCTAATTCATCGGGGCGCTCGGGCTGTATTCCGCCATCCATCCAATGCACTTCCACGGAGCCCTGTGTTTTTGATCCTTTAGGAAATTTCATGATCACATGGCTGGAGGGAGGACAGCTGTCCGGAAAATAACCTTCGCGGAATTCACCTACATATACAGTGCCTACGCTTGCCTGTACTGAATTGATATACCCAAGACCTAATACTGCAAATGCCGGCTGAACAATATGACAACCCATATCGCCGAGGGCCCCTGTGCCATAATCCCACCAGCCTCTCCAGTTAAATGGTACGAGGTTGTCAAAATAATTTTTCTCGGGAGCGGTTCCCAGCCATAAGTTCCAGTCCAGTTCAGGAGGAATGGGTGCTGCAGCCGTGGGCCTGGCAATACCTTGTGGCCAAACAGGCCGGTTGGTCCAGCAATATACCGTCTTCACATCGCCAATCAATCCGGCATCATACCATTCCTGCAGCTTTCTTACCCCATCACCGGATGCGCCCTGATTGCCCATCTGAGTAACCACTTTGTATCTTTTCGCAGCCCGGGTCAACATGCGTGCTTCGAATACATCATGCGTTAATGGTTTCTGTACATATACATGCTTGCCAAGTGACATGGCTGAATAGGCCGCAACGGCATGGGTATGGTCAGGGGTAGAAACTGAAACCGCGTCAATGCTTTTATGTTCTTTATCCAATAGCTCTCTCCAGTCTTTATAAAATTTTGCTTTGGGAAATTTTTTAACTGAATTGGCAGCGCGCCTTGTATCTACATCACATAAAAAAGCAATGTTGGCTTTTCCGCCTGAGTAGAAATGGTTAATATCATCTTCGCCTTTACCGCCAACCCCAATGCTTGCAATGTTAAGCATATCACTCGGGGCCCGGTATCCTTTGCCGCCCAGTACATGCCTCGGAACGATAAAGAAAGCAGCAGAGGTAATGCTGGTATCTTTTAAGAACTTTCTTCTTGAATAACCTGTTTTTTTATTTTTTTCTTCACTCATTGATTAATTTTTTTAGCTGATTTTACAATTAGAGATTTCTTTTTTTCAATTCACTGACGGCGTGATCTGCCGCCCGCGCCGTAAGCGCCATGTAGGTTAATGACGGGTTGCAGCAATTGGATGATGCCATGCAGGAGCCGTCGGTTACGAATACGTTTTGCGCATCCCAAACCTGGTTCCATTTATTAAGCACTGACGTTTTGGGATCATTTCCCATTCTTGCCGTTCCCATTTCGTGTATGCCCCGGCCGATAGTGCCATCGCCGTCATGTCCGGTTACATTTTTTACTCCGGCGGCTTCCAGCATTTCCACGGCGTCGTTCATCATATCCACCCTCATTTTTCTTTCATTATCTTTCCACTCGGCATCAAATGCGATTACCGGCAATCCCCATGCATCTTTTTTAGTTTTGTCAAGCGTCATTTTATTTTCATGATACGGAAGTATTTCGCCAAATCCGCCTATGCCCATGGTCCATTCTCCGGGCTCTCCCAATGCATCTTTAAAATCTCCGCCGATACTTAATTCAGCAACGCTGCGGCTCCATCCCTGGCGGCCGGCGCCTCCCTGGTAGCCGAAACCGCGGATATAGTCTCTTTTATCGCCCAGGATATTCCGGTACTGGGGAATGTAAATTCCGTTGGCGCGTCTTCCGTAATAATATTTGTCGTCATAACCTTCCATGGTTCCTGAAGCGCCCACGCCCAAATGATGATCCATAATATTATGCCCAAGCTCGCCGCTGCTGCTTCCCAGGCCATCAGGCCAGATGTCGGTAGCAGAGTTCATCAGTATCCACGCGCTGTTGAATGTGGATGCATTTAAGAAAATGATCTTTGCAAAGTATTGATAGGTCTGATTGTTTTCTGCATCAATAATCTCCACACCTTTTGCTTTTTTGGTGTCTTTATCATATAAAATTTTTGTAACGATAGACCACGGGCGAACGGTTAAATTTCCCGTAGCCTGCGCCGCCGGAAGGGTAGACGACTGTGTGCTGAAATAGGCGCCAAACGGGCATCCCAGCCAGCATTTATTTCTGTATTGGCAATTCGTTCTTCCGGGAAGCGGTTCAGTAATATTGGCGGTTCTGCCGATGATCATGCGGCGATGCTGATCTTTGTATTTTTCATTGAACCGCGCAGATACGTCTTTTTCCACGCAATTCATTTCCATCGGTGGCATAAATTGACCATCCGGCAACTGGGGCAATCCTTCTTTTGAACCGCTCACCCCTGCAAATTTTTCTACATGATCGTACCAGGGGGCAATATCTTTATAACGGATCGGCCAGTCTATTGCAATGCCATCTTTGGCATTGGCTTCAAACTGAAGGTCGCTCCAGCGATAGCTTTGGCGCCCCCATAAAAGCGAACGCCCTCCTACATGATAACCCCTGAACCAATCCATACGTTTCACTTCAGTATATGGGCATTTTTGTTCATCTGCCCACCAGTCGAGATTCATTTCATTTAACGGATAATCTCTTTTTAACACCGGATGATCTTTTATCATCTGCTGTGTGCGGCCACCGCGATGAGGAAATTCCCACGGGCCTTTTGTAGCATTTACATAGTCTTTTACATGAACAATGTCTTTACCCCGTTCAAGCATAATTGTCTTCAGTCCCTTTTCAGTAAGCTCTTTGGCTGCCCAGCCTCCCGAAATTCCGGAACCGATTACAATTGCATCGTAAGTGTTGTCTGCCATCGGTTTTGTTATTTATTTTTTTAATGTTAGGTCTGTTTTTGTCAATTGTCAGTAGTCAGCCGCCAATAGTGAATTGTCAATGCAAATTAAATTCGTGCCATTCGTAAAATCCGTGCCATCATACATCACAAATCCGGATTGCCTCTCTCAATGAGTCTAATTTATCCGGATAGGTGGGCATAAATTCCTGCGCCACGTATCCTTTAAAACCTGTTTCTACAATTGCCCGCATCACTGCAGGATAGTACAGTTCCTGTGTATTATTGATCTCGTGTCTTCCCGGGATACCGCCGGTATGGTAGTGGGCAATGTATTGATGATAGTCGCGAATGTTCCGGATGATATCCCCCTCCTGTATCTGCATATGATAGATGTCGAAAAGCAGCCTGAAGTTGTCAGAGCTGATCCTTTTGCACAGTTCAGCGCCCCATTCCACATGGTTGCACATATAATCTTTGTGATCCACTTTACTGTTAAGCAATTCCATTATCATGGTTACTCCGTTTTTCTCTGCCAATGGCAAAATCTTTTCCAGTGCTGTTTTGCAATGGTTCATTCCCGTATCATCATCCATTCCGTTACGGGTGCCGCTGAAGCAGATAAGATTTTTATAGCCTGCCCTGGCCATTACAGGAATTACATCGAGATATTCTTTTATCAGCTTTTCGTGAAACTGCGGATTGTCCAAACCATTATATAAATTATTATCGCCCGCTGTATAACACATGGAAGCATAAATACCATGTTTTTGCATGGTGGGCCAGTCTTCCGGCTTGGTCAGATCTATGGCGCTAAAGCCAATTTCTTTTACGGCTTCGCAGAGATCATCCAATGATAAATAGCCGAAGGTCCATCGCGAAACGGAATGATTGATGTTGCCCTTTAATTTCAGCGGAAACCCTTTATTATCTTTAGAATTTTTTGCAAATGATACAGCGGGTGCAGCTATCATTGCGGAAGTTCCAAGCGCGATATTTTTAAGAATTTTTCTTCTTGTAACTTTCATTTCAGAATAAACTGTTTAGAGCGGGTTAATTGCAATATCTTCCTGTATCTCCTTCGTCGCCGGATCAGTTTTTTGGACCTTGTCTTTAAATGAGGCCGCAAACAAAATGAAAACCACCAGGGCGATACCCGAAGGAATGATCCAGAGCATTTTCCAGTTAACTATATTGCCCGCTGTATAAGTGTCCTTAATTAATCCTGCAATTTCAAACCCTATCAGCATTCCTATTCCATAAGTTGCCAAAGTGATTAAGCCTTGTGCCGCGCTTTTATATTTTTCACCGGCTTTGGCATTGGTATAAATTTGCCCGGATACAAAAAAGAAATCATAACAAATGCCATGCAGCGCAATTCCTATAATCAGCATAAAACTTAAATCTCCGGCGTTTCCATAAGCGAACAAAGCATATCGCACGGCCCAGGCAAGCATACCCAGCAAAATTGTTTTTTTAAATCCGAACTTTTTAAAAAATAAAGGTAATGATAATAAGAATAGTATTTCCAGCCATTGCCCGATCGTCATTTTGCCCGTAGGGTTACTAACGCCGATATCGGAAAGAAAAGGATTGGCATATTGATAATAAAATGCCAAAGGAATACAAATCAGTATAGAGGCGATAAAAAAGATTAAAAAGTTTTTATTCTTCAACAACTTCAACGCATCCAGGCCTAATATATCCGATACGGTAACCTTGGTGTCTTTACTAACTTTTGGCGGAGTTTTGGGCAAGGTAAAACTAAATAGTCCCAAAACAGCAGATGCAATGGAGGCCAGCAAAAACGTCTCCCTCATCAAACCTGCTTTTACATTTGCTTCTGAATCCCATAAAAAAACGAAGCTTATTAATAAGCCGGCGGCTATCCATCCTATCGTTCCCCATACCCGTATGCTTGAAAATTCCTTTTCCGGATCTTTCATCTGGTTAAAGGAAATTGAATTTACCAGCGCCAGTGTAGGCATGTACAGGATCATGTACATCAATAAATAGTAAAATACTGCCGGGGGATATACATCCGTAACGGCCCCGATCCTGTATACCTGGTACAGTAAGACAGCGCCGGCAAGGTGCAGCACGCCAAGAATTTTTTCCGCATTGAAATACCGGTCCGCAATCAGGCCTATAATGAATGGCGCTATGATCGCCCCCCATGACTGGGTTGAAAAAACGGTGCTTGTTTGCGCTCCGTTAGCCTGAAGATTATTTATTAAAAAAGTTCCCAGTGTTACAAACCATGCACCCCAGATAAAAAATTCAGCAAACATCATAAAGGAAAGCTGCAATCGTGTAGTAAGTTTCATCGAGAATTGTTAAGTGTTTAGAAATGCAATGGTTAAATGTACTATTTTTAAGACAACAAATACTTTTGAGTAAAAAAATTTTTTAATTTTTTTTAAAAAACATTTATCGTTTTACATTTAATAAAAAAATAAATCATGCGAAAATTAAGAATGGGTATGATCGGCGGAGGTAAAGATGCATTTATCGGCGCTATTCACCGTCATGCTGCAAACATGGACGGGCTTATTGAATTGGTTTGCGGTGCGCTTAGCATTCACCCGGAAATTGCAAAGGCTTCCGGTGAAATGTTATTTCTTCCCCCGGACCGGACGTATCTTACTTATGAGGAAATGATGGAGAAAGAAAAAAAGCTTCCCGCAGATAAACGCATGGATTTTGTAACTATCGTTACGCCCAACTTTGCTCACTTCGCTCCTGCAATGCTTGCTTTGGAAAACGGTTTCAATGTAGTGATAGAAAAGCCAATGACCTTTACACTGGATGAAGCAAAGCAATTAAAAAAGAAAGTGGAGGAAACGGGTTTGGTATTGTGTTTAACCCATACTTATTCCGGCTATCCGATGGTAAAGCAGGCGCGCCAGATGATGAAGCACGGCACATTCGGAAAGATCAGGAAAATTTATGTAGAATATGCGCAGGGATGGCTAAGCAAATTATCCGAGCGCGAAGGCAATGCGCAGGCTGCATGGAGAACAGACCCCAAAAGATCGGGCAAAGCCGGTGCAATGGGAGATATAGGTACGCATGCCGCTCATCTTGCCGAATATATAACGGGATTAAAAGTTTCAAAGCTCTGTGCATCACTGAACACAGTTGTGGAGGGACGGCACCTGGATGACGACGGAGGTGTTTTATTGCAGTTTGATAATGGAGCCTCGGGTGTTTTAATTGCCACACAGGTGGCAGCAGGCGAAGAAAATAATTTAACTATAAAAATATATGGCGAAACCGGCGGTATTGAATGGAAGCAGCAGGAGCCAAATACATTATTGGTAAAATGGCTCGACCGGCCTATGGAAATTTTGAGAGCGGGCTCCAATTACACCAGTGCGCTCAGCACTTTCGCTACAAAAAATTGCAGAACCCCCGGGGGCCATCCCGAAGGGTACCTGGAAGCATTTGGAAATATCTATCACAATTTTGCCGAGACACTGATGTGCAGGCTCGATGGCAAGGCACCTACCAAGGAGATGCTTGATTTTCCCGGGGCAGAGGATGGCGTTCGCGGAATGGCGTTTATAGATAATGTGGTGGAATCTTCCCGGTCAAATGAAAAATGGAAAGCTTTTGTTGTATAACGTCAATGCATAGACGAAATTAGCCGGAATGAAATTTCAAAACCCATATCAATATTTTTAATAAGAAATGAAAACAATAAAAGGCCCGGGAATATTTCTTGCCCAATTTATGGGCGACGTGGCGCCATTCAATTCATTACAATCCATTTGTGAATGGGCAAAAGGCTTGGGTTTTGCAGGTGTTCAAATTCCTGCGTGGGACAGCCGCTGTATTAATTTGCAGCAGGCTGCGGAAAGCAAAACCTATGCGGATGAGATCAAAGGAATAGTAAATGAGGCAGGGCTGGAAATAACAGAGCTGTCCACTCATCTGCAGGGGCAGCTGGTGGCGGTAAACCCGGCCTACGATATTTTATTTGACGGATTTGCCGATGCATCGGTCCGGAATAATCCCAAAGCACGAACCGAATGGGCGGTTCAGCAATTAAAATATGCGGCCAGGGCTTCGCAAAATTTAGGATTGAATGCACATGCTACGTTTAGCGGCGCATTGATGTGGCACACCATATATCCCTGGCCACAGCGGCCGGAGGGATTAGTTGATGAAGGATTCAGCGAACTCGCGAAAAGATGGCTTCCGATTCTGAATACGTTCGACGAGTGTGGTGTAGATGTTTGTTACGAAATTCACCCGGGCGAAGATTTGCACGATGGTATTACTTATGAAATGTTTCTGGAAAAAGTGAATCATCATTCACGTGCATGCTTATTATACGATCCGTCGCATTTTGTATTGCAATGTCTGAATTACCTGGAGTATATTGATAATTATCATTCGCGCATTCGCGCATTTCATGTAAAAGATGCAGAATTCAATCCGACGGGAAAACAAGGTGTATATGGAGGTTATCAAAGCTGGATCAACCGGGCGGGCCGTTTCCGTTCATTGGGTGATGGCCAGGTTGATTTTAAGTCTGTGTTCAGTAAGCTGGCAGCGTATGATTATCCCGGATGGGCAGTGCTTGAGTGGGAGTGCTGTTTAAAAGATTCGGCAACCGGAGCAAAGGAAGGCGCAATTTTTATAAAAGATCATATTATACCGGTTACTGCAAAAGCTTTTGATGATTTTGCGGGAACAGAAAAAGATGAAAAGCTGATCAGGTCAGTGCTGGGTATATAATAATAAAAGGCTTTAGAAACTTACATGCATATAACTAATAAATAAATTACGATGTTAAAAAAGTTTTTTTTAATAACTGCGTTTATGGCCGCCGTTAGCAGCGCTTTTTCGCAGGACAATGCTTTGACAAAAAATGAAAAAGCAGAAGGCTGGAAATTATTATTCGACGGAAAGACATTTAATGGATGGCATACTTATGGCCGGAACGTTGCCGGCAAGGCATGGAAAACAGAGGACGGAGCATTATTCCTCGATGCAGACGCAGCAAAGAATTTACCCGATAGCGAGCACGGCGACCTGGTGACGAATGAAGAATACAAAAATTTCGATTTAAAATTGGATTGGAAAATTGGCCCGAAGGGAAATAGCGGGGTGATATTCTATATACATGAAGATCCAAAAAAGTACGATGCTACTTATGAAACGGGGCTGGAAATGCAGGTATTGGATAATGGTACGCCTACACGCAGGGGCCATGATGATGCAAGACTTTACACGCATCGCGCAGGCGATTTATACGATCTGCTAGCGGCTAAAGAAGCGGCAAAACCCCAGGGAGACTGGAACCATATTGAAATAAAATGCGTCAATGGCAGGCTGGACTTTTATATGAACGGGGTTCATACGCTTTCCACTACCTTATGGAACGATACCTGGACGAAAATGATTGCGATCAGCAAATTTAAGCAGTGGCCGGGTTTTGGCACTTTCAAAACGGGTAAGATTTCCCTGCAGGATCACGGAGAAAATGTGTGGTTTAAAAATATAAGAATTAAAAAATTGTAAGCTGCATGCAGCCATGCCGGCAAAAAAAATGTCTTTCTACCGGATGGTGCGATTGTATTGTGTATACTCAATGCCCCGGTGTTTTCAAAAATTTTTCTCTTGATTTGTTTTTCTCATAAACCAAAGCACTACATAACCTCATGAAAACACTACCTTACCTGTTGAGGGTATAAGCCTTGCTGGTTTTTGCGAGGAGTCCAATGAATATTTTTATTTTGGTTTAATTTATGAAATTTTATATAAAAAATATTTGTTTAAAACAATTTCTTCACGCATGTTAAGGCAGGAGCTCCGGATTTTACAAAAAAATTGACATAAAGTAATGGTTTTTTAACAAATGTGTGTAAATTACACGCTCATTAACATTAACATTTAATCTAATTTCTTGATTATGAGAAAAAAATTTCTGCTTAGCGGAATTTTTCTGCTATCATGCCTATTCTCAATCGCACAGCAAAAAACAATCACTGGTAAAGTTTCTTCGGATACAGGAACGCCGTTGGCGGGTGCCTCGGTGACGGTTGTTGGGCAAAAGATTGGCGTAAGAACAGCAGCCGACGGAACTTTTTCGATAAATGTTCCGGCCAGCGCCAAAGCGCTTCAAATTACCTATGTCGGATCAACACCCCAAATCGTTGATATTACATCAACGTCGGACGTTACAGTAACCCTTCAAAGTGTGGCACAAGCTTTAAGCGACGTGGTTGTTACCGGTTATGGTACCACCCGTAAAAAAGACTTAACAGGTGCGGTATCACAGATTGCTGCAAAAGATTTTACTAATGGAAACTTATCGAATCCTGCCCAACTTTTCCAGGGTAAAATACCGGGAGTCGTAGTGACTGTGCCTGGCGGCGACCCTAATTCAACCGTATCCATTCGCTTGAGGGGTGTGACTTCTCTGTCTGGTGGTCAATCTCCATTGATAGTTGTTGATGGTGTTCCTTTAGACGATCCCAATACTTTTGCTGATATTCCGGCAGATGACATTGCATCAATTGACGTTTTGAAAGATGCTTCGGCAAGCGCCATCTATGGTTCACGCGCTGCAAACGGTGTATTGGTAGTCAATACAAAGAAAGGCGTGTCTGGCAGAACAACCGTTACTTACGACGGTTCTGTTAGTGTTGATAAAGTTGCCAAATTATATCCCATGGCCAATGCCAGTCAATGGAAGGAAGGCTATACAAAATTACTTACGGCACAGGGGGCAAGCAGCAGTGACATAGCAACTGCAATTGCCGGGTATGATCATGGAGGCAATACTGATTGGCAAAAGGCATTGACCCGTAACGGTTTTTCGACGAACCACGATATTTCCATTTCCGGTGGAGAAAGAGGATTCAGCTACCGCGCTTCAGCAAACTATCTGACTCAGCAAGGGGTGGTAATTAACTCGGGCCGTAATCAGTTGGGCCTGCGGTTTACCGCTCAGCAGAAGGCGCTTAATGACAAACTCACGTTACAGGTGGGAATTATTAATTCAACCACAAACAGAGATTTAACTGACTATAATATTTTTTATGAGGCCTACAGCTCTCCGCCGGTATACCCTGTGAAGAATGCTGACGGCTCATACTTTGCATATACAGATTTTGCACTCCAAAACCCGGTGCAGCAGCAGGCAGAAGAAACTGATAAGGGTATTGAAAAACTGACTATAATGAATGCTGTTGCCGATTATGAAATTATTCACGGCTTGAAAATTGGGGTAAGAGGTTCTTCCTCGAAATTTAATGATCATATCGAGTTTTTCGAACCGGTTTTCCCGCTTGTTGGTAATACAAATGTCGGCGCAATTGCTTCATCCAACAATAATTCGATGAAGGGGGATATTCATATTAATTTTGAACACCATTGGAACAAAAGCAACTTATCTGCGATTGCGGTATATGAGTATAATGATTTTAATTATGACGGAAGCGGAGCCGTTGCAACCAATCTGCTGCTGGATGATATAGGCGCCTGGAGTTTGCAGTCTGCTCCCCAGGCATATCAGCACGCTTACTCCACCAGGAATGAGTCGCAACTGATCTCTTATCTTGGAAGAGCTGCTTATGATTGGGATCAGCGTTACTATCTTACAGCAAGCATACGTGCCGATGGGTCTTCGAAATTCGGGCCATCTAACGCCTGGGGTTATTTCCCTTCCGTTTCGGTTGCATGGAGACTCAGTAATGAATCTTTCATGAAAAATCTTACCTGGCTGAACGAGTTTAAGATCAATGCAGGTTGGGGTAAAACAGGTGACCAGGAAAATATTGACCCTTATTCGAAGCTTCAGTTATATGGCCCCACGGGCTCTTATTATAATGCTTCTTCAGGATTATGGTTAACTGAATATGGTCCTACCCAGAACGCAAATCCTGACCTGCAATGGGAACAAAGAGTGGGCCGCAACATCGGATTTAACTTTGCCGTGATGCAAAACAGGCTGACAGGTGCCTTTAACTATTTTAGCGATAAGAGCACAAAGCTGCTATATACTTATACAATTCCGTTCCCAAGCCCTGGTGCAGTCGTGAATACGCTTCTGGCAAATGTAGGTACCATGACCAATAAGGGAGCAGAATTTAATTTGGATTACCAGGTTATCAGACACCAGGATTTCAGCTGGAACCTTAGTGGAAACATAAGTTCTGTCAAGACAAAAATTACCAGCTTGAGCGGAAGTTTTGGTAATGGTGTTTCTACCTATGAGCTTTCCACCGACCAGGTTTCAGAAGGAAGTGCGCAAGGCCGCGGTTTAAGCGGTGCGCCCATTACCTACCTTAAAGTGGGTTACACACCCTATGTTTTTTGGATGCCACACTATGTAGGACTTGATAAGGACGGTAATGAACAGTATGCAGTGGATGGCGGCACTACAACCACAGATGTATTGAAGGCAACAAACTACTATACGGATCCTGCGCCTAAGTTTACATATGGATTTGCGTCTACTTTTGATTATAAAAAATTCGAATTGAGTTTCTTCCTCAGAGGTGTGGCGGGTGGAAAGATATTTGATAACTCACGCATGGTGTTGGATAATATCAATCGTTTTGCCGGAAATAATGCCACGGTAGACGCA
This sequence comes from uncultured Ginsengibacter sp., assembly GCA_964627765.1. Taxonomy (GTDB): domain Bacteria; phylum Bacteroidota; class Bacteroidia; order Chitinophagales; family Chitinophagaceae; genus Ginsengibacter. Next base: position 87,384 of record CAZVKO010000055.1, on the reverse strand, counting down.
TTGACCAACGGTATCACTAATCCTCCGCAAGCTTCAGATCATTGGCTGGAAAATGCCTCATTTTTGCGGATGGACAATATGAGTTTGGCATATACCATTAAACCTAAGAGTGTATTCCAGGCCATTAAGCTCTATGTTGCAACTAACAATCTGTTTGTTATAACCAAATACAGGGGATTGGATCCTGAAGTGTACCTGGCCGATAATGCAGGAAATGTAATGTCTGATGCGTTAGGCAGTGCGGGCGTTGCGAATAGCTTTTCACCCGGTGGATCTGTTGGCCCATATATTGATGCAGCTTATTCCGGTTCGGGCTATTATCCCAAAACCCGTTCCTATTCTTTTGGTATCAATGTAACTTTAAAATAAACCGCTAAACCATTTATAAAATTATTTGTATGAAAATAAATAAAAGCATCACATTCTTTTCTGCTGTCGGAGTTAGTTTGATGGCAGTAATGTCATGTACCAAGCTTCAAACAAATGTTTACAGTGTTGTGCCCAGCACATCCTTCTGGCAAACACCCGCCCAGGTAGCTGCAGGGGTAGCTCCTGCTTATTCTAATCTAAACAACGTTCAGACTATTGGCGGAACTATTGCCAATATGGTGGAGGGAGTAACTGATGAGATGGTGGTTCCCACACGTGGTAACGACTGGGGAGATGCCGGACACTGGAATGCCCTTTGGTATCATAGCTATGAACCAACGAACGATAACTGGAATAACGGCTGGAATGACGTTTTCGGAGGAATCAGTAAGTGTAATCTGATCATTCAATCGGTAAATGGTTTGTCGCCTGCACCGCCTACGCTTCCTGCCATCGTAGCCCAGGTAAAAACAATCAGGGCTTATTATTATTATCTGGCAATGAGCGTATTTGGCAATGTTCCAATCGTGACAGATACCACTACCAGCAGTACACCCCCTACTTCTCAGAGGGCCGACGTATTCAATTTCATTGTAAGTGATTTGCAGGCAAGCTTGCCAAATCTGACCACGGAGGTAGATGCAAATACTTACGGACAGGTTACCAGGTATTTTGCTTTTGCCCTATTGGCAAGACTTTACTTAAATGCTGAGGTGTTCACCGGGAAGCCAGGACCTGTTTACCAGGCAGGTACTGCAAACTATCAGATGGCTATTAACTATTGTGATTCTGTAATGGCCGGGCCCTATTCACTGATGAGCGATTATTTTGACAACTTCGCTCCCGATAACGGCCCATCCAGCACGGAGAATATTTACGCTTATCCTTGCGATCATACGAATAATAAATCCAATGACTGGGAAAATGCTATCCTGCACTATCAAAGCAATCTTGCATTTGGTATGTCTACCGGCAGCAATCTTTGGAACGGGTTCTGCAGTGAAGCTGATTTTTACAATACCTTTGATACAACATCAACGTACGTTCAAAGTGGCGACAAAACACTTAGGACTTACAATGATATGCGCTCCGGACAATGGTTAATAGGGCAACAATATATTGGTACCTACAATTATCCTCCGTATCAAAATGTAGTGGCTTCCGCTCCAAGTGCCGACAGGGTAATTGACGCCGGAACATCCACACCATTAGCTTTCAATCCGAATTTCACTTTATTTTCCGATGCAACCCCCGCAGGTCGCCTGGCCGGGGTGCGCAATATCAAATATTTCCCGGCGCCTTCTTCCGGACAAAATGCATCTGATATGGATAATGATTTTGTGATTTTCAGACTTGCCGAAATTTATTTCATCAAGGCTGAAGCAGAATTAAGGCTCGGTACAAACACGGCTGATGCTGTTGATCTGATCAACAAGATCAGGGAAAGAGCCTATGGCAATACCTTGCACGATATTACTGCCGGACAGTTAACGTTACCGTTCCTCCTCCAGGAAAAAGGGCGTGAAATGGCTTATGAAGGCGTTAGAAGAGATGACCTGATCAGGTATGAAGTGGCAGGAGACGGTCCATATTTTACGAAAGCAAGAACGGTTGGAAATAAACCGGCTGATCCCGATGATCACCTGATGGTATTCCCTATTCCGCAAAAGCAGATTATTGCAAATGCAAACTTGCAACAAAACGACGGATATTAATAATCTTCGATAGACGAATCGAGTAATATTAAAAAGAAGTAGCGCCTTATATGCTACTTCTTTTTATTTTTGTTCGTTTGTAGCTTATGAATTCCAAAATAATCATTTTCTGCTATTGTTTTCTTTCGCTTATTAGTTTAAACTGTAATCATTCAGGATCGGACAATACAGATAAAAATGTATTGTTTCAAAAAATGCCCTCTTCAGAAACCGGGATCACGTTTGACAACAAAGTGGAGGATACGAAGGATTTTAATGTGTTTAAGTACCGCAATTTTTACAATGGTGGCGGCGTGGCCATCGGCGACGTGAATAACGATGGCAGACCCGATATCTTCTTTACTTCCAACCAGGGCAAAAATGTACTTTATATTAATAAGGGTAACTGGAAATTTGAAGATGTAACAAAAAAAGCCGGATTGGAGGGAATTCATAAGTGGCACACAGGGGTTACCATGGCTGATGTAAATGGAGATGGATGGTTAGACATCTACATCTGCAACAGCGGAAATATTTATGGCGATGACCGGGCAAATGAATTGTACATAAATCAAAAAGACGGCACTTTTAAGGAAATGGCTCATGAGTACGGGCTTGATGACAAAGGTTTGTCTACCCAGGCCGTTTTTTTTGACTATGACCATGATGGTGATTTGGATTGCTTCGTCCTTAATAATAGCTACCGTCCCATTGAAAGTTTTAATCTGGACCGCAATGTCAGAAATATCCGTAGCTATGATGGCGGGCAGAGACTTTATCGAAACGATAACGGGCACTTCACAGACGTAAGCGAGCAAGCGCATATATATGGCAGCGAAATTGGCTTTGGCTTAGGCGTTACCGTCGGGGATTTGAACAATGACGGATGGGATGATATTTACGTGTCGAACGATTTTTTTGAAAAAGATTATCTATATATCAATCAGCATGACGGTACATTTAAAGAGGTGAGCAATGATGCGCTTGGCCATATGAGCTATGCATCCATGGGATCGGATATGGTTGATTTTAATAACGACGGATGGCTCGATATTTTTACTACGGATATGCTCCCCGATAATGATTACCGGCTAAAGACCACTACAAAATTTGATGACTACAATGTACAGAATGCAAAATTAAAAAACGATTTTCATCATCAATTTACTACCAATTGCCTCCAATTGAATAATGAAGATGGTACGTTTAGCGATATAGCCGCTATGGCAGGAGTGCAGGCGACAGACTGGAGTTGGGGAGCCCTTAGTTTTGATTTTAATAACGACGGATTGAAAGATCTCTTTGTAAGCAATGGTATCAGTAAAGACCTTACTGACCAGGATTTCCTGGATTATTTCAGCGGCGAGGAGGCACTCCGGCAGGTGAAGAGCAATGGATTTAACTTTAAAGCATTTCTGGATAAGCTATCCTCTACGCTTATCACGAATTATGGGTTCATCAACCAGGGAAACCTGACTTTTAAAAATGAAAGTGCGAAGCTGGGATTTACGATCCCCAGCTTCAGCAATGGTGCGGCCTATGGCGACCTGGATGGCGACGGTGATTTGGACCTGGTTGTGAATAATGAAAATATGGAAGCTTTTGTTTATCGCAATATGACCTCCGAGAAATCTCACACGCACTTCTTAAAGGTCAAATTGCACGGCGACTCCCTAAACACTTTTGGGTTTGGGGCAAGAGTAACCATTTTTTCAAATGGGGCAGAACAAATATTAGAGCAGATGCCCAGTCGGGGGTTTGAAAGTTCTGTGAATCCTGAACTCAATTTTGGCATCGGGGCAAACACGAAGATAGATAGTCTCATTGTATGCTGGCCAAATTTGCGAACACAAAAGATGTCGGATTTGCCGGCCGATACAACTCTTACGCTTTTTCAAAAGAACGCAGAAGGACATTTTGTGCGACTGCCCGCACCGGCTGGCATGTATGAGAATGTTACAAACCACGTTATATCCGGAGATATCGTTCACAAAGAAAACGACTTTATAGATTTTGACGCGGAAAGATTGATCCCTAAGATGCTTTCTACAGAGGGGCCGAAATTAGCAGTTGCAGATGTTAATCATGACGGGCTCGAAGATTTTTTTATGGATAATGCAGCCGGCGATACGGCTAAATTGTTTTTGCAGCGTCCGGATGGTACATTTATTCAAAAGCCTGAGCCTGCTTTTGAGAGGGACAAAGATTATGAAAGTATCGGTGCAGAGTTCTTTGACGCGGATAATGATGGCGATATGGATTTGATAGTTGCTTCCGGAGGCAACCAGGTGCAAATAGGATCGATTTTCCTGGCGCCGAGGTTATATCTCAATGACGGTAAGGGAAATTTTACCCGTTCATTCAATGGCTGGCCCACGATGAGCATTAATGCCTCCTGTGTACGGGTTGGTGATTATGACGGAGATGGTCTTGCCGATATTTTCATTGGAGCGCGATCCATTCCCGGTTCTTATGGTATATGTCCGCAGAGTAAATTATTACATAATCTTGGTAATGGCCGTTTTGCTGATGTAACCAATTCGGTTGCACCCATATTGTCTCAACTCGGAATGGTAACAGATGCGCAATGGGTGAGTGAGAACGGAACCGCCAAAAAAGAATTAATCGTGGTAGGCGACTGGATGCCTGTTACGATCTTGAAATTTAATAATGGTAAATTAATGAAAGCAGGCGAGGTTCCGGGTTCATCAGGTTGGTGGAACTGCCTGGCCGTTGCCGATGTGAATGGGGATGGTTATCCTGATCTAATAGCGGGGAATAATGGCTTGAATTGTAAAATAAAGGCCGACAGCACCCATCCGGCAAGAATGTTCATAGACGATTTTGATCATAATGGAACAACTGACTGTATTGCCGCCTACTACAAGAGCGATGGAAAATGCTATCCCTTCAATCTGCGTGATGACTTGCTTGCCCAACTTCCGTTCATGAAAAAAAAATTCAACAAGTATAGCGACTATGCCGGGAAAACGATTGACCAGGTATTTAGCCAGGATCAGCTCAGCCATGCCCGGCAACTCACCGTTCAGCAAACACAAACCTGTATTTTTTATAATGATGGGAAAGGAAATTTCAAAATGAAGCCTCTGCCCGAAATGGCACAGATTGCACCGGTATTTGGAATCGTGGTGGATGACTTTAATAAAGATGGTATAAAAGATGTGTTTCTGGGAGGAAACTTTTATGGACTGAAGCCGGAAGTGGGGCGGCTGGATGCCAGCTATGGGGTTACTTTATTAGGTGAACCAGGGCAGAAATTTCGGTATACTGGTGCATCAAAAAGCGGATTATTTATCAGGGGAGAAGTGAGAGATGCAAAGGAAATTAATACAAACAAGGGCTCTTATATTTTGATGGCAAGGAACAATGATTCGCTGCAGATTTTTACAAGGAGACCCGGCTGGCGACCATGATATGGTAAAATCACAGGACCCCGTTTTGCATAATTTTACCAACTTTGTGGTTTATTAAATTTATGGATGCTACAACAACATTGTGATGCGAAGCGATAAATTTATACTGAATACCATTCTCTGCTGCAGTATGATATTGAACCTTTCCTGCAAGAAGGAAATAAAAACAGTGTATCAATATCCTGTTGGAGATTCTTCACGCATTTCAATTACGAACGTCTCGCCATCGATTTCAAATCTCCAGTTTTACCTCAATGATAAATTTTTTTCGCTGCCTGATTCGCCGCTCGTTTTCGGAAAAACGGCAACTGTTACCTACATAGCCAATCCGAACAGCTACCGGCCCGATACCATACTGCTTCCCTACTTTAATATCCAATCCGGTTATCAGCAACTGGCATTCACCCCGGACGTGAACAGTAATATAATCAGCACAATAAATAACAACTTCGAACCTGGCGCTGCCTATTCTCTTTTTCTCACCGACACCATTATTCATGGCAAGGTGGCTTCTGTTTTATTAAAAGACAACATTGTAAAAACGGACACAACAAAGAGTCAGATTCGGTTTTTGAATCTTTGTCCCGATGCGCCTCCGCTTGATGTGTGGGCGTATCCCGATGCCGGTTATACCGGCTACAAGCTTTTTTCTGCATGCGCCTACCTGCCAAATGATTTTAATTCTTTTGTGAATGCACAGAATTTTACTGTATTAAGCGCAGGGCTTTATTATTTTGAAGCCACCCTTTCGGGTACCACCAATGTGGTTTCCGGAGGTTACCTGTTTCTTCCGGGGCAAAACGCGATAACAATTTTTACCAAGGGATACCTGACCGGTTTTGGGACCAGCGGACTTGAGGTAGGGGTGATACAATATAAAGAATAGATTGATCTTCCGCAGGAACAATAGCCCGTTTAATAGATAGGATAATTCAGCTCGATACCGGCGAGGTCTTACCGGCGTTTCGCATCATGCTGGGTTTAATAGATAGGATAATTTAGCTCGATATGGATTTGAGAGCTGTCCGATTCAGGAAGCGAATCATTCAAATATCTCTCAAATGGTTCGGAAGGGGCCGCCATCGAATGATTGGCTTCGTAATTTGACATTGCGTTGTAAATACTTTGCCTCTCAGAAAATTTTCCCCTGTAAATGCCGACGAGAATATTTCCTTTACCGGGTAATAAAAGACAGTTTACTCCCTGTGCGGGTGTTGCAAATTGATTTACCGGAAATCCAACGGTCACTCTTAATGAATCGCCGGAAAGAGGAATATAGGAAATTGAAGTAGGATCCGTTTTAACCAGATTTTTTTCGGCGATATATTTTTTTAACACCTGGTTGCCCAGCTGAATAGTGGTAAAGAGATCTTTCCTCTTTATCCTGAATACCTTACTGGCAATGATCGAATCTCTAATTTTAGCGGGCTGTATTTCAAAGCCGTAAAAAGACTTTTCGTCCTCGAGATAAGATTTGAGACTATTTATTACCGTCTCACCGGTCATTTCCTTTCTAAAAAAAGTAAAGAATAAAGGAGTTTTATTTACGAGATACACATTCATTTCGCCTGGTTTTTTCCCGGGGAAAACGCTGAAGGCGAAGTTATTTTCCGGGCCGCTTACTTCATAAGAAGAAGGATTTAATTTCCTGACCAGGATTTTTCTCCCCGGAATATTGATCGTGTAATTCTTTCCGCCATCGTCTCCGGTAATGCTGCAGGCAGATGTGTCTGACGGGTAATATTTTTTAATTTCCGGGTACCATTTTTTCCAGTCGTTCAGGTTCGTTAATGTAGATACCGTATTAGTAAACGTGGCAGAAATATCGATCGTTTTCCTTTGGGTTACCGGCAAAAAAAAGCCGGCGGCTAACAGGACAAGGATTAATAAAAAAACGATGAGGCGTTTTAGCATTCGCTGAAAGATATCGGCAAATATAGTTTGAATTACAGTACATTTGTTTGCTGTGCCCGATGGCTTTCTGAGTAAAAGTTAAATGCTTATAAAAATGGTTTCATCCCCTGAGCAGCTTGCTTCGCTTCCTGGATAATTCCGTTATTTTATATTTTTATGAATCCATGATTGCCCCTTTATAATTACAAAATCATCCGGTTGAAACGATAATGCGCGAAAATTACAATCCAGGTTGGCTCTTGCTCTCTTTTGCAGCATGTAGTTGTTTTGTGGGATGTAGTACCAGGAAGGCCGGGCCGGCGGTATTTGAAACGAGGGACAGCAGTGTTACAGGGCTTAATTTTATCAATAAGCTCACCCCCACAGCGCAGTTCAATACACTGAAGTACATGTACTATTACAATGGAGCGGGCGTTGGTTGCGGCGATTTTAATAATGATGGCCGCATTGATTTGTTTTTTGCGGCTAACCAGGGTGATGACAAGATATACTTAAATACCGGTAACCTTCAATTCAAAGACGTCACCAAAGAGGCACAAATTCCTGAAGATGGCGGCTGGTCAACAGGTGTTTCCGTTGTGGATATAAATAATGACGGGTTGCTGGACATTTATGTTTGCCGCGTTGGCGATTATGAATCATTACATAGTAAAAATCAATTGTTGGTTTGCCAGGGAATTGATAAGAACGGCGTCCCTTATTATAAGGATGAAGCCCATCAGTACGGTTTGGATTTTTCGGGATTTAGCACACAGGCGGCATTTTTTGATTACGATGGGGATGGGGACCTGGACATGTACCTGATGAATCATTCGCTTCATCAAAACGGAACCATTGGTGAAAGAGCCATGTTATTGGAAAAACAAGCACCCGGCTCCGGAGACCATTTATTTAGAAACGATGGGAATGGCCATTTTACTGATGTTACGGGGGCAGCAGGCATTAACAGTTCTGTATTGGGTTATGGGTTAGGGCTGTCGATAGCAGATATAAACCTTGATGGCCTTCCGGATATTTATGTAGGTAATGATTTTCACGAAAATGACTATTTATACATCAACCAGGGCAATGGTACATTCAAAGACGAACTTACTGACCGGCTGATGCATACGAGTAAGTACACCATGGGGGTTGACATTGCCGATGCGAATAATGACGGATATGATGATATTATCAGCCTGGATATGCTTTCTCCGGATCCTTATATTTTGAAACGTTCACTTGGCGACGACGATGAAAATCTTTTCCGGCTGAAGTTGCAGTTAGGATATTATTACCAGTATTCCAGGAACAATCTTCAATTGAACAGACGTAACGGCATGTTTAGTGAAACAGGATTGTATTCAGGCATTGCTGCAACGGATTGGTCATGGGCGCCACTGTGGATGGATTTTGATAATGACGGACTGAAAGATCTTTTTATTTCAAATGGAATTCCGAAGCGGCTGAACGATATTGATTACATCAACTTTGTATCGAATGAAACCGTCCAGGAAAAACTCCGTACCGGAACGCTTGACCAAAGCGATGAAAAAATTTTGAATAAGGCCCCCGCGATTAAAGTTTACAATGAGTTTTTTAAGAATGAGGGAGACATGCGGTTCAAAGACCTGTCTGGCGGAATAGAAAATGATAAGATGACCTTTTCTAACGGGGCGGCATACGCAGACTTTGATAATGATGGCGACCTGGATATTGTTGTAAGCAACATTGATGACCCGGCCCTCCTTTATGAAAATAAAACCAATACATTGGGCGGCAGGGCAAATAAAGCATTCGTTGAAATCAGGCTGAAAGGCTCTTCCAAAAATATTAACGCAATAGGCTCAAAAGTGGTTTTGTTCTGCGGCGACAATATTCGCATGTATGAAAAGTTTCCTGTAAGAGGATTTTTGTCGAGCATGGAAACGCCGGTTCACATTGGTCTTGAGAACACCAGGGTAGATTCTGCTTTTTTGATCTGGCCCGATAATACGTTTGAACCGATAACGGTCGACTCGAATAAACAAAATATAACGATCAATTATCAGACCGGATTGCCAAAGTTCGATTATCAAAAGATCAAAACATTTTTGAAAAATCCTGCAAAGCCAATGGAAGATATCAGCGCCGAAGCGGGATTACAATTAATGCATAAAGAAGACAACTACCAGGAATTTAATATCGAACCTTTATTGCCTCACATGCTTTCTACCGAAGGGCCCGCATTGGCGGTCGCAGATATAAATCATGACGGATTGGAAGATGTTTTTTTGGGTTCTTCGCGTCGTGAAAAGAGTATAATTCTTCTGCAGGATGCACAGGGAAAATTTCACAGGACTTCTCAGCCTTCGCTGGAAAACGATAGTATATGCGAAGATGTAGGTGCCTGTTTTGCAGACGTGAACAATGACGGAAATATAGACCTGGTGGTTGCCGGTGGTGGCAACGAAAATTATGGCAAGGATTCTGCTTTGATGCCACGGGTTTATTTAAATAATGGCAAAGGCGTATTTACCAGATTGGGAGGCGCCTTCCATGATATATTTGTTAATGCTTCGTGTGTGGTTCCCTGCGACTTTAATGGTGATGGCAATATTGATCTCTTTGCGGGGGGAAGGTCTGTACCGTTGAAATATGGTGAAATCCCGCATTCTTATTTGTTGCAGAATGATGGCGCCGGGCACTTTAAGGATGTAACGGAAAACTATTCAAGAGACCTGGCGCATATAGGGATGGTTACAAATGCAGTTTGGTATGATTTAAACGGAGATGGCATTAAAGATCTTATTATTACACTGGAGTGGGGAGGAATTGTCGCATTTATCAATAATCATCATTCATTTACTAAAAAGGTATTAACTGATAAAAAAGGTTGGTGGAATTTTGTGTTGCCCGTTGATGTCAATGGAGACGGAAAGATAGATCTGATTGCCGGAAATCTCGGCCTTAATACAAGACTGAAAGCTTCTGAACAGGAGCCTGTAAGGCTTTACTATAATGATTTCGACAACACGGGAACAAAGGAACAAATACTGACCTGCTATCTCCGGGATACGGAAGTTTCATTTGCGAATCTAAGCCAATTGGAAACGCAGATTCCGCTGATGAAAAAGAAATATGCATATGCCGCCGACTTTGCAAAAGCATCGCTTGCGGATATTTTTACAAAAGATAAATTAAATTCAGCCGGAGTTCTCACCACGAATTATTTTCAAAATTCGATCCTGATCAATAAAGGAAATTTAAACTTTGAGGTAGAGCCCATGCCATGGATGGCGCAATTATCTCCGTACCGTGACGCTGTGGTAGTGGATGCTAACGGCGATAGTTTGCCGGATATCTTATTAGTGGGTAACTATTATGATAACTGCGTTCAAATGGGCAGATGTGATGCTGATTTCGGAACAATATTGCTGAACCGGGGAAATGGTAAATTTTCCTGCGAAAATCTGAATGGACTTGTTATTAAAGGCCAGGTTCGTCATGTAAAGGATATAGACATTGGTGGCCGCAAGGCATATATCCTGGTAAGGAATAATGACAGTACAATGGTCATCCGTTTTAAGAAATAAGGATATTGATGGATGAAGAAACAGGAGTAATTAAAAAAGAAGTCAACATTAAAAGTCTGAACCAGGTGTCCTTTCTCAAACGTGATTTGGCAAAAAATAAAAATAGATCTTATGAATAAAAAAGCTCTTTTTGTTTGTGTACTCGGTTTATCTTATTTGTTTTCAGATTCCCAAAAAATTGACATTTGGAAGATAACGGCGGATACAATTGATCCAAACAACTATTACGGTGAAACGGTTGCCAATGGCATGATTGGTATCGTATCTTCTGCTGAACCGTTGAAGTGCAAGGATGTGGTATTAAACGGGGCATACGATGAATATGGCCGTGGACGCGTAAGTAATTTTTTGAAAAGCTTTGATCTCGTAAATATGAACCTGGATATTAATGGCCATAGGATCGGGGCCTCAGACGTGACGAACATGCACCAGGTATTGGATATGCGACACGCTCATCTCACAACAACTTTTGACTATGCCGATAAGGCGTCGGTGTCTTACACGTATTATGCACTTCGCCATCTTCCATACAATGTGCTGGTAGACGTTACCATTACCGCAAAAAAAGATATTGAGATCATTCCTGCCAGCGTAATGGAAGCGCCGGATGAGCTGAGAGAGGTTCAGAATTATTACAACCAGATTGATCGCCCGCACGTAACCATTAGCCTGCTTTCATCCATCGCCAAAAGCCCTACTGAGAAACTGACATTTGCTGCTTCTACTGCATTTATATTTGATGAACCGCACGGATCGGAGCCGGAGTTAATTCATGAAATGTGGGATAACAATATGCACCTGGTAAAATTTAAGAAGGAATTAAAAGCCGGTACTGTTTATCATTTTGCCATCGTGGGAGCGGAAATTACCAGTGCGCAGGACAGCGATCCTTTGAACGAGGCCGAGCGTTATGTTATTTATGCCAAACTCCAGGGCACACAAAAACTGATCAACTTTCATGATGTGGCATGGGATTCACTTTGGAAGAGCGACATTATTATCAAAGGCGATGACGAAAGCCAGTTGGCTGTTCATTCCGCAATGTATCACTTGTATTCTTTTGTAAGAGCCGGTACTGACTATAGTTCGTCACCCATGGGATTAAGCGGTTTGGGGTATAATGGCCACGTTTTTTGGGATGCCGAATTGTGGATGTATCCGGCATTGCTGGTATTGCATCCGGAAATGGCGAAAAGCATGATAGAATACCGGTATGAAAGGTTGAAAAAGGCGGAGCACAATGCATTTGCTCACGGCTATAAGGGAGCTATGTATCCCTGGGAGAGCGCCGCAACAGGTAATGAGGAAACGCCTGTGTGGGCTTTGAGTGGTCCTTTTGAGCATCATATAACTGCAGACGTAGCTATTGCTGCATGGAATTATTTCGCTGTAACGCAGGATACCGCGTGGCTCCGGGAGAAGGGCTTTCCTGTCATTAAAGAGTGTGCGGATTTCTGGGCAAGCCGTGTTGAAAGAAGCGGACCGGGCAACTATAATATCAACAATGTAGTGGCCGCAGATGAATGGGCCGAGAATGTAGACAACAATGCATTTACCAACGCTGCTGCGAAGGCTAACCTGAGATATGCAGTAATGGCTGCGAATATCTTACGGGAAAGCGTAAACGAAGATTGGATTGAGGTAGAAAAAAATATTCCCATATTAAAGATGAGTAATGGGGTAACACAGGAACATGCAGCCTATCATGGAGAAAAAATAAAACAGGCAGATGTAAACCTGCTGGCATACCCCCTGCACGAGATAACCGATCCCGGGCAGATCAAAAAGGATCTTGCTTATTATGAGCAGAGAATAGGCGAAGGGTCGCCCGCCATGACGCACGCCATTTTCGCATTATTGTATGCCAGATTACATGAGCCCGATAAAGCATGGGATGCATTTAAAGAATCTTACATTCCAAATAAAAAAGAGCCATTTGGCGTATTGGCGGAAACTGCGGGTGGCACCAATCCCTATTTTGCTACCGGCGCCGGCGGCTTTCTTCAAAGTGTGCTGATGGGCTTCGGTGGCCTGGAAATTACACCTGCCGGCATACAACAGGTAAAAACTTCTTTGCCGAAAAAATGGAAATCATTAACTTTGACCAATATAGGGAAATACCAAACGACTTTTACGGTAAATTGATATGGTGAAAAAAGCTGCTGCTCTCTTTTTTATTACTCTCTTTTTATTCAATCTTTTTGGATACAGGCTTGTCGTGGAATATATGCAGCAGCGTATCTCTAAGGAATTGGATCAACGACTCGATAATAATGATTATAGTGAATCGCAGTTAACAGAATTAAAGATCCCTATTAATCTTCCCTATCAGACCAACTGGTCAGAATATCAGCGATGTAAGGGAGAAATTGAATTAAATGGAATGATATATAATTATGTAAAGCGGAAGGTGGTAAATGATACGCTTTACCTGATGTGCATACCCAATGTGCAAAGGACACATTTGGAAACAGCAAAAAATGAGTTTTTCCGGCTGTCAAATGATCTGATGCAGAATAACGGATCTAAAAAATCTGATAATTCAAAAGTGTCTTTCAAAAGCCTGCAGGGCGATTATGATGAATATATTTTTGCTTTAAGTGCTTCAAATAATTATTTGGGCTCCGGAGATTTTTACCCTCTGGCTCATGCAGACAAACTGATTTCTTCTCCCCGCGTTTCGCCGGAGCAACCTCCTGATATAGTTGCCGCGTAACCTGCCTTTACCAGATTATAGATGAGCTGCTTTTTGATTATTACAGATCAAAGAACATCTGTGCCTGCGTGCATATAGTTGCACGAAGATGTTAAAACAGGATATACATTTATCATTGCCGGGAAACCGGCATCATGGTACCCAGTCATCAGACAATCTGCTAAAAGGCGGTAATCTCTCCTAATAAGAGACTGTGCATCCCTGTGATGCATCCCTACAAATGTTCTAATAGGTAAAGAACAAAGGGCAATCATCAACAAAATTTAAAATTCTAAAATTAATGCCTGGATCCAAAATATACTATGCATTGCTCATTGTTGCAGCAGGCAATCTATTGCTTAAAAAATAAGCTGTGAAAGACCTGATAAACCATTTTTAACCGACAAACTGAATTATTTATGAAAAAAATATTTTTTGTTCTGCTAAGCGGTCTGTTCGCGTTTACAGTAACAAAAGTCTACGGCCAGGGCTGCGTTGCTATCCGCACCACGGGAGGCAGCCTGTGCACGATGCAGCATCCTGATGAAAACGAAAGTGAAAGTAAGCCTGATGTTTGGCAATTGAATATAGGCAATCGTTATTTTAATTCATTCAGGCACTACATCGGGACGGTTCAGCAAAAGCAGCGGCTGGAGCAGCATACAGAAGTAATTAATCACGTAAATACTACTGATTTTTCTATTGCCCGGGATTTAAACCGCCGTCTTTCACTTTCTATAGGTTTTCCGATATTGGCCACTTCGCGCTCACAGCGTGAAAATTTCGGCAGTCATTCAAGATTTACAACACATTCTTTTGGCATGGGAGACCTGAATGTCACTTTATACCGGTGGATGCTGGATCCGCTTAAATCACGAAAAGGAAATATTCAGTTGGGAGTAGGAATAAAATTTGCGACGGGTGCCGATAGCTACGAGGACTATTTTCCTGTCAATGATTCAACAAAGCAACTCCGTACCGTTGACCAGTCTATCCAGTTAGGTGATGGCGGTACAGGTATTATTGCGGAGGCAAATGGCTTTTACAATTTTACATCGCTGGTTGGCGTCTATGGTAATTTATATTATCTCATAAATCCCAGAGAGCAAAATGGTGTGCCCACTTACCGCTCCAATCCGAATGAAGCAATCATGAGCGTACCGGATCAATATATGGCAAGAGTGGGCATCAACTATGGATTTAAAGGAAACCTGAAAAATCTTTCCGCTGCGTTAGGCGGCAGGCTGGAAGGAATTCCTGTATATGACCTTATTGGAGGAAGTGAAGGTTTCAGAAGACCCGGATATATTATAGACGTTGAACCGGGTTTAAACCTCATGGTAAAGAAATCAACCTTTTTTGTGGAAGTTCCCATTGCATTGGTTCGTTGCCGCACACAAAGTGTTCCTGACAAAGAAACCACCCGACAAACCGGTGTTTATACCAATGGGGATGCCGCATTCGCAGATTACCTCGTGAATGTTGGATTTACGACAAGATTCTAATAAATGACAGATGCAACATATTTAACTTAAAACAGTAAAAAATATAAACTCTTTTTTTTCGTAATCAGTGTTAATGAAAACCCGTTAAGTCTTTTTCGGGTTTTTTTATTTTTCAGAAGTTCGTTGCCGGCAGGTAAATCATTTATTGTATATTCGGTCTTATAACTTCTAACGATTTGCTTATGTCAAACTGGAGAATCAGGCTTTCCCTTTTCATTAACTATTTTGTTTTTGCGATTTTATTGAATAGCTCGGGCATTGCAATCTTGCAGGTACAAAACAATTTTGATGTCACTAAAAAAGCCGCAGCATGGATTGATCCGTGTAAGGATCTGAGCATTGCGCTCGTATCTTTTCTCATAGCCTCCTACATTGCAAAATTCGGGTATAAAAAGGCCATGCTTTTTGCGCTGGGAATTATTTGCGCTGCGTGCATGATTATTCCCAACACTCCCGGTTTTTTTGCCATCAAGGTGTTGTTTGTTGCAGTGGGCTCCTGTTTTGCCTTAATTAAAATGAGCGTTTACAGCACCATTGGAATAGTCACGAAAGATTCAAAAGAGCATATAAGCCTGATGAATTTCATTGAATCTTTTTTCATGGTGGGCAATTTATCCTTGTATTTTATTTTTGGCTCCTTTGTAGACAGCAAAAATCCTCAATCCACCTCATGGCTGAATGCTTATTATTTATTGGGCGGATTGAGCCTTCTTGCTTTTTTTCTTTTGCTTTCCGCGCCATTGGACGAATCTGCTGCCAGGCCCGAACAGGAAGGAATAGGGGCCATAAAATTTTCTGATATGTTTAAGCTGACAGCAGAACCTATTGTGGTGGCTTTTATCTTTTCCGCATTCTTTTACGTGCTAATCGAACAAAGTATACAAAATTTTTTACCTACGTTTAACAATAAAGTCTTGTTCCTCCCAGCAGCCCTGAGCATCCAAATGGGAAGTATTCTGGCAGGCTCTACGGCTTTGGGACGGTTGCTCGCAGGTATCATCTTAAAAAAACTGAATTGGTTTTATGTATTGATAGGAACTTTATTATTAGCAGCATTATTGGTTTTGATTGCAATGCCGCTGGCAAAAAATGCATCCGGCAAAGAAATTACCGGATGGCTCGATGCACCCATTGCTGCCTATATTTTTCCATTGATCGGTTTGTTGCTGGCACCGGTTTACCCGGCCATCAATTCAGTTATTTTGAGCTCCCTGCCTAAGCCCCAGCATGGATTGATGTCGGGGCTCATAATTATTTTTTCGGCTATTGGGGGTACCACCGGCTCATTGCTTACGGGGTATATATTTGACAAATACAGCGGTCAAACGGCCTTTTATTTTTCTCTGGTGCCTATAGCCATTTTGATTATTTCCCTTACCATCTTCCGGAGATTACAGAAGAAGCCCGTAGCGGAAATTACATCTGCCGGGATTCATTAAATTAAATTCTTTAAATGAGTGTCAGCAATATTTTTGAATTAGGCGAATTATTTGAACAGGTTCAGGTAAGAAGAATTTTCCCTGATGGTAAAACATTTGTTGATTGTATTGCAAAGGAAGATCTTTCGGTTATCCGTAACCGTTATGAATCGGAAAAGAATAATCCGGGCTTTGACCTCGCGGCTTTTGTCCATCAGCATTTCGTTATGCCGGGTGCGGTTTCCGCCCGTTACGAAAGCGACCCGGATGAATCGCTGGAAGATCATCTGAAAAAGTTATGGCCGGTTTTAACGCGGAAACCACAGGCCCCCAAAAACGATTCACTGATTCCTTTGCCTCATGACTATATTGTTCCCGGCGGACGCTTCAGGGAAATCTATTATTGGGACAGTTTTTTTACCATGCTTGGCTTGCAGGTGTCAAACCGCATCGGCCTGATCGAAAATATGGTGGATAACTTCTCTTATCTTATAGACCATATCGGCTATGTTCCCAATGGCAACCGAAGGTATTTTATCGGCCGCTCCCAGCCTCCATTTTTTGCTTGTATGGTGCAGCTGCTAAGTGAGGAAAAAGGAAAAGACATTTTGGTAAAATATTTACCTCAATTGCAGAAAGAGCATGGATTCTGGATGAAGGGAAAAGATAAATTGAGCGGCAATCCTATTACGGTTAACCGGGTGGCACGTATGGATGCGGACAGTATCCTCAATCGCTATTGGGATGAAAATGATACGCCGAGGCCGGAATCCTACCGGGAAGATATTGAATTGGCTGCAGGTCAAAACGATAAAGGGAAAATGTACCGGCATGTACGCGCCGCTGCTGAATCAGGATGGGATTTTTCTTCGCGCTGGTTCGGAGACGGGGGCAACTTTCCCTCTATTCATACAACTGACATTGTGCCCGTAGATTTGAATTGTCTTTTATTTAACCTTGAGCAAACCATTGCTGAAGCATACCGTTTATCAGGCGATATTAATAAAGCTGGTAAATACCTAACGGCATCGGATATACGAAAATCGGCCGTTAATAAATACTGCTGGAATGAGGAGAAGCAGTTTTATTATGATTATGACCTTGCCGCCAAATCGCCGACCGGTTCAGAGACTCTTGCCGCGGCTTTCCCTTTATATTTTACAATTGCATCGCAAGAGCAGGCCCGGGGTGTTGCCGTGAAAATAAAAAACGCCTTTTTAAAAAATGGAGGAGTAGCTACTACCACCCAGGAAACCCCGCAGCAATGGGATGCACCCAATGGATGGGCGCCGCTGCAATGGATCACCATCATTGGTTTGAAAAATTATGGGTTTGACGAACTGGCAAAAGAAATAGCGCACCGTTGGCTGGGCCTGAATGAAAAAGTATATCATAATACCGGAAAGATGATGGAGAAATACAATGTGGTTAATACAGATCTTCTGGCAGGCGGCGGCGAATATGAAGCCCAGGACGGCTTCGGATGGACCAATGGAGTATATCTTGCTTTAAGCAAAATGTTTGGCAAGCGATAATTTATATTTCTTCCGTTATGTAAAAGCCATATGGCTGAATGATCAGGTATTCGTGACCATCGCCCGCGCGGTATCTTTCCTGCGTCCGGCTCCAAACCCTTGTCAGGAATTGTTTGAAGCGAATTATCGTACATGCATTGCCGTTATTAATCAAATATCTGATTGTTTAAATGCTTAAGCGCTTCCATGGCGCCCATGTATTCACAGGTTCTGGCTCCGGCTTTATTTCCGTTATGGATAATCTTTTCCCACTCTTTTACGCTTAATTCTTTAATCGCCTTCATTGAGTAATTGCTGAGCTGATAAAGTACCGCACCTACAAATGCATCGCCGGCCCCGGTGGTGTCCACTGGGTTTACAGGTATGCTGGGCACGACTATCTTATTTTTATTGCAGGCCAGCAGTGTGCCGGCTTTTCCCAGCGTAATGGCGAAGATGGCATTTGTTTTTTCTGCAAAAGCATCCGCGGCATCCTCCACAGAATTTTTCCCGGCGATGAGCAGGGCTTCTTCGTCACTTACCTTAAAGAAGTTGCATTGCTGTATAAAATTCCACGATTGCTTTATAAAGCTTTGGGTATTGTTTTTAAAAAGCAAATGCCGGTAGTTGGGATCGAAACTGATGAAGATATTTTTTTGGATGGCTTTTTCCAAAAGATATAGATAAGCCTCCTGCAAAGACCCGGGTAGAAATGCAGTTGCCGATCCGAAATGTACGATCGAGCATTCATTAAGACCGATGCCGGAAATATCGCCTATGCTTAATTGCCCGTCTGCCCCGCGGTTAAAAACAAAATCCCTTTCGCCCTCCTTCATCAGCGATACAAAAGCGAAGGTGGTAAAATGATTTTTATCCTGTATCATCCATTGGGTTGAAACGCCGAACTCTTTCATTACCCCGGTTAATTGCCGGCCAAAAGGGTCGGCGCCTACTTTAGCAGCCAGTAAAACATCGCCGCCGAGTGCGCCAATAGCGGCGGCAACATTGGTAGGCGCACCGCCGGGTTTCTTCAGAAAGTGTTCGCCTTTTGACAGTGAAGAACCTGTGTCGGTACAAATCATATCGATCAATGCCTCGCCAATACATAAAATTTTCATCGGGAGAAATTTTCGTTTATGCGTAAGTGTTATATAGTGAGCCCCGCTCAAAGTTACTGTTGTATCGTCAGATGGTTTGCTGCTTTTTATTAAATAGTGTTGCTGTGGCAGCTATCGGCAATGAGATGCCTGCAAGCAGCCCGTATCATTATTAAGAAAATGCTTTAAAATAAAGCCCGGAGGGGGCGTCTGCGGCATCAGAATAACGGCTGTTCACAAGGTGCCGCTGAAAGGAAAAAGAAACAGCGCGAGGCTGCCTGTCATTGCGCCAATGAAAAACAATGGCAGGGATTCGCTGAAAATAATAGGAAAAACCAGAGATATTTTTCAATTCTTGCATATGTTGTTAATATTTTTTTCGATTTTTTTTTATTTATTTTCCGCTTTTTGAAGTTTGGAATTAATTTTTTGTTAATTTCGGCAGAAATTATCAAATCGATTGTAATATGAGAAGAAAACTTACGCTACTCAAAGTCGGATTTATAATATCCGCAATTCTGTTCTCAAATGTACTCTTCGCACAAAATCAGCTTACAGGAACCGTTAAGGATGAAAATGGGAAACCCTTAGTGGGAGTAACCATTTTTGTCAGAGGAACCAAAGTTGCCACCGCGAGTGATGCGAACGGTAATTTTAAAGTTACTGTTCCTAAAAATCATCCTGTTCTTGTGGCTTCGTCTGTCGGGTATGAGCCGCAGGAAATATCAGTGAGCGATTTGTCGGAAATAGCAATTACCATGAGAACAACCGTTTCAACTTTAAATACAGTTGTTGTTACGGGGTATGGTACTCAAAAAAAGAAAGATATTTCCGGCTCCGTTGCCGTTGTTGATGTCGGCGATGCTAAAAAAATCCCGGCGACAAGCACTGAACAGTTGTTGCAGGGACAGGCCGCCGGTGTCACCGTTCTCAATTCAGGACAGCCCGGAGGCGCCAGTACCGTTTTTGTACGCGGTATTTCCAACTTTGGTCAAACTCAGCCCCTTTATGTGGTTGATGGGGTACAGGTTGGCGATATGTCCAATGTTAACCCGAATGATATTGAAAGCATCAGTGTATTAAAAGATGCGGGTGCTGCTGCCATTTACGGTATAGCGGGTGGTAACGGGGTGGTTGTAATTACTACAAAAAAGGGAAGAGCCGGAAAAGCTACGATAAGTTATGATGGTTATGTTGGAACTCAGCGTCCGCTTTCCGGCAATGTTTGGCACCTGATGAGCCCTGAGCAGCAATCAGAAGTTGCTTTCAGGGCTAATGACGTAGCTACCGAAGCACTTTATCCTGGTGGTGCAGGCGTCATCCCTACCTATGGTTATCATGGAGCTCCTGCCGCGGGCGCTTTTGGTATTGCAGGCGTTACCAACGATGATGGCATTCTGCAATATTATAAGTTCGATGCTAATAACCCGGGGAATGATTTTCTTATTCAGAAATTTGCAACCGGACAGGGGACAGACTGGTTTCACTCTATTTTTAAGCCGGCGTTGGAACAGCAGCATACTATCAGCGCAAGTGGCGGAAGTGATAAGAGTACCTATTTCTTCTCTGCGAATTATGTTGACCAGCAGGGAACGATGCTGAATACTTATGAAAAGAGGTATGCTATCAGAATGAACACCAATTTTAGCATTAAGAATCACGTTAGGTTTGGTGAAAATGCTTTTGTTACATTCAAAGACAATAACGGAGGATATAACGGGTCTCAGCAAAATGAGGGAGGTTCTATAGCCTATACCTATCGCGAAATGCCTATTATACCCGTATTTGACGTAGCAGGTAATTTTGGAGGAGGTTATGATGGCCCTACCGGTGAACCATTGGGAAATGGTAGTAATCCGTATGCAATTCAGGCACGTGAAAAAAATAATCGTGCACACTTTGTTTTAGTTCAGGGCAATGTATTCGCGGAAGCAGATATCCTGAAAGACTTTACGGTACATACGGGCCTCGGATTCAATTTATATAATCAGTATTGGTATTCTTATGGATATAATACATATGAAAACTATGAATCGCATGCCAGCCCGAATGGCTTAGATGAAGAGGAGCAATATAGTACCGCTTACAACTGGAGCAATACTATTAATTATAAACATACGTTTGGAAAGAACAATGTACAGGTAATGGGCGGTTTTGAGCTGAAACAATATGCAGGAAGGCAATTCCATGCGTCTGCGCAGAACTTCTTCTCTATGGATCCAAACTATGTAGAGCTTCAATATGGAACACCGGTAAATGCACCTTACACATACATTTGGCAGCCAACTGCTACTGAATCATTCTTTGGAAGGTTAGACTATACTTATAACGATAAGTATATATTGGGAGCCACCATTCGCCGTGATGGTTTCTCTATATTCTATCCCGGTCATCAATGGGGTACATTCCCCTCTGTTGCGCTTGCATGGCGCATTAGCCAGGAAGATTTCATGAAAGGCATTACCTGGATAAATGATTTGAAGATCAGGGGAAGCTACGGTGAGGCAGGGAACAACCAGAATATCAGTGCCAATAATGCCTATACTTCTTATGCTTCCGGAACGGGTTCGTCCTATTATGGGATAGGTGGTGATCCAAGCACGATTATACAAGGCTTTAATCAAAGCCAGCTGGGTAACCCAAAGGTAACCTGGGAAACAGATAAAATCTGGAATGTGGGTTTGGATGCAACGCTCTTCAATCATTTGGACATAACAGCAGAATGGTATAAGAAATCAATAAGCGGCCTTTTGTTTACATTGCCGCTGCCTGCCACAGTTGGCGGTGCAAGTGCGCCTGTTGTTAATGTTGGGGATGTTCAAAATAAAGGCGTTGATATTTCGGCAACCTATCGCAATAGAATTTCCAAAGATTTTTCTTTCAGCGTTGGTACTAATATTACTACTTATAAAAGCAATATCACCTTTATTCCCAGCCCGGGATACTTCGATTTCGGTTATTCGCGTGACCTGGATATAGTGCGTAACCAGATAGGGCATCCCATAGGGGCCTTTTACGGATATAAGGTTATTGGCCTTTACCAGAGCAATGCGGATGCAGCGAAAGGAGCAACCTACTCCGGAGCTGCAGCAGGGTCTTTCATTTACCAGGATACGAATGGCGATGGCGTAAT
This sequence comes from uncultured Ginsengibacter sp., assembly GCA_964627765.1. GTDB lineage: Bacteria > Bacteroidota > Bacteroidia > Chitinophagales > Chitinophagaceae > Ginsengibacter. The sequence continues at coordinate 65,057 of CAZVKO010000055.1, read as the reverse complement.
TGATGCTAATGACCGCACCTGGATTGGTAATCCTAATCCGAAATTTACTTATGGCGTTAACTTATCTGCAACCTATAAGAATTTTGACCTGACATTCGTATTGTATGGTTCATACGGTAACGACGATTTTAATTATGTTAAATACTGGACTGATTTTTACAGCACCTTCCAGGGCGGTAAAAATCTGGATTTGTACAACAAAGCTGCCATTGTTCAAAATGGCGTTGTAACCAATCCCGGCGCAACCTTACCTGCTGCCAGTTTTAATCAGGCGTTTGGCTCAAGCACGGTCAGCTCATTCTATGTGGAAAACGGATCGTTCCTGAAATGCCGGGTAGCCCAGATCGGTTACACAATCAGCCCTTCTGCTCTTAGCAAGGTGGGAATTGACAAGCTGCATCTTTATGCCCAGGCAACCAACCTGTTTACAATTACCAAGTATTCAGGGCTTGATCCTGAGCTGATTCCTTCTATTTCCAATAATGGTACCGGAACGAATGAAAGTGCCGCGTTTGGTATTGATTATGGAGCATATCCGACAAACCAGAAGCAATTCATTTTTGGAGTCAACCTAACATTTTAATGCAAATAAAAAAAATTAAATAAATATGAAACGACTTCAGTTAAAATTAATAATACCAAGTTTGATCGCCCTTGTTGCGCTTACGGCTATTTATTCATGTAAGAAATTTCTTGATAAAAAGCCGGTCGGTTCTTTAAGCAGCGACGTTCTGGCAAGCAAAGCAGGATTAGATGGATTGCTGATAGGCGCTTATTCCATGCTTGACGGTTATTCTTCAGGGTCATATACTTCATGGGAAGTAGGTACTGATAACTGGGTATATGGGGGTGTAGGTTCAGATGATGCATATAAAGGGTCAAATACCACTGACCAGCCAAATATTCCTTCTATTGAAAATCACTCGATCGACCCATCAAACGAATTCATGCAGGAAAAATGGGCATCCTGTTACAACGCCATTCAGCGCGCGAATGATGTAATCAGGGAAGTTCCGCTCATTACTGACGGGTCTGTTTCCACTGACTATGGCAATGAGGCTATTGCTGAAGCAAGATTTATCAGGGGAGTTATGCATATGGAGGCAGCAAAAATGTGGCGCAATGTTCCGTATGTGGATGAAACAATCACTTACGCCGCCGGAAACTATAATGTTCCTAACCCAGGTCCTATCTGGGATAAAATTGAGGCAGACTTTACGGCTGCGATGGCTGTACTGCCGAAGACACAGGATCAGGTTGGCCGGGCTAATTATTATGCAGCCGAGGCATTTCTGGCAAAAGCCTATATGTTTGATCATCAGTATTCACAAGCGCTTCCCCTTCTGACGGATCTTATGCAGAATGGTGAAACCTCCCACGGCGATAAATATGCTTTGGGCCCTTATGAGGATAACTTTAACGCTGCCCACAGAAATAACCCGGAGGGTGTATTTGAGGTGCAAATGACCGTGAATGATGGTTCAGGAGGACAAAACTCGAGTCAGGGTAATATATTAAACTTTGCAGCAGGGCCTTATACCAGTTGCTGCGGATTCTATCAGCCTTCCTATCATCTTGGAAATGCATTCAAGGTAGATGCCAATGGTTTACCGATGTTGGGTACTACTACCACTACAATAAACGTATATAACGCTGATAACAAAACCACTACCAGCGTACAGGCAACACTTCCCAATTATGATGTGACGCCGCTGGCAAATGACCATGGACTGACCGCCAGCGATCCTTTTACTCCTCCGACAGATCCATTGGATCCGAGGATAGACTGGACACTGGGTCGCAGGGGTATTCCTTATCTTGACTGGGGGCTGTGTGGAGGTGAACAATGGTCCCGTGGTGATGTTGTTTCCTATAACCCTATTAAGAATGTATTCTGGCATAACGCCATGGCTTCGACAACGGATCCTAATGCACAGGGTTGGGCGCCTAACCAAGGAACCTCAATTAACCTGGATTTGATCCGCTATGCCGAGGTTGTTCTCTGGCACGCCGAATGTGAAGTGGAATTAGGCGACCTGCAGACTGCCGAGGACGATGTGAATCTGGTGAGAAACCGCATGGCGGCGCATCCTGAATATTGGGTACACACCTATATAGATGATAACAATCCTGCTGCAGGCTTTACCAATACTCCTGCAGCTAATTATCATATCGGACTTTATGGAGTTGTCGGCGGACATCCAACCACGGGTTTTGTAGCCAATGGTACGGATTATGCCCGGGAGGCCGTTCATATGGAAGAACAACTTGAAACAGGAATGGAAGGTCATCGCTTCTTCAACTTACAACGCTGGGATGGCCTGTACGGCGGCCCTGAGGCATCCGGTTATATGGCTGGTGTTATCAATAATTACATTAAAGCCGACACCAGGATTTCAAATCCGGTTTTGAATGCACACACATTTACTGCCGGTAAAAATGAATTGTATCCTATTCCGCAGAATCAAATTGATATTGAGGGTGGCCAGTTGGTTCAGAATCCGGGGTATTAATTTTACAGGATTTTATTTTAAAAGGGTGGCGCTTCATTTGCCACCCTTTTCATTTATGACATTTTATTATATCGTTTGGAAAATTAAAAATAGTCCGATTTTAAACCTTAATGGCAGAATATTCAGACTAATTTTTTTTCTAATTGATATTATTCATGACACAAGTCAATTTTTCCGGGTAAGGTTTTACCAGAAAAAATCTTTGCTTTATATCCTTACTTTTACAGGACGATTGCTCTCTGAAAATAGTTACTTATGAATTTTCCTCGCCAGATAGCTGCAGTTTTAGCTTTTGTTTTTCTTATATCGTGCCATTCCAAAACTCATACGCTTTTTGAGCAAATACCATCATCCCAATCCGGGATTACTTTCAACAATAAGATCACTGAAAGTGATTCGATGAACCCGCTGAAAGTAGTTAATATTTATAATGGCGGCGGCGTTGGTATCGGTGATTTTAATAATGATGGTCTGCAGGATATTTATTTTGGAGGCAATATGGTGCCCAGCCGTTTATACCTGAATAAAGGCCATTTTAAATTTGAAGATATAACCGAAAAGGCCGGTGTGGCAGGCATGGGCAGATGGGAAAGGGGCATATCAGTGATAGACATAAATAATGATGGCCTGATGGATATCTATATCTCCAATACTATTGATAATGATTCCATGAAACGCAGAAATATTCTATATATCAATCAGGGTATAGATCAAGACGGGATTCCTCATTTCAAAGACATGGCTGCTGAATATGGATTAGATGTACACGTTCAGTCTACCATGGCCACTTTTTTTGATTATGACAATGATGGTGACCTTGATTTGTATCTGACGGTGAATGAAGCCTCCACTTCATACAATCCATCGTTTTTTCATATGCGTGCCTATAAAAGTAAAGCTCCCAGCAGGGGCAGATTATTCAGAAACGACTGGGATCCCTTATTAAAACATCCTGTATTTCACGATGTATCGGACCAGGCCGGGATAACATACGAAGGATATGGCCATTCAGCCACTGTTTGCGATATAAATAATGACGGATGGAAAGATATTTATATTTCTGATGATTTTATATCCAATAATATTTTGTACATCAATAACCACGATGGAACATTTACCAACCGTTCGAAAGATTATTTCAAGCATACTTCTTTTAATTCAATGGGGCAGGATGTGGTGGATATAAATAATGACGGGTTGCCTGATGTTATTGAATTAGACATGGATCCCGAAGATAATTACAGGAAGAAAATGATGCTCGGGGCCGACAAATATATAATTTACCAGCACTATGATGAATCATCCTACCAATATCAATACGTAAGAAATACTTTGCAGCTTAACCAGGGGCCAGCAGTAGGGGCAAATGATTCAATCGGCATCCCCGCATTTAGTGAAGTGGGATTTATGAGCGGCATGTCGCAAACTGATTGGAGCTGGTGCCCGCTGGTGGTGGACTTTGACAATGATAGCTACCGGGATATGATCATTACAAATGGTTTTCCCAGGGATATATCAGATCATGATTTTACATTATACAGCGACCAGGCCAATGGTATTGTTCCCGATATGTCATTGCTGGATCAGATTCCGCAGGTAAAACTGCATAATTATGCGTTTAAGAATAATGGCGATATTACGTTCAGGGATGTTACTTCACAATGGGGATTAGATATCCCAACATTTTCAAGCGGCGCCGCCTACGCGGATTTTGATAATGATGGCGCAATGGATATGGTGATAAGCAATGTGGATGATGAAGCGCTTTTATACCGGAATACTTCACGTGACCATGACACAGCCAACAATAATTACCTGCAGATAAAATTATCAGGAGGCAAGCAAAACATTAATGGCATTGGAGCCAGCGTTACCATTTATTACGATAAGGGCAAACTGCAGACTTATGATAATAATCCTTACCGGGGTTACATATCTACAGATGAGAATATTTGCCATTTTGGTTTGGGCAGGATTCGAATGGTGGATTCAGTGATTGTAAAATGGAGCCCGGCAAAAAAGCAGGTGGTTACAAACGTCAGAGCTAACCAGCTGCTTACAATTAATATTTCCGGCGCTACGGATGTTACGCCTGCCCCGCAGGCAGTATTTGATACCAGCTGCCTGTTCGATAACATAAGCCACAACACCGGAATTGATTACCTGCATCGTGATATGGACTACATTGATTTTAGTATACAGGCGTTATTGCCTCACAAGTTCAGTGAATATAGTCCTGCGGTAGCGGTAGGTGATCTCGATGGCAATGGCCTGGATGATATGGTAGTAGGCGGCAGTTCTTTCTATCCCGCCCAGGTTCTTTTTCAGCAACAGGATGGAAAATTTATTCAAAAAAGTTTGCTCCCCAATAAAGAGGATTATAGCTATAAGCACAAAGATGAAGGAATATTGATATTTGATGCTAACGGAGATGGTAAACCGGATGTATACATTGCAAGCGGGGGATATCAGGATTCATCAGGCAGCAAATCATACCAGGACAGACTGTATATTAATGACGGACATGGAAGTTTTCATATTGACAGTCTTGCATTGCCGCAGAACTTTACCAGCAAGCTTTGCGTACGGGCTTTCGATTACAACAAAGATGGCAAAATGGATCTTTTTGTTTCCGGCAGGGTGGACCCGTGGCATTATCCCAAACCGGTAAGCAGTTATATCTTCAGAAATGACAGTAAAAATGGTGTTGCAAAATTTACGGATGTAACTGATGAGGTAGCGCCGGACCTGAAAGATATCGGCCTTGTCTGCGATGCTCTTTTCACCGACTTTGATAATGATGGCCAGACCGATTTGATGCTGGCGGGCGAATGGATGCCGGTAACTTTCCTGAAGAATGAAAGCGGTAAGTTTAAAAAGATTACAAATACCGGTATCGAAAATTATTCCGGCTGGTGGAATACCATCACAGCCGGTGATTTCAGGCATACAGGAAGAACGGATTATATTGTAGGGAATCTCGGCACAAACAGCCTTCTTCAGGCCAGCGACTCTTTTCCTGTTTATATTACAGCAAAAGATTTTGATCATAACGGAACTTACGATGCAATTACCTCACTGTTTTTACCTGACAGGGATGGTGTAAAAAAGGAGTTTCCGCTTTTTGGCCGGGATGATATGTTGACCCAATTGATCAGCCTCAAGAAAAAATTTGAAAACTATAAGTCTTTTGCCAACGCGACAATGGATGATATTTTATCTCCCGAACAAAGAAAGGGAGCCCTCAGGTTAAAGGCGAATTTTCTTAAATCAGCGTACCTGCGAAATGACGGGAATGGCAAGTTTACAATCATTCCTCTGCCCCGCGAGGCCCAGGCGTCCGTTTTAAATGGAATGGTAGCAGAGGATTTTGACGGAGATGGAAACCTTGATGTGGCAATGAGCGGCAATGATTATGGAACTGAGGTTACCATTGGCAGGTATGATGCATTCAATGGATTGGTGCTGAAAGGAGATGGCAAAGGAAATTTCAGGCCTATGTCCATTCTTCAAAGCGGGCTCTATGTTCCGGGGAATGGTAAGGCCTTGGCTGAGTTGCTTGACAGCAAAGGTGAACTGATGCTTGCAGCAAGTCAAAACAAGGGGCCGTTAAAAATGTTTGGCCTCAAAAGAAAAATACAAACAATAAAAATACTCCCTGATGATGTAAGAGCCATCATCACTTATAAAGATGGCTCCATAGAAAAAAAGGAATTTTATTATGGGTCTTCGTTTCTGTCGCAATCAGGACGTTTTTTAGTGCTGAGCCCGGAGATGAAAAGCGTTACCATTAAAAATAATATGGGAAATACCAGGGCAATTCAACTCCCGTATTAATTAATTGCGCAATGATTTTTCCCAATTCTTTTCTTATAATAACAATACAATTATTACTATCGTTTATTGTCATACAACAGTAGAAAACATACATTGAAATTTATTTTCATAACAGTTTGCAAAAAAAATTTGAAAAAAAAGTTAATTTATATGCATCAAAATCATATTTTTGAATGTCCTTATACAGACCACACGACTGAAGCTTTAACAAACTCTCTTTGTCTATTTTAATTATTTATTGATTTTAACCATTTATTGATTGCAACATGAGTAGAAAAACGTTTTCTCTTGGTAAAAAAATATCAATACTTTTTTTACTACTAATTTTTATTGTTTCTCTACCCTCAGTTGTATTTGCTCAGGCAACAACTGTTACGGGTAAGGTCACAGGAAGTGACGGAACACCTCTGGCTGGTGTTACGGTGCAGGAAAAAGGTTCAAAAACAGGAACTGCTACAGATGCATCGGGAAACTTTTCATTAAAAGTGTCGGGTTCAGATGCTGTTCTGAATTTTTCATTTGTAGGCTATGAATCCCAATCTGTGGCTTTGAGCGGCAGATCGGATATTGCTGTTTCGATGAAAGTGGCTGCGGGCCGGGAACTGGAACAGGTGGTGGTTATCGGGTATGGTACCGCCAATAAAAGAGACCTTACGGGCTCTATTGTACAGGTTAGCGGTAAAGAAGTTCAGGATAAGCCCAATACCAACCCGGTTGAATCTCTCCAGGGTAAGGTAGCTGGCTTGTCAGTTGTGAATAACGGTACTCCCGGGCAGGAACCGGATATTCGTATACGCGGTACCGTTAGTATTGGCTCGGTGCATCCTCTGTATGTAGTAGATGGCATCCTGGAAGATAATATTGATTATATCAACCCCAATGATATTGAATCCATTGAAATTCTCAAGGATCCTTCTTCTTTGGCAATTTTTGGTGTCAAGGGCGCTACGGGTGTTATCGCCATTACCACCAAAAAAGCAGCTGCAGGCAAAACGGTCATCAATTTCAATACTACTTATGGTTATAAGAAGCTGGTTGATAAGATTAAGATGGCCAATGCGGCTGAATTTAGCAAGCTCTTTGACGAAGAAAATGCCAATAACGGTGTAACTACTCCTGATTATTCTGCCTTAACGGCTAATACCGACTGGATCAGCGCCGTGACCCAAACAGGTCATTTTAATTCCAACAACCTGAGTGTGGCTTCCAGCACCGACCGGAATAAATTCAATTTTGGATTAGGGTATGTACACGATGAAGGTATTATAATACATGAAGCCCTCGATAAATTATTACTCTCTATGAGTGATGAAGTGAAGCTAAACAAAGCGATTAAGGTTGGAGTCATATTTAATGCAGAAAGACAACATCTGCCCTATACCGATTTCGGACCAAATACGAGCAGGCTGGACGACGCCAGGAAGGTGATGCCTCAGGTATCTGCCGGTACCAAATCGTTTATGGTGCCCGATCCTTATACCGGAGATACCGTTCAGATGAACATATATTCGGGTCTCGATGTAGCCCTTCAAAATTCAGGTGTGGTAAACCCATTACTGGAAATTCAGAATACATGGAATAAAGTAATACCTGTGGAATACAGAACAGTGGGTACGGTATATGGTGAAGTGAATTTCCTCAAATACTTTGATTTTAAAGCGACCTATTATGCCGATATAAGCAACCAGGATATCAGGCAATATACTCCTTTGTACTATGCATATGATCCTTTGACAAACACTCCTTACCTATATAATGCAAAAACCCAGGTAAGTGAAAACAACAATGACTGGAAGAAGTTTCAGCAGGATTATATTTTAACCTTCAGGAAAAGCTTTGGCGAACATAATCTAACGGCAATGGGAGGGTTTACCACCTATTACTTCGGCAATTTCGACAGGTCAGGAGTTGCAAAAGCGTTCCAGAGAAATGGGGGTGACGCTCCTCCAATACCGGACGACAAGAGGTTCTGGTATATGACCACCGAGTTTAATGATCCGGCTAATACAATTGCTTCATCATCTCAAACAGAGTATTCAACTACCTCCTCTCTCGGACGAATCTTGTATAATTATGCCAATAAATATTATTTGAATGCTTCTTTCCGTGATGACGCTTCTTCTCAAATTCCATCTCAAAATCGCCATCAGCAGTTTTGGGCTGTCGGCGGCGCATGGGAGCTGAGCAAGGAAAAATTCATGGAAAACGTTCCCTATATCAATTTCCTGAAGCTAAAAGGATCTATAGGCGTGTTGGGTAACCAAAGTACTTATGGCATTGCTACGAATTATCCATTTTACCCTAACCTGGCTACAGGTACTGCTGCCGTTTTTGGTACCAATGTATACCAGGCAGCGCATGACGCCTATCGCGTGAACCCTGATTTAAAATGGGAGACAGTAGATGCACACGAAGTTGGGCTTGAAATGAATGCATTTGATAACAGGCTTCGCTTCACTTTTGACTATTTTAATAATACTACCAAAAACCTGATGACATACATTAGCCTTGCCCAACTGGGCCTGGATGATAAGTTAGAAAATGGAGGTAGTCTTAGAAACTGGGGGGAAGAAATTTCTGCTGCATGGCACCAGGCGGTTACAAAAGATTTCAATATTGATATAGCCGGGAATATAAGCTTTATTCAGAACAAAGTTTTGTCACTCTCTCCTGATCTTCCCGGTGGTTTTATAAGTGTGGCCTACGAGAATAATGGTAGTGCAGAGGCAAGAACGGTAGTGGGCCATCCGATAGGAAGCTTTTACGGATATGTAGTGGATGGATTGTATCAGAGCTATGCTGATATTTTAAAATCGCCTGTGGCATCGTCTGTAGGTTCGTACCGGCCCGGGGATTTTAAGTTTAAAGATGTAAATGGCGATGGCGTAATTACTGCGGATGACAGAACATTTATAGGAAATCCAAGTCCGAAATTTACTTACGGTGGCACCATTAATCTGACATATAAAGGATTGAATTTAAGTGTCGATGTAAATGGCGTATACGGAAATGATGTTTTCAGAACCTGGGGTTCTTTGGAATCTCCTTTCCAAAGGGTTAATTATCCGGCATTCAAAGTCAACAGCTGGAATGGTTCCGGTACTTCCAACTGGGATCCTATCCTGAGTCAGGCAGACAGGTTTAATTATAACGGCTCGACTTATAATATTGAAGATGGTAGTTATTTCAGAATTCGTGAATTGCAGTTGGGATACAGCTTCGGACGCAGTATGATTTCATCATGGAAGCTCACCAATCTCAGGGTATTTGCCAATGTTCAGAATTTAAAGACATGGAAACATAACTCCGGCTATACACCAGAGTTTGGAGGTAGCGCAACGGCATTTGGATTTGATTTTGCAGGCGGCGCGATTCCGATGATCACCACTTTTGGATTAAACTTAAGTTTCTAAGCTAATAAATTGAATATAAAATGAAAATAAATAAAAACTATCTTTTACTGTTGCTTGCGCTCCCCATGGTTATTATAGCGGGGGGATGTAAAAAGTTTTTGGATAGAAAGCCGCTGACTGCTACACTGAGTGATTTACACCAGGGTACTCTCGAAGCGCAAAGCTTCGGCTTGTACAGTATTTTTAATACGTATGCCGGATTCGCAACGTTGCCCTGGCTTGATTTTAACAGCATTCGCGATGATGATGCCCAAAAAGGAAGCAGTACTACAGATGGTGCGGAAATCAATGCCGAATTTGAAACATTCCAATATACCAAAGACGATTGGGCGACTGATACTTATTGGAACGATCACTATTACATGATCAACCAGGCAAATAAAGAATTATATTTTGCCGATTCACTAAATGCTACAGACGAGGCCTCCCTGAGAAATGTTGGTGAAGCCTGCTTTTTCAGAGCATATTCCTATTTTGAGCTGGTAAAGGCGTATGGAGAGGTGCCCTTAATAAATTATTACTACACAAATGCAGCCGAAGGGGTTCAGCCCAAATCTTCTATAGATAAGATTTATGCCCTGATTGATTCAGACCTTAATGTTGCTACACAGTATTTACCTTTAAACTGGGTTGTGGGCGGAACTAATTTATATCCGGGTCGCCTGACCAGCGGGGCTGCGAAAACACTATGGGCTAAAACCTATTTGTTCCGGCAGAACTGGGCAAAGGTTGTTTCATTATGCAATGACGTTATAGCATCAGGGCAATATTCCCTGGATCCAAGTTTTGTAGATATCTGGAAAGACGGCTTAAATGGTGCCGGCAAAAATGGACCCGAATCAATACTCGAAACCCAGTATTATATTGGTCAAAACGGAACGCCGTATTACGGAACTCAATGGGGAACAAGCCAAAATGTTAGACAGGGCGGAGCTTCCAATACATGGAATTTAGGATGGGGATGGAATACTCCCACAGATAAATTGGTGGCAGATTGGGATAGCACCGATCCAAGAAGGAATGAAACTATTCTGTTTTCGGGTCAATATGATGGTGGAACTGCAGAAGGAGGGTATGGAGCCACGCTGCCTCCGTATGGACCCGGCACTTCACTGGATCAGAAATATTGGAATAAGAAAGTTTATTCTGATCCGCAAATGAGGTCTTATACCGGTGAAATCGGACCTTCAGGCGGAGCTGACTGGATCGATCACAGGATATTGCGTTATGCCGATGTATTATTAATGCTGGCGGAAGCCTCCAATGAATTAAACGATGGCGCCACGGCAGAAAATATGCTGGAACTGGTAAGGGCAAGAGCAAGGGGCGGGGCCGATCCTGCTACCGTTTTACCGCATATCACATTCCAAAGCCAGGCGCAGATGCGGCAGGCAATCAAGAATGAAAGACGCTGGGAATTTGCAATGGAAGGATATCGCTTTTACGATCTCGTTCGATGGGGTGATGCGCTTACCGTATTGGGCCCTCTGGGCTATACAGCCAGATGTCAATATTACCCGATTCCACAGCCTGCCATTAATATTTCAAACGGTGTTTTAATACAAAACCCGGATTGGCAATAATCCGTATTTACTAAATAATTAAAAAGTTTATTATGCGCTATAAAAAAAATATGATAACAAGAGTAAGCCTCCTGCTTGTTGTTATTTCAATAGGGCTTGTTGCGTGTCAAAAAATGAGCCGGCCCGCATTGGGGGATTATCCAAAAGATTCCAATCCGCCGGGAGGCCCTCTGAAGTTCTATGCGGCCTTCGATGGAACTACATCCAATCCGTTAATGAATGCTGTGGATAGCATCCGGGCCGATTTTCCTGCGTCAAATCCCTTAACCAGCATTGATGGTATCTCGGGCAAAGGTATACAGGGAGATGGAACTTCATTTATTAAATACGCCGGAGCCAATGATTTTATATCATCGGCCAAAAGCTTCACTGTATCATTTTGGGAAAAGCGTAATGGCTCGCCCGCTAATAACTCATCCTTTGTATTCCATTTTGCTTCAAGCAATGGGTATTGGACGGGCGGTTCGGCCATGTTTCTTTTGTTCGATTGGGCAGCCGTAAATACTCCTGACTCCGCTGCATTAAAATTAGATGTTATTGACAAGAATGTTAATGATAACTGGTTTCAGTGGGTTGGAAATGATGCAGTAAAAGGGATCCAGGATAATCAATGGCACCATTTGGCATTTGTTTATGATGAAACTTCATCTGTAATGACTTTGTATGTAGATGGCGTAGCAGATGCAGTTACACAAAGCTGGGCAGGTCATGGCCCTGCAAATATGGATGCCAGTAAAATAACAGAATTTGATCTCGGCGGCGACAGCAGGATTTCGGATCAGGGTTGGGGCCAGAATTGGGATGGGGGTTTAGATCAGTTCAGATTATATGCTGAGGCCTTGTCTGCTTCAGACATCCAGGCATTATATAACGAAAAGCAGTAGTTAAAAATTTTAAAACAGAAAAGCCTTCATCATCATAGGTGGAGGCTTTTTTGTTGTTGAAGAGAGATAATACTAATTAGGGAAAATTTAGTCTGAATATTCTGCCATGCAGATTAGTCAAGGGAGTTAAGAGCAGTAAGAAATACAACGCTTACTGTATGCATAACTTCTTAATGGTTTAAAACAATTCAGAACTCCTGTTCATTTTAAGTTTAAAGAGTTGCGTTACCATCGTTTTATTTTGATTTTTGTGAGCATCGTATCGTTTACTTTGGTATTCATAAAATGTATTGATGAGTCAAATAAGGAAGTTTCCCGGACTGGCAACGACAATCAATTTAAAAAATTTGCAGGATCGGCCACCTGTGCCGGATGTCATAAGGATATTTATCAATCGCACATTTTAACGGCGCACCATCTTACCTCCCAAAAAGCGGATGAAAAAAATATCAAAGGCAGTGCGGCGGAAGGCAGGAACAGGTTTTATTTTAATCCTTATGTGTACGTTGCTGTTGAGAAAAGAGACAGCCAGTTTTACCAGGTGGCTTATGTAAATGGAGTGCAGAAATATCTCGCCTCATTTGATATTACGGTAGGTTCGGGGAAGCGGGGCCAAACCTTTTTGTACTGGGATCATAATAAGTTGCTGCAAATGCCACTTACTTATTTTACCTCTTTAGATCAATGGACCAATAGCCCTGGCTTTTCGAACCGCATTATTTTCAGAAGGCCGGTTACATCCCGTTGCCTCGAATGCCATAGCACTTATTTCGAAAAGATATCGGATGCCGATCCGGAAGATTTTTCAAAAACGAATATTATTTACGGTGTTGAATGTGAAAAATGTCATGGTCCCGGGGAGCAGCATGTAGCATACCAGATGCAGCACCCTGATGACAGGGTAGGAAAGTATATTATCAATCCTCATGCTTTTACCCGAAAGCAAAGCCTGGATTTATGCAGGTTGTGTCATGGCGGAAGGTTAGCAAAGACCCGGCCTTCTTTCAGTTTTCAGGCAGGTGATAATCTTTCGGATTATTTTGCAATTGATACGGCGGCAAAAGATGTTGCAGATATTGATGTGCACGGAAATCAGTACGGAATGCTGGCAGCAAGTAAATGTTTTAAGATGAGTGAAATGACTTGTCTTACCTGTCACAGCCCTCACGAAAATCAAACGGGGCAGAAGGAGCTGTTTTCGCAGCGGTGCATGAGCTGTCATAATGAAGCGCATAATAATTTTTGTAAAATGAAAGACAGAATAGGTGCATCCATAACAAAAAATTGCGTCGATTGCCACATGCCGGAAGAGCCCTCAAAATCGGTTATGGTTTTATTGCAGGGGCAGGATGTTCCTACGTCTGCCACCATGCGTTCTCATTTTATCGCTATTTATCCGGAGGCAACGAAAAAGTTTTTGAATAAGAAAAATTAATCAAGCTCATGTCATGATTAACAAAAGAAATTTTTATTTGAGGTGTCTTTTACTGATCATTTTTTCAAATTCATGCAAGCAGAATCATGCCGTTTTTACGAAGCTGTCTTCCTCTGTCACAAACATAGACTTTGAGAATAGACCGGAAGCCCGCAAAGGCTTTGGGATATTGTATTATCTCTACTACTATAACGGCGGCGGCGTTGCGGTGGGAGATATTAATAATGATGGTTTACCGGATATTTATTTTACGGCAAACAGCAGGGGGCATAATAAATTATATCTGAACAAGGGCAATTATAAATTTGAAGACATTACTGAAAAGGCGGGAGTGGCGGGCGCTTCAGACTGGTGTACCGGGGCAACCATGGCGGATGTGAACGGGGATGGCTTACTGGATATTTATGTTTGTTCCGTAGACCAGGCATATGGATTAAAAGGGCACAACGAACTATTTATTAATAATGGGAATGGTACATTTACAGAGAGCGCTGCAAAATATGGTTTGGATTTTTCGGGCTATAGCCAGCAGGCGGTATTTTTTGACTATGACCATGACGGAGATCTTGATTGTTTTATACTAAACCAGTCTCATAATCCTAACGGAAATATTGTGGATACCAGTAACCGGCGAAAATTTGATCCATACGCGGGTGCACGGTTATACCGGAATGACATAAGCACTACCGGCAAGTTTACTGATGTAAGTGCGCAGGCAGGCATATATCAAAGCAGCCTTGGGTATGGCCTGGGAATTTCTGTTGCGGATTTGAATAATGATGGCTGGGATGATATTTATATTGGAAACGATTTTCATGAAAATGATTATTATTATATAAATAATGGTAACGGCACATTTACCGAAAGTGGTGCAAAGCATTTTAACCATTACTCAAGGTTCAGCATGGGGAATGATATTGCTGATTATAATAACGACGGGCAATTAGATGTTCTCACTGTCGATATGCTTCCTCCCGATGAAAAAACTTTGAAAACATATGGAAGCGACGAGCATGAGGATATCTATAAATATAAAATCACAGACCATGGATTTCAGCCGCAATTTTCAAAGAACTGTTTGCAACGAAATAATGGTAATGGCGAATCATTCAGCGATGTTGGATTAATTGCCGGCATTTCTGCCACTGACTGGAGCTGGAGCTCCCTGATGGGGGATTTTGATAATGACGGTAATAAAGACATCTTTATCACCAGCGGAATAGTGAAACGGCCGGTAGATATGGATTACGTAAAATTTGTTTCGGAGCTTGCAACGAGGGTCAACAGAAATGCGTCCACCGAATATGATGACGTAACAGTAAGTAAAATGCCTGACGGCAGCTCCTATTGCTGGATGTTCCGGGGAGATGGAAAAGGAACATTCAGTAATGTAGGGAAAGATTGGGGAATAACAGATGAAAAAGGTTTTTATAACGGGGCTGCTTATGCCGACCTGAATAATGACGGAAACCTGGATTTAATCGTAAACCCGTTAGAATCAAAGTCATTTATTTTTAAGAATAATTCGAGGAACAAAAATCATCTTACCCTTAGTTTCAAGGGTGAAGGAATGAACCAATTTGGTATCGGCGCCAAGGCATATCTGTTTGCAAAAGATAAAATGCAGTATGAGGAAATGATGACTACCAGGGGGTTTATCTCATCTGTTGAACCCCGCCTGCATTTTGGACTGGACACAATTACTAATATTGATAGCGTACTGATTGTTTGGCCTGATCAGAAATACCAGGTATTAAAAAATATTCCGGCGAATAAGCCATTAATTGCTTACCAGAAAAGTGCGGCCGGTAGCTTTGATTATACGAAATTCTTTCCGCCCCAGAAACCCGTCTTTATTAATATCACCGGTGAAATTAAATGTGACTTTAAACATGTGGAAGATGGTTTTGATGATTTCAGAGTGCAGCGTTTAATACCGCACAAAGAAAGTACCCGTGGCCCCAAAGTTGCTGTCGCAGATGTAAACGGAGATGGCTTGGATGATTTTTATGTTTGTGGCGCAAGAGGCCAGGCAGGCGCCTTAATGATACAGCAGCCGGATGGAAATTTTGTCAGAAGTGACACGGCGCTGTTTAACCAGTTTATTGAATGCGAAGATGTAGATGCGAAATTCTTTGACGCTAACGGCGACGGGCATCCTGATCTGTGGGTAGTGGGTGGCGGCAACCAGGAACCTGCCGACGATATATCAAATGCCGACAGGCTTTATATCAATGATGGAAAGGGGCATTTCACATTTGCACCAAAGGCATTCCAGCAATTGTATTTTAATAAATCCTGTATCGCTGTTGCAGATATTGATAAGGATGGCGATCAGGATGTTTTTATCGGGCATCTTTGCGACCAGCAAAAATTTGGCTACCCTATGGATTCTTATTTATACATAAATGATGGTAAAGGGAAATTTACTATTGCAGACAACAGCATCATTCACCTTTCGCGCATTGGATTGGTCACTTCGGCCCAGTTTGCCGATATTAATAAAGATGGCTGGCCCGACCTTATTGTTACAGGTGAGTGGATGGGTGTAAAAGTTTTTATGAACAACCATGGAAAATTCACGGAAAAAGATATTCCTAATTCTACTGGCCTTTGGCAGAACATTTATATAGCCGATGTGAACGGGGACGGCTATCCGGATATTTTAGCAGGAAACTGGGGACATAATTCCAAACTGTGGGCGGGGAAAGAGGGGCCATTGAAATTATACATAAATGATTTTGATTTTAACGGAAGCGTGGAACAGCTCATGTGCTATACTATTAATGGAAAAGAATATACCTTTTTGGGGAAAGACGTATTAGAACAACAAATTCCCGTATTAAAGAAATATTATCAGACCTATAGTGAAGTGGCAGGCAAAACGGTTCAGTATATGTTTTACGATTTGTTTAAAGGTTATATAGAATTAAAGGCAGAAACATTAGGATCAGCATGCTTTATCAATGATGGTAAAGGAAATTTCATTAAGCAGGATTTGCCTTATGATCTCCAGTTGTCCCCGACATCGGCATTTGCACAGATCCCTAATACAAATACTTATGTAGCCGGCGGAAATTTTTTGGATGTGCTTCCTTATGAGGGTTACTACGACGCTGCCGCATTATCGTTATTCAATGTATCGGGCTCAAAAGACAGCGTTAGCTTCGATAATTCGAAAACCCTCGAAACCAGAGGTCAGGTTCGTGATCTGAAATGGATAAATACGGCCCGGTATGGGAAGGTATTGATTGTGGCAAGGAACAATGCTCCGCTGGAATTTTTGGCGCTCTCAAAATGACCCTCTATGAAAAGAATATCCGGTGCTATATGGTTGTTGCTGTTGCTCGGTGCATGCGGGAAAAAAAATTCCGGTGCTGATACCAATCCACCACCCTCAGGCTTTGCCCTGAAATCTTCTTCAATTAATGGCGTGACCTATTCTGCATTGGTGTATAACATCAATACGCGGCCGGTTATAAAATTTCAGTTTTCGGCAGCAATCAACACTTCAAATGTACCGGCAAATATTACTTTGCAAAATGCAACATCCGGTGTTGCCATTTCCTGTAATTATACTTATGAAGGCAGCGATAGTGTGGTAGTGGTACAGCCCCGGCAAAGCTTAACTAATCTTAACAAGTACATCGCTTCGGTAGCTACAGGGCTCCAATCAAAGGAAGGAGGGGCGTTAACTTCCGGAACCAGTCTCACATTTTATACCACAATTGATTCTACTGATAAATTCCCGCAAATATCCGATAGTGCATTGCTTACATTGGTACAGCAACAAACTTTTAAATACTTCTGGGACTTCGGTCATCCTGTGAGTGGATTGGCGCGCGAACGGGACAATGGCGACAATGATGTAGTCACTACCGGCGGCAGCGGTTTTGGTATCATGGCAATGATTGTGGCCGTTAACAGGGGTTTTATATCAAGGCCGGATGCCCTTGCCAGGTTACATACTATTGTAGATTTCCTGACTACCAAATGTCAGCGCTGGCATGGCGCTTTTTCACACTGGATAAACGGATCAACAGGAGCTACAGTGCCATTTGGAAATAATAACGGGGCTGATATTGTTGAGACATCTTACCTGATGGAAGGCTTGCTCACGGCACGGCAATATTTTAACGGCACCGATGCAAATGAGACAACTTTGCGCGATAGCATTAATTCGATCTGGAATGCTGTTGAATGGAATTGGTTTACACAAAACGGAACTAAAAGTGGTTTATATTGGCAATACAATCCATCCTATACTGCTGAAAGTGATATATGGAGCATACCAATAACGGGATGGAACGAGGCTTTAATTACCTATGTGATGGCGGCTTCCTCTCCCACCTATCCTGTTAGCAAAGGCGTATATGATACCGGCTGGGCGCAAAACGGAGCAATTAAAAACGGAAATGTGTATTACGGTGTAACATTACCATTAGGTGAAAGTTACGGCGGGCCTTTATTTTTTACGCACTATTCCTTTCTTGGCATTGATCCGGATAATTTAAGCGACGCCTATTGTAGTAATTATTTTACGCAAAACTCGGCTCATGCGCAAATCAACTATAATTATTGCGTGGCCGATCCTAAGAAAAATTATGGCTATAGCAACGTATGCTGGGGGCTTACTGCAAGCGATATACAAAATGGTTATACCGCATCATCACCCACCAATGATGTTGGAACCATTGCACCGACGGCCGCCGTTTCTTCCATTCCATATACACCGGCCGAATCTATGAATGCAATTAAATTTTTTTATTATAAACTTGGAGATAAAATCTGGGGCAGCTATGGATTTGCAGATGCGTTTGACCTGAACATTCCATGGTTTGCTCCCTCGCATCTGGCTATTGATGAAGGGCCAATAATTTGTATGATAGAAAATTACCGGACCGGGCTGCTGTGGAACTTATTTATGAGTTGCCCGGAAGTGAAAAACGGAATGACCAGGCTCGGATTTACCAGTCCGGATTTATAAAGAACATAAATTGAAATTTCCGATAGCTTTAAGAAGGCTGATATATTTTGTTGCCCTGATAATATTATGCATTCATCCAAAATAGTGATAGTGTTTTTTTACTTGCTTGTTGCAGGTCTGGAGGCGGCTGCTCAGATTACCGTTCCCTACAGCTCCAGCCTGGACCTGAATTTTGGACGAGGTACCGTCAACCCCGGGCCCCCTCTTTCCGTGGGTAAAACGGATTTTCCGTATACTGCTAATGTATGCCCCCAGAGAGGGTATTATACTGTTGTCAATAAAATAGATTGCGGTTATATTTTTGATTTGGAAAGTGATGCCGGCATTACTTATAATGGCGCATTTCAGCACGCCTTTCCGGAGAGCGATAGTGGCGGTTATATGATGGTAGTAAATGCGCCCGTTTCAAAATCCTCCATTCTGTTATTTGAGGATACAGTAAAAAATTTGTGCAGTGGCGGGTATTTGTTCTGGGCCGGTATCTCGAGATTGAATAATTCTTCCTGCGTCTATCCGAATTTTACCATGAATGTTGAAACAACTTCCGGCCAGGTAATCCAGTCATTCCAGACGGGAAATGTTGGCGGTCCCGGTGATAACGGCACTTATTACGTAGGCTTTTCGCCATTACTAACGCCTGCGCCTAAATCCACATTTCCCTATTTCTATGGTACTTTTTTTACGCTGCCTGCCGGAATAAGTAATGTGGTTGTAAAAATTATCCTGAACCCTTCCAACGCCTTTCCTGACTGTAACGTTCTGTTTGCCATCGATAACATATTAGTAACGCCTGTGGGCAGCACGCCTGCTATCCAAATTCCCAATGGCACAGGCTGGATTGCAGGCACCTGTTCTCAGGGCAGCAGCCCCCTGGCATTAAACGGGAGTCTGACGTACGATTCTTTAATTTTTGGATATTCTAAATATGCTTCGCCGCCCTATGCTAATCCTGCCTTTCAATGGCAGCAAAGCCTCGACGGCGGTTATACCTGGACAGACATTTTCGGAGAAACAAACATCAATCTATCCCACCATTTTAGTACTACCGATACCTTCCTGGTAAGACTCAGGGTTTCGGATGCATTAAATATTGGTAATCCCAACTGCAGTGTTGTTTCCAATGTTATAAAAGTAGAGGCGGACGGCCCTCCGGAAGATTATTCCTTTACCAGTAATTCTCCGGTTTGTGAGGATTCGGACCTGGTATTTCACTTAAGCGGCGGGGCTTCTTATACTATTGCCGGCCCAAACGGGTATTCGGATAATTCTGCCTTTCCGCACAGGTACCACCCGCAACTGGCAGATAGCGGGTGGTATTATGCAAATATTATTTCCTTTGGAGGGTGCGTTGTTCAGGATAGTTTGAATATTAAAATTGTCGGGCCTTTGGTAAAAATGGGAGATGCTGTTTCTGTTTGTTACGGAACGCCGGCGCAGCTTTCTGCATCAGGCGGTATAAAATACTTTTGGTCTCCTGCTTCGGGTCTTTCGGATCGCAATGCTTCTGATCCGGTAGCAATACCTGCAGCTACCACAAAATATACTGTGAAGGTTACAGACAATTCAGGTTGTAGCGCCTTTGGCGACCAAACAGTAGCGGTACGGGATACCTTATTAAAGGCGCAAATAGAAATTCCGGACTTTGCATGCCCGAATGACACGATCAACATCAGGGACAGTAGCGTGGGGAATGTGACCTCATGGTCATGGGATTTTGGCAATGGACATACGTCTTCATTGCAGAATCCTCCTCCGCAATTTTTTATGACGTCTGGTACTACTGCTACCGGGTACCAGGTGAGGCTGATTATTTCAGATTCGGCAGGCTGCTATGATACTGCTTCCAGACTTATCAGGTCTGTTCCCAATTGTTACATCGCAGTGCCCAATGCTTTCACTCCCAATGGAGACGGGCTGAATGATTACCTGTACCCGCTCAATGCATACAGGGCTACCGATCTTACATTTAAAGTATATAATCGTTTTGGCCAGTTAATGTTTCAAACGCACGACTGGACTCAAAAGTGGGATGGCCTGGTGCGTGGAGAACCGCAACCAATGGGCGTTTATGTATGGGTGCTTCAATATACTGATGAAAAAAATAAAAAGGTTTTTTTGAAAGGATTTACTACGTTAATAAGATAGCTGCCGGAGTTTTACCTGTTACTTCATCGCCAGCTTTTCCATCTCCTTCTTCGATACGGCTCTCTTATCTACCACAACAGAAATTGTGTTAATGGCAAAATAAGGTATGCTGACATAAATAAATCCCTGGAAGGGTCCGACAAGCCCCCATGAATTTTTTACAATGAAATATTTATTGCCGTCAGCGTCTTTCGCAATGCCTGTTATTTGCATCAGGTGATCATCCTGTGTAATTTGTTTGTCAAAAAGCTCCTGGCGTATTTCCTGCGTATAAGCATCTTCCTTAAAATTGGGAAAATTATCTGATTCAGATTTGTCATTCACCCACATGGCCACGCCCTTTCGCTGACGAAACCCTTTGTTGCTGACATCTGCATCCCACGCAATGGTATAACCTTTCATAATACAATCTTCTACGGTATTGATCAGCTCATTCAAAGGCAAATTATAATAGGCATTGCTGTTGTAATTATCCGGAACCTCCATCACAAATGAGGTATAAAAAGGATGGTGCGTAAATGAGGTAAGACCGATAAAATCATCCGGTTTTTCTTTTACAAACTTTGCAGCAAAACTTTTTGGCGTATACTCTTCTCCGTTATATTTAAATGCAGCCGGCGGCTCACCCAGATAGCCATTCAGTATTTTTACATAACCGTCTTTCCAGCCCGGCGGAATAGTATCACGATTAGAGTTTAATATGCTATCAAGATAGCTTTTCAGCTGGGCTTCCATTTTATAATCATGATACATAATGGTGTCGCCTCCGATCCCGGGATAAACTTCCTGGGGCACAGCGCCATAACTGGCAATAGCATTCAGCATGTCCTGCGCCAATCCTCCTTCTGCAAAGCGGGTGTTTCCCCGCCTCCTGATGTATTTTATAGCCTTATCGATATATAAATTATAAACAGTGAAAGTTTCAGACAGATCAAAAGCAGGCTCTTTATTTAGCAGCAATTCACTTTCTGTCATGGCGGTGGTGGAATAACACCAGCATGTTCCCGACTGGCCCTGGTTTTTTACGGAGGTGGCCGGGTTATTTTTAATAATGGTAAACTGCTTATCCTGCCCGTTGCAGATCGCTGTTACAAAAAAAAGCGGTAAGAGTGCAGAAAGAAATTTAATCATAAGAACATTTTTAATATAAAAATACAAACATATAAAAGTAAGATTTATTAAAATACACCAGCGGCTTTATAGAAAATTATCGTGATATAATTTCAGGCCATAATATTTTAAGTAACCTCTGATTGAAAGAGGAGTTTACTGTATCTTTATTCGGGATAAAGCCACGATGTTTTTTTATGAGAAAAATAGCAGTCACCCTCACCTTTTTTGTTTTTGCCCTTGCCTCCACCGGGCAAAAAAGAACCCATGAGAATTCCCTCCTTCATTCAGCGGTAATCCAAAAAAATCTTTCAGATTCAGCGCTTCTTGACCTGGTACAAAAGCAAACCTTCCAATACTTTTGGGATTTTGCAGACCCTGTAAGCGGGATGGCGCGGGAGAGAAGCAATACGGAAGACTATGGACATGAAGTTTGTGCAACCGGTGGAACAGGATTTGGCGTAATGGCCGTTATTGTGGCGGTAAACAGGAACTGGATCACCAGGGATACTGCCGTAAAACGTTTAATAAAGCTTGTAAAGTTTTTGGAAAAGGCACAAAAATACCATGGCATATTTCCTCACTGGATGAATGGCGAAACCGGCAAAACAATTCCATTCAGCTCAAAAGATGATGGCGGCGATATCGTAGAGACTTCTTATTTGATGGAAGGATTGCTGTGCGCACGGGAATATTTTGACCAGGATAATAAAAAGGAAGATGAGCTAAGGAACCGGATTACGTGGCTTTGGAACGACGTGGAATATGACTGGCAAACGCGCGGAGGGATCAGCGTTTTGTACTGGCACTGGAGTCCTGACAATGGATGGGCCATGAATGCGGAAATCAGGGGATGGAATGAATGCTTAATTGCCTACGTGCTTGCCGCATCCTCGCCGGAGCATTCAATAGAGCCGGTAGTGTATCACCATGGGTGGGCGGTAAATAATTATTTTCATAATGGGAAGAAATTCTACGGTTATACGTTACCGTTAGGTTTCGACTATGGGGGGCCGTTATTTTTCGCTCATTATTCATTTCTTGGCCTGGATCCCCGCGGACTGAAAGATGAATATGCAGATTACTGGGAACAAAATCAAAATCATACTTTGATCAACCATGCATATTGCGTAGACAATCCCAAACATTTCAAAGGGTATGGCGCGGATTGCTGGGGGCTTACCGCCAGCGATGATTATAACGGCTATGACGCACACTCGCCAACAAATGATGACGGTGTGATATCACCCACTGCGGCTTTATCCTCTTTCCCTTATACGCCGGAATATTCCATGCAGGCATTAAAACATTTTTATTTTGATTTAGGGGATAAAATATGGGGTGAATACGGTTTTGCAGATGGCTTTAGCGAATCGCAGAATTGGTACGCAAAATCTTATCTTGCCATTGATGAAGGCCCTATTGTTGTAATGATTGAAAACTATCGTACCGGCCTTTTATGGAAGCTGTTCATGAAAATACCGGAAGTGCAATGGGGACTGAAAAGACTGGGTTTTGAAAGCCCTTACCTCCGGTAGCGCTCAATTAAAACAATGGTAAACTTTTATAATTATTTCCTGTTTATATGTTCAGATATTTCCTGCCTGCCTGTTTCTGTATGATAAATTTGGTTTCGTTTGCACAACGAAATGTAAATGCAACCGTCCGGCACGATTCAATTGCTCCCGTGGGAATCATTAAAAATTTAACTGATTCAGAATTACTGGATGTAGTGCAGCGCCAGACGTTTCGCTATTTCTGGCAATTTGCCCATCCCGTGAGCGGGCTTGCCCGCGAAAGAGATAATACCGTGAAGGCACAATATTACTGGGATTATATTAATGAAGCGGACGATGAACCTAATTTGAGCCATGACACATTTGGCCCTGAAGCCTGTGCTATTGGCGGCACCGGTTTTGGAATTTTATCAACTGTAGTTGCGGTAAAGAGGGGCTGGGTCGGAAGAGATACGGCATTAAAGCGTTTGATAAAAATTGTTGACTTCTTAATAAAGGCGGATGCCTATCATGGTATTTATCCTCACTTCATGAATGGTGTCACGGGCAAAACAATTCCATTCGGCCGGCTGGACGATGGCGCCGATATTGTTGAAACTTCTTACCTGATGATGGGGCTGCTCGTAGCGAAAGAATATTTTAACGGTAACACTTTGCCGGAAAGATATTTCAGGAAAAGGGTAGAGCAGATGTGGAATGACGCCGATTGGAACTGGCATACCAAAGGCGGTGATAAATTATTGTACTGGCACTGGAGCCCGCGCAATGATTTCGACATGAACTTCCCGGTATGGGGATACGATGAGGCCCTGATCACTTATATTATCGCCGCCTCTTCGCCTTATCATGCCATATCGAAAGATGTTTATGAAAATTGCTGGGTAAAAAGCCCGGGGTGGAAAAATGGAAAAACTTACTTCGGTTATACGTTGCCGTTAGGTAATTATGATATGGGCGGCCCGTTGTTCTTTGAGCAATATACTTACATGGGCATTGATCCGAACGGGCTGAAGGACGACAGCGGTATTGACTATGCCGGGCAGGTGAAAAACCATACCCTTATCAATCGTGCCTATTGCATTGAGAATCCGAAAAAATTTCAGGGATACGGGGCCAATTGCTGGGGTCTTACTGCCGGCGATAGTTACAAAGGATACGTGGCCCACTGCCCGCAGGATGACAGAGGCGTGATTCAGCCTACGGCAGCCCTTTCTTCATTTCCGTATACGCCCGGGTATAGCATGCAGGCCTTAAGGCATTTTTATTATGATCTGGGCGATAAGATATGGGGTCCTTATGGTTTCGCCGATGGTTTCAGCGAAACAAAAAAATGGTACGCCGCAACGCATCTTGCCATTGATGAAGGCCCGATTGTAGTAATGATTGAAAATTATCGCAGCGGATTGATATGGAAATTGTTTATGAATATCCCGGATATTCAAAAAGGGTTGAAAAAATTAGGATTCAGTTCCCCGTATTTTAAATAAAAGAATTTTGGGCTGTCATCTTTTACATCTTTGCCCGGCGATGGTCCGGGCTTTACGCTGCAAGTGCCGGAGTGCCCGAAAATGCAGGTTCCCTATCACTTTCATCAATCGGCATAAAATTGCAGCGGCCCTTTCCGCTTCAATCCCGCAGCCCGTCATCTATAGTTCGCTCATCGGCATAGTGCTTTCGGTACAACATCCTTTTTTGTATGCGCAATCAGAAAATGCAGGAAGGATTATCTCATTTCATAAAATTGCCGGCGGTATCGAAGGCAAAACGGAGCATGCTATATTTGATGTTCACGCCTGTAATGATCATATCATTCGCATTCGTGTTTCAACGGCAACAGCTTTCCGCAATTTTTCCTATGCGCTCGTATCAAATGAAATTCCTGCGTTCGATGCAGTGAAAATCCGGGAAACGAAAGACACTATTTTTATTTCCACATCGGCAATGAATGTTCAGGTCAGCAAGGCGCCTTTCTTCAACGTGATATTCCGCAACAAGCAAAACGAAATTATTAATGAAGATGTACCCGGTACTGCCTTTGGAACTTCATTTATTAATGATCAACCGGTGATCTATAAAAAAATTCAGGACGGCGAAAGATTTGTTGGCCTGGGCGAGGCGCTCGGAAACCTTGACCGGAGCGGATCCGGCGTTACTTTAAATAATACCGATACCTATAGATATGGAGATCCCCGGCTGCCGATGTACAGCAGCATACCTTTTTATATCGGTATCCACCACCGGGTGGTATATGGTATCTTTTTTAATAACAGCTATCAGTCGTTTTTCAATTTTGGATTATCTGCGCCGTACGCTTCTGTAAGCTTTAGCGGTGGCGATATGGATTATTTTTTTATGTATGATACTTCGGTATCAAAGATCATTGAGCAGTATACTTCTCTCACCGGCCGTATGCAATTGCCACCCTTATGGAGCCTTGGCTATCATCAAAGCCGCGCCGATTACTATCAAAGCAAGGCGCTGGCGGTTGCCCAAACTTTGCGCAGCAAAAAAATTCCGGTCGATTGCATCGTGCTCGATGCTGAATACGAGTTGGGCTATGAGCCTTTTCGAATTGATTCATCCCGTTTTCCCGATATGCGGCAGCTCGCAGATAAACTGGCGGCAATGAATATTGAAGTAACTGCTTCTGTTTATCCGGGCGTGCATATCGACTCAATGTACGATTCATATAATGAGGGTTTAAAGAAAGACGTGTTTATAAAATATGCCGGTGGAAATTTATTTCAAACTGAAATTGCCCCGTTAAAGGTTGTATTGCCCGACTATACGAATCCGAAAGCACGATGGTGGTGGAAAGAAAAAATGAAATGGTTTGCCCAAAATCATATTCATGGTTATTGGAACGATATGAACGAACCGGCAGTAGGCGGTAGTTATTTGCCGGGAAATTTATTATTTGATTTCGATGGCAAAACCGCTCCCGCCGCAGAAGCAAAAAATATATATGGTTTCCAAATGGCCCGGAGCAGCTTCGAAGCAGCTTTGCAAAATGAAAAAGACCGGCGGCCTTTTGTACTTACGCGATCTGGTTTTGCAGGTGTGCAGCGCTATGCAGCTATGTGGAGCGGGGATAATACCGCCAGTGATGAAGGATTGCTCACCGGTATTTTGATCAATAATAATATGGGTTTGTCCGGCGTGCCGTTTATCGGTTATGACATCGGGGGCTTTATCGGTAACGGATCCAAAGAGCTTTTTACACGATTTATCGAAGCTGGTATTTTTTCCCCCTTTTGCCGCAATCATAAAGAAATGTATGCCGCGGATAATGAACCCTACGCTTACGGAAAAGAAACGGAAGCCGTTGCCAGAAAGTTTATTGAGCTCCGGTATCGTTTGCTGCCTTATATCTACCCGGCTTTTTATCAATCTTCTCAAAACGGTATGCCTGTTGCACGAAGCTTGTGCATTGACTATCCCTTCGATAAAAGAATTTATAACGATCGTTATCAATATGAATTTTTATTCGGGAAAGATATCCTGGTAGTTCCGGTAACCGGTACAGCGACGAAGCAACCATATTATTTGCCGCAAGGAAATTGGTACGATCTGTATTCCGATAAATTAATAGCGGGTTCATCTGAATTTGCAGATACTATCCCGTTGCAAAAGCTGCCGCTCTTCATAAAGGCTTCGGCAATTATTCCTTTCCAAAGTGTGATACAATCAACAAAAGACAAACCATCCGATACCTTGCAGCTGCATGTTTACAAAGGTGCAGAAGAGAATGCTTTTATTTATTATGAAGATAGCGGGGATGGGTTTGAGTACAGGAACGGCTTATATTGCCGAAGAGCAATTACATACTATCCTTCAGCGAAAACCATTGTTATTGGTAAGCAGGAAGGAAGTTTTACATCCAGGTTTACAGAGCTGCAGGTCATATTTCACGGCTTTGGCGAAGAAATGAAAAATATCAGGCTCAACAATGCCCGTACCCTGCAAATAGATTCCCGGAAAGAAGTGTTGTTGAAAGGAGGCGATGATGATCCTGTGCCGATCATGAAATCTGTCGTAACCGGTTTTGATAAAAATGAAATAAAAATCAGTTGGTAAACCCGTCTGATTTTCCGGCTGCATGAAATGTTTTGAAATAACGATTGTATTACCTTAGTCAAAAAATAAACATCATGAACATTGCAATTTTAGGAACCGGGTTTATCTCAAGATTTTATGTTGAGTCGCTGGTGGCTCAGAGAAGAAAAGATGAGGTAACGATGGTGTATGGCCGGGATGAAGCCAAGGCAAAAAAGTTTGCAGCCGATTATAACATACGAAATTTTACTACCAGCCTGCAACAGGCAGTGTCACACAAAGAGGTAGATGTGGTGGTGATCGGCCTTGCCAACGATGTTCACCTCGATGCAGTGCTGGCATGTGCCGATGCAAAAAAGCATGTAATTATTACCAAACCTCTTGGCCGCAATGCAAAGGAGGCCTTGCAAATGCTGCAGGCCGTGGAGAAGGCAGGCATTATCGGGGGCTATCTGGAAGATTTATGTTATACGCCGAAATCTTTAAAAGCGCTGGCAGCGGTAAAAAGCGGAAGCATCGGGGAAGTGATTTGGGCCAAAAGCCGTGAAACCCACCCGGGCCCGCACAGCGATTGGTTTTGGGATAAAAAGCGGGCAGGCGGTGGCGCGATAATCGATCTCGGTTGCCATTGTGTAGAGATTGCAAGAAATTTTATCGGTAAAGATATTCGCCCTGCTGAGGTGATGTGCTGGGCGGATACAAGGATGCATCCCATAGACGCGGAAGATAATGCAATTGGATTGGTAAAATATGCGAACGGCGCCATAGGTCAATTTGAAGTAAGCTGGTCATTTCGCGGAGGTATGGACTTAAGAGATGAAGTAATGGGAACCGAGGGTACCATCTGGATTAATAATTTTTTACGTACCGGTATTGAAATGTTTACTTCCGGAAAAACCGGAAGCTATGTTGCAGAAAAAGCTGAAAGCAGCAGTGGGTGGCTTTTTCCGGTTGGCGATGAATTGCATGAATTAGGTTATGATAACATGTTTACCGATATGTTCGACGCAATTGAAAAAGGCAAACAGCCTGCGGAAACGTTCTATGATGGTTACATTGTAAATGCAATTCTGGATGCAGCTTACGCATCTGCCAAATCGAAAAAATGGGAGCCTGTAATAATTGAAGACTGGCGTGGATTGAAAGAAGTAAAACAAAAGCATGAATATGCCAGCTACGACGATAATTATTATTTCATCAAGGAAGAGATATTACCTTCAGGCGAGAAAAAGACAATTGTAAAGCACAAGCAGACAGGCTCAATAGAAAAAAGATAATTTCTTTCTCAGTCAATGAATTTACTCGAAGGAAAAAAAATTGTGATCATTGGTGGTACTACCGGGATGGGGCTTTCTGCTGCCAAAGCATTTATTGCCAATGGGGCCAACGTAGTAATAGTTGGCCGGCATGAAGATACTGTTATATCCGCACAACAAGAGGTAGGAGAAAAAGGAATTGCACTTGCCGGAGATGCTATTGATGCCGGCACTGCCGCCCATGCGATAGATGTTTGTTTAAAAACATTTAATGGCTTTACCGGGCTGTACCATGTTGCAGGCGGCAGCGGGAGGAAGATGGGAGACGGGCCGCTGCATGAGCTTACCCTGGAAGGATGGAATGCAACCATGCAAATGAATTTAACTTCATTAATGTTAAGCAACCGGGCTGCTGTAAAAAAATTTCTGGAATTGAAATCTGCAGGCACCATTTTAAATATGAGCTCCGTGCTGGGCTTTTCTCCTTCGCCGAAATATTTTTCTACGCATGCTTATGCAGCTGCGAAATCTGCGGTATCTGGATTCAGCAAATCCATTGCAGCTTATTATGCAAAAGAAAATATTCGCGTCAATGTACTGGCTCCTTCATTGAATGATACCCCTATGGCCAAACGCGCATCCGGCGATCAGGAAATTTTATCATTCATCAAAACAAAGCAACCGCTGGATGGCGGACGTATCGGGCATCCCGGTGACCTGGATGGACTGGCGGTTTATTTTATGAGCGATCAATCCGGGTTTACAACGGGACAAATCATTTCAGTTGACGGCGGTTGGTCGTTGAGTGACGGACAGTATGGTGAGTAGTCAATGGTCATTGGTCAGTAGTCAGTGATTCATGCGGCGGTGTGAAATCGTAAATCAGTAATCAGTAATTGAATAAAAAATTTGCAATAGGGATCGATCTTGGCGGCACACGGATAAAAGGTGTTATTATTGATAATTCCCGGAATGTTTTACATCAAACCTACACTTTGACGAACGACGGGGAAGAAGACGTATGGAAAAATGTAGTCGCTGTAACGGTGAATGAATTAAAGGGAAAATCAGATAATGAGGAGATTGTTATTGGAATTTCCGCTCCCGGTTTACCCAATAAAGAAAATACTGCGATTGCCTTTATGCCGGGAAGACTGCGCGGTATAGAAAATTTTTCCTGGGAAAAATATTTGCAATTGCCCTGCTATGTCCTGAATGACGGAGTAGCGGCCATTGCTGCAGAAGCCGCTACCGGCGCAGCAAAGAAAAGTACAAACGCTATAATGGTTACCCTGGGAACGGGCGTTGGCGGCGCCCTGCTCATAAACGGGAAACCCTTCCAGGGATCTTTTAGTAAAGCGGGGCACATCGGCCATACGGTAGTGGATAGTGAAGATGAGCCGGATATTACCGGCATGCCGGGCAGCCTTGAAAATTGCATTGGCAATTGCACTATTGAAAAGCGAAGCCACGGAAAATTTTCATCAACAAAAGATTTGCTCGATGCGTATAGAGAAAGAGACGCATTTGCGAAACAGGTTTGGCTCGCCTCTGTAAAAAAACTGGCGATTGCATTGGCTTCAGCAAGCAATCTCATTTCTCCTGATACCATTATCATTGGTGGCGGCATTGCCGACGCAAATGATGATTTATTTATTCCTCTCAACAAATGGTTTGATGAATATGAATGGCAGCCCGGAGACATCCGTCCGCAAATTGTAAAAGCTGTTCATGGCGATTTGGCCGGAGCAATCGGGGCTGCGTGCTTTGCTTTAGATAGAAGCAAATAAAATCCTGCTGAACGGGTTGTTAAAATGATGTTCGTTATGCCATTTCTTTTCATTCTTCCGGGAACGCATTGTTGGCAGAACCAGTGTCAGAGAGTATGAGGCGTTCCGGTAGGAACGCCTCGTGTACCGCATTTGCTGATTATACCTAAAAAAATGTTCCATGGAACAATGAAAAAACTGGTTTGTCAACCGCCTGAATAAAATATTTTTCATTTTGGTACATCATCAGTTTCTCTTTTCATTTCCTTCCTTATCTTTAAAAAAGTAAATAACTTCTAATGAGTGAAAAAGCGGGCCTCGCGCTTGAATACCTTGAAAAATGTGAAGGGATCATTAAAACGATAGCGGCTCAAAAGGAAAATATTTTTAAAGCAGCTGTATTATTTTCAGAAAGCATTCTTGCCGGCAGAATGGTGCATTGCTTTGGCTCCGGCCATAGCCGGATAATGGTGGAAGAGATGTGGCCGCGGTATGGTTCTTTTCCGGGATTCAATCCGATTGTGGAGCTGTCACTTACCTATCATAACAATGTAACCGGTGCCAATGGCCAACGCCAGGCAATGTTTTTGGAAAATGTTTCAGGCCTTGCGGAAAGAATATTGCGAAATTTTGATCTTTCTGAAAAAGATACGGCGCTCATAATTTCGTCCAGTGGCACCAACATAGTTCCCATCGAAATGGCAGAACTATTCCATCAAAAGAAAATTAAAGTGGTTGCCATTGTTACAAAGCTTCATTCGGAAAAAAGTACGGGCAAAAGAAAAGATGGGAAAAAGTTATCAGACTTCGCCGATATTATCCTGGATACAGGCGCGCCTGCCGGCGATTCAATGATTAATATTGAAGGATTGGAAACACCCGTATCGCCGGGATCTACCATTGGAGGTATTTTGCTGGTAAACTCCATCAAGGCCGAGGTTGCGAACCTTCTTACAAAAGCCGGTCATCCGCCCAGGGTATTGACAGCAGCGAATGTACTTGGTGCAGAAAAAGCAAGTGAATTATTTGAAGCTGCTTACGATGAACATGCGCACCGAATGGCAAAGTTGTATGAGCACGTAGGATATCCGGGTTATGATTCTAAAAAAAGTAAATAATCAATGCAAAAAATTCCTATCCGCACTACGGTCGTTGGCAGCTACCCTTTTCCGGGCTGGCTTGAATTTGCTACTCAAAACTTAGACAAATTTGGCCCCGCCGATATGGAAGAAATGATTGAAGATGCGGTGATCGCCGCCATTCACGACCAGGCAACGGCAGGACTGGATGTAATAACGGATGGCGAACAGACAAGGCTGGATTTTAATTTATCATTTTATGGTTTTATAAACGGAATCGAAAACAATGAAACCGAAACGAGAAAGTTTGGCCCGCCGGCGCATGACCAGCGCGGGAAACACAATATTACAGGCGAACTAACAGCGCCGGACGGATTGGGGGCTGTGAAAGAATTTTTGCGTTTGAAAAAATTAGCGCCCGGAGGTTTTATATTGAAAGCGAGTGTTCCCGGCCCTTATACATTAAGCGGAAGATTATTACCGAACGAAAAATATAAAGACCGTTATGCAATCACCGAAGCATTGCTTCCCCTCGTGCGCAATGAGCTGAAAGCTCTGGTGGATGCAGGTTGCACGGAGATTACCGTGGATGAGCCATCCATGAGCTGTTATGCCTATAAGGAGGATACAAAAAGATTTGTGGATATATTTAACCGCACCGTAGCGCCGGCTGTGGGTAAATGCTATTTGAGCACCCATCTGTGTTTTGGAAATTTTAAGGGACATTCAGTGGGCTATCGGAGCATTAAGCCCATGCTTCCGGATTTTTTAGACATGACGGTCGATGAAATGCATGTTGAAATGGCCAACCGTGAATTTGCCGAGATAGAATTATTAAAAGTATTTGCCGAGAAAATGAATGTAGCGGTAGGTATCATTGATGTAAAAAACTATTATATCGAAACGGTAGAGGATGTTGTTGCAAGAATAAAAAAATGTTTGCAATATATTCCTGCTGAAAAATTATCGGTTGCCCCTGATTGCGGTTTGAGCCAGACCGCACGGTGGGCCGCAAGACAAAAGTTAATAAATATGGTGAAGGGAGCTAAGAAAGTAAGGGAAAGTTTTTAAAGAAAATAATAAGAACCAAATAGTAAGAAACAAATAATAAGAACCAAATAATAAGAAAGATTACAAAAGCCAAATTCCAAAAAGCAAATAATAAGAAAAATTAAAATTGACAGAGCAAAATAAAAAATATGACTTGGAAGAACGAACTGCTGTATTTGCTGAACGGGTGAGGAGCGCAGTTTGCTAAGGCAGGAGGCGAAAGAACTTGTCTTAATTTTTACAGCAATTTTAAAGAAGCATGGCGGTTGACTCAGTTTTATATTGGGGATTTATTTGGTTCTTGTTTTTGATATTTGAAATTCGATCTTAAGATTTATTTGAAACTTACTTTTTGATATTTAAGATTTGTAATTAAAATTTATTTGATTTTTGTTTCCTGGAATTTGGAATTTTAATAGTGATAGAAGCATTAAAAAAAGATAACATATTGATTTCCGAAATGAACGAAAAACTTTCGGATACTGCTCATTTTTATTTATGGTGGCTGGGCCAGAGCGGTTATCTGTTACAATGGAACAGAAAGAGAGTTTTGATAGATCCGTATCTTTCCGATTCTCTGACGAAAAAGTATGCAGCTACCGATAAGCCGCATGTCCGCATGAGCGAAATTGTGGTAAAGCCGGAGTTACTGAAGGATATTGCTGTTATTACATCGAGTCATAATCATACGGATCATCTGGATGCGGAAACTTTAATTCCCGTTTTGCGGAATAATCCCCATGCTACATTTCTGATCCCCGAAGCCAACAGGGATTTTGTGGCCGCAAGGTTAAATTATGATAAAAATTTTTTTACCGGGATTAATGATAAGCAGTCTGTAACATTGGATGGATTTACCTTTCATGGCATTCCGGCAAAGCATAATGAAATCGAACGTAACGAGCAGGGCCAGTGCAAATTCATGGGATATGTTATTGAATTTGGCCCCTATAAGATTTATCACAGCGGCGACACACTTTGGTTTGATGAAATGATTAATTTGCCCGAACTGTTTAATGTGCATGTGGCCTTATTACCCATCAACGGCAATGATGCAGCCAGACGGGTTCAGGGAAATCTGAATGGTGCGGAAGCGGTGGCATTGGGTAAAGCGATTCATGCAAAATATGTAATACCTTGCCATTACGATATGTTTGTTTTTAATACTGCTGATGTAAATGATTTTGTAAAAGAAGCGGAAAAAGAACACCAGCCCTATTATGTTCTCCGGGGCGGTGAATATTTTTCTGCTTAAACAGAAGAAGCTATGAAGAAATTTTTTCTCTCGCGGTGGCTAATCATTTTTTTTATTGGTTTCTCTTCTTACGCATCTGCCCAGCAAAAAACTTATTGCAATCCCGTCAACATCGATTATGGCTATACACCCATTCCCAATTTCACCGAATGGGGCAAACACAGGGCTACTGCGGATCCTGCTATGGTAAACTATAAAGGAGATTTTTATTTATTCTCTACCAATCAATGGGGGTATTGGTGGAGCAGCGATATGCTCAACTGGCATTTTATCTCCAGGAAATTTTTGCGTCCATGGAATGCAGGCACGTATGACGAATTATGCGCCCCGGCAGTTGGAATCATCGGCGACACGATGATTGTTATGGGCTCTACTTATACCCAAACCTTCACCATTTGGATGAGTACCAATCCTAAGGCGAATGAATGGAAGCCATTGGTTGATTCATTTGCAATCGGGGGATGGGATCCGGCTTTCTTTACGGATGATGACGGAAAACTCTATATGTATAACGGAAGCAGCAATCGTTATCCGACACAGGGTGTTGAGCTAAACAGGAAAACAATGCAACCCATCGGAACACGCACCCCCATGTACCTTTTGGAAGACTGGAGATATGGCTGGCAACGGTTTGGCGAATATATGGATAATACTTTCCTCGATCCTTTTATTGAAGGCTCATGGATGACAAAGCATAATGGCAAATATTATTATCAGTATGGCGCACCCGGCACAGAGATGAGCGGTTATGCCGATGGGGTGGTTGTAGGAGATAAGCCCTTATTTGATGGCGCCGAAACAGAACCACAATCGGATCCTTTAAGTATGAAACTGGGCGGATTTGCAAGAGGCGCCGGTCATGGGTCTACTTTCCGGGATGATTATGGAAACTATTGGCATGTAAGCACCATAGAAATATCTGTAAAAAATAATTTTGAAAGAAGAATCGGCATCTGGCCTGCCGGCTTTGACAAGGATGACGTGATGTGGTGCAATACTGCTTTTGGCGATTATCCGCATTATCTTCCGGCCTCCCCAAACCCCTCCGAAGGAGGGGCTTCTGCAAGCAACCTTAGCGATAGCAAATCCTTTACCTACGCTGACTTAAATGAACTATACGCAAGCTCTTCCAAGGCTCCTCCTCCGGGGATGAGTGGGGCTTTCACCGGATGGATGCTGCTTAATTATGATAAGCCTGTACAAGTTTCTTCTACCCTGGGAGATTACAATGCGAATAATGCAGTGGATGAAAATATTAAAACTTACTGGAGCGCAGCTTCAGGTAATAAAGGTGAATGGATGCAAAGCGATTTGGGAAATGTTTCCACAGTGAATGCAATACAGATAAATTACGCAGACCAGGATGCTGCTTTTTTAGGAAAACAAATGGACATTTATCATCAATACATTTTATATTATTCCATTGATGGAAAAAAATGGAAAGTGTTAATTGATAAAAGTAATAATAAGACTGATGTGCCGCACGATTATATTGAATTGACAAGGCCGGTGCAGGCAAGATTTATTAAGCTCGAGAACATCCATATGCCTACAGGGAAATTTGCTATCAGCGGGCTACGTGTATTTGGTAATGGCAATGGTGAAAAGCCTGACAGCGTGAAAACATTCATGGTGTTGCGAACGGAAAAAGATAAGCGGAGCGGATGGATCAGATGGAGCCCGGTAAACAATGCGTATGCATATAATATTTACTGGGGCACTGCGCCTGATAAATTATATAATTGCGTAATGGTAATGAATAATAATACCAACGAGTATTGGTTTAAAGCGATGGATAAATTGAAGACTTATTATTTTACCATCGAGGCAATAAATGAAAGCGGTGTTTCTACCAGAAAGGAAATTCTGAAAGTTGAATAAAGAGACCTAACAGGTTTTCAAAACCTGTTAGGTCTGGTCTGATTAAAAATGGCGGAAGAAAAAAATATACAACTGCTATATCCCGGTGGGTGTTTTCACATTTATAATCGTGGAAATAACAGAGAAATAATTTTCAAGGCACCGGAAAATTATAATTACTTCTTATCCTTATGGAAAAAATATATAGAGCCTGTTGCCCAAACGTTTTGCTATAATCTGCTTCCTGATCATTTTCACTTTTTTATAAGGGTGCGTGAAAGCATACTGTTTGATGAAGACCTAAAAAATAACGTAATAACCGATGGCCTTAATAAAAGCAATATATTAACTCCCGGAATCATCGCAAAACGGTTTTCGAACCTGTTTAATGCGTATGCTAAAGCAATTAACAAGCGATATAACCGCACAGGGAGTCTTTTTCAGGAAAGATTCAGGCGAAAAGAAATTATAAATATACATTATTACTCATCTTTAATTGCTTACATTGTGGCAAATGCTGTAAAGCATGGATTGGTAAAAAAAGCTGATGAATATCCATATGGGGCCTATCATACATTGGTTTCCGAAAGGCCGACATTGCTTTTGCGTAATGAAGTTATTGAATGGTTTGGAGGGAAGCAGCGGTTTATTGATTACATACATTCATATGGATTCGAAAGTTCTGATAGAAAACTATTTTTAGAAACTGAATTTGATGATTAAAAGACCTGACAGGTTTTCAAAACCTGTTTGGTCTAATTTAAATACAACACAAATGAAAAAGACGATTGCCCTGTTATTTTGCCTGCTTGGCTTGCTTGTAAATTCTTTTTCCCAGAACAATGCTGCAAAAATGAATGCCTTCATTGACGCCCTGATGAAGAAGATGACACTCGATGAAAAAATTGGCCAGTTGAATTTGCCCGGCTCAGGCGATATTGTTACGGGCCAGGCAAGCAATTCAGACATTGGTAAAAAAA
Organism: uncultured Ginsengibacter sp.; assembly: GCA_964627765.1. Classification (GTDB taxonomy): domain Bacteria; phylum Bacteroidota; class Bacteroidia; order Chitinophagales; family Chitinophagaceae; genus Ginsengibacter. The sequence goes on along the minus strand of CAZVKO010000055.1, from coordinate 28,328 downwards.
TTAAAGAAGGAGAAGTAGGGGGTTTGTTTAACATTAAATCCGAAGAAAAAATCCGTGCCGTACAAAAAGTAGCGGTGGAAGAAAGCCGTTTGAAAATTCCTTTGATTTTCGGTATGGATGTTATTCATGGTTATGAAACAGAGTTCCCCATACCCCTGGGATTATCCTGTACCTGGGATATGGGTTTAATAAAAAAATCTGCATCCATTGCAGCCAGTGAAGCAAGTGCCGATGGCATATGCTGGACATTTTCACCGATGGTAGACATCGCCCGTGATCCGCGCTGGGGAAGAATTGCAGAGGGAGCAGGGGAGGATCCTTACCTGGGATCACAAATTGCAAAAGCCATGGTGCAGGGTTACCAGGGCGATGATCTTTCAAAGAATAATACTATCATGGCCTGTGTAAAGCATTACGCATTATATGGAGCCGCAGAAGCAGGCCGGGATTATAATACAACAGATATGAGCCGGGTAAGAATGTTCAATGAATATCTTCCCCCGTACAAAGCCGCCGTAGATGCAGGCGTGGGCAGCGTGATGACCTCCTTTAATGAAGTGGATGGTGTGCCGGCATCGGCGAACAAATTTTTGTTGACTGACGTGCTGCGCAAAAAATGGGGCTTCAGCGGATTTGTGGTGACCGATTATACGGCAATAAACGAAATGGTAAATCATGGCATTGGCGATTTACAAACGGTTTCTGCTCGTGCCCTGATGGCCGGCGTGGATATGGATATGGTGGGCGAAGGATTTCTTACTACACTGAAAAAATCTCTGAAAGAAGGAAAAGTTACCATGGCACAAATTGATGTTGCCTGCAGGAAAATTTTAGAAGCAAAATATAAACTGGGATTATTCCAGGATCCTTATAAATATTGCAACGAAGAAAGAGCCAAAACAGAAATCTTTACAGATGCCAACCGTAAAGCGGCCCGGGAAATTGCGGCGCAATCATTCGTATTATTAAAAAATCAAGGTAGCATTTTACCATTAAAAAAATCCGGGACCATTGCCCTGATTGGTCCGCTGGCTGATTCTAAAATGAATATGCCGGGAACCTGGGCCGTTGCGGCGAGATATGACCAGGCGGTTTCTTTATTACAGGGATTAAAAGAAACCGTAGGCGATAAGGTAAAAATCTTAACGGCGCAGGGAAGCAACCTTTCGTACGATAGAACATTTGAGAATAATGCAGAGATGTTTGCAAAGACAATCCCTGAAGACAAAAGATCTCCGGACGAAATGATCGCTGAGGCGGTGAATATCGCCAATCAAAGTGATGTGGTAGTTGCTGCCCTGGGCGAAAGTGCAGAAATGAGCGGCGAGTCATCGAGCAGAAGCAATATCGATATTCCCGATGCGCAACAGGATTTGCTGAAAGCATTGTTGCATACCGGAAAGCCGGTGGTATTGGTGCTCTTTACCGGCAGGCCTCTTACGATTAAATGGGAAAATGACAGCGTACCTGCGATATTGAATGTTTGGTTTCCGGGCACTGAAGCAGGCTATGCTATCAGCGATGTATTGTTTGGAGATGTAAATCCTTCAGGAAAACTTACCACTACATGGCCGCAAAATGTAGGGCAAATTCCTTTATATTATAATCATAAGAATACAGGCCGCCCGCTGGAAGGCAAGTGGTTCCAGAAATTCCGCTCCAATTATCTCGATGTATCCAATGACCCTGTTTATCCATTCGGATATGGACTGAGCTATACCACTTTTAATTACGGTGATGTTCACCTGAGCAGCACTGCCATGAAGGGTAACCAGATATTGACCGCCAGCGTGCAGGTGACCAATACGGGCACCAGGGAAGGGAAGGAAACCGTTCAATTATACATTCGCGATGTTGTGGGAAGCATTACACGCCCGGTAGAAGAGTTGAAAGGATTTCAAAAAATAGATCTGCAGCCAGGCGAAACAAAAACGGTCTCATTTGCTATAACGCCGAACGATCTTAAATTTTACAATGGTGATTTGAAATATGACTGGGAGCCCGGCGAATTTAAGATTATGATTGGCCCCAATTCAAGAGATGTAAAATCTGTGAGTGTGAACTGGTCCAAATAGAGTGCTATTCTGTAATTTTTAAAAATTAATCAATGAAAAAATTTTTTGTGTTTTGCATGCTCCCCGCTTTTGTAACCGCCAATGCGCAAAACAATAATATTGCTGTTAAAGCCCAATCTTTTTCTGTCAAAGGCAAAAAGGTAGTTATATATACAACGGCCGACAATACTGACTACCGCCTTACAGAAACCGGTACCGCATCTTTTTCTCACATGGGGCAGCCCCTGGAAACGCAGGTATGTATATTTGTTGATCCTGCCAAAACCTTTCAAACAGTTCTTGGTATTGGTGGCGCGTTGACCGATGCAGCCGCAGAAACGTATGCAAAATTGCCAAAAGATAAGCAGGAAGAGCTGATCCGGGCATATTATGATCCCACTAACGGTATCGGCTATACGCTGGGGAGAACGAATATTCAAAGCTGTGATTTCAGCAGCAGCAGCTACAGTTATGTTCAGGATGGCGACAAGGCTTTAAAGACTTTCAGCATTGATCATGACAAGCAATATAAAATACCGCTCATCAAAGCCGCTTTAAAGGAAGCGCATGGAAACCTGACCTTGTTTGCAAGCCCGTGGAGCCCGCCCGCTTTTATGAAGACCAACAAGGACGTATTGCATGGCGGACATTTGAAGCCGGAATATTATCAAAGCTGGGCTAACTTTTATGGCAGGTTTATCAATGCTTACAAAAAAGAAGGGATCAATATCTGGGGCATTACCATTCAGAATGAACCCATGGCTACACAAACATGGGAATCGTGCATCTATACTGCAGAAGAAGAAACTGATTTTTTGAAAAACTATCTGGGCCCTACCATGCAAAAGGACGGATTAGGGGATAAGAAGATACTTTTCTGGGATCATAACCGCGACCTGATTTATCAAAGAGCCAGTACCTTGCTCGAGGATCCGCAGGCTGCCAAGTATGTATGGGGTGTGGCTTTCCACTGGTATGAAGACTGGAGTGGCGGAGACCAGATGTTTGATAATGTTGGAAGAGTACATGAAAGTTTTCCAAACAAAAATTTATTGCTTACGGAGGCTTGTACCTATCCATTCAGCATGGATCACATACATGACTGGAAGTTAGGAGAGCGTTACGGCCGTTCCATGATTCATGACTTTAATAATGGCAGTGTTGGCTGGACGGACTGGAATATCTTATTAGATGAAACCGGCGGCCCTAATCATGTTGGTAATTTTTGCTTTGCGCCGGTGCATGCCATCACCAAAACAGGAGAGCTGATCTATACCAATTCATACTATTATATCGGCCATTTTTCAAAGTTCGTGAAGCCGGGAGCAAAGCGCATTAGTGCAGCGCCCAGCCGTAGTGCACTGCAGGCAACGGCTTTTGTAAATAAAGACGGAAAGATTGCCGTGATTGTAATGAATCAAACAGACAATAAAGTGGACTATAATTTATGGATGGCGGGAGATGCGGCGCAGGTAACCAGCTTGCCTCATTCAATTGCAACGCTGATAATTGAATAGTATTTTAACGGGATCTGATCAATAAAGACTGCGGCGTCAGCAGTGAAGTATGGCCATTGAATGCATTGAAAAAAGTAAAATAATGCCTTCGCTTTACCTTCCTTATTTTCGTTTAATCGTTACCGTTAGCTTTACCGGAACTCATTTAAATTTGAAATCAATGGCTATATTATTTGCCTGCAGCCCGGTTGTCTGCGAATAGCGTCCATACCGTATTTCCAGCGTATTAAATGCCGGCACATGAAATATTCCGCGTTTGGGCGTTATTTTAATATTAATACCCATATATTGAGAACTGAATGAAGAGAATTCATAATTGCTGGTATAATATGCATCATTTATTGAATGCTGTCCGTACGGCGCAAAATAGGATGAAGCGCTTTGTTCATAATACCGGTAGAACGGGCTTATGGAAAAGAACGGTGAAATTTTATAAGGCACTTCAATGCTGGCGGTATGGGCTTTTATACCCCAGCTATCTTCATAATACCGGTAATACATTCGAAAGATAATGTGATCACCGGAGAAATAATTAAGCCGTATGCCAATTGGAAATTTGAAACGCGTATCGGGCAGATTTTCAATTTTTGCAGAATCATAATCATTAAAGTATACACGATGAAAGGGAAGGCTTAGAAAGCCTTTTTGCGCAATACCATCCACAATTAATTCGCCCTGGAAATTTTTAGTAACTACCTGCGATAAAGTCAAAGATCCTGCATAGGTATTTCGTGGTGAAGACGGGATGTGAGGCCCCTGCGATTCTCCATCGCCGCTGATTACATTTCCGCTTGCCGTTGTATAAGTAACGCCGGGCGTTACCACGGTTTTGGGCCTTAATTCAGAAGGTTCCAGCATTTTTACATAATCAAAAAATGCGCTGCCTCTGAAATTGATTTCTGTGTTTTTGTTTTTTGATATTTTACCGATTTCAAAATTCAGGTTGTTGGAAGTATAATTGTATTCATGCGAATATGCGGCTCCGAAGCCGAGTATTATTCCGTTGCTCTTTTCCATATTCCAGTTAACGGACGGATATACTCTTAAACCCCAGTTGCGGGAAGCCCCCGTGGCAGACACATATGCCTGCGAAGCGGAAGTATGATGGTCAACGCCCAGTTCAAATCCTAAATTGTATTTGTTGTTGCGATCGTTCCATTTTACAAACTGCAGGTCTATTACATTAGATACATCATTCAGCTTTTCTGACCCTATGCCTCCTGTAACTGCTGAATGATCCCCGGTTTGATTGTAGTAACCCGATACCAGGTTTATTTCATCCACCTGCAGCGTTTGGTTGTGATAAGATGCATCACTTTGAGAGAATGCCGACAGGAAAAGGCAAAACAGTCCAATAACCGAAAGACAGATTTTTTTCATAGCATAGTTAAAAAAAGTGATGTTGATTAATTGCAGCCGCAGCCCCCGCCGACCTTTCCGCCATTGGCTCCGCTGGCGCCTTCGCGATAGCTTTGAAAATTGCTTTCAGGCTTTTCTACCTTGCGTGCTCCCAATACCATTTCAGCATCGTTGATCTTGTTCTTTTGATACTCCTTTACAGGAGCACAGCTTGCCATGAAAGACAGCAGTAAAGGGAGGAGTAATAATAATTTCATTTTTTTCATGATGGTGTATTTAAATGCAGTTAATATTTTTTGAAGTATAAATCCTGTTATCATCATTCACAATCACACATTCTACCTGCTTTACCTGGTTGATGAGATGCAAACCTTTTTCCACTCCCATTACCATTACCGGAGTGGCCATGGCATCGCATATTTCTGCGTTGGGAGAAATTATTGTAACGCTTTTAATGCCACTAACGGGTAAGCCTGTACGCGGATCAATAGTATGAGCGTATTTTTTCCCGTCAATCATTGCATATTTTTCATAATTGCCGGAAGTAGCAACGGCCATGTCGCTGATGCTGAAGTATGAAAACGGATGATTCTTGTAATCAGGATGAACGATTCCAACGGTCCATGGGCTTCCGTTCGGCTGTACGCCCCATGCAGTAAGGTCGCCGGATGCATTTACAATACCGCTTTTTACGCCATGCTTTTTCATGATGACCTTAGCCATTTCTGCCGCATAGCCTTTGCCGATGCCGCCAAAGCCAATCCTCATTCCTTTTTCACGCAAAAAAACGGTCTGATTTTGCCTGTCCAAAACAATATTTTTATAATTGATCAGCCGTACCATTTTTTTTGCTGTTTCACGCGAAGGGAGGGTCGTCATGTTTTGATCAAAATTCCATAGCGACTTATCAATACCACCGTATGAAATGTCAAATGCACCCTGCGTAATGGATGAGATGCGAAGGCTTCTTTCAATAATATTCAACACTTCGCTGCTTACCTGTACCGGCCGGATCCCTGCATTTCTGTTGATAAGATTGGTTTCGCTGTCGTCCTTAAAAGTTGTCAAAATCTTTTCTATTCGCTGCACTTCTTTCACGCCAATATCAATCATTGCATTTGCCCATTCTTCTGTATACGCCACTACCGTAAAGGCAAACCGGTTGCCCATCAGTTTCATTTCGCGGCTAAAAGCTTGTGCAGGCATACGTTAGTCTTTTCCGGTTGCGACTCTTATTTCATTTACAAAATTTTCCGGTCCGTTTTTATAATAACCATCCCACACTTTTATTTTGTTGCCATCGCTGTCGAGTAAAAGCGTAAGAGGAAAACTTCCTTCCTGGTTGTATTTATCGGCAAGGGCGTCATTCATTTTTTGCTGTTGTTTTGGAAGCTGGTCCCTGCTTTTTCTTGGAAAATCGGCATTTACAAGCACGAGGTTGTCTTTTGCAAAATTTTTAAATTCGTCAGAAGCGAATATATCCTGCTCCATCTTCATGCAGGGAATGCACCAGTCTGATCCTGAAAAGTTCAATAAAATGTATTTTCCTTCCACCTTCGCTTCGGCCCTGGCACTGTCGAAATTGTTGGTCCAGCCCGGAATTGCCGGTGTATGGGCAAAAATTACCAGGGAAAATAATAGCTGCATCATAATATTCATTTGATGGTAAAAAGGACCATTTAGTTGGCTTATGAGCTACCTTTTGTCGTGATAACACAAGGGTAACCATTGTTTCTAATCGGGAAAAAATTAAAAAAGGTTTCTTCATTTAATTTTAAAAAATATCCAAAGTTTTATTGTTACCAACCAGGCCCGGTATGAAAAATATACGAAGAGCGCGCAACTGTTTTTATTGGCCCATGTGCAAAGTGTCTAAAAGCTGAGCAAAGCAGTGACAGTAATTTCCTTTCTTATATCCGCTTTGTTTGTTGTCGGGAATGTATCTATGCCTGTTTCGTATTGAGGTAATTTTTTATGCAGAAGCTTTAAGTTGATGCGGCTGCCCAATCCGGTCATTTTATTTTGCCCGATCAAACAGACATACTATTCCATTGTGGCCGCATACGAAGATTTTAACCCGCTGCCATATACAAATGTTTCCTTAAGGGTTTTGTGAAAACGCTTTAGCAGTTTAAGATTTTTACCATCGGAAAGTATCTGGTAAAATGAGGAACTTGTGTTATGATCTATACCGGGAAAACCATTTTTAAAATCACAGATTATATTAATAGCGGTGCCGGCCGGATATTGCAGGGATAAACCCCGAAACATTATTGTTTACGTAATACATCAGGTTATCTCTTTTTACAAATAGCCCATCATCGTACGAGGATAATTCAGGGAGGAATCATAGTACATTTTTCCGCCTGCAAGTTTTACCCTGTCCGCCCAGTTGCCGAAATCCCTGACGGCTTTTCTTTTGGCCTGAAAGAGCTGCGATGCCACTAAAACGTATTAATGGCTGTTTGTGATAAACCTTGCCACATTATCATGCAGCTGCTTCAGCGATTCCGGATGCAGGTATACCATGTGCCCTGAATGATATAAATCGTATTCTATATTTTTCTGCAGCGAAACCGGCATTGGCAAATGATGCATTTCATACATGCCTTCGAAAAATGGCGTACCCAGGTCGAAGTAACCCATATTGAGCATTACCTTCATTTGTGGATTAAGTATCATGGCATTTGCAAGATCCTGCATTACGTTAGGATAGCTGTCCGAGTTTTGGCGCCGCTTGAAATTCCAGGGATGTACGTTCCCGAATATCTTGTAATACTTATCTCCCCCAAATTTTAACTGTGTTCGCATATAGGTGTTTAAGGTAGCGGTGAAGGGAGCATCCACATGGGCATCCATCGGATCGTATTGCGCATTTTCGCTCAGCGGGTTGATGGCATCGCCCGAAAAACGCGAATCAAGGCGGCCCGTGATCTCATTCTCATTTCCCAATAAGGCTTGCTCAAATTCCGGTCCATTGATGCGCAGGTTCCCTTTTCGTATATACGTTACCGGTAGTCCTGTGTAGGCATGCAGCTTCTCCGCAACGGAATTAAATGTAATGCTGTCGAGCAAAGCGCCTTTGCTGAGTGCATTGAGATACTCATTCATAGCAAATTGTTCCACTTCTTTAATAAATGGCTCCAGTGCTGCCGGTTGATCGGGAAGCTTATGATGGTACCATGCGGTTGCGGCAAATGACGGAAGCGCCAATATATAGGGCCAGTCATTTCCGGGATGCTCTCTCGCTTCTTCCGTCATGTTTTCGTATGTCAATAACTGCGAAAGCAATATTATTCCGTTGAGGGTTACGTCAGCTCCATGCAATTTGTTCGCGACTACTGCCGACCGGAAAGTGCCGTAGCTTTCGCCAAAAAGATATTTGGGAGAATTCCACCTGTTGTAAGTGGTGATGAACTGCGTGATGAATGCGGTGAAAGCATCCCCGTCTTCATCTATGCCATAGAAATCTTTTGGCTCGCCTGCACCCCCCATTTTTTTGGTAATAATTTCACCAAAGCCTGTTCCGGGAGCATCAATAAATACCAGATCGCTTACATCCAATAAGCTATAATCATTATTTACGGTTTTATAAGGAGGCATTGTATAACCGGTATCGTTCAGAAAAACGCGTTGAGGCCCCCAGGCGCCCATGTGCAACCATATAGTGGAACTGCCCGGGCCGCCATTGTATACAAATGTGATGGGCCGTTTGTCTTTGTCGCCTTCTGTTTTAAAATAGGCAACATAAGACATGCTTATCGTCGGGCTGTCTTCCCTGTCTTTTAAAACGAGATTTCCTGCAACAGCCTCGTAACTGACCGGTTTGCCTTCTACGGTAACCGTTCCATAGGTAATGGATTTACGCGGAACTTTATAGAGGTAAATTGAATCAGTTGGCTCTTCTTTTTTAGATGGATTCATTTCCTTTTTTTCCTGTGCAAAACAAGAACCGCACATTAATATCAATAATGGCAGCAGTGCAGATGTAATTCTCATAAAAATGTTATCAGGATTTATTGTTGTGTAATTTTTTTCAAATATAGGATATGTTAAATTTAAAATATTTCCACTCATCAACCAATGGAGAGGAAGGCCGGCGAACCGGATGAAAGGATGTTGCCAATGGATAAAAACAGGTTCACGGGCGAAGGCAGATTTTCCGGTTATCAACCCGTCCACCCGCCTGCAAAAGGCTAATGCAATACCGTTGCTTTATCCATATCTTCCAGCGCAATGCCTTTGGTTTCAGGCATCAGCCGCCAGACATATAAAAGTTGTAATACCATCATTACGGCAAAGAAGGCAAATATTTTGGCGCCCCCATAATGGGTGCCGAAATACGGGAAAACAAATGTGATAATCGTAGCCCACGTCCAGTGGGTAAGTGCGCCGAATGACATGCCTTTGGCCCTGACCGAATTGGGAAATATTTCCGAAATAAATACCCATATCACCGATCCCTGGCCTATTGCATGTGCGGCAATAAATAAAAAGACATAATAAAATAGAAACGAGTTGGAATTCGTATGAAATGAATAAGAGATCAGGACGAGCGAAACAATATAACCTATTGACCCGATAAACATCAGGGTGCGCCTTCCGAATTTATCAATTAGCGACCAGCTCAATATCGTAAACAATAAATTGACTACACCCACGCCGGTGCTCCCGAGAAATGCGGCGTTCTTTGCGAGCCCGGCCATTTCAAATACCCGTGGTGCGAAATAGATGATGGCATTGATACCCGACAACTGGTTGAAGGAGGCAATTAAAAAAGCGAGCAATAAAGGTCTGAAGTATTTTTTATTAAATACTGATTCGTCCGTGTGCGTTGCTGCTTCTTTAATTTCACGGATTGTTTTATCAATATTTTTTTCCGTAATAGACAATACTTCCCGCGCATGGGCTTCATCATTTTTGTACAGGAGCAACCATCGTGGTGTTTCGGGAACCATCATCATGAGAACGGAAAAGAACAAAGACGGAAACGCAACCACTCCCAGCATCCATCGCCAGTCATTAACGCCGCCAACTCCCTGCAGCAGGTCGTTAGACAAATAGGCCAGTAAGATGCCGCAAACTATATTCAGCTGAAAAGATATTCCCAGCCGCCCGCGGTATTTCGCAGGAGCAATTTCAGATATATAAACGGGTGCAACCACCGATGAGGCACCGATGCTTAAGCCGCCCAGGAAGCGAAAGAACATAAAAATATATACGTTCGGCGCTATGGCCGCACCGATTGAAGAAAAGAAAAATAATATGCCAATCCAGAGCAGCGATTTTTTCCGGCCCATTCTGTTGGCAGGTATATTGCCGGTAGCAGCCCCTACGGCAGTTCCGATAAGGCCCGTTGCAATTGCAAAACCATGCATCCAGTCGCTGAGGTTCCATAAATTCTGAATGGTTTTTTCGGCGCCGGATATTACCGCCACATCCATACCAAATAACAATCCGCCAAGCCCTACAGCAATTGACCAGATAATGATTTTCCGATTCATACTTGTTTTTTAAGCAGTGGGTATTAATAAAAACCAGGAAGTTCTTCAAGCAATCAGGCAATAAGCATTTTCAGTGAATGCTCCTGTTATGAACCCGCATAAAGATAATTGTTTTAGGCAGAAAATAATGAGAGGTATAAACCAGGCATCACGCTGCCGGGCGTAATATTTTGCCGCCCGGGAGATTTTGAAATTTCATCTATAATTACTGTAAATTAGGCTCAAAATCTGTTTATGAGCAAGCATTTCTTTTTAATGTTTTTTGTATTATCCTATATTTTTTGCTTTTCGCAAAGCGATACCTCTCAGCAGGCATCGTGGCACAAAATCTATCGTGCCTCCGCAACGAGGATCAATGACCTGGTGGATACGAAGTTAGATGTACGATTTGATTATGACAAGGCCTGGATGTATGGAAAAGAACTGGTAACGCTCCATCCGCATTTTTATCCGACCGACTCACTGAATCTTGATGCAAAGGGGCTGACCATTCATACAATTGATATCATCCGGTCGCGCAAACACATTCCCCTGGAATATACATACGACGGCAATAATATTTTTATCCATCTTGACAGGGTGTATAAGGCTAATGAAAATTATACGATCTACATCGACTATATTTCGAAGCCTGACGAACGAAAGCTGGAAGCAAATGCAGTAGCCGGCGCCAAAGGCTTGTATTTTATTAATCCAAAGGGCGAGGATAAAACCAAATCCATACAAATATGGACACAGGGTGAAACGGAATTTAATTCGGCCTGGTTTCCTACTATTGATAGGCCGAATCAAAAAACGCTGGAAGAGATCAATATGACCGTGCCTGCAAAATATGTCAGCATGAGCAATGGTTTGCTGGTAAAACAAAAAAACAACGGAGATGGCACGAGAACCGATACCTGGAAACTCAATTTACCCAATGCGCCCTATTTATTTTTTATGGGAGTGGGCGATTATGCAGTGATAAAAGATTCCTATAAGGGGAAAGAAGTGAGTTATTATGTTGAAAAGGAATATGCATCCGTTGCAAGAAAAATATTTGGACTGACACCCGAAATGATTTCCTTGTATTCAAAGCTTACGGGAGTAGATTATCCCTGGCCAAAGTATGTGCAGATTGTGGGGAGGGATGATAAAAGCTTCTCTATGGAAAACACGAGCACTACGCTGCACGGTGATTTTATAGAAGCCAATGCACGGGAACTGGTGGATGGAAATTTCCAGGAGCAAACCATCGCGCATGAATTATTTCATCAGTGGTTTGGCGATTACGTTACCTGCGAGAGCTGGGCAAATATTACTTTAAATGAATCCTTTGCAGACTTTGGGGAAGCGCTTTGGAATGAACATAAATATGGTAAGGATGAAGGGGATGCAACTATTTATTCAAACCTGCAGGCATATTTAAGCAGCCCTTCCAATGCATCCATTGCGCTGGTCCATTTTTATTATGCCGACAAGGATGATGTATTTGATAATGTCAGCTATCCCAAAGGAGGATGCATATTGCACATGTTAAGAAATTATGTGGGTGACAGCGCATTTTTCAAATCATTGAACTTATACCTGACGGGCCATAAGTTTGGCAATGCAGAGGCGCAGGATCTCCGTTTGGCATTTGAGCAGGTAACCGGGCAGGACCTGAATTGGTTTTGGAATCAATGGTACTATGGAAGCGGGCATCCAAAGTTAGATATCAGCTATTCTTATGATGCCGGCGCCAAAGAGTCGAAAGTATTTATCAGCCAGACACAAAATGACCGGATCTTTAAAATGCCATTTGCTGTTGATGTATATACGGGCGGCAGAAAGACAAGATATAATGTGTGGATATCGCATCCGTCCGATACGTTTTCATTTCCGGCTGGTGTGAAACCGGATCTTATAAATGTGGATGGCGATAAAATATTGCTTTGTGAAAAAAATGACCATAAAACTCTTGATGAATTCATTTATCAATATAAACATGCAGGCGGGTATGTTGACAGGAGAGAAGCGATAGACTTTGCCTCGGATATTCAGACAGAGCCCCGGGCCCTTGGATTATTAAAAGAAGCCTTGCATGATAAATCAATGCGATTGCGGGAGCTTACCCTCTCTAAGCTGAACCCGGAAAATGATACAATAAAAGCCGCTGTAGAAGAAACCATAAGAAATTTGGCGGTTAATGATCCGAAATCGCTTGTACGTGCGGATGCTATTGAATTTTTAGGAAAATTAAAAAAGGATATTTATAAGCCTTTATTCCTGAAAGCCATCGGAGATTCTTCTTACACAATTGCCGGGAATGCTTTGGAAGCGCTCAGCTATATTGATGACGATGCTGCTGAGGCAGAAGCAAAAAAGATACCCTACCAGTCGGCAAGAGGTACCTTAAAAAGTGTATTGCTGGGATATATGGATGTGAGCAAATTTGATTCACTGGCAAATGTTTTTGCCAATCTTCCCATAAGCAATGAGAAGTTTTTTATGGTAAGCTCCTTTGCAAAAATTTTAGCGAGGATAAAAGACACAGCCAATTTTAAAAGGGGAATAGACCTGATAGTCAGCTTCAGGGACTCAATTCCGCAGCAATACAGGGGTAATACCGATCCTTTCATTAATGATGCCTTGAAGAAAATTGCCGGTAAGAAGGATTTGCATTCCGATAAAATGCTGGCAGATTATGTGAGATCCAAATTACCTGCCAATAAACCTGATTAATTTTCGTGTATACATGGCTGTTAGCTTCCTTGCCAATATTAATTTAAAAACAGCAGATATTTATCTATGCTAAAAGCTCATGGCCAGGTTAGAGGCGCTGTTGCGCTTGCCAAAGCAAGCCTGATAGCGATAATCCGCAGTCCCACGTCGGTTGTTTTTTCATTGCTGTTCCCGGTTATTTTCATTGTAGTATTTGGATCGATGGTGGATCCGGCGGCCATTCATTTAAAAATAGCGATGAAGCCCGGCGCAGACACCACTAATATTATTTATGCTTCGCTGAAAAAAACCGATGCCATCGGGATAGACAGCGCATTGTCGCCGGAGGAAATTCCGGATGCATTGAGAAAAGGAAGGCTTGCCGCGATGATTGACATCCGGCGTGATTCATTAAAATCTCCCTATCCTCATTTCATGGTGACCGTGACATCGGGCAGTTCTTCTGCAGCGCAGGAATCGTTGCTGAATAATCTGCTGAATAATATTATTGCTTCGTTAGATAAAAGTATTTTTCTCTCCAATTTATCGGTAGCGTCATTGATATCGGTTAAGCTGCCCGGCAGGGTTTACCGGCAGATTGATTTCATCCTGCCCGGGCAACTGGGCTTCTCCATATTGATGGCCGGAGTTTTCGGTTCGGCTTTTTTATTCTTCAATCTCCGAAAAGGCCTTGTATTAAAACGTATATCGGTTACGCCTATACGAAGAAGTACGCTCGTGGCAGGAGAAATGTTGAGCAGGCTGGTGTACCAGCTGATCAGCTTCAGCCTTATGATTGCACTGGGCTATTACCTGTTTCGGTTTACTTTGATAAACGGCTTCTTCACTTTTGCTGAAATGCTTTTGTTTTCTGTTTTAGGTTTAATCATTTTTATGGGCATTGGATTTATTATAAGCGGCACTGTTCAGAATGAAAGTTCCATTGCCCCGATTGCCAATACATTTACGCTTCCACAGATATTGCTTTGCGGCTTGTTTTTCCCCATCGAAAATTATCCCCACTGGCTGCAGGCTTTTTGCAACCTGCTGCCATTGACTTTTTTTGTAGACGGGTTGCGGAAAATCGCATTTGAAGGAGAACATATATGGCAAATTCCCATGCAGGTTGCGGGCCTGTGTATTTGGTCTGTGGTTATCGGGGTTATTTGCATAAAAACTTTTAAATGGGAATAATTGTAATAAACGAGTATGTGAAATCATTTTCAAAAATTGCTTTACCTTTTCCCGGTAATTGTGCAGTTTATCTTATTAAAAATAATTAAAATGAAAAATGTTTTTATTGGTTTGTGTATGCTTGCCTGCACTTCTATTTACGGACAGGTAATCACCGATGCACAAATAGATTCCATTGCGGAACTTACATTGAAAACTTTTGATGTGCCGGGTATTGCGGTAGCGGTAGTAAAAGATGGAAAAATAGTTCATGCAAAGGGTTATGGCGTACGATCATTAGATTCAGGGCTTCCGGTAGATGAGCATACGCTGTTTGGAATTGCATCTAACTCCAAAGCCTTTACCGTGGCCGCTCTTGGGATATTAGTAGACGAAGGGAAACTAAAATGGAATGATAAAGTAACGGATTATATACCCGAATTTAATATGTATGATCCGTATGTAACGTCGGAGTTTACCATTAAGGATTTGATTACGCACAGAAGCGGCCTGGGGCTCGGCGCCGGCGACCTGATGATATGGCCGGATGCTCCTTATTTTACAAAGGAAGAAATTATTCATAACCTGCGCTACCTGAAGCCTGTTTCATCTTTCAGAACGAAATATGATTATGATAACAACTTATACATTGTAGCCGGCGAAGTGATTGCAAGGGTATCAGGGATGAGCTGGGAATCTTTTATCCAAAAAAATATTTTTGATGCTTTAGGCATGACGCAGTCTGCACCGTCATACGATTTGCTGAAAGACAAGTCGGACGTTATCGATGCACATGCGCCCGTAGACGGGGTGGTAAAAGTGATTTCGAGAGACCATAATTCAATAATTGATGCAGCAGGAGGTATTTATTCCAATCTTACCGATATGTGTAAATGGATCATCATGCAGATGAATGATGGCGAGTATGATAACGGTAAAAAGTTACTGAGCAGGGAAGTTCATGACGAGATGTGGACACCACAAACGATTATACCGGTACATGGCCCTACTCCCTATGATACTCATTTTGCCAGCTATGGATTGGGATGGTTTTTAAGCGATGTACATGGTTATAAGCAATGCATGCATACCGGCGGCCTTGCCGGCATGGTAACGGAAGTAACCCTGGTTCCTGATATAAAGCTGGGTATTATTGTATTTACCAACCAGGAGTCCGGCGCTGCTTTCAGCGCTGTTACCAATACTATAGAAGACAGTTATTTTGGCATCCGGCCAAGAAACTGGATAGAGATTTTTAAATCACGTTCAGACAAGGGCAGGGCAAATGAAAAGGAAATTCTTTCCAAAGTCTGGAAGCAGGTGGATGAAGCGCAAAAAACCAAAAGAGAGGTAACACCCTATCTCGGAACCTATCATGATAAATGGTTTGGAGAGGCAGACATTTTCATGAAAGACGGAAAAATGTGGTTTGCTGCAAAAAAATCCCCGGGATTAACCGGCGAGATGTTTTTCTGCAAAGGCAATACATTTGTAGTGAAATGGGACGAGAGAAGTCTGGATGCAGATGCATTTGTTACATTCAATCTGAATACCGAAGGAAATGCCTCGGGAATGAAAATGCAGGCTATTTCCCCGCTTACCGATTTTAGCTTCGATTTCCAGGACCTTGATTTTACCAGGGATAACTAACGTACAGGGATATACGAAATAACCTTACAGTATGTTATTGTAAATAATATATTTCCCGGTCCATAAGTAAATGCTTACTGCTGACAGCAGACCTGCAAATGACATGATAGCTTTCATACGACTTTGACTTTAATGACGGACAAAATTTTAAAAATCCGGTGTAGCGTTATTTCATTCCGTTTGTTGCATTTATAGCTTTATTACGAGGCCGGCCGCGAACCCAAATGAATTCAGGACAGTGTTTACCGGGGCATCTTTGTTGATTGTTTCCATTCCGAATCTTGATGTGGGCTCAAGCGATAGTGCAAAATTCCTGCCTAAGCTATACTGCCCCAAAATGCCCAGTGTTGCGCTCATATAGCTTTGTTTCAGACCCTGAACAGTAGTGACAGTAGCATTTTTGCCGCCCGTGTTGGTAGCCACTGTTGTCTGAATCTGTCCCTGCGTAAGAAAGCTGATTGAAATTCCGGCAGAGGGAGTGATGCTCCACCTGTTCCTGGTAAATGTATAGCCTGCCCTGACCGGAATATTTATATAAGCGAGCCTGCTATTGGACCAAAGCGATCTGATGCTATCGCCCGGTGCAGGCCCATTATTTCCCGGCGAATCAAAATCGATATAGGAATACCCGGCAGAGCAATTGAACCTGTAATTAAAATTGCCATTATTATCGGGCCTTGCGTAGATTATTTTAGGAAGAATATCTGTAGAAACAGATGAATAGGAAATGCCTGTTGTAATTTGCCAGTTATTTTTAAAATTGTAATTAAAAAGTATTCCTGCTGTGGAAGCGTATTTTACGCGCTCCTCTTTTTGTATTTCATCCCTGTCCTCATCCCTGTATGCCGGATGATTGTTGCTTACTGTTTTAAATGATATATCCGGTGAGTAAAAAGCATTCAGGGTAAAAGCGCCGGGCCTTACTTCAGCGATCCTGCTGCTTTTGCTGTTACTCCGGCGACTGCTTTTGCTTTTTTCCTGCAGCCGTGCTATATCAGGTGATAAATTTAATTGTGATGCAGGCGTTATCGGAGTAAGATCATTTTGGTTGTAATCCGGCATGTCCGTTTCTATACTTTTTAGCCTGTTACTTTCAATATTTTTAGCGGCTTCAGAAGGAGCTATGTTTGTATTGGGTGGGGTGGTTTGCGATATATAATTTTTTTCCCCCGCATTTATTTCATGCTGCATCTCCAGATGTTTCTGGTTGTTTATATTTTCATTGCCGTTCGGTTTTATTTGCTGCTGCATTGAATTGAGATGATCAGCAATTGGGTTTTGTAACGAATTAACAGCAGATTCCTGATTTTCTGTAATGCGCTTATTTGTGGTGTGCGGAAGATGCTCCGGTTGAGTGTGCCCTGGTGCGCTTTTCGTGGTTGACTGAATCGCAGCCGGAGTTTTCTGATCGTTTACATCATTGTGTAATTCCAGAGGTAAGCTGTCATTTTGTGATCTCTGAAGATGCTGGTTCCCTCTTATCCTGTTTTGTGAGGTAACCGCTCCGGCGGCGATTGAATCAGCCAGGGTGTTATTAAATACCGGCTTTTTATTCTCTGTATTTTTCTGTTTCATTATAGTGTTGGCTTTTGCCAGCTGCTTATTTATATTTCTTACATGAAAAGTATACAGGGCCATAGCGGCGCTGAACAATAAGAGTAAAGCCGCTGCCCATTTTAGTTTATTGTATTTTTTAAGTATTGAAACAACATTTTTCTTATCGAGGTTTTTATCAATATTATTCCATACGGAATCGGCAGGCATATCCGTATGGTCCTGAAGCGCCTTTTTAAAGAGATCATCCATGTTGTGTAAAGATTCACTCATACTTCTTTTATGTTAGGTTTAACAGATTGCAGGCTTTTTTGCACTGCCTTTTGCAAAATGGCTCTTGCATCGGATAAATTTGATTTTGAAGTACCTTCAGAAATACCGAGCAATTCCGCAATCTCGCGATGCTTCATGCCTTCAAAAACGTACAGATTAAAAATGGTCCGGTAAGCGGGGGGGAGCTGTTGAATAATTCTAAGCAATTCCTTGGTACCTATCCGGGCTATTATCTCATCGTTGCCCGGCATTTCTGTTACAGCATCGCTCAGTGTCGCCACAGCATGCATGTGTCTTTTACTGCGGTACTTTTGCAAAGCTGTATTAACCATGATTTTCCGTACCCAGGCCTCAAACGGGCCGGAATATCTGTATTGGTGCATATACTCAAATACCTTTATAAACCCCTCCTGCAATATGTCTTCGGCCTCTTCACGGTTCTGTGAATATCGCAAGCATACGCCGAACATTTTGGGCACTAAATAATTATACAGTGCATTCTGGGATTGCCTGTCACCATTGATGCATCCTTCAATTAGTTCTTTTAACTGTTCCAATACTACAAGTTATTTTATGATGACATTGGTAGTAAAATGGTTGGGCAGGCAGGTCTTGAAGATAAAAGTAGGACGGATAAATGTTGAAAAATTATCATTAACAAATTTTTAAATAGAGCACCCAACTTTTCCTTCAAACGATTCATCAACCCGTTAGTAAGCAATTGAAATAAATCCTATGGCATAATTCTAAACCGAATCTTCCGTAACATGTTCAGGGGTTTTAATCACATTTTTTAAAAAGCACCTTTATGAAAACAATTAAAGAAGCAAGCATTTTTTTATACCTGGTATTTTCCATTTTAGTCATTACATCCTGTTCAAAGGAAAAATCCTCACATAGCGCTACGTCCGGCGCTATCAGTGCTGCATCGGCAATTGGCGTAGGAGTCAGCTCAGCCACAAACGATTCTATATATGTAGTGGGCTCCTGTGATGCGCATAATTATCTTGATTCAATAGCTGCATCTTCACTGCCTTCGGCCATCACCGGCTATCTTGACAGCAGCTATGCAGGGTATACTTTTCAAAAAGCATTTGCTCAAAAAGATTCGTCAGGTACTATTACCGGCTACGTAGTTATAATTGATTTTAACGGGAAACCGGTGGGATTAAAATTTGATGCATCCGGCAATTTTATACGGGTATTGGAGCAGCGCGAAGGCCGCGACCTTGAAGGCCGGGGATGGCATGAAGGCGGATGTTTTGGAAACAGAGATGGTCGTCAGCGTGACACGATTGCTTTGTCAGGCCTGCCGTCCGTCATTACTGATTATTTTGCTGCCAATTATCCCCAGGATACGCTGATAAAAGCATTCCGGAGCTTCGACAGCACTTACCTGGTGTTCAGTAAAGACAACGGAATTTTTGCTACGGCATTTTCTGCCGACGGATCTTTCGTAAGCAGGGTTCAGATTGAACCGCATCAGCAAAATTTTGCTCCCGTTGCAGCGGCTGATTTGCCATCAGCTATTACGGATTACTTAAGCGCTGCTTATCCCGGATATGTAATTGAACAGGCGTTTGCATATTCCGATAGCGGAACATTGAAGGGATATATAGTGGGTATTGATGCCAATGGTACAAAATATGCATTGTTATTCGATGCATCAGGAAATTTCGTAAAGGCAATAGTTATAAAATAGTTTTTAATTTGGTTTATTTGGTTCTGTTCTTTTAACTTGTATAACTATGGAAACAAACGGGCTGATCTCTTCAGCCTGTTTTGTTTTTAATAATGTTTTTTCCGGAATTATCGTTATCCGTTACAGAATACTTATCGTATTTTGAGATAAAATATTTCAGATGAAACGGTTGTTGTTTATCTGCACAATAGTATGCGTTAGCTGTGCACCCAAGATTTTCAAACCGGAATGGGTGAGCGAAAAATCTCCGGAAAAATTTACTGCAAGATTTGAAACGACAAAAGGAATTTTTGATATTGAAATAGAGCGTAAATGGTCCCCGCAGGCTGCAGACAGGATGTATCAGCTGGTGAAGCATCACTATTTTGATGATGCTGTTTTTTACCGTGTGGTTCCGGGCTTTGTGGTACAGTTTGGCGGGAGTGATTCTGTGAAAAACCAGGCATGGCAAAAAAATATTGTGCCGGATGAACCCGTATTATTGAGCAATAAAAAAGGAACGCTCAGCTTTGCCCGGTCAGGAAAAGACAGCCGTTCTGCAGATGTATATATCAACCTGGCTGACAATCTCCGCCTCGATACTTTTGATTATTCGGGGGTAAAAGGATTTCCGGCCTTTGGGATGGTAACTAAAGGAATGGATGTTGTTGAATCTTTGTACGACGGCTATGGAGAAAAGACGATGGATAAGCTCGATACGATGTATATAAACCGCACCAGGTTTCTCGGTATGTTTCCGGAATTGGATAAGATCAATAAGGCATATATCTTAAAACGAAGGTAAATATAACGGTAAAGAATATTCGAAAAAATAAAGCCGCAGGCGGTACGCTGCGGCTTTATTGCCAAGAACGTTTTTAATGAGCCACATCCGCCACCTTATAAAAAGTTACTGTGGGAGGGCCATCAACACCGGCATCCTGCATGATCTTTTTTAATTCCGGAGACGAAGCCCTTGCCTTAGCCTTGGCCATGTCAGTTACCACAAAAACAATATATACCATATTGGAGTCATCAATACCGCGGCTGAGCGCTTTATCAATAAGGCCATTCGATGCACGACTTGAGGCGCCTTCGCCATCATATACTTTTAACCAGGCGTCAAAATCTTTCACATGATGCTTCACCATCATACGCTCTGCCGGTTGCGTAATGGAGTCGTTGAAGCGGATCACATGAACAAAATCAAATGTGGGTTTCCCGGTGACGCCTGCTTTAGCCATTGTTTCTTTAAGATCAGGCAGGTTGGTAAATTCCTTTGCTTTGGCTATATCTGATATTTTGTCAAATACTATCAACTTATTGGAATCAGGAATTTCCCGGCCGATGGCGAACTGGGATACCCCGTAAGCCATGCGAACGGAATCATGACTTTTATACATCGGCAGCCATTTTGCATAATCTTTCACCGGGTGCCTTATTGCCACTAAATCAAATGGAGTAAAAGCAGGCTTTTGAACCACCGGTGCGGGCGTAGTAGTTGCAGAAGTATCTGCATTGCTGGTTTCATTTTTTTGCTGACCTCCGCCATTGCAGGAGAACAGGCCAAGCATCGCCAGGGATGCAAGTAGCGTTATACTTTTTTTCATATTTATATTTATTTGATCCGACGTGGTGAGAATTTTAAATTACCGGTTAGATGCAGTTACTTTCGGTAGGTAGGATAAGAAAAGAAAGTTATGATTTTTCCGGTTAATTAAAAAAATTCCGGCTTTAATTATTTTATTTCTGAAATCGGACGATTTTGTGACAATAGTTATTGCGCTATTCGGAACCGGTACAACATTTCTCAGCCCAATTTATTCTTTAGTGCAAGCCCCATTATTTGCGCACTTGAGTTAACGTGCAGCTTCTCATAAATATTCGCAATATGCTTGCGCACTGTGAAAATGCTGATGTAAAGGGTTTCTGCAATTTGCTTTGGACTAAAGCCTTTGATGGTATATTGTAAAATTTCCTTTTCTCTTTCCGAGAGTAAATTATTAAGTGAAGTGTCTGCCTTTTCAGTAGCAGTAGCTTTCACAGACGCTTTGCTTAAAATTTCTAAAGTTTTACGGGCAATTGACGGACTCATGGGTGCACCGCCCTGGTCAAGTGAATTGGTGATGGCGTTGCGCAATGAAATCGCGTTATCATCTTTCAGCAAGTAACCATTGGCCCCGGCTTTGATAGCTTCAAAAATTCTTTCATCATCGTCAAAAATGGTAAGAACAATAAGATGTATGGAAGGGTATAAAACTCTTACGATCTGTATTAGTTGTATGCCGCTCATATTGGGCATCTCCAGATCAACAAATAAAACCTGTGGCAGCTTTTCCGGTGATAATTCTTTTAGCTTTTCAAGACATATATCACCCTTCGGCGCCACAAAAACGATTTCCAGGTCATCAAAGCTTTGAATCTTGCGAACAAATGTGTTTCTGTTCACCATATTGTCATCTACAAAAGCAACTTTTGTTTGCATATTAATTACCTGTAAAATTCCGGTATTCAAAAAATATTGTCAATACTTATTTTTTATTATTTTTTATTGGCATGCCGGATGTGAGTTGAACGGCGGTTCCCTTTGGATGGGCCTTTGCAATGGATAAAATATACCCTGCCTCCCTGGCCCGGGTATTCATGTTGATAAGCCCGTTGCCGGTGCCGGTCTTTGCGTCAGCATCAAAACCTGTTCCGTTATCTTCTATACTTATATCTATGAGGTTCTCATTTCCCGACAGGTGAATGGTGATCTTGTCGGCGCCACTATGCCGGAGCGCATTGTGTATTGCCTCCTGAACAATACGGAAAGTATGCAGCGCCTGTGCGGGCGATAGTTTCCCTTCCCCGGAAATATTCTCGTCCATGCTTATCCGGATGCCGGGATAGGATTGTTGAACTTTTTGAATATAGATCTTTAACCTGTCGCTGATACCGGTTAGTGTAACGGCATCTTTATTGAATGCCCAAATCGTATCGCGAAGCGAAGAAATTATTTCAGCGGCATTGTTTTTTAAATTCTGGAGCGAGGAGCTGTCGGCAATCAATTTCCTGTTCTCAATATCATCGATATTATCGCTGATGGCTGAAGCATAAGCGCCGATATTGTCGTGCAAATCTGCTGCTATGCGCTTGCGTTCTTTTTCTTCAGCCGTCTCTAAAGCCGTTTTTTGTTTCCGCCTTATGTATCTATAAATAAAGAATGTGCTTGCCAGCAGCAGCAGCAATACCAGAATGCTGCTTACAATCCAGATATTTTTATGTAAAAGCTCCAGCTTTTGTTTTGCTATAAAGGCTTCCTTGGTGCTTACCTCATATTGCGCTTCCAGCTTAGCCAGGTCTTCCGCTTTGCTTTTCTGATACAATGAATCTTTCAGCATCATCAGGGTATCCATTGTTTCTCCGTAAGCTGTATAATTTTCCAGCTCCTTATAATAGGTTGCGAGGTCCCGATACGCCTGGAATACCAGCGGCTCATCATATTTATTCGAATACCATTGCTCTTCCCTTATGCAGCTTATTGCTTCTGTATATTTTTTTTGCTTGCCATAAAAGGTCTCCATTGCATCCAGCCCTACCAGAATGTTTTGTATGCTCCCTATCTTCTTTTGAATGTCCAAAGATTTCTTAAGCATATATTCGGCAGAATCTGTTTTATTGCTTTCCAGATAGACCTGGCCTTCGAGAGTATAGCAATCCGATTCAATTTTGAGATTCTGGGTTTCCCGGGCCAATGAATACGCTTTTCGCAGGAAAAAAAATCCGGAATCATTCAGGTTGTGGTAAAAATACATGGCCGACAAATTGATGAATACAAGCCCGCGAACTGAATTGTATTGTGGAAAAGAGCTATTGCCGGTCGTGTCATTTTCAAAGAGAGCATATGCTTTTTTTACCCATGCTAATGCCTCAGCCCTGTTTTCAAGTATATTATTATTAACTCCCAAACAATTATAAGCGATTACCTGCCCCGGAATATCATTATTCCGCTCTGCACTGCCCAGGAGATTATAGCATTCATTAATTGATTCTTTTATTTTCCTGAGCTTGGTAAGGCTTACAATTTTATTCCACATAAAGTTGCGGTATGCAGGAAAGAATTTATCCGTATCGGGTATTTCCTTCAATCCTTTATTGCAGAGTATGAGCGAAGTATCTGATCTGCCTTTCATATTGTAGCATTCAGATATATAGAAGCCGGAGGCAATCTTATTTTCAAAATCATGACGCTCCCCGCTGATGCGGAGGGCTCTTTTTGCATACATCAGCGCAGTATCTGCATTCATCGAGGGATCCCGCTTGCAAAGTTCCAGCAGGATGGATAACTCATCGCTTTTGGAATGGCTCAATAATCTTTTAAGGCTATCTATCTGTTGCGTTTGCGAAAAAGCAATGTTGATTAAAAAGGGTAGAAGAAAAATGAGCCGGAGATAATTCCAAAAATAAATTTGCTTACCCTCACCGGCACTTTTGCTTGATCTCCTGCTTTTGCTGCAACGCATTGTTAGTTGTACCTTGTTCATGGAAATGAAGCCTGTTATAGTACCGGTAATGGAATCAAATTATTCTCAAAGTTGCTGAAATTTCTTTGTTTCAGATATTCTAAAAAGGCTTTACAAAGCTCTTTCCAAAAACCTGCATCCCGGTTTCTTACAAGGTATATCCGAAAGACAAGCCGCCATAAGGAATTATCTCGCCGCCATAAATCATGGGGCCTATACAAACTCTCCCGATAAAGCTTTTGGCTGGCCTGGTGTACCTGTATCCCACATGCGGGTAAATGAACACAGCACTTGCATTCTTCCCATTGAATTTTCCCGAGGAGGAAGTCAGCACTGTTGCAGTAAATTCAGCTTCAAAAAAACTTGACTTTTTTCCGAAAATGGCATTCAGGCCAAAAGGTATTGTAAGGGCCGTATTTCCTTTCAGGGGAACGACCCCAAGCCCCATGCGATATCCCAATCCCCTGGTTCCATTGAACCTCGAATCAAAATTAGCCGAAAAGGCGAGCCCGCTCCCTAACAATTCGGCATATACAGATTTGGTGGTAACACCGCTTTCAGGGTTATCTGATTGCGCTTTGAGTGATGTAATTGATATGACTCCGGTAAGAATCAGCAACAACTTTTTCATAATTGTAAGTTTAATGTTGTGTAAATTTTTTGAAGTGAAATTACCGGCAGGAAAGAGCGGGCACAATAACTAAAATTCAGTATTTTTTAATTACTGGCTTATTGATCGTGAAGTAAAGGCAGGCAGGGTACTAACGTATACGAATAAACGAAGACAGGCCCGTCAGGGAGCGTTTTTTTCAATTTGATGGAATGGCTCCATCCGAGCTGAACATTTTCCCGGGTCAATATTGAAGATAATAAATTAAATTTTCAGACCGGCGGTTGGAGTGCGTTTTATTGCAAATATTTACTGCGTAACTTCATTCTTAATTTTGATTTATGAAAGTTGCATTGGCTTCTCCTCCTTTTCCAAAATCTATTGATGATGCTTTATTCCACGTAGAGAAATTAGTAAAAGAAGCTTCGGATGAAAAAGCAGCCATCATTTGTTTCCCGGAAACATTCATTCCGGGTTACCCGCTGCCGGAATATAAGCCGGAAAAATCTGCTCCGGAAAATATGCAAAACGCATTACAGCATGTATGCGCGATGGCAAATAAAAATCACATTGCCATCATTTTGCCAATGGATTGGTTCATGGATGAGAATATGCTGAACGTTGCTTTTGTAATCTCAAGCACAGGTAAGGTGCTGGGCTTTCAGTCAAAAAATCAGCTTGATCCGTCAGAAGATAATATCTGGATTGCGGGAACGGAAAGAAAATTATTTGAAGTGGAGGGCCTAAAGTTTGGCATTACAATTTGCCATGAGGGATTTCGTTATCCGGAGTCGGTGCGATGGGCAGCCATGAATGGAGCCTCTGTCGTATTTCATCCGCAATGCACATCCGGTAATGTTTCCGGTATGCTGCCCACGGAATGGGGCGACCGGAAAAGTCCCTATTATGAAAAAGCCATGATGATGCGGGCGATAGAGAATACCATATATTTTGCCAGTGTGAACTATGCGGCGAAGTACCAGGATTCGGCCACTTCATTGATTGCGCCCGACGGAACCTGTATTATCCATCAGCCATATGGAAAGGAATGTATAATTGCTGCGGATATAGATCCCGAAAAGGCAACGGGTTTGCTTGCAAAAAGATTCAGAGCACAGCTGTATAACAGTAACGTGTAAACGAAGATTGATATGATGCTGATTAGAAAAAAAATTATTCTAAATATTCCACCATTAAGGTTGGGTAAGGGGGTAAGATAGCAAGAAGCAGAACGCTTATTATTATGTTCTTAATTTCGCAATGGTTTAAAATCGGACTATTTTAATTTTCTAAACGGTATGATTTGGCTTCGGCAACGGTTAAGTAGCTCCCTGAACGCCCGGTTGTTTCGGAGTTTGTAAAACATAAAGCTGGTGCCCGGGAATAAATATGCATAAGGTACCATTGTTATAAAACTTCTTCAAAAACGATATGGGAAATATTTACTGTTCCTGTTCCTGCATCCCCAACTGAAAATACAATATTGCAATTTGGATCGGTAGTATTTGCAGTAAAAGTAAATCCGAAACTGTCTGGTTGATCCGTGAGATAGAAGCCATCGTAATTGCTGTAAACGCTCCATGGCGACGTGCTCATAGCCACATCTGCATAGATTTTTCGGGGGCTTATTGAAGAAGAAGCGATAAATGAAACATGGTATGTTTTTCCCGGCTGGATGCTAAATCCTCCTTTTATTAGTTGAATATACCATTGTTGTGTTCCCGGCCGGGTAATGCTGATGGAAATAACTCCATTACTTACTGCTGCCGTAGCAGATGCTGAGGCGTCAGCAGATAAAAACCAGCCATCCATTCCCGATGTAAAGTTACCGGCGTATATGGTGTCAAGCTGAACGGGAGTAGGAAGAGGTAAGGTATCAGCGAAGATAGCGTTGACAAGCGGCATGTTTAATTGCAACGTGGCCAGATCATAAAATCCAAAGCCCTGGTCAAATTCCCAATAGGCCCGGCTGAAACCATGCTGCGTTATCCAGTTCGATACAAACCGCGTCCACCGCAGGCGTGAGGCTATATCACCTTTGTTATACGAACCGTACTCACCGATATGTACCGGAATTGTTTTTGATTTGATCACCACAAGCCCAAAGTCTTTGCTCACATCCTCTCTTTCAAACTGTGTATCATTCCATGTGGTTCCCATCCACTGGTCTGAGCCCTCTACCCACTCTGCACCCTGGTGTGTAAAGTGAAAGGGATTGTAGTAGTGTATAGTTAATATAAGATGATCGTCGTTCGGAATGAGGAGGCTGTCGAGGCCATCCACGCCTCCCCATAGTGCGGTGCCTATCAAAACACAACGTTTCGGATTGGCGATTCTTATTTTTGCAAGCGCTTCCGCAAAGAAATCATTCCACAAAGCAGGTGTCAGCGCTCCGTTGGGTTCATTCAGCACTTCAAACAATAAGCTGTCAGGATAATCTTTAAAATAATCGCTTATCTGTGACCACTGCGCCAGGAACCTTGCTTTTTGCCCGGCAGGGTCGGCCATCAATGCTGTATGATTGTGCATGTTGATGATGATATGCAGTTTATTTCTCAAGGCAGCATCCACTACTGTTTTTATAGTTGACAGAAATGCCGGGTAAATCGTGTAAGGAGGTGCGGCCATACTTCTGTCGCCGCGTTCCCAATTTATGGGAATGCGTACGTGAGTAAAGCCCAGGCCGGCAATTATTTTAAAATAAGACGTATCAAAAGGCGGTTGCCATGTTGAGTCCGCCTCAAATGCACTGATATTAATTCCTTTGCCCATCCGGTTATTGATGGTTCCGGCAGATGCAAAATCTTTTTCCGGTTGAGAAGATGCTGTTGTTTTTTTTCTGCATGAAAAAATTGTGATTATAAATAGGAAATAAAAAAGATGCTTCATGAATTTCACAAAATTTGATTGTTTGCATTTTCGGCCATTAGCTCCCGGATCTATTGAGGCAAAAGGTAACTTAAATTTTCAGGCGCCCTGTTATTTATATTTCGGTTTAGAAAATTTGCCAGCGCTGCAATATGATCCGTATTAATGTAATCTGCGTGCAGCCCCTCCAATATTCGCCATGCATCAGGATTATCAGGCGCGTTCCAGAAACGGACTTTCTTTTTTAATTGGTGTGCCTTGTCAATTGTTTGTTTTAGCAGCTCATAATCTTTTACAGCAATAGAACCTGTGCCCTGCCAGGTTGAATAATGCCGGAAGTTATCGCTTAGCATTATAATTTTTGAAAGTGCCCGGGACGAATAGCTTTCATTCAATACGCCATCAAAATATATATACGATGGATAGCCTCCGAATGCTTCCGGCGATGGCCGGTTACCACTGATAGCAATTTTTATTTTTGAACAGCTAATTATAGAAGGATAGCTGTTTAAAATTTCGATCAGTTTGTCTAAAGTTTTTACAGAGTCAGTTTTTACATCCACGAGTAGCTGCAGCGCTTTCGTACTGTCAGCATAAGGATATCCGTGATTCATTTCTACCGCTTTTCTCAACGGATCGAGATAAAGTGATTGAAGGGTCCGGTTATCATTTAATTCCCCGGTGGTGTGAGCGACCAGTAATTTATTATTCTGCAAAAAAATATCTGCTTCTATAGAGCCAAAGCCATTGTTCCAGGCTTCATAAAATGGATTGGATTGTTCATAATCATTATGAGAGTGGGCGTTTGCTGTGCTGTAGATGGCAGGCTGGGCAAATGCCTGCAGCATGAGGCACGCAAACCATGGTATAAAAAATATTCTCAGCATAGATGCAAAGT
>CAZVKO010000054.1:0-22378 GCA_964627765.1 uncultured Ginsengibacter sp. | reverse complement strand
ATTTGAAAAGAATCATTCAAGCAAAAAAAATTTTTGTGGGGCACAAGTTAACAAATTATTACTTGAACCAATTGAAGTTACAAACATTTTTGTCAGAAAAACATGCAGCCGGATTCTGAAAAAATCGCGGCAATTTTCCACTGTTGTATGCCGGGAATAAATAACAGCAAACCCTCTGCTGTCCTGATTATTACAGGTTATATTCACTCATAACGAAGCGCTACGATGGGATCTAAACGCGCGGCTTTAAGCGCCGGGTACAATCCCGCAAAAAGTCCTACTATGGAGCACACCGCGATTCCAAGTATTACCCAGGACCACGGCACTACAAACGAAGTATGAAGAAACATTCCAAAAAGATTTCCAATGAGCACACCGGAAATAATTCCGAATACGGCTCCGAAAAGGCTGATCAAAACAGATTCAAAAAGGAATTGCGTCCGCACACTTTTTTTGGTTCCGCCGATTGCCTTAATCAAACCGATTTCCCGGGTACGCTCATTCACGGCTACCAACATAATATTCATTAATCCTATAGCTGCACCAATCAGGGTGATCAAGCCAATGAAAGCGGCCGCAGTGGTAATAGTGCCCAGGCTCTGCATAAACACTTCGGCGATGCTGTCGCTTTTATCAATGTAAAAATTATCATCTTCGTCGATGGCTACTTTTCGAATGGGTCTGAAAGTTCCCTTTGCCTCACTGATAGCAGCATCCAAATCCTTGACGTCATTTACCATTATGCCGATTTCAAACGTAGTTCCTTCAGTGGAAAAAACCCTTCGTACATTATTATAAGTGGCAAGCACTACATTATCTGCATTTAAAAATGCGCTGGAGCCCTTATCCTTCAGCACCCCGATCACGCGATACTTAATGCCGGCCACCTCGATTATTTTATCAACCGCTCTTTGCACATCGTCGTCTCCGTAAAGTTTCTGGGCAACGCTGTTGCCCAGGATGCAAATATTTCTCCCGCTTTGAACGTCTATCCTGTTAAAGTTTCTTCCGAAACTTAAGGTATATCCGCTTTGCTCCAGATAATTCTCGTCTACTCCCTCCACCGCAATATCAGGATTTGTTTTAACCGTTGGCGTATTGACAACAATGCTTTGAGGCCCGGTAATGGATAAAGTTACCAGGGCAGGGTAAGCATAGCGCTCTTTAAATAATTTTGCCTCCTCGTACGTAATGATCTTTCCATAATCAGACATCTTTCTCCGCAGGGAAGCAACATTAGTCTTTTTTACCTGCCTCCTGCCAAGATGAATTTCCTGGTCTTCGTAATGAATGCTGAATGAATTGGCGCCCATCGTTGAAAAATTTTCGCGAAGGCTTTGGTTCATTGCATCTATCGCGGTTATTATGCCTATCAATGCGGTTATACCGAGCGCAATAATGGTAACAGTAATGCCTGTCCTAAGCTTATTGCTTTTGATAGTTCTGAATGCAAGTGAAAATGAATCCGAAAACTTCATCTTAAAATTGTCAGCACGATGAAGGTACAATTTCAATACGAGATTGCATCGCCGCTGCTGTATTAATTAATAATATATCCAGTCTATAACAACCGAAGGAACCACACCGGCGATAATAATGATGGCCGCTGTTAAAATGAGTAAAAATTTGAAGCCCGTGGAAGCATCCATATCATGATTACCGGCGGCAGGTTCTTTAAAGTACATGGCCTGGATGACCCGGAAATAATAAACGGCACTGACAGCAGCGCACAGTACGGCCAATATCACCAGCCAATGCTGATGGCCGTCTTTGACGGCGGCAAGCAACATATAAAATTTCGAAGTAAAGCCGGCGGTCAGCGGAATACCGGTAAGCGACAAAAGAAAAACGGTCGCCGCAAAAGCCGGTACGGGCTGATATTTATACAAACCGTTAAAACCCTCAATTGAATAGTCATTCATCCGTGCCACTATTGCAAAAAGGCCTATTGTGGCAGCAGAATAGGCAAAGGTGTACATTATAAGGCCTTCTCTGGCAGTATTGCTTAAAGCAAAAAGCGCAAACATCATGAACCCGGCATGGGCAATGCTCGAGTAGGCAAGCATTCTTTTTACACTTTGCTGAAATACCGCAGTGAGATTGCCTATCAGCAAAGTTGCCGTGATGATTAAGGTGATCAATATTTGCCATTGATGCTGAATGGAGCCAAATGAAACTCTGAATAAATTGACAAAGGCCACAAATCCCGCAACTTTCACTATCGTGGCCATAAACGATGTGAATACGGTCGGGGCGCCATCATATACATCGGCCGCCCAAAAATGAAAAGGAGCTGCCGATACTTTAAAAGACATAGAAACAACAAGCAATACCAACCCTGCCGCTATCATGGGAGACATTGTACCATGCCCAAGGTCCAGCATGCGTATATAAAAAGACCCCAACGGATTGCCGCCGTAAATCAGTGCAATACCCATCAGCATTAATCCCGTTGAGAAAGCGCCCATCAAAAAATACTTCAGGGATGCTTCATTACTCTTTAAGTTTTGCTTGTCGCTGCCGGTGAGTATGTAAGAAGGAATTGACAGGATCTCGATGCCTAAAAACAACATTAATAAGGTATTGAAAGAAGAAACTATTGAAACGCCACAAAGAATAAAAAACAGGAGCGCATAATATTCTGAAACATTATGGCCGGCTTTTTCTATCACTTTACCGTTTAAAAGAAAATACAATAAGGTACATCCGAAAGCAATGGTATTAAAATGCAGGCTAAAGTCATCAAACCGGAGCATCTCTTTCACATCCACTGTAAACCATGAGGCTCCTGTCTTAAATTCAAAAATATTGGCCACTAATAAAATAATAATTCCTGCAATTGCCCAATATCTGACAGTCGTGCTTTTTTTGAAAAAAACACCACCGAACATCATGATAACACCCCAAATTGCAGCAATAATTATTGCATTCATAATTCAGTTGTCTTTTAATTTTTCTCCGGTCATCAGGTCACTGACTTCAAAATATCTGTCACCGTATCGTGCGTCAAATGCAAAATAGGCGACGGGTAAATGCCTGTTATAATTATCGTTAGTACGATTACACTTAATATCAAAGTTTGCCCTGTACTGATTGCAGTTGCCTTTTCTGTAAAGGAATTCGGCATACCAAAGAAAACCTTTTGCATCATATTGAGCATATAGGTTGCCGACAGGATGATGCTGATGCAGGCAAAGGCAGCAAAATATTTATTGTATTCAAAAACACCGCTGAACATCAGGAACTCGCTTACGAATCCATTGGTCAGCGGCAGCGCAATATTGGCCAGCACAATCACCAGGAAAAATATAGCCAGTGCGGGCGACTTTATGGCAAGGCCTCCCAGCTCTGATATTTTGCGAATGCCTGTTTTGTTTTCAATAATATCCACCACTATCCACAATGCAATAATATTGATGCCATGATTAAACATTTCGATCATTACGCCCTGCAGGCTTGTATTATTTCTTGCAAAAATTGCAGCGCCCATTAAACCAATGTGTGCGATAGAAGACCAGGCAACAATTTTTTTCAAATCATTTTGCACTAAGGCTATCGAGCTGGCATATAAAATACCGATAATGCAAAATATCATCACCAGATTTTGATATCTCCATACCGCATCCGGGAATATGGGCAACAACCAGCGCAACATGGCGAAAACACCCATTTTTACCATAATACCGCTGAGCACCATCACCGTCGAGTTGGGCGCCTGTTCATACAAATCCGGCTGCCATGAATGGAAAGGAAAGATGGGCATCTTTACGGCAAATGCTATAAAGAAAAGCCAGAATAAGCTAAACTGCTCAGCAGAGCTAAGGCTGGCGTTGTAAAATGCCTTTATGTAAAACGAATGATCTGAAAGTTTTGATACGGCAGGCGTATGAAAATAAACATACATGATACCGATCAGCATCAGCAGCGACGCCACAAAAGTGTAAATGAAAAATTTAAACGTAACCCGGATCCTGAATTCGCCCCCCCACCTGCTGCACAGGAAATATCCGGGAATTAAAGCCAGTTCCCAGAAGAAATAAAACACCAGCGCATCCATTGCTACAAACACTCCCATGAGGCCGGCCTGCATCAGCAGCATTAAACCATAATATACATTTGCATTCGGATACTCACGCTTATGGGTACCCGCAAATATGAGGGGGTACGTAAATGCAGTCAAGAAAGTAAGCAAAAAGCCCATTCCATCCATACCTACGCTAAAGCTGGAGCCGATGTAGGGCATCCACACATAACTTACATTGAGATAAGTATAATATCCGGGATGATGAACCGTATCGGTATACCGAAGGCTGATGCATGAGACGATAAGCGTAAGCAGGGAAGAAATGAAAGCAAAGCTTTTTACCACTTTGCTGTCTTTTATAAAAAAAGCAATAATACCCGTGAGCAATGGAATCCAAAGCAGCAGTTCAGTTAATGTATAATAGTTGCCCAGCATCAGCTTTATTTTGAAAACAATTGAATAATTAAAAACAATACCAGGCTTGCTACCATCAGCAAAATATAGCTGCCCACAAAACCGCTTTGCAACAACCGGATTTGCCGGCTGGTATAGTTAACGCCTTTGCCCACACCATTCACCAAAGCATCAATTCCTGATTTTTCAACCACATCATTCAAAAATGCCGAGAGCGCTTTTAATGGTTTTACAATAATGGCATCGTATATCTCATCTACATAAAACCTGTTTTGAATTGCTCTGGCAAAAGCCCCTTGTTCCTGAACCGTTCCGTCAAACTTCTTAAATTTATTCCAGGCCCAGATACAGATCGCTATGATCAGCAGGGAAGACACAGCCATCAGGGTGATTTCTGTTTGCTTTGCTATAGGATGTGCAACCAGCAGCTTATCTGATTCAGCGAATACCGGCGATAAAAAATCGCCGAATTTGTTTCCGCCCTTTGCAAATATTTCAGGAATACCGGCAAAACCACCGATAGCAGAGAGAACAGCGAGGCATACCAGCGGAAAAGTCATTGCAAACGGGCTCTCATGCACATGATGCATTTGTTCCGCTGTTCCGCGAAACTTTCCGGCAAACGTCATGGACAACAACCGGAACATATAAAATGCCGTAAGCAAAGCGCCGGCCACCCCAACTATATATAATGCAGGGCTTGATGCAAATGCTCCTGACAGAATTTCATCTTTTGAAAAGAACCCGGAAAATGGCGGAATGCCGGCAATGGCAAGGCATGCAATGAAAAATGTGACATAGGTAATTTTCATTTTTTTGCCAAGGCCCCCCATTTTAGTGATATCCTGTTCGCCCCCCATCGCATGAATAACAGAGCCTGCGGCCAAAAATAAAAGCGCCTTAAAAAAGGCATGCGTCATTACATGAAAAACCGCAGCAGAATAAGCGCCCACACCCAATCCCAAGAACATATACCCCAGCTGGCTCACGGTAGAATAAGCCAGCACTTTTTTAATATCATTTTGTCTTAATGCAATCACTGCGGCAAATACTGCAGTAGCCAAACCGATAATCGCAACAAAAGACATGGTAAATGGCGCGAGCGTATAAATGATATTGCTCCTCGCCACCATATAAATACCTGCTGTAACCATCGTGGCAGCGTGTATTAATGCAGAAACCGGGGTGGGGCCTGCCATTGCATCAGGAAGCCAGGTATACAAAGGTATTTGCGCACTCTTGCCCATTGCACCAACAAACAATAATAAACTGATACCGGTTACTACCGTTGAACCCCTGTGGGCAATAGCAGAATGTATCCCGCTTACAGGATCGAACAGCTCATGGTAGGATGTGGTGCCAAATGCATGAATCAGCCAGAATATACCTAAAATAAATCCCAGGTCGCCAATGCGATTCATGATAAATGCTTTTTTCGCTGCATTGTTGTAATCATTATTCTTAAACCAAAAGCCAATGAGCAGATAAGAACATAACCCAACGCCCTCCCAACCTATGAACATGATTACATAATTACCGCCCATTACGAGGAGGAGCATGGAAAAAACAAATAAGTTCAGATACGAAAAATAACGGGCATAGCTATTTCCTGATTCATCTTTCATATAAGAAGCAGAATAAAGATGAATCAGGAAACCCACCCCGGTAACAATCAGGAGAAATACGGAGGTAAGCTGGTCAATATAAAATTCGAAAGAAACATACAGCTTATCGGTATTTATAAATGGAAAATAAGCGGAATGTTGCGCAGCAAAACCTTCTTTGGAAACCTGTATGAATACGGCTATACTCAGAATGAATGAGACAAATAATACGCCACATCCGATAATTGCAGTGAAAGTTTTTGATAAAA
This sequence comes from uncultured Ginsengibacter sp., assembly GCA_964627765.1. Taxonomy (GTDB): domain Bacteria; phylum Bacteroidota; class Bacteroidia; order Chitinophagales; family Chitinophagaceae; genus Ginsengibacter. The sequence goes on along the minus strand of CAZVKO010000054.1, from coordinate 16,067 downwards.
AATTTCTTCCCAACCCGTTAATTAAAAAACCTAACAATGGCAACAGGGGAATCCAATAAACTTTATCAATCATATTCATCATAATACAGCCGGTATAAAAATAAAATCGTCTCTAATTTTTCAACCTGTTCAGGAAATTTATATCGATCGATTTTGTGTTCCTGTACATCAGCACAATTATCGCCAGCCCCACGCTTACCTCTGCCGCCGCCACAATCATAATGAAGAACACGAATATTTGTGCATTTACTGCAGACGGTGAGCCTGCGATACCCATATCGGTCATATGCATTTTTGAAAAGGCCACCAACAGCAGGTTCACGGAATTTAGCATCAATTCAATGCACAGGAATACAATTATTGAATTGCGCCGGGTAAGCGCGCCAATTACGCCAATGCAGAAAAGCGTCACTGCCAAAACGATATACCATTTAATCTCCAGCACCTGATTATTCTTTATATTTTAAACTGCCTGTTCTTTTTCTTTTTTACCGATAATTACCGCACCAATCATGGCGCTTAAAAATAAGACACTGCTTATCTCAAAGGGAACCACATAATCATTAAATAATGTTCTGCCCAGATACCTGATAAGCCCTACGCCGGTGTCGAACTTCAAAATAGTGTTACTGTTACCGGCACGTGACAAGGCGCTTACCAGTACAATCATCAGACATAATCCCGCTATGATGCCCGCTGCTTTCAGGTATATATTCTTTGGAATCGCAGGATGCTCATTCAAATCAATGAACATAATTACAAAAGTAAAAAGCACCATAATGGCGCCCGCGTATACTATTATATTTACTATTGCCAGAAATTGTGCGTTCATTAAAACATAATGCCCGGAAATAGCAAAGAAAACAACGATGAGCCAGAGAACGCCGTACAACGGGTTTTTGGAACCCACCGCACCAATCGCTCCCGCAATGGCAAGAGCCGAAAGAAACCAAAATAAAACTTGTGTCGTCGACATGTAATTTATAGCTGTTATCTACTTTTCATTTCCATGTCCTTCAGGATGCAGCCTTCTGCTGCCTAATGCCTTTGCATATCCTTCAGGATCTTCTTTCGGGTTGGGGATTAATAAATCGGGTTTACCATAAATAAATCCTTTGCGGCCGTAATTAGCCGGCGCAAAAGTTTCACTCAGATAAATAGCGTCTTTGGGGCACGCCTCTTCACAATAACCACAGAATATGCAGCGAAGCATATTGATCTCATATTTGGCCGCATATTTTTCTTCACGATATAAATGCTCTTCGCCCGGCTGACGTTCTGCAGCTTCCATCGTAATCGCTTCTGCAGGGCATGCTACAGCGCACAGCCCGCATGCAGTGCATCTTTCACGGCCTTCCTCATCCCTGTTTAAAATCTGCAGCCCCCTGAATACGGGGCTGAATGGCCTTTTTTGTTCGGGATAATTTACAGTCACCTTTTTACGGAAAATATGTTTGAAGGTAATAAGCATCCCCCGCATGATCTCAGGCAGATAGATCCTTTCCGAAAAGGTCATCTTCGTTCTTAGTACCGGTTTCGCCCTGTTAGTAAGTGTTTGCATATAGCCTCCTTTTTCTGATCATTGCCGCAACACAGAATTTTAACGTTCGCAAAAGTATATTTTAATTTATAACTATTGATGAATTTTAAAACTAAAAATGCCAGTGATTTTGATGTAACAAAATCAGCACTCCCGTTATCAGCATATTGGCCAATGCGAGGGGCAGCAGCATTTTCCATCCAAGATTCATCAATTGGTCGTACCGGAAGCGTGGTATCGTCCAGCGCACCCACATAAACAAGAATATAAAGCAAACAATTTTTGCAAAAAATACTGCGCCTTCCAGTATAGCCATCCAGTTCACCCCCAGCTTCGCTGTCAACGCCGCATCATTTACAAACGGAATATCATACCCGCCGAAAAACAATGATACCATCACGGCGCTGCTTAAAAACATATTTACATATTCTGCAAACAAGTAAAAACCCAGCTTCATTGATGAATATTCGGAATGATACCCGCCGATCAGTTCATTTTCTGCTTCCGAAAGGTCAAAGGGCGTACGATTGGTTTCTGCAAAAGCACAAATCAGGAAAATCAAAAAACCGAGGGGTTGCTTGAAAATGTTCCACAGTTGATCGGTTTGCTGATCTACCATGGTACGCAGGCTCAGGGTACCGGTAATCATCAGTAAGGCAATGAGTGAAATGCCCATTGCCAATTCGTAGCTGATAATCTGGGAAGCTGCACGCATAGCGCCCAGCAGGGAGTATTTATTATTGCTCGCCCATCCTCCAATCATTATTCCATACACGCCAAGGCTTACAATTCCGAAAACATATAAAATGCCAATGTTTACATCAGTTATTTGCAAGGAAATATCACGGCCGAACAAATGCAGTTTATTTCCCCAGGGAATTACTGCACCGGTCATGATAGCGGTAAGCATGGCTATGGCAGGCCCGAGAATAAAAAGAAACTTGGATGAAAATGTGGGAATGATCTCTTCTTTAAAAAATAATTTCACTCCGTCTGCAACCGGCTGTAATATTCCGAAAGGGCCGGCGCGGTTCGGCCCCCGCCTGTCCTGGATAATAGCGGCAATTTTCCGTTCAAAATAGGTTGAATACATGGCGACAAGCAGGGATACCAAAACCACCACTACAATCAAAGTAGTTTTTTCACCGAGTACCGCCCAATCAATTGTTAGTATGTGCATAAACGAAAATGAGGAATTCAAAAATAGTGTCGCTTTACCAGTTTAATTTTTAAAACCTGCTATTCTTTCACATCTGTTACATTATGGCTCGTTGACATCGGATCGCCGTTAAACGTTTTTCCTGTTGCAGGACCCGGTAATTCATCCAACCGTACGCCCGGCTGGTTTACCTTGCTCACACTATGGATGTCCATCAGCAACATGGGATCTCTTCCTTTCAATAATTTTTCCAATGGATCATGCGGCATTACCTTTACTTCGTAATGATTGCCGGAAATAACCGAATGCCGGCTGATATGCGTAGGCCCCTCGATAACCCAGTCAGATGTTTGCTTTTTTTCGAAACGGCAGGTATTGCAAATCCACCCGGGTTTTCCGTCTTCATACGTTTGCACCTCTCCCCATTGATCTTTACGCGCTGTAACACGAAATACTTCATCGCCCCGGTTCCATAATGTAACCTTGCCACAACATTTATCACAATCGCGGTGCGCATCCATGGGCTTTAAAAACCAAACACGGTTTTTAAAGCGGAATGTTCTGTCGGTCAGCGCGCCAACAGGGCATACATCAATCATGTTGCCGCTGAATTCACTGTCGATTGCTTTGGAGATATAGGTCGAAATGTCTGAATGATCGCCCCGGTCTAAAATTCCATGTACCCGATCCGGGGTTAGCTGATCGGCCACATATACACAACGATAGCACAGGATGCAACGCGTCATATGCAGTTGAATGTAGGGCCCGATATCTTCGCGAACAAAAGTCCTTCTTTTAAATTCATAACGCGTATTCACAAGACCATGCTCAAAACTCAAATCCTGCAAATAACATTCACCTGCCTGGTCGCAAATAGGACAATCCAGCGGATGATTGATCAATAAAAATTCAACTACTCCTCTTCTTGCATCCAATGTTTTTTCGCTGGTTGTATTTTTTACCACCATGCCGTCCATCACCGTAGTTCTGCAACTGGCTACCAGCTTGGGCATCGGCCGCGGATCTGCAGTAGAACCAGCCGCTACTTCCACCAAACAGGTTCTGCATTTTCCACCACTGCCTTCCAGCTTGCTGTAATAGCACATTGCCGGGGGAGCCACCTGCGGACCTATCTTGCGCGCCGCATTCAGAATTGTAGTTCCGGGCGGCACTTCGATTGTAATACCGTCGATGGTTACTTTAAATAATTTCTGTTCTTCAGGCATTCTTAAAATAATTATAGTCTATCGCATTGAAATTAGTCAAAATGTGTTTAATCCAATTCTTAAGTCTGACAATGGTAGCATTTTCGCTTTTTAACAGTTCATCACACAAATCATTTAAGTTCTTCGTCTCTCCAACAATTTGAGATTTTGTTTGGTATCTCAAATCTTTTACATTAGACGAAAGTGAAAACTTGCTTAAGTCTATATTTTGTTCTTCGCAAATGTTTAAAATCCACCTCTCAATTGGAGGATTCAACTGAATAAAAATGACGCTATATCCATTCTTGAAATAAATATTTAATCCTTCTGTAGAATAGCTTTCAAAAGAAGCTAAATCTTTCAATTCTTTTTTATCCTTGTCGATAACACCAACATTAAAAGTATTTTTTAAATTAATACACTTGCTTACTACTTTATTACAACCCTTCTGATGCCAGACCAAATCATTTTGCTTTACTATTTTTTTGATAAGAACCGTATCAAAATAACATTCAGGTATGAATAGTATTTTCATCAATCGAGAATTTTTCCAAATTGTAAAAAACACTCTCTGCCCCCATGTTATAAATCGTATCCAGATTTTCTTCTGTTAATTTTAAAATTTTTGTTTCACCCTTGACATAATTAACTATGTATATATTCAACTCATCTTTACAATTTTCAAGAAAATCATTTATTACGTAAGGACTATGTGTTGTAATAAAAAATTGGTTTGTCTCACTTTCCCAAACACTTCCTGTAAACTTGGAAATATAGGGCGGAAACATTTGCGCTTCGGGCTCCTCAAAAAGTAAAATTGAATTTTTGTTACTCGCAATTGCCGCCTTATAAAAAATTAATCTTTGTAATGTATCTGCGACCAATTCGTACGGAATAGAAAAAATCCCCGAATCGGTTCTTTTCAAAATGGTGAACTTTTGTTCCCTGCTTTCATACAATAACTCCAAATTATATTCCTCAAACAAACTATTAATATCTTTTTTTAAAGTAGGATTTGCAGAAATAATATTAAACAGATTATTACCATTCGGAAACATCAGGAAGGAGTAATTGCTACTTTTATCATTCAAACTTACACTTTTAAGAAACTCATATTTTTTTATTTCCGGCAAATCTGTATTATTTTTTCTCCAAAAATTATAGACCTGAGATGATCTGTCGTTAATCTCAAAAGAACTGATTTTTTCTCTGCTTGATCCTTGATTGTTATCCAAAACTTCAAACCCTAAGCTGCCTGAATCAAATTCGGAGGTAAATCTTAAGAAATTTGAGAAATTCTCAATAAAGTATCTAAGGCGCATATTAACGATAACCTGCACTCTTTCGCCAACTTCTCCATTATAAAAAAAAGTAGTTAACTTTTCAAATCTTACCAATCGAGATAAATCGAATCCCTCACCATTAACACAAAATAGAGACAACGCCTCCAAAATATTACTTTTCCCCGTGTTCGGATAACCAATAAAAACATTAATCTTTTTACAGCCTTCAATTTTTTGATGGCGGATGGACTTAAAGTTTTTGATTTCTATGTTATCGATCTTGTTCATTTCTCTTTTCGTGTACCCTATGCCGTTACCTCCAGCGGGTCAGCATAATGCGCCAAACCATAATTTCTTTTCAAACATTCTTCGGGATTCAACACGTGCCATTCAAATTCATCGCGGAAATGCCGGATGGCTGCTGCCACCGGCCATGCTGCTGCATCGCCGAGCGGGCAAATGGTATTTCCTTCTATTCTTCTCTGAATGTCCCAAAGCAAATCAATGTCTTTCATTTCACCTTTGCCATTGTCAATCCTGGTTAATATTTTTTCCATCCATCCGGTTCCTTCGCGGCAGGGAGAACATTGCCCGCAACTTTCATGATGATAAAACCTGGCCAGCGTCAATGTGTTTTTTACAATACATTGATCTTCGTCCAATACAATAAAGCCGCCGGAGCCCATCATACTGCCGGTAGCAAATCCGCCATCAGCAAGACTTTCATAATTCATCAGCCGGGTTTCGCCCTTTGCGGTTTTTAATAAAAGATTAGCCGGCAAAACAGGTACCGAAGATCCGCCCGGAATACAGGCTTTCAGCCTTTTGCCATTGGGCAGGCCGCCACAATATTCATCGCTGTATATAAATTCTTCAACAGAAATGGTCATGTCAATTTCATACACACCGGGTTTATTGATATTACCACACGCAGAAATCAATTTGGTGCCGGTAGATCTTCCCACCCCGATTTTGGAATATGCTTCGCCGCCTTCATTGATGATGGGAACTACCGCACAAATCGTTTCAACATTATTCACCACGGTCGGGCAACCCCAAACGCCTTTCACCGCAGGAAATGGCGGCTTTATCCTGGGTAAACCTCTTTTGCCTTCGAGGCTTTCGAGCAATGCCGTTTCTTCGCCGCAGATATAGGCGCCCGCGCCACGGTGAACATAGAGCTCACAATTGAATCCGCTCCCTAAAATATTATTGCCCATGAATCCATTTTTTCTCGCTTCATCAATTGCATCATTTAAAATATCAGCCACCCAATCATATTCCCCACGGATGTATATATAGGAAACATTACTTCCTAATGCAAATGAGGAAACGATCATTCCTTCAATCAGCAAATGAGGAATAAATTCCATCAAATACCGGTCTTTGAAAGTGCCTGGCTCGCTTTCATCTGCATTGCAAACAAGATACCTCGGAACGCCTTCCGGCTTTGCCAGGAAGCTCCACTTCATACCTGTCGGGAAGCCTGCTCCGCCACGGCCTCTCAGCCCGCTTTTCTTCACTTCCTCCACAATGTCATCAGGCTGCATTTGTAAAGCTTTCTCCAAACTCTTATACCCCCCTTCGCGGCGATACACCTCAAAGCTTTTAATGCCCGGAATATTTATTTTCTCTAATAATAATTTTTTCGACATTGCTTACTTATTTCTTGTTCTCACAATTAAACATCCAGTGAACGCCAAATTTATCGGTGAGCATTCCAAATTTTGCACCCCAGAACTGGTCCTGCAATGGCATGGTAACTTTTCCCCCTTCCGACATTTTCGAAAAGATTTTCTCCAATTGATCTGTTGTTTCACACTGCGCTGATAAACTTATATCTCCGCTCCTGTTGAATTGTTTTTCATTCATCCTATCGGAAGCCATAAGCATCGCATCGCCAAACTGCACCCTGCCATGAATGATCTTATCCTTTATTTCCTCCGGAGTTTTCATAGGCGATTCACCATAGCGGCCCAATTGGGTTATTTCTCCATCAAATGCATCTTTATAAAAATTTAATGCTTCTTCGCAATTTCCATTAAATCCTATGTATGCATATAATTTCATAAACCTGTCTTAATTATTGGCCGCAGCTTTTGAAATACATTCTTCAATTATCTGATCCACCTTTTCCCTGGTAAGATGCTCGCGGTAAGTTTTCCCCAGCTGCATCATAGGCGCATAACCGCATGCACCCAGGCACTCCACCACTTTTAAAGTAAACAAACCATCCGGCGTTGTCTCGCCCCTTTTAATGGAGAGCTTCTTTTCGATATATTCAATAATATTATCACTGCCATTGATCATACAGGGCCCGGTCTGGCAAACTTCAAACACATATTTGCCGACAGGTTTTGTATTGAGCATGGAATAAAAAGTGGCTACTTCATATACTTCAATGGGCTTGATATTTAAAAGTGCAGCAACATAATCCATTGAAGCAACATCTAACCAGCCGGCATTTTGCAATTGCGCCATATGCAGTATCGGAAGAATAGCGCTTTTCTGCTTTCCCTCCGGATAGCGTTTGATGATGGCATCCACCTGTTTTAATTGTTCATCAGAAAAAGTCATTATTATACAATTTAACTTTATCTCTTCTATCCTGTATCTTTTTTAAGCATTTACCATCCGCCTCTATGCATCCATCTCTCCTGCTATCAGATTCAGGCTGCTCATAGTAATGATCGCATCGCTCAGCAAGCCCCCTTTTGTCAATTCAGAATATGCCTGGTAATAAATAAAGCAGGGTCTTCTGAAATGCAGCCTGTAGGGCGCCCTTCCGCCGTCGCTGATAAAATAAAAGCCCAGCTCTCCGTTTGCTCCTTCTACTGCAGAATAAATTTCTCCAACCGGCATTTCCACTTCGCCCATTATTATCTTGAAATGATAAATGAGCGCCTCCATTTTTGTATATACATCTTTTTTGTCGGGAAGATAATAGCCGGGAATATCTGCATGAAACACGTCCGCTTCAGCGCCTTTAAATTCCTGCACTTTCTGATAGGCTTCTTTTATCAATTTGGTACTTTGCCACATTTCCTGGTTGCGCACCAAAAACCTGTCATAGCAATCGCCTGTAGTACCTACCGGAATAGTAAATTCGAAATCTTCATAGCTGCTGTAAGGCTGATGAACCCGCACATCGTAGTCAACCCCTGCCGCACGAAGGTTGGGGCCGGTAAAGCCGTAGTTCAATGCCCGCTCTGCGCTGATAGGGCCTACGCCCATCGTGCGATCCATGAATATCCGGTTACGATTGAACAGGTTTTCAAATTCTTTCAGCACTTCCGGCCATTCCTTTAAAAACTTCTCAAGCTTTTGAAATGCTTCATTGGTAAAGTTTCTTTCAAAACCGCCGATTCTGCCAATATTCGTTGTCAATCTTGATCCGCAGATTTCCTCGTAAATCTCGTATATCAGCTCACGGTATTGCATTACATATAAAAATCCGGTATAGGCGCCGGAATCTACACCCACAATGGAGTTGCAGATAAGGTGATCCGAAATGCGCGCGAGCTCCATAATGATGATACGCAGGTAATCCACACGTTTGGGTGTTTTCACCCCCAGCAATCTTTCGCACGTGATGTGCCATCCCATATTGTTTATCGGCGAGGAACAATAATTCAACCTGTCTGTAAGCGGGGTAATCTGATATAAAGGACGATGCTCCGCAATTTTTTCAAAGGCCCGGTGAATGTAGCCCACTGTCTGCTCAGCGCTCACAATTCTTTCACCATCCAGCTCAACTATATTTTGAAATACGCCATGCGTGGAAGGATGCGTAGGCCCCAGGTTTAAAGTAGTTGTTTTCTTTTCGAGAGAATGCTCAGGAAGCTTTATATGTGGTTTAGGTTCCGTCATCGTGTATTATCAATCTGCTATATTATTTATTGCAAACAATTCTGAATTTAATCTCTGCCAAACATTGCATCATCTTTATCAACACGTGATTGCTCTTCCAACGGGTATTGTCTCAGCATCGGGAAATAATCCATTTCATCGGCATTCAGGATCCGTTTCAGGTTTGGATGACCGATAAAGTTTATTCCAAAAAAATCATATGTTTCGCGTTCCATCCAGTTAGCCGCCGAATACAAGGCCGTAGCGCTGAATACTTCGGGTTTTGCCGCATCGGTGAAAACTTTAAAACGAATACGGACATTCGCAACCAGGTTATGAAGATGATACACCACCGCAATTTCCTCGCCTTTTCTGTCAGGATAATGTACACCGCAAAGATCTGTAAGGAACCGAAACTGCAATGTAGCATCATCGTAGAGAAACTGCAGAACTTTAAGATTCAAATCTTTTTTTGCAGTAAAGGTCAGCATCCCATACGGCTCGCTCCAGTCATATACTTCTTCACCGAATTTTTCTGTAAGATGCTGCTTTATTATATCATTGGTTAAAGCCATAATCTGTCGTTCATCATTTTCGTCTACTCAATACCGTAAGTAGTCATTAATTCTTTATATTGTTCAGAATTTCTTCTTCTCAGGCTTTCCTTCCCTACCAGGTCCTGCACTTTCATAAACCCGTCCAGTACTGCTTCGGGACGGGGAGGGCAACCGGGAACGTAAACATCCACGGGAATGATCTGGTCTATACCCTGCAATACGGAATATGAATCAAATATGCCGCCGCTGCTGGCACATGCGCCCATTGCCAGCACCCAGCGCGGTTCCGCCATTTGAAGATAGACCTGTTTTACCACGGGCGCCATTTTTTTGGCAATCGTTCCCATTACCATCAGCAGGTCGCACTGACGCGGAGAAAAACTGACTCTTTCCGAACCAAACCTGGCAAGGTCATAGTGGGATGCCATAAGCGCCATAAATTCAATACCACAACAACTGGTAGCAAATGGCAAGGGCCATATTGAATTTTTCCTGGCAAGGCCGACTACATCACTCAGCTTTGTTGCAAAAAAGCCTTCTCCGGTAAAACCTTCAGGGCCTTTCACGACTCCTACCGGATTTTCGAGAGGCTTTTGATTAATATTATATTGAACCGGACGGGGCATAAGTCATAATTTGAAAATTTGATAATTAGCTAATGTGCAAATGCCTGCTTTCTTTTGCAATAACCCATTTTCAGGTTTGCACATTTACCTATTAATAATTCAGTCTTCCCAATGCAACGCACCTTTTTTTACGATATAAATAAAACCGGCAAGGAAGAATGCCACAAACATCACAATTGCCAAAAATCCATGCCAGCCAAGTTCCCGAAAGTTAACGGCATACGGGTAGAAAAAGATTACTTCCACATCGAACAAAACAAACAGGATGGCCACAAGGAAATATTTTATAGCCATTGGCCTGCGCGCGTTATCATGGCTCTCAATGCCACTTTCAAAGTTTTCAAGCTTTTCCTGTGATTTCCTTTTAGGTCCCAATACATGCGTGATGAAGATAATACCACCTACAAGAATAACGGCGAATATCAGTTGGATAGCAATTGGGAGATAATCTAATGTGTCAACACCTGCTTGTAAGAAAAATACTTGTACCAATCTGAATATTATTATCCGCAAAAATACAACAGGGTGGTGAATTTACAATAATGAAAACGCGTGAATGGTCAATAGCAAAAATTTATAATGAACCGAAATAAAAACCCCCGCAGGCATTGCGGGAGTTATTGTTATTTTATAAGCTATAAGAATAGCTATTTACACTTTGCGGCGTTGGCGGCCTTGGCTAAAGCATCTTTATTTTGCAATGCGTTGGCATCCGTCGGGTCAAGCACAAGAATCTTGTCATTCCATTGCTTGGCAGTACAAACATCTTTTTGAATATTATAAGCATACGCCAGCATATATCTGTAGGCTACCAGCACATATGGCTTTACCCTCTCGGTATCCCTGCTTGTGTCGCCAATTGCTATTACCTGATTATAAGAGTCTTTTGCGAGACCCTGTGCGCCGGTCGAATCAATGCCTTCTTCACAACGCGCTCCGAGATACCATCCTAAAATGTCATCCGGATATTTATTTTGATAAATCTTGAAAATTGAATCTCCGGTTTTATAATTACTGCCGAGATAATTGTCGTATCCCGCATAGTACAATTCCACTTTTCCATAATTAGAGTCGAGCCCTAATATCTTAGTATACCACTTTCCGGCAGCACCATAATTTTTTTGTTTGGCATACAGTTCTGCCGTCGTCTTTAAATATTTCATCTTATTAGCCTTCAGCGTATCAAGCGCCACTGCTTTATCAATATCGGCCTCTGCGAGCGAGTCATTACCCGGAAATTTCAGCAGCAACTGCCCGTATGTTTCATAATCGTTGGGACCTATTTTATCCGGATTTACTTTTTGAAAGAACTCGTCGAAATACTTTTTGGCATTTATGGAATCACCCATCTTGTCATAAGAATAGGCTTTTAAACCATACAGATTCGGATAGGCGCTGTCTCCCGCCTGCGAAATGCATTGATCGGCTTGTGTAATAGCATCCTTATATAACTGCGATACATACAACAGGGAAGCCTGCAGGTAGCAGTTTTTCGAGCTCGGGTCGGCCAGGGCAATGTATTTGTTCAGGTAATCCCGGGCTTTATTTACATCCCGCTCGTAATAGTAGGTATACAACCAGTAGTACACCGGGGGAAAATTGGGATCAGCCGCCATGGCATCATTATAGTATTTCATATAAATCGGCTCCTGGCCCGGCCCCTGCGTTTCATAAATTCTGCCCGTCATAAAATCAGCCCGTGCCGCTTTCGGATCAATGGCCAATGCTGCCTGGTATGCCTTGGTAGCATTGCCCCCATCTACCATTTTGCGGTATGCATTCCCCAGTTCTATTTGTATTTCAGCGTCCTTATTCTTTTTGTCTTTATCCGCAGCCATGTTAAGCTTGTCGATAGCATATACAGCATCTCCTTCCTTGCTATCAATATTGGCGCGGGCCACCGCTTTAAGCACCTCTATCTGGTCTTTTTTGCCTGCAAGCCCTATAGCGGTTTCAAACGTGTTGCGTGCCCCGGTCTTATCGCCCTGCATCAGCTGAACTTCACCCATGCCTGCCATCAGCAAAGGCTGATTCGGCGTTGCCTGCAACGCCTTTTGATATAAATTTTTTGCAGCAACAGTATCACGGCGGTCATCATTTTGCAAATAAGTTTGCCCCAGCCAATAAGTAGCCTCAGCATCATTAGGATTAGCGGCCACTAACTTGCTGAAAATATTGTACGCACTGGAATATTTCTCGTAGTCCAAAAACTTTTTGCCATCCTCTATATTTTGCGCAAACAGGACATTTCCAAAAGCAATACAGGAAGACAGGATGAAGAGTCGTTTCATTTTTCGCATTTTTCTAAATTTAGTGAATTACTTTTTATTTTTAGTTTAAAGTTGCCGGCCGGATAGTGAAATTCATTTTAGCAGGCCATAAGTAAGCCCGTCTGAAAATTAATTGTCCTTTTTCGTACTGCATAAAATTTACGAACCCACTTCCCAATCCCTCGTAATTCTCTTTTAAGATATAATACAAACCCCGTACCATCGGGTATCTTCTTAATTCGATGTTTGCCTGGTAAGGCTTTACATAAGTATCCTCGTCGCAGTTGCATTTCAAAGCTGCTATTTTTACTTTTTTCAAAAAGCTTAACTGGGTAGTATCTTCCGGATTACCTATCCAGCTTACACCAATAAAACCTAAAAAGCCCTTGTGCTTCTCTATATAATTTATTACTTCAGGACTTCCGTTGACGGCAAAAACATGCTTGTTATCTAAAGGGGCGCCGTGCAGAATGGAATCAATAGCATAACGAATCGTACTGGTCTCGGTCAACCCGTCGAACACAACTTTTTCCGTATCCCCCGTAGTGCCGCCCAATATTCCGCGAATCTTTTCCATGGTGAGGAGCGAATCGGGATCCTCATTATTCACCACCACGGCTACTGCATCATTTGCGAGCTTATCGTATCGCAGGTAAAAGCTGAAGGTGTCTTTATAAAACTTCTCCTCAGCATCCGTGAGGCCTCTTGTTACAATAATCATGCGGGTGCTGTCCTTCATCAGATCTTTAAAACATTCCGCCTCCGGCTTATAATCTGCAATGATTTTTGCTTTTGGATACAATGCTTCAAACACCTGTATCTGCGAATCAATTACGGGTTTAAAGCTTTCATCTACGCTTATATGTATGGTTCCGCTGTTAGTCGTATCAAGATCGGTTCTCACATTGCCGCCGCAGCCGGTTAAAAACACCATCAAAAAGAAAGAAAAAACAGCCGGGCTATGGAATCGCACCTGTGTAAAAATTCTCTTCATTTTATCTGAAATAATCTTTTTTAATACCCCGGTAAATGCGCCAAAGACCATACAATATCACTATTCCTGCAAAAATTTTCCCGGTAACGGAAGCAGTAAATGATTGAAGTAAATCGTTGGCTATATGAAACCGGTTCGCAAATAGTACCATTAATCCCACTGCGATATAGATGAACCCCATGGCCAAATCCATTATCGATTTCATTAACGAATACCGGCCGGATCTTTTATCATTATTCTCTTCAAACTCTTCCAGGCTCATATTGATAAAATTTAACTATAGGACTGGCAAGATAAAATAAAATGCAGAAACATACTTTAAAAAATCGTTGCAATTCATGGTTATTCGTCATTATTTTAATATTCATTGGTAAATTTCACAGGAACTGTGTAATAAACTGAAACATTTTCTCCATCGCTCCTGCCGGGAATCCACAACGGCATTTTTTTCAATACGCTTATCACTTCGTTATCAAAGGCAGCTCCGCCGGACTGGATGACATGGAAGCCTTCCGGCGTTCCGTCATAATTCACGACGAACCTCACCTTCACAGAAATCACATCTCCTTCTTCTATATCTTCCGGCGCTTTCAGATTTTTCTTCAGGAAATCAAGCAATGCGTTTATTCCGCCCGGGTATTGGGGCATCACCTCTGCAAAGGGGCGCGGAGTAATTTTATTTACTTTTACCTCATTCTCTGTTTCTCCCTTTCCTTCCAAATTACCATTACCTCTTCCACTGCCGCTAAAAACATCATTACCCAACGCGGTATCTGCTACAGGCAAAGACGAAGGCATGTCTACAGGTGTTGCAAGTGGTTTGTTAATGTTAACAGAATCTGTAATACGGGGAGGCATTTCTTCAGATGTAATCCGCCTCGTGTGAATAACAGGCACAGATGAGGCGGCCGGCCGGGGTTGCGGTGGTCTGATGATAAAGGCTTCAGTAACGGTCACCAGCGGTGTTGCCGGAGGAGTAAATATATCACCCTGTTTTTTTGAAAATAGCAGCAGGGACAGTACCAGGCAAACCCCAAACATACCCAGCAATGCAATTTTCAATCTTTGGTGATAAGTTTTACGCAACGTGTACGCCCCATAATCTTTATTTCTGTTTTCAAAAATGATATCAAGCAGATCAGCCTGTAAAATGGTATTTGGTTTCATGACCTGATTTTTTAGGAATGCAATGCACTCCGGGTGAAAAATTTAGAATCAATAACCCGGCGCCGGTATTGATAGGATGCAACCCGGAAGTTTTTACATACGGGCGGATCATAAATTTTCGGCAATTGTTTGTTCGTTATCACTACACTTAAAGCCATATTTTTGCCGCGTGAAAAAATGTTAGACAAATGAAACCATCATTGCCACCCGGAACAAGAGACTTCGGCGCGGAGGCGATTCGCAGGAGGCGGTTTATTTTGGATACCATCAGCGAAGTGTTCGGGCTGTATGGATTTGAGCCACTGGAAACGCCCGCAATGGAAAACCTGGAAACGCTGATGGGCAAATATGGCGACGAAGGAGATAAGCTGATTTTTAAAATCCTTAACAACGGGCTGGATAACCCTGCAAAACGCGAAGCCGCAACAAAGGCCTTTGAAAAAATCCTGGAAGGGAAAAATGAAACGGCGATTACCGAACGCGCGCTTCGTTACGACCTCACGATCCCCTTTGCACGATATGTATCCATGAACTTCGCAAAACTAACGGTGCCGTATAAACGATACCAGATACAACCGGTATGGCGGGCAGACAGGCCGCAAAAAGGCAGGTACCGCGAGTTTTATCAATGCGATGCAGACATTGCCGGCACTACTTCATTAATCAGCGACGCCGAACTGGCGCTGATTTATTTGCAGGTGTTTGAAAAATTGAAGATAGAGGCGGAAGTAAAAATCAACAGCCGCAAAATTCTTTCAGCGCTTTCAGAAGCATGCAACGCTCCCGAAAAATTAAATATCATAACCGTTGCCATAGATAAATTAGATAAGATCGGTATTGAAAAGGTAAAAGAAGAACTGGCCGGTAATAATATTTCATCCGGTCAGCTAACTCTTATAGAAAATTATCTTTCCATCTCAGGAAGCAATGAAGAACGGCTTTTAAAAATAACTTCGCTGTTGGGAAATAACAGGAATGGCCAAACCGGCATCGGGGAATTGCAGACCATTATTAATTACATAGAGAATGCGGATAAGAAAAATTATAACAAGATCAGCATCGACTTTACTTTGGCACGCGGACTGAACTATTATACCGGCATCATTTACGAAGTAAAAGCCAGAAACGTTTCCATAGGCAGCATTGGCGGCGGCGGCCGCTACGACGATCTTACCGGTCTTTTTGGTTTGCCGGATATTCCCGGCGTGGGCATCAGCTTTGGCGTAGACAGGATTTATGATGTGATGCAGGAGCTCAACATTTTTCCTGAAACTATTAATACTTCTACAAAAGTTCTTTTCTTCAACCTGGGCGAAAAAGAGTCGATGGCAGCATTTACTGCCATGCAGCTATTACGCAACAACGGCATCAGCTGCGAGCTCTTTTATGAAAATGCCAAAATGGATAAGCAATTCAG
>CAZVKO010000053.1:0-2765 GCA_964627765.1 uncultured Ginsengibacter sp. | reverse complement strand
CGGCCGAAGCCTCACGGATCTTCCGTCCCACCTCGGTCGAGCCGGTGAAGGCGAGCTTGTCGATGTCAGGGTGCCTGACGATCATCTCGCCGATCGCGCCATCGCCGGTGACGATGTTGACGACCCCCTTCGGCACGCCGGCCGTCTGGCAGATCTCGGCGAAGAGGATCGCCGTCAGCGAGGTGAACTCCGCCGGCTTCAGGACCACGGTGTTGCCGAGCGCGATCGCCGGCGCGATCTTCCAGGCGAGCATGAGGAGCGGGAAGTTCCACGGGATGATCTGCCCGCAGACGCCGACCGGTGCCCGGTCGGCGAGCTCCGTCTCCATGAGCTGCGCCCAGCCGGCATGATGATAGAAGTGTCGCGCGGCCAGCGGGATGTCGAGGTCGCGGGTCTCGCGGATCGGCTTGCCGTTGTCGAGCGATTCGAGGACGGCGAACAGCCGGCTGTGCTTCTGGATGAGTCTTGCGATCGCATAGAGGACCCTTGCCCGCTGGTGCCCGGGCAGGCCGGCCCAGCGCGGCTGCGCCTTGCGCGCCGCCTTCACCGCCGCGTCGACGTCGCCCTGCCCCGCCTGCGCCACCTTCGCCAGCACCGCGCCCATCGAGGGGTCGAGCGAATCGAACCAGGCCCTCGTCTCCGGCTTCCGCCAGGCGCCGTCGATGAACAGGTCCGTGCCGTCGGCATGTCCCTTCAGCCAGGCGCGGACTTCCTTGTCGCTCTCGGGCGCCGGCCCATACTCCATGTGGTCGAGGATTTCGGCGATGGACATGAGACCTCCTGGTCGATCGCCCGGCCTTCCGACCGGAAGGTGCCCGATTTGACAGCGCTTGCACAGATGGGAAAGAAGCTGCCGCGAACCTTTCCCGGCCGGCGCTGCGTCAATCTGGCCGGAGCCTGCCCTTTCGCCGGGCGGCTGTTCCACCCTATCTGACTGCGCCCGTCAAAAAAGAGCACCGCGAGGCTCCCATTTCCGAAGCCCCTCCCTCCGTCGAACTTGCACCGCCCGCCGCCGTGAATCCGCCGGCGGCGCGCCCGCTCTGGATCCGTTTCCTCTTCTTCCTCCTCCCCATGATGGGCGGCAACATCCTGCAGGCCATGTCGGGGACGGTGAACAGCGTCTATCTCGGCCAGATGATCGGCGTCGACGCGCTCGCTGCCGTCTCCGCCTTCTTCCCGATCCTGTTCTTCTTCATCTCCTTCGTCATCGGTCTCGGGGCCGGCTCGTCGGTGCTCATCGGTCAGGCCTATGGCGCCCACGAGCCGGAGCGGGTGAAGGCGGTCGCCGGCACCACCCTCACCGTGACGCTCGGCGCCGGCATCGTCGTCGCCGTCCTCGGCAGCCTGTTCACCCGCGACATCCTGACCGCCGTCGGCACGCCCGCCGCGATCCTCGAGGAGGCGATCGCCTATGCGCGGATCATGCTGATCAGCATGCCGCTCTTCTTCGGCCTCCTCCTGATGACCTCGATGATGCGCGGCGTCGGCGACACGATGACGGCGCTCTATACGTTCCTCATCGCCAACGTCATCGGCCTTCTGGTCACCCCGGCGCTCATCCGCGGCTGGCTCGGCCTGCCGCGGCTCGGCGTCAGCAGCGCCGCCTGGGGCAGCCTCGTCTCGCTCCTCATCGCGCTGACCTGGCTCTTCTTCTACCTGCGCGCCCGCAAGCATCCGCTCGCGCCCGATGCCGAGCTCTGGCGGCACCTCGGGATCGAGCCGCGGCTCCTCCTCCGCATCCTGCAGATCGGCGTGCCGACCGGCGTCCAGGTCGTCCTTCTCTCCGTCGCCGAGGTTGCGGTGCTCTCCTTCGTCAACGCCTTCGGCGCCGACGCCACCGCCGCCTACGGCACGGTCAACCAGATCGTCAGCTACGTGCAGTTCCCGGCCATCTCGATCGCCATCACCGTGTCGATCCTCGGCGCCCAGGCGATCGGCGGCGGCCATGTCGACCGGCTCGCCAGCATCACGCGCATGGGCATCCTTTACAATTTCGCCGTCACCGGCGTCCTGGTGCTCCTCGCCTGCCTTTTCTCGCGCACCATGATCGGCTTCTTCATCACCTCGGAGCCGGTCCTCGAGCTCGCCCAGCGCCTCCTCCACATCACGCTGTGGAGCTACGTCGTCTTCGGCATGGCCGGCACCATCTCGGGCATCATGCGGGCGAGCGGCACAGTGCTCTGGCCGACCGGCATCTCGATCTTCTGCGTGCTCGCCGTCGAGGTCCCGGTCGCCTGGTTCCTCTCCGGCCGCATTGGCATCGACGGCATCTGGATCGCCTATCCGGTCGCCTTCGTCGTCATGCTCCTGTTGCAGTCCGCCTATTACTGGTTCGTCTGGCGGAAGAAGCGGATCACGCGGCTGATCTGAGGAATGCGCGTCAGGCGCCACGCCGCCCTGCATGAAGGACAGCCGTCCTTCGAGGCCCCGCCGCAGGCGGCGGGCACCTCAGGATGAGGAGGTTTGCTTATTGCAGTTCCGCTGTGTTCCGGACGTGCAATACTCAACCTCCTCATCCTGAGGAGCAGCCTGCAAAGGCTGCGTCTCGAAGGACGCGCGGCAACGAATGCAGAGAGCCCGGCCGAGGGCTACGCCATCGCGTTGTGGTCGAACGACGCATACCGGCCCGTCACGTAATATTCGAGCTGGCGCTCGATGTCGGCGAGCAGCGACGAGGCACCGATCCGGAAAAGGCCCGGCTCCAGCCAGGCATTGCCCAGTTCCTCCTTCATCAGGAACTGGAAGCTCATCACGTCCTTCGCCGT
>CAZVKO010000052.1:0-11567 GCA_964627765.1 uncultured Ginsengibacter sp. | reverse complement strand
CTCATTACATCTGCATCCCGGAGCAACTGGTTTTGCATATACATATTCAGCTCCATCCAGCTGGCCTTGTTTTGCGGTTTCAGTGAAGTTACAAAAGGGAGTGCCGGTATATCCCGCAGTACGTTCCATACTTCCTTTTCGGTGGCGCCCAACTGCCGGGCTATTTGCAGGGGAATGTATTGCCCGCGAAGAAACAGGTATAATCCTTTAATGCCTTCGAGCGTGAGGTAAGACGCCCGGTTAATTTTTTTAGTGCTGCTTCTCTCTGCAAGCCGGAGCACTGTATCCGGCGCTTGCTGCAGCTGAAGAGCGATATGCATTCGCTGAAAAGAGGGATAACCGCCAAATAACTCGTCTCCCCCCACTCCTGAAAGAACAGCTTTGAGATGATGCTCTTTTGCATATTTGCTGATAAACCAGGTATTGATGCCATCGCAGCTGGGCATATCCATGGCGCTGATGATACCGGGAAATGAAAGATCGAACTCTTCTTCTGTCAGCAGGTGCTGGTAACTGTTGCATTGCACTCTGTTGATGATGAGATCCTGGTATTGTTTTTCTGAAAAAGTGGTTTCCCTGAAATACAGGGACAGTGTTTCCAGGCGCTCATGCTGAAAGCCCGATGCAACAGAAGTAATGATGCCGGAATCAATTCCCCCGCTCAGGAAAACGCCTATCGGCGCATCCGACAGCAAATGCCGGCCTACAGCGGTATGCATGGATGCCCGGATGGATGCAGTTGCCGATTGCCGGTCCGGGATCACATTGCTGTAGCTGTAATGGGAAAAAGACTGGTAGCTGCTTTCTCCCGAAACGAGGTTGAGTTTATAAAAACATCCTTTATGCAAGGGCTTTACATTTTCCAGTGTGGTTACAGGCTCGGGTATATGCCCGTATGCCATCTGGTAAATGGGCCAGTTTTTATTTTCCTGTGCATTTCCGGCCGCGGCAAAGGCTCTGACTTCAGAGGCAAAAACAAGAGAGGAACCATTGCTGCTGTAATATAATGGTTTGATGCCGGAAGGATCTCTTACGAGATATACATCATTGCGCTTGATATCGTAGAGTGCAAAAGCAAACATGCCTTTGAGCCGGGCGAAGCTTTGGGTTTTCCATTTTGCAAAGGCGGCGAGAATTACTTCTGTGTCGCAATGGGTGCAAAATGTCATACCTGCCTGTTGCAATTCTTTTTTCAGTTCGGGAAAATTATAGATCTCACCGTTGAAGGTGATCACGTAGCGATCGAGGTATACCATGGGCTGATGCCCTGAAGGCGAGAGGTCAATCAGCGCCAGGCGGCGATGGCCCAGCGCGAGAGGTACTGCGGCAGATACATAGATCCCAAAATCATCAGGGCCGCCATGCTGCTGCAAGTCGCACATGCGGGTTACTCTTTGCTCCAGCTCGGGCAATGTCAGGGACGAATCAGCGATACCGGCGATACGGCACAAGATAAGGAAGGTTTAAGGGTTCGGGGTTCGATAGTAAATAATGAATAATAAACAAGGAATAATGGCCGCTTGCCAAATGACTGTGTGGCTGCTGATTTTCGTACAGGCGTTACCGTTATATCAGCGGATGACCTCGAGGTGCTTCCGGTAGAATTGTGCGCTTAGCCGGATGTCCAGCGTTTCTATCCTGACGATGGCGCGGTTGCCCAATACCTCTATTACCATTCCCTGGTAATTCATTAATATTCCCTGCGTAATTCTCACCGGAGTGTTTATTGCTACAGGCTGGTCCACGGTGACATCAGAAAACTCGTTGAGAAATTTTTTGATCAGCAGTATTTCGCTTTCCCTGATCTCCGCCGGCTGGCCCTGCCGGCAAACAAAGTTCAATATACCGGGGATGCCAGTAAGTTCCCATTTTTTGCCAGCTTCCGGCCGTACAAATACATATCCTTTAAAAACGGGATCGAGGATCACCTTCTTCCTGTCGCTCCATTGCCGCAGTACCTTGTTCAGCGGGCAGTAATGCTCCACCCCTTTGGCAGCAAGATATCCGGCCACCTTCTTTTCCCAGCGGGGGCGTGTGCGAACGGCATACCAGGCGAATAAGGAGGTTATTTCGGACACGTTGATTATTTATGATGTACGATGTATGATGCCCGGTCTGCAAAACCACAACAGCTAAGACACTAATGGCCCCTCCCAATCCCTGATCACTTATTCTATTTGCATAGCTTCGCTATTCCTCAGTCCCATTGAATACTGAGCGTCATGTATACAGCAAGCCGGTGCCGGTCATTTACTAAAAATTTTTTTCAGTATAGAACGCAGACCAGGCTTTTCGTCAATATAATATCCCCCGCCATATTCACTTCCATAGCCATAGCCATAGCCGTAACCGTATCCATACCCGTTTCCATATCCGCCAAAACCATAACCATATACACGGAATCCGCGGGGTTTGATTCCGTTGAACAGGATACACATATTTTTAAATTTCTTCTGCTTATTAAGGCCATCGATCATAGTGAGGAAATTCCGTGGCGTAACAGCATGTCGTATTACAAACAGGTTGATGTCGGCGAATTCCTGCAACAGTTGCGCATCGGTAACAGGAGATACCGGAGCAGTATCCATAATCACGTAATCGAACATCTTTTTCAGTTGTATGATGAGTTCCCTGAACTTTTCACTTTGTATCAGTTCCGTCGGGTTAGGCGGAATGGGGCCTGCGGAAACTACCGAAAGATTGGGAATTTCCGTTTTCTTGATGATGTCTTCCAGCGCAGCTTTGCCTGCCAGGTAGCTGGATGTACCCGGCGTCTTTTTTACATTTAATATTTTACTCAGACGGGGTTTGCGCAAATCCATTTCCATAATGGCCACCCTTTTGCCGGTCAAAGTAAAACTTATAGCCAGATTAATAGCCACAAAGCTTTTGCCCTCGCCGGAAATGCTGGAAGTGATCATCAATGTATTGTGCTCTTCATTCAGCCCCATGAAATTCAGGTTGGTGCGCACTGAACGGAACTGCTCCGCTACCACGGTTCTTTTGCCATCGGTTATTACTATCGGCTCTTTTCCCTTCACCTGGATAATTTCTCCCATGATGGGAATTTTCACCTTGTCTTCGATTTCGCTGCGGAATAGCACTCTTCTCGTAAACGTTTCTTTCAATAATACCAGGAATGCCCCGGAGAGTAATCCAATAACCAGCCCCGTAATATAAAAATTATTGGCAATCGGGCGAATGGGACCATAGGAGCCCGGGGCTTCGATGATTCGAAGGTCGGCAGACGTTGCAGCAGAAGACATTTCTGTTTCTTCCTTCTTTTGAAGCAAAAAGGTATAGATGTCATTCTTAATAGACTGTTGCCTTGATATATCAAGGAAAGCTCTTTCTTTCTGAGGCACCTGCGCAAGCAGTGAATTGGTTTGTTTCATTTGCTCACTTATCTGTTGCTGTACCATCGTCAGGTTGCTGCGGATGCTGGACATATTTTCTTTAATATCCTTTTTTATTTTGCCCACCTGGTTACGGGCCTCAGCGAGTGCATCGCTCTTTTCACCTGTAATGGCTTCCAGCGACTCTTCCTGTGTTTCGGCAGTATATAATTTGTCAAGTAATGCTGCAAGAGAAGGGTCGGATAACAGGATCAGGGAAGGAACTGTCCCGGGTTTCTTTCCTTTTTGCTGGACATACGCCTCTATATTGTTGAGAGCCTCCAATTTCAGATCTACGTCGCTATTGGCTTTATCCAGGTCTTTAACCTTATCGAGGTAAGCCTGTGCCTGGGTACTCAGGTCTACCATAGACTCTCTGGCTTTATAAGCTGCTATATTCCTTTCCACACTGTCCAATTGCCCGGTAAGCACATTCAGCCTTCCGTCAATAAATTTCAGGGTCTTATCCGCCTCCAGGTTTTTATCGTTGATAGCATCCAGATTATAGAAATGAAAAAGCCGGTTCAGGATCTCCCTGCCTTTCTGCGGAACACGGGTTTCCAGCGTCACGTTGAGAATGCTAGACTGAAACGAGTAGGCCGCTATTTTAAGACCACTGGTAATAGATATAGCCTCAGACATGGGGGGGCTGAATCTTACGAAGTAATTTTTCCCCACCACATGTTGGTTATAATTTTTGTTGATGTTGAGCTTTAGGGCAACATTGTTAATGAGCAATGTGTCGTCAAAACCGACATTTTTGTTATCAATATGCAACAGTCTTTTTTTCCAGTCTATTGAGAAGAAATAACTACCTCCCAGGGTGAAGCTATCCTTATTAAGTGCAATAAACTTAAGTGGTGAGTTACTGCCATACAGCTCTTCTGTACGCACATTTCCCTTATTATATACGGTGGCATAGAGATCAAGGTCTTTGACCACTTCTGACATGAGGTCGGGCGAGCTCATGACCACAATCTCATTATCTACTATTTTTTTTTCGCCGAATATATTCAGTGCATCCAGCACTTTTGAATCTCCCCCGCCCTTTTGCGGGTCTTTCAGCAATACCTTGGCCGATGCTACATATACGGGAATCTGTGAACGAAGATCAATATAAGCTACTGCGAGTGAAACGGCAGTAGTAACCACAAACAATGGCCAGAAGGGTAAATATTTGTATATAACCTGCTTAAAGATATTGGAGTCAGCCCGTTCTTTAAAAAATTCTTCTTCTTCCATTGCCCAACTAAAGTTTAGTGATTAGCGTAATCAGAATTGTCAGAACCGATGCTGCGCCTGTTACCAGTGAAACTACCTGTATCGGTGTTAAAGGCGTTTTGGGTGTTTGCGGTTCCACATACACTACATCGTTCGGCTGCATATAGAAATAGGGTGATGAAAATATCGAATGATCCCTGAGACTAAGCCGCTTGAAAGATTTGGCTCCCGCCGTATCTCTTATTACAAGTATGTTATCTATTTTTCCTTTTTCACCAATATCGCCCGATGCTGCCAGTGCATCCAGCAGTGTCATATTATCATAATTCATGGGTATCACAGAAGTGCTCACCCCACCGATCATGGTGATATGCCGGTTTTGAAACGCTACCGTTACAATGGCTTCCTTTAAATAAGGAACCAGCAAGTTTTGCAGCGAGTCTTTTAATTGCTTTCTTGTCATTCCATCCACATGCACCATGCCCAATTTTGGAAATTCAATATTGCCATTTTCGTCTACCGGGTAACCACCGGAGGCTTGTGCAGCAGTTGGGGATAATCCCGCAGAACCACTGGATGTAGTACCTGTTGTTACTGATGAAGCTGACCCTGAAGGAGAAGAATTGTACAATCCTACATCCGGGCTGAGGCTGTTGACCGTAACAGAGAGTACATCGCCTTTTCTTATTTTTATTTCATAATCAGGGCCCACCACATTGTTTAGCAACGTGTCCCTGGGAAGATCTTTAAAATATATCTGGTTTTTGGTAGTGCTACAGGCGTAAAAGGAAAGAGACAGCAACAATAAAAAATATCTCGCTGCCAAAGACAACAAACGTGTTTGCCTGTAATAATAAAGGTTACAATATTCCTTGGGGGAAATTGCCGTTTTTGAATTTTGCATACAATACCTGCGGTAATAACGCAATGAACCGCAATTTTATTTGACAGCGGCAAAATTAGCCGAAATTATTTAATGCCTGCGGGTAAAAAAATACAATAGTGCAATCAGGAAAAATGAAAAATTATGAAGCTTGAATTTTTACTTTGTTCTTTTTTAATTTATACACCATAAAGAGGCCATACAGCATACCAAACGAAAGCAGAATCCATACCCCGCTATCAATAGGGCAGCATGTGACACCATCGGAACGACAACCCTTCGGGCACGGACACAATGGATCACATCCCGGGTCGGTCTGTGCCATGGTAAATACCGGTAACATGATAAACGCCATCACACCAAGACCTGTCCGTAGTAGTTTTTGAGTAATTGTCATAGCAATAAATATGGCGCTAAGATAGCAAAATTAAAATGATGCGGTCTGTACAATAACTATTTTCCTGAAAATTTATTATAAAAAAGGCCCGGTTTTCATGGGCCTTTTTTTGGGGGTCAATAATACAGGCTAACAGTATTCCTTTTTCCGCCGGGGTCTGTTATTTCAAGCTGATAAATGCCGTGGGGTATATAGCTGTTCACTTCAATGCTTTCTGTGCCGTCTGCCACATGCTGTATTTGTTTGGTCAACACCACCCTTCCCTGGGTATTCACCAGTCGTGCATTATATAAGCCTGCCGGTTGGTTGTACAACTGCAGGTGGATAAGATTTCCATTTATCGGGTTGGGATATACTTTCATAATGCCATAACCTTTGCCGATGAATACGGTAGCCACATCGCTGTATTTGGTAGTGCCGTCTATACCTGCAACAGCCACCCTGTAATAATTGTATCCTGTTGCGGGTGAGGCATCGGAAAAGTTATAAAGATTAGATGCCGAATTTTTAACGGCGGCTTCGCCAATTGCGGTGAAATTCCTTGAATCGGCGGAGCGCTCTATTGTATAATATTTCACTGAGTTTTCTGCACCCGTCTGCCATTGCACCATAACTGAACTGTTTTGCTCAAATGCCCGGAAAGAGGATATCGTAAGCGGAAGTGTGCCGCCCGCCGGAGTCATAAAGATCAGTGTAAAGCGGTTGGTGGCATAAGATGCGGCATCGGCATTGATGTTGAAGTCCAATAATGTAGTATCATCGAGGTCAACCGGAGTTTTTGTATTGAGATACGCATCTTTCACAAAAGCTATTAATCCCGGCTGGTACAGGTTAGTCGGAACAAGCTGAAGCTGGTAACTCCTTGCGGAGTTCAGGTTCCATATCTTATAAAAAATGGTATCGGTATTGATAATAGTTTTTCTTCTTTCAACAGAAAGCACTGCCCCATCCCTGCTCATGCCGATGTTTTCACCGGGATTGGTCATTTTGCGTGCATCCAATCCGTCGAGGCCGTCGCTGTATGACGGATCATATTGTGTGAGGTCGCCATCCAGTAAGGTGACAGAGCCATCGGAGCCAACAAAATTAAGATTACTCCTGATGAGGTATAGGGTGTTAGGTGCAGCGGAGGTGGCCAGTGAAGTAAGGGAGCAGGCAGTGGCCAGCAGTATGATGTAAGTTATTTTCATAGAATGCCGATGGTCTTTAACAGGTTAATGGAATTATCACTGTAATTAACGTATCTTAAAATAAAATATTATGACAGGGACTGAAAATATTGCAGTTCTGCAGCCAGGTCCTCCATAAAATAATTTAACACGCCTTAATATATTGAAAAGGAGTAGCTGCGCAGCAAGTACACGGGATGGTGCACTTGCTTGGACCTTTATACAGACAACGACTGGCAAGTGCGGCAAAACAGGGCTGCCTGATACCAGAGCAAGACCGTGCAAAATACCAGACAGGATAATAATAGTATCCTGCAAAAAAAGAAGCTGCACTACCGGCTCTGCCCTGTAATAAAAAGTTATTATACGGGTACTAACGGTAATGAATAAACGAAATTAGTGAGCACCTCATGCGGATACATTCCATATGGAAAATAGCGGTTATGCTGGTTCGAAAATTAATAAACGGGTATGGGGCCCTATTATTTTACAAAATTCAGTTTGGCGGCGTTCCCCGCGGCATTCTGAACCCGAAGGCTATATACACCCGGAGCAAGATTCCCTGGTAAAGCCAGATCATGATATACCATGCCGGTTTCAGACACCGTAATCATGTCATGAGCGATTACCTGCCCTGCGGTATTCAGGAGGTTGATATAATAATTGCCGGCCGGCTCATTTTCTAACCTCAGGTGAACCATATTTCCGGATATGGGATTGGGATATATAACTATGCGCGATGTTCCGCTGCTGATATATGCCTTTACAACGTTACTGTATATAGCACTTCCGTTAGTCGCTATACTGCGGATGCGGTAGTAGTTGTATCCGGTCGCGGGCCCTTCATCTATCCATTCATAGTTGCCGGACAATGCGCTATCTGAGCTGATCGATGCGCTTTTAAAAAAATCAATACCACTGGCTGATTTTTCCACGTCATATGAGGCAATGCCGCTTTGGTTGTCCACCTGCCAGTCTACCGCGATGGCATTATTTTTCGTATATGCTTTTACGTTAGTAAATGTAAGTGGTAGCGGGCCTCCGGCGGCATCCAATACAATCCGGAAACGATTTACATCAGTGGAGGCGGGATTACCGTCTGTACTGAAGTCTATCAACGTGGTATCGCTGATATGAAGCGGTGTCTTTGTTCTGAGATAACTGTCTTCAAGATAAGGCTGCAGCCCGCTGATATCGATTTTGTTTGCTGTAAAAACCAGGCGATAGTCTGCTGGTGCTTTCAAATTGCTTATCTGCAGGAATATGGTATCCTGTGTATGTAAAGTGCGTCTTCTTTCTACGGCAAGCAACCGGCCGTCTCTTTCTATCCCCAGGTTTTCTGAACTGTTCACGAGCTTACGGGCATCAGAATTATCCACGTTATTGTTGTAATTATCTCCAAAAATATTCAGTACACCATCAATTAGATAACAGGTGTGATCTGGATTAACTGCGAACAGGCCGGTAGACAGGTATTGCGGGAAAGCAGCAGGGCCTGTGGGAGTGGTCACCAGGGCGCTTCCGGTAGCCTTTGCAGATTCATCAAAACTTAGAGAACCATTACTTCCGGACGCCTGTATAAAAAATGCCTGCCCGCTTTGAATATAATTATCAGTAACATTATCGGCCGACGAGTTGAAATAGCCATAACTTCCGTGACCCGGTACTGCGTAAAAATTGCTTCCTATTTCAGTAAGGGTTTGAAACCCTCCATATCCATAAGCTCCGCCTAAACGCGGATCCCATACAATATAATTTTGACTTGTTCCTCCGCTGAGGAGGAAATTTCTCATATCAATGGCAGAAGCATAGGGGTTACCGACTGATTCAAATTGGCCGTCTGCTACAGTAACCGGGACGGTGGGGCCAAATATTAACGTACCCGTAGTTCGAAGTATAGTAGTTGTTGCCGCTGCATTAGGGTCAGTAACGGTTCTGTCGCCTCTTACAAATAAAAAATAACCATTCTGATTATAGATTGGGATACCGGTTCCGGAAACCCCGGTATAGGATTCCGAAGAAGGGTCATACGTTTTCATAGATGGACTGGCGGTTATATCAAAGCCTGTTCCCGTACCGGTAATAGTGGTTCCATATCCTGCAGAGGTTGTTCCGTTTTCCTGCCAGGCCTC
The DNA here is from genome assembly GCA_964627765.1 of uncultured Ginsengibacter sp. Taxonomy (GTDB): domain Bacteria; phylum Bacteroidota; class Bacteroidia; order Chitinophagales; family Chitinophagaceae; genus Ginsengibacter. Next base: position 2,370 of record CAZVKO010000052.1, on the reverse strand, counting down.
ATGAATAGTTTGGCTGCCTGTTGAGGGTACTGCCAATAGCTGCCACGATTTCGCATGTTCAGGACTGCCATCAGTACCAGTAGCAATATACCGTTCCACGGTAACGCTACCTGTGATAGTGCCTGACGAATTGCCTACACTTGCAGTACCATCCTGGTTGGAGCAGATTACCAGGTTAGCAGCACTATTATCTGTTGTAGTACTGCCTGTATTGATGGAGCCATTTGCAGTAACTGTACCGGGAGATGTGCCGGCATTTATATAGAGCTTGTTGCCAAGTGTTACAACGCCACCGGTATTCACGGTAAAGTCATGCAACATATTTGTTATTCTATCAGAAGTTTGGTCAAAGTACGCGATACCGGCTATGCCGTCAATGGTAAGGTTGGAGGTAGAAGAACCGGTGATGAAGCCTGTTCCGGTTATTGGGCCATTTAAAGTGAGTTTATTTGAACCTATTGTATATGTGTTGGTACCAGCAAGGTTAAAGATATTGGTAACCGTTACGTAAGGAACATCTACCTGGACAACCCCGGCATTGGCAGTAAGGTTATAGAAGGTAGCGTATGTTCCTGAAACGCTGGTGCCATTTTTAATATCACAGGGTGCCAAAAATGTGGCAGTTCCTGTTGTGGCAGTAAGGGAAGAATTACTACAGTCAAAGGTTATGGCCTGCCCTTTCATATCAAATCCCGATGAAATGTTTAGGGTAGTGGGCAGGCTCAGGCCGGTACCACCAACGGTAAGGTTACCAAAAGTGGTTGCTCCTGTGCCTGACATGGTTTCTGTAGCTCCCGATTTATCGAAAAAGAAAGTACGTGCGGTGGCTTCTGTGAACGTGCCATTATTCAAAAAGCTGTTATCTATATGAATATTTCCCCTGCCTGAAGTATGGCTGATATTGGCGTCACTATTGATTTGCAGGTTATAAAAATTTTTGGCGCTGCTACCAATTATTGATCCTGCGCTTCCTGTAAATATTATCGTAGAGGTACCGGGTGTCATTGTTCCGGAAGAATTACTTAGTGTATTATTGATCGTTATGACAGAGGTTGTAAAATCAACGGTGTTTGATAAAGTAAGATCATAAAAAGTTGTATTCCCAGAAATATGTTGTGTAGTGGTACCGCTGAAAGTTACGGTGTAGGTGTTTGGAACAAACGTACCTCCATCATTTACCCAGTTGCCTTCAATATCAAAATTTTTATTTGCAGTAAAGGTTGCAGGACTATTATCAATTTCTATATTGTTAAAGGTGGTGTTTCTGCCTGCGGCCGAAATATTTGATGTGCCGGTAAATTTTACCGTACCGGTAGTCATAGCCAACCCGGTATAATTATTAGTCCACGTGTCATTAATAGTTATCGTGGTACTGTTATCAATAATGACAGGTCCGCTATTGCTGATGGTGATATCATAAAATGAGGTTGCGCCGGTGATGGTGGAGGGTATACCGCTAAAAGTAACAACGCTGTAATTATGTATATATGTACCGCTGTTGGTCCAGTCGCCGGTAATATTGATACTGTTTGAACCTGATCCGCTACCGGCGCCTCTGGCACTTGTAGTAAAGGTACCCGTATTAACCAGGCTACCCATATCGCAGGTAACATTTTTATTCGTTATAGAAGGCGGGGCATAATTAAAAGTCCCATTGTTATTAAAGGCCCCGGTAACGGTAAAGCTGAAATTGCTTGCTGTGGAACCGGATATTACGTCGAGAGTACCATTGTTGGTTAAACTGTTTATCGTTATCGGGATGGCATTGCTGATATGAACAGTTGCACCTGCCAGTATTATTACATCATCCCCCGGTGCCGGTGTCATACCGCCGGCCCATGTTGTATCGGCACTCCAGTTACCGCCTGTTGCCGTGGATGTAATGGTTCCTGCGAGTGCATCGGATGTTAATGCAAAAAGTAAAAACGGGAATATGATTTGTAAAGAATGGCTGGGGGTAAAATTCATTTTCATAAGAAGTATAAGTTCATTTCTTTCATTGCGTTAATAGGTTTAAATTAATACATCATGTACCATTCCATGGTGACAGGTATGTATCATAATTCCTGTACGGTTTAAGAGGAACTTTTTCGTGAGGGTGAGATCGTGTAAAGACAGACTAATATACAACTAAGTTTTTATGTTGTCACAGTCTTGTATGATAAGTTGCCGGATTTTTTTCCACAGGGCTGCATTTTCTTTCTAAATATTCATTCCTTCTGCGTATTGGATTTGAGGATGCTGTCGCGCTGTTATTTTGAGAGATGGAAGAGCAAGGCTGTAAAAGGTGCGCTTTCTTATTTCTTTTCAGGTTCGGGTATGGGGAGGCCCCGGCGGTTTGAAGTAATGCCCGTGCAGAGCCTTTCCCCC
>CAZVKO010000051.1:0-22972 GCA_964627765.1 uncultured Ginsengibacter sp. | reverse complement strand
TAAAGTCCACATGGTCAAAACGGATATTGCCTTGCAGGGAAGCTTTCAGCGCGTCTTCGCTGTTGCGGATAGACGGGCGGGTATGCAAAAATTCGTTTATGCGTCGCTGTGAGGTTATGGCACGCTGAATCATGCTTGCTACCCATCCTATGGCCATTACCGGGAAGGTAAGCATGAGTATATACATCACAAATTCACCGATCACGCCAATATTAACGGAGCCGTTGATCACATAGAGGCCGCCGATGAATATGGTGAGTAAGGTGCTGATGCCAATCATCAGACCCATGGAAGGAAAATAGATGGCCTCTGTCTTTGCCAGGGAAATGGCATTATGCCGGTACAGCTCGCTGTTCTTTTCAAAAAAACCCAGCATGGCTTTTTCCTGCACAAACGATTTTATTACGCGGATGCCTGAATATGATTCCTGCGCGTTGGTGGTAAGATCAGAAAGCAGCGCCTGTATCCTGTCGCTTTTTTTATTAATAATGTTATTTACATAGTAAATGGTAATCGCGAGTATGGGCAAAGGGGAAAGTACATACAGCGTGAGTTCTTTGTTTTCATTGAGCATGTAATACACCGAAAAGCCTATGGTAGCGGCGAGATTAATAAGGTACATTACGGCCGGACCGGTATACATACGCACCCGGCTCACATCTTCGGATATGCGATTCATAAGGTCGCCGGTGTAATGCGACTTATAAAAATTCATATCGAGTTGCTGGTAATGATGAAAGATTTCGTTCTTCTGATCGTACTCAATATGGCGGCTCATTACAATAATGGTCTGCCGCATCAGGAACATGAAAAAACCGCTGATAAGCGATAGCACCAACAGCGTGATGCCCGAATAAAAGATGCGTGAGCTGAACGAACTGTCATTCAGGTTGAGTTGACCGATGAACCATTGCACCAGGGGATCATAATTGTTGCGGGAAGAAGCAGTGGTGAGCGCTTTGAGATGCTTCGGTCCTGCCTGCAGTATGTTCAGCACATACTTGGTGATCTGTGGCGTGAGTATCCTGAAGTAGTTGGATAAAATAATAAAGATCATTCCCAGCAGGAAATGCCACCGGTATTTCCACAAATATTTATTTACCGTTCTTAAGGGCGACATGGATACAAAATTACGGGAAGAAGCTGACTGATGAAGACCGCCGGCAACAAAACCGATACGGTTATATTTCGTCTATGCATATACGTTAGAAAGTAGCAGGAATAAGGGGGATTGGACCTGAATATCGAACATCGAATATCGTTCCCTACTCCCCAAACCTGTTATACACCTTGTCTCCCAGCACCTTCTGAAACAGCCCCCTGTTTCGTTTGTCTGCCAGGGCCTCCAGGTGATTAAAATGATGAAGGTCTGTTCCAACAAAATCGGCCAGCCCGTGCTCAACTATGTATAATGCGGCTTTTGCAGTGGGCTTGCCATAATAGCCGGTAAGGGACAAGAGATTTACCTGCAACAAAAATCCCAGCTCTTTCAGCCGGTGATAAATGCCATGGTTTTTGTGATAATATAAATATCGTTCCGGATGCGCCAACAACGGATGGTAGCCATTATTGATGAGATCAAAAGAGATCTTCTCCAGGTTGTCTGGTGCGGAAGAAAAGGATATTTCTGTAAGTATATATTTTCCGGTCAGCATCAGCAATGGCTGATTATTCCGGAGGAGCTCGAGAAAATAGTCATCCAGCAGGTATTCGGCTGCAGCGCTCAGCTGCACCTCAAGATGTTCCGATGCCACTGCTTTTTTCAAAATAGCCAGTGCATTGCCTATCGTTTCCGGTGTATTCCTGAACATGTCCCCGATTACGTGCGGCGTGCATATAAACCGGCTGAAGCCAAGATCCATTAATGATTTAATCATGGCTACAGAAGTGGCTGCATCCGGCGAGCCATCGTCAATACCCGGCAAAAGATGGCAATGTATATCCTGGTAAATATGGGAATAATCGTACAGGTTGCCCGGTTCACTATTTTTTTTAAAAAGACTCAACTATTATGAATATTTTCTTATGATTCTGCTTCTGTTTTTTTATCAGAGGGAAAGAACAAAACAGTAGTATCGAAGTACGGGTGTGCTTTTTCCGGGCCATAGGTCTGTTGCCCCCTGGAGCGCTTGTACTGGGGTATTTTGATAAGCGGCTTTAAAATGGAGACAAAGAAGGCAAATGGTATCTTATTTCTTTTCATGGCCAGGTAGTCGCGCCGGTTGGCACGGAGCCGCCGGTAAATACTGCCGTTGCTGAGGCCGCCGTTTCTCATCTTTACAATCATCTTAGGCAGATAATAAGAACTCACCCGGTTGGTATAAAGATATCTTGCCATAAATTCGTAATCAGCCGCGGTGTAATAGTGATTTTCATATTCACCAAATTTGTCAAATAGTTCGCGGCGTATATAGAAGGTGGGATGCGCGGGCATCCAGCCATAACGAAATCTCGATCTTTTGTAAGTTAATCCTTTCCAGTAGCGGACCACCTTTTGTGTATCACCCGGATCAACATATACCAGGTCGCCATATAGCGTATCGGTATTGGTCTCTTCAAAGCAAGCGACAATATCCATGATAACATTGGCGGAAGCCAGCATATCATCGCTGTTCAGCACACCAATTATATCCCCCGTGGCCATCCGGATGCCCTTGTTAATGGCATCATACATGCCACGATCGGTTTCCGATATCCAGCGGGCAATGTGCTTCGAATTTCTCTGGATGATCTGTATCGTTCTGTCGGTCGATTTACCATCGACAATAATGTGCTCTATATTGCTATACGTCTGCTTCCGTACGGAACTGATGCAATCTGCAAGATACTTCTCCGAGTTATAGGTTACGGTTATAATGGATACCTTCACGGGTAATCGATAATTGAGCCAGTAAAATAAATAAAATTTTCCATATGGTCTAATCTGATATCAAATTAGCGGTAATTTTATTTCATAACTCTTATTTTGAAAATAAATTGTGCTTTCTGATTTTTTCATTTGCCAGGAAATATAACAGGCAGTATAATTAATAATGATAAATTTTTTAATTTAGTTTTTAATAAAGAAATTTAAAATTAAATTATATAAATAATTCGTAACGACCTTATATTCTTATTATTATATGAATATTAATCTCGCGCAATTACGATGTTTTCCATCACCAGCATATCCATATCAGTTTTGAGATAGCAGGCAAGCGCATCTTCCGGTGTATTCACAATGGGCTCATTTTCATTAAAAGAAGTATTTACCAGTATAGGAATGCCGGTTTTCTTCCTGAATGTGTCAATAAGCGCATAATATCGTGGCGAAACATCCTTATCCACCGTTTGCAGTCTTCCGCTGCCATCTACATGCGTTACGGCGGGAATCAACGGTTGCTTGTCTTTTTTTACAGGCAGTACCTTTTCCATGAAAGGCGCCGCTTCATTGATTTCGAAATATTCCCTCACGAACTCTTTAAGAATGGATGGTGCAAAGGGCCTGAAGCTTTCTCTTCTTTTTATTTTTAAATTCAAAATGTCTTTGGCATCCTGGCGGCGCGGGTCAGCCAGTATGGATCGCCCCCCGAGCGCCCGGGGACCAAACTCCGCACGCCCCGCAAACCAACCCACGACACCGCCGTTGATAATGCAATCGGCAACTTTATCGTAAAGAATATGGTCTTCGCATTCACAGAATTTTATGCGCTGTTCACTCAGTATTTCTTTTATTTGCTCATTGGTAAAATGGCTTCCTGTATAGGCAGAATAGATAGCTCCGCCCCGCGCCTGACGGAGCAAATGATTGTGCACATATAATGCGGCCCCGATGGAAATTCCGGCATCATGACCGGCGGACGGAATATAGACCTGCTTAAATGAAGTAGCCAGTTTTATTTTGCCGTTGGCTACACTGTTTTGTGCCACACCTCCGGCGAAACAAATGTTTGTAAGCCCGGTCTTTTTATACAATGCTTCCATCATATAAAAGATGGTGTCTTCAGTCACTTTCTGCACTGATGCCGCCAGGTTTTTGTGATACTCCGTTAATGGTTCTGCTTTTTTCCGGGGCTCCCCGAATTCATTAATGATTTTTTTGCTATACAGCGATTGCACTACAGGAATATGATTATCACCGTAAGAGATGATTCCCTGCGTTCCTTTCCTGAAATATTCCAGGTCCAGCCGGAACAGGCCATCATCAGTGAGCCGTACTATTTTTTTCAACTTATTGGCATATTCCGGTTTCCCGTAGGGCGCCAGACCCATCACCTTATATTCATCTCCATAGTGAGGAAATCCCAGGAACTGGGTGAAAGCGGTATAAAATAATCCGAGAGAATGAGGAAAATCTATTGAATCCAAAACCTTGATTTGATCCCCCTTTCCAACTGCAGTCATGGTGGTGGTGAAATCCCCGGAGCCATCAATCGAAATGCATGCCGCCTCCTCAAAAGAAGAAGCAAAAAATGCAGAGGCAAGGTGACTGCGGTGATGCTCCACCAGCCGGATCTTATCTTTAAAAGCAGTTGCAGAAATTCCTGACACAGCAGATAATTCCTCTGCAAAAGACCTTACCTTGTTGGAATTTTTTAACCTGTCCCTTATGGCAGGAAAGCTGCCGTAAGGATTCTTTGCGAGATATAACAGCTTCCTTAAAAATTTTGCTTTCGGGTCGCGTCCCATGGTGAAATAATCTACCTCCGCATATTTGATACCTGCTTCCTTTATGCAAAACTCAATGGCCCTGTGCGGAAATCCCGCCCAGTGCTTTACCCGGCGGAAACGCTCCTCTTCAATCGCTGCTATTAAGCGGCCATCCACAAAAATTGCCGCCGATGAATCGGCATGGTATGCATTAATGCCCAGTATAATCATTATCCTGTCTTTTTGAATTTTCTTTTACCCGTCCTGTCGTATAAAAAAATGAGAATAAATATCAGGATGTACGCCGCAATATTAAACCAGGTGTGGTGGTCAATTCCAAAAGGCATCGCCCAGCCTTTATTGATAGCGAGCAGCACTAACGTAATTCTGATTACATTGATTATCCACAGCAGCAGCAGGCCTCCTGCGATCCATTTTATCTTCCTCCATACAGTACCGGTATTCGCTGCAACAAATGCTATCCAGAAACTGTATACCCCGTAGCCAACGCAATCATATGCTATGATGACGCCGTTACCGCCCGGCATCCCTAAATAAAAGCCCGGTTCACGCTCTGTCTGAATGTGAAATACAGAAAGGATACCCGAAGTAGCATTCAGCAATGAATTCCGTAACCAGGTAACATAGTCCGCATACCTGGCTATAAACGGGCTGTAATAACCGCCGGGCGACGCCAGGCCGATAATCCCCAGCGTGGTAAAATAACACAGGCTGAAAATACCCGCGAATTTCAATAAGTAAACGGTATAAGGATTTCTGAAAATGGTCTTATAATATTTGCAGTGCTGCCAGTTGGTGTTCCAACTGCTCTGGCGTGGTAAAATGGATGGCATGAAAACCGATCTGTCGTGCAGTATGTATATTTTTTACATTATCGTCAATAAACAGCGATTCGGCGGGACTGATTTTATAACGATCCATCAACACGTGAAAAATTTCCTTGTCCGGCTTTATCAGTTTCTCCTCACCGGATACTACGATGCCTTCAAATTCCTTAAAGAACGGGTACCTGCTGAATGCCAGCGGTATCGTTTCCGCGGACCAGTTGGTGAGCCCGTAAAGATGATATTTCTTTTTCAGCCGGTGCAGCAACGACACTGTTCCGGGTATGTCGCTTCGCAACATAGTTTCCCATTGGCCATAATACATACCAATCAAATCATGATGTTCCGGGAACTGCTGTTGCAGCAATTGGGTTCCTTCTGCCAACGGCCTGCCCCTGTCCTGCTCGGCATTCCATTCATCCGTACAAACATGGGCCAGGAAATCTTCCATAGCTTTTTCATCATCAAAAACATTTCGGTACAAATGCCGTGGATTCCAGTCAACCAGCACACCTCCGAAATCAAAAACAATATTCTTTATATGCATGTTCGTGGCATTCATTCTTCATCGGCTTTTCAGTTATATGAATTATATGCTTCCATCTGCAAACATACGCTCATATTCCTTCCGTAGCAATGCAAGGTCTACCGCACGGGCAGCGTAATCTGCAGCGCCACTGCTCCACGCAGATAATTCAAGGCTGTTCATATTGGCAAAATAACGAATGGCTTCAGCCAATGCACTGCCGTCATCCGTTGTCACATTCATTCCTGCATGGGCCTCTTCGAGATGATTCCAGGGTGTATGCTCACTGGTAATAACCGGCCTCCCGGCCGACAAAGCTTCATAGATAGCATGGCCAAAGTTCTCGCTTTTGCTGGGTAATATAAACACGTGCGCCTGCGAAAGTATTTGGCTGACCTGAGACGGGATTGCCTCACCGGCAAGGGTTACTGTAATGTTTTGAGGTAAAGCTTTTATTTTTTCCTTACAGAGGTTATAATATTCCTGGTCTTTCACTGGGCCATAAATGATGTAATCAATAGTTTCATGTACCTGTTGCAATGCTTCCAGCACCAGCAGTATATTTTTCATCGGGCTGATCAATGCAATGCTTACGAGCCGCAGCTTCCCTGCTTCCCTGGCGGCCACCGGCAATACCTCCATCCGGTTGGGAAAATTGCCCGCCACATTTATGTGTGCAATAGACCCGAATTGCTGCCGGATGTATCCCGCCTCGGCTTCGTCTGTTGCATGAAAGATTACTTTATGATGAAATTCCAGCAGCCTGAATAACTGCAGGTACCATTTTTTTTTGAATCGCTTTTGCGACAACGCGCCGGGATGCAGCATGCCCCTTACCGATATAATTTTTTTCGGCGCCTTGCAAAAGACAAGCGGCACTATATTGAAATGCCAATCGTATAAACCAATAATGTATAGCACATCAGGGTGAATCTTTTCCACCTGTTCATTCAGCATGTGACTGATCCGTTCCGGACCGGCATACCATATTTTCGTACAGGCATTGTAGTGCGTCCATTCATTCGTAGTGATATTTTCCAGCGCAGCGCCGTTCAGGTCGGTATCGCTGCAGAAAATATAATATTCTGTATCGTTATTGTATTCTTTTACCAGGTTAGCCACAGACTGTATAGGGCCGCCTGCACGGAATGCCGGCAGAAACCAGGGTATTGTGATGAAGATCTTTTTACTCAATCTCTCTTCGCTTGTAAATAAAAAAATCGCAGGCCGGAACAGGTTGCCGGTTGGGTATCGTTTCATACAGGTACCAACCCGGTATATTTTCCTGTATCCATTGGTTAAACTTGCGATAGCGTATATGCTGCAGCTGGATTTCTTCGCGTTCCCATGAGTAAATGATCACATAGCTTTTGGCTGCTGCAAACAGATCGTGCATATATTTTTCAAATATCATGTCCTCCAGCAGGTGATAGATAACATCGAGCGACATGGAAAGATCAGCGGGGCCATCGTTCCATTTACCCGCCTGGTACAAATGAAATTGTTTGGTGGCATCATCTTTAAAAATATCAATGCATTTATCAACCGCAGTTGCTGAAACGTCCAGCCCTGTATATAATGGAAACCTGAATAATTTCAGCTGGTTTCCGTCTCCGCATCCGAATTCGATTACCGAAGTAATACCGTGCTCCATTACAAAGCGATTGATCACAGATGCTTTGTAGACTGCCAGTTCACCATATGATCCGGTGCCGGAAGTTCCGTGGTGCCGGTAACGGCGTTCCCAATACCCCGCTGAAGAGCCATACCTCCATTTGAATACATGATTCAGAAGAGCCCGCCCTGCTGCAGTGTTGGCTACTCTGTTATACAGGTATTGTTTGGTTGCCCGGAATTTGTGATGAAACAAGGTTGGTTTTTAGCTTCGCTCTCCGCGGTACATAGAAGGTATACTTCCATGTCTGGAATATGACCCAAATAAAGAACAGGGATTTGAAAACGTGTCCCAGAATAGTTTGTAGTTCGCAATCTGGCCGGATGGGGTAATAGAATACCAGGGCGGTAAATAAAATAAGCGCCGGGTAGTCGGCACTGTACTTCTGAAATGTATTCAGTATTACGCAGTAAAAGAGACCCAGGAAAAACATGAAAATGCATCCGCCCAATACGCCCCAGTTAATATAGGCATCCCCCAGCGAGCTGAGTCCCATGGATGTACCGGGCGCAAGGCCAATGCCCGAATATTTCATAAAAATCTTCTGGTCGCCTGCATTGAGTTTATTCGGGGCCAAAATGCGGGGCAGAATAGCCGCTTCCAGTATCTTATACATTTCGGCGCCATTTTGAAAGGGTACCACTTCCGGCACGTTGTGCATGATATTGGTAATAATAAATCCCTGGTTGATCCTTACATTGGATTGCGCCAGGTCATTTAAATTAAACAGGCCGCCGCTTTTACTCTTTTGCTGGTACACCTCGGCAAACAGGTCTGCCCCTGAATCAATAGATTTGTTGGTAGCTTGCTGCGTTCGAAAATTCCCTTTCAAAACCTGTATGGTAGTTACCACGAATACTGCAGCTGCCAATCCCATCATCTTAACATTAAAACCAAACTTGTATTTAATAGCAAATATGGATGCAGCATATACGGACCATGTAATCAAATCATGAAACATGCCGCTGTTCAGGGAAGAAGAGACTATCGACAATGTTACAATAATAAGTGGTATTATTTTAAGCCGCTTGGTTCCCAGCAACAACATAAATAGCCCGATAAATTTCAGGCTGCCCAACAAGTAAAATACAAACGCCAGTTCACTGGATAACCTGGCAGATATAACGCTGGCAAGGAGTCCAAATATGATAAACATATAGGGAAGCCGCGGGTTGCGGTCAACAAATATTGCTATACGTTTCGTATCGACTACCTCCCCTTTATATTTTCCTGCATTAATGTGTGTGCCCAAAATGAACAGGCACACGGCCGGTATGGCATATGCGAAATAATTTTCTTCCGGTATTTTCATCCGGTACATAAAATAAGCATAGGGATCAAGGCCATTATAGGCGAGCGTGGGGCCTACAAAAAACTGGATACACATGAAAGTGCCCAGTAAATAACGTGTCGGTATAATGTGGTCGAGGCTGCCAAATAACAGACTGAACTGGTATATCGATATCATAATGGCGATATAGGATGCCCAGCTGATATGGAAGAATACAAGGCGAATAATCAGCCCGACCAGCAAATAAATGCCCCAGTTATAATATGGTGGAAATAATGTTTTCAAATCGTATGCTGATGTAAGAGGCGGTGCTCTATAGCCATGCATATTTTTTTAAATGACCAATCCTGTATTTTCCGGAATGAAGCTTCGCCCATTTTTTGCACCTGACAGTCTGTGATCAATTTTTTCATTTTTGCAACCAGATCATTTGTATCTCCGCTGTGAAACACAAATCCATTCACGCTATCTTCCACCAGGTCTGCGCTGCAGCCGCATTGATCACTCACCAGTACGGGCCTGCTGCAGGCCATGGCTTCATTCACGCTGAGCCCCCATGTTTCCCCCGGCCCCTTTGACGGCAACACAAATACATCGGCCATGCTGTAAACGCCCGGCATGGCCTGCTGATTCTGGAATCCTGCAAATTTAATCCTGTTCGCGGTATCTGCCGGCATAGATTGAGCTCTTTCCTTAAGTGTTGATTCGAGCTTACCGTTCCCGACTATCAGTAAAAACGAACGGGCATCATTCATTTCCCTGAATGCTTCGAGCAGCAATGACGGATCTTTTTTGGGCTCCAGCTTGCCCGCAAATAAAAATACAAAAGCATCTGCGGGAATACCCCATTCTTTCCTGCGCATGCCCTTTGCCAGGGCAAACCGTTCATTGTCGATTGCATGCGGTGCAAAAGCCAGTTTATTTTCTGCAACGCCGTAATATTGAAAATAAGCCTTGCTGGCGCTCCCGGTATAAAATACGGTATCAATATTTTTGTATAGCCAACGCAACCATATTTTCTTGGCGAGTTGTTTTAATGCATTTTCATATTCATCATCCAATAAGGTGGAATCGCCGCGAAAAAATACAGGGAGCCTGCGGTGAAAATGCCGGATGCATCGTATATGACTTTTGAAGTTCCATCCTATTACCAGCAAGGCATCCGGCCGCCATTGTTCTATTTCGGGTATTAATGAGGGGTTGTCAATTCCCCTGTAATGATGGGAACCCGGATCTTTTGAAACATTCTTTACAAAAGTATATTCATAGCCGTCGAGTACCGGGATGTCCCATTTGATGGTTTTACCAAACCCCGGGTCGTATTTCGATTCTGTTTCTAATTGCCCCCAGGTATAGAAAACCCTGATTGAAATCTTTCTCCTTTCTGCAAGAAGCCTGAACCACGGTGCATTATACTGTATGGGATGGGTAGTAATTATCGCTAATTTTTTCACAGGAAACTGATATTCTTAACAGACAGCATAATAGCCAAATTCTTCAAATATTCCGGCCGTAAAAAAACTGCCCCGTAACAATCTTTTCAAAATTTTTCGGATGCCCTTGTTTTCAAAATTATAGCTATTATACGTCCAGCTTTCGGAATTCAGTGAATATAGAATTGCATAAAATGGTAAAGGAAGCAGCTCTATATTATTTTGGCTTAGTCTTGCACGTAACCATCCATGAGCAGAAAAAAAATTGAAATCAGTTAAACGATCCGAATTGAAATCGGGATCAGGTATAATATTCCGGTGAATGATATATGTTGATCCGTTAATCAGATTCATTTTATCAGGTTGCCTGTAAACAATTGATTTGTTTTCAATACAAACATATCCCTTCTTCACATACCAACCGGGTATTCCTGATTCACCAAGCTTATTTATATATCCGACAATTTTATTTGATACCATATCATCCGCATCCACGCTCATTATGTAATTACAGCCCAGGCGTTTCGCTTCTTTGCATCCAAATAATATCCTTCTGCCCTGATCCATAGCATTCTCCAGGTCTTTAGGACTGTAATATTTTGTTGCGAAAGATTCATAATCGCCGATCTCATTTGCTTTCAGGAAATGAAACGGGAAATGCAGGTAAATTACATTTGGGTGCTCTGTTTTATTTTCAGGCAAATCAGTATACACTACAATTACACGGAACCGGGTATCCGGTTGGTTACAAATTGATTGGATCGTTCTGTGCAGAAGCCTTGAATGAAGAGGCCAGTTATTCGAAGATGCTTTTGATCTGAAAGGCACCACAAAACCGATCATTTCACTGTAACAATTTATTCTGAAAAAACGTGTATTCGCCTTGAGCACTTATTTTCATGTACGATGATAATCTGGATTTAATTTCATTAGTTATGCCAGGATGAATATCTTCATGAAATTCTACAAGAAAAGTTCGGGTTGATTTTAACCAGTCGGACAAACTTTCCTGCAGACAAGCCTTTTCTGAACCTTCTACATCCATTTTAACAATATCAAATATTTTAAAATGTATATCATTTCTTTTCAAACTGTCCAAAACATCAGTTAAGGTCGTACACTCCACACTCCCTATAACTTTAAAGCCTCCGGCATCTTCTCTTAGCTGATAGGAGGCCTCTCCCTGGCCAATGTCAATAATATACAATGTGCATGTTTTATTAAAGATTCCTTTCTTGCTTGTTATGATGTCATTATAATTCTTAGTGTTCAACTCCAGTATTTTATAATTTTCCTGTTCGGGTTCGAATGCATATATGCGGGCCTTCGGAAATTTCATTTTATACCACAAGGAGGAAAGTCCAATATTGGCACCGCAATCAATCACAACCTGGATATTTTTGTCGTACTCAAATTTCAGTTCTTCCCGTATAAAAATCTGATGAAAAATATGGGTGTCATAAGCCCCGGCCCGCAGGAGTATGGGATATTTCAAACCTTTAACCGCTACCTTAATCATGCCCTTCCTGATAAAAATACGCTGGATATAATAGTGGAGAGCGGTTACCCAACCAATCTTATTGGCTGTTTGGCGGAAAACTTTATAATTTATCAGAAAACGTTTTACCGTTATCATAAAATCAATTTCCATCCGGCAAAGTCAGAATAGACTATTTCGTATTGTTATTATTACTGTTCAGGTGTATTACTAACCTTTCCGTAATTTTTTTTGCGGAAAACTGATCAAATATTTCTGTTTTCAATTCTCCGGCATTAAAATTTTTCATCCGCAAAATATATTGCTGAAACACATCCGGAAAATACTTCTCAATTTTTTCAACGTCTGTTTCACCATTAAAGTCAAGCAAAACGCCGCAGTTGGATTCTTTCAGTACTTTCACCGCGGAGCTGCTTTCATGGAGAATTGCCAATATGAGTTTTTCCGATAATACAGCCTGGTATATTTTAGAAGGAGTATAGTGCGGCTCCGTGCTGCCCAGGATAAAGATACCCTCTGCCGCCTTCAGATGAATTAATACGTCAAGGTACGGAATTCTTTTCGGGTACTCGTACACGTTAGTTTGCCACAAGCCATATTTTTCCGCCAATGGCTTTATGTTGAAGCTGCCGGCATCATTTGTTCTGCTACCGGTTCCGATAAAATGAAATTCTACATTTTTAAAATCACCCCTATGCCGGCTGACCGCCCTGAATATGGCTTCCAGCGGCTTGTACGATTTGGGCATCATGGCGCCCGCATATACCAATTGGATAATTCCTTCTTTTTTTCGAAACAGGTAGGGTTGAAGATGTAATTCCCTTAAAATATCAAAATCTTTTTTTTCGCCGCCGTAGGGCATAGCGCCTGTTATTACCTTATTTTTCAGTGCCGGGTTTCGTTCCAGTACAGGCAAATAGTACCCTTCCGCCACACCGGTTATTAAAGAAGCTTTTTTAACCGCAACAGGCTCCAGTATCGCGGCCAGGCGGGTACTGAGCCAGTGACGCGAAAATATTTTATTGCTGCCCGGAAACCGGTGTACCCATGGATCAATATAATCTATACCATATTTTACTCCTGTAGTTGCGTTCAGCCATCTCCCCAATAGCGCACAGTAAAATGACGGGATGGAAATGTATACAAACTCGATCTTCTCTTTTTGTATCAGCTGCTTTGCCTTTTTATACAATTGAAAAAAGGCCCTCAACCCTATATCGCCCACCAGCCTCGGCTTTGTAATGCGGAAGGCAGCAACTTTTTCTATTCTCAGGCCGGGGGGTAATAATTTTACCAGGTTATAATCCAATTCTTCTTCATAATACTTTTCATTCACGGTAAGCACAATGGGTTCCCATCCAAATGACGCAAGGTGCTGCGCAAAAAATCGCGGGCGATGTACCCCCGCCAGATTGGAAGGGGGAAAATGCGGATATAAAAGGATAATTTTTTTCATACCAAATTGTTCCATTCCTGCAATAAGGGCAGGGATTCATTTTCCCAGTTTTTTGTGCAGAAATTCTGATAGCGCCATTTCCTTTTGCTTCTTATGTTTTCTATTACTGAAATAATTTCGTTTATAAATATTTCAATATTGTTTATCTGATAGTCAAAACATACGCCGTGCCCCGGTAAAGATGCAAGCAGCGTTTCCTGTGCGGGCGTATTGGTGGCTAAAACAAATAAGCCCGACTGCAGATAGGCTAATATTTTATTTGATACCGCTATTTTATTGTTCAAATCTTTTGCCGGCTCCAACGCAAGCCCGACATCAAATGATGACAATCGTTTATGCAAGTCTTTTTGAGACAAAGGCGGATGAACAAAAATGTTTCCAATATTTTTTAGCTCATCTTCATAGAATGCGTTGTCGGGGTTGCCAAACAAGTGTAATTCAAGAATCCCATTTAATTTTTTTATTAAAGGAAGAATGAGCTCAAGCCCTCTTCCCCTGCTGATATTTTGGGAAAACCAGACCATTTTAACAGGGCCGGTAACAGGATCGCAAGGCGGCTCAAATTCACTTGCAGGAAAATAATTAAGGACAGGCAATAAGCGGGCGGGCTTGCTTAGGCCATCATTTACCACTTTTGCCATGATAAGCGGTGACGCAAATGATGCATAATCCATCCCGGGCAAAACCTTTTGTATCAGTTGCCGGGTAAGATTTTGCATCTGGCTATCGTTGCCTTCGCCAGGGTGATAATCTTCTATGTCAAATCCAGTTCTGCAATTAAACTTCCTGCCGGCCACGTAAGCGGGGTAAAGAGCCCCGGGGTTATGCCCGATAACAAGATCAGGAGTTTCAACTTCGGTTAAATGCTTCAGCAACAAACTATTTCTTCTCGAAACTGCATCAGCAAGGGTTTTGGGTTTCAACGGAATTATTCTGCTGCATGCCCGGGCTTTTTTTTCCTTTATGACAGAAATCAGCCAGGGGAAAAAGGGTTTTTTCCCCGCGCTAATGCTATGTATTGTGACGCCCTGTTTCTGAAAATCTTCTCTCAGCTCTTCATCAAGATCAGCGCTCCAGTTTGAAAATTTAAAACAAATAATTTCCGCTTTGAAGTTATTTTGTAATGCCATGTTTATCTCCTTTACCAAACGCGGATTGGTAGCCAGGTTCAGGGTAGTAATGAATAAAATTCTTTTTGACAATGTTATCCAAAATAATATTTCAACCACCTGGCGGCCTTCCATCCAAATACATTTTTTATAAGTTCTACCACGTTACCGCCAAGCAGGGGAAGCTTTGCTTTTTCATTCATTTGTTGAAATCGTTTCAACGCGATTTTTGATAATAATCTTTGTTGCGGATAATTGTAAATGGCGAAATCATAATACTGTTTGGCAAACGCTTTTCTTACATCATCTTCCGGCGCCTTATCCTTTATATATTGATATTTCAGGTCTATATTGAGCAGCGTATTCTGCAGGTATTTTCTTTGCGCATTTGCGCTGAGTTTATGTTTGGTTATTTCCCTGCGATAATAGTTGATAACTCCCGGAACATACACGACATCCCGGCCGGCAAGTATTACCCGCGTAAAAAACTCTCCGTCGTCGTCAGGGCAGCGGTAATTGCGCCACGGACCAGCCTTTTTAATGAGTGGATGCGGAACCAGCCAGCAGTTCGTTTGTATAAATTCACTCTCGCCATTGCTGCCCCACAGATTCAGCAAGAAGCTCACCGGGTCATCGGAACTGAAGATGTATGACGACTGATCGGGAGGTGTGATTTTTTTCTCCAGCTCTTTATCATTGGTAAAGCTTACATAATTGCAAACAGCCACTTTATCGGTTGCGCCATCTAACGCCATGACCTGTTTTTCAATCTTATCGTTCGATAAATAATCATCGGCATCTAAAAACTGGATGTAATCGCCGGTAGCGGATGCAAGTCCGGTATTCCTTGCAACGGCGGCCCCCGCATTTTTCTGCCGCAATACTTTTATTCCTTTTGCTTCAAACGATTTTGCAATAGTAAAGCTGTTATCAGTTGAAGAATCGTCTATCACTATAATTTCTTTGTTCGGATACGTTTGTTCTAAGATGCTTTCCAGTGTTTTTGCAAGGTACCTCTCACTGTTATACACGGGTATGATTATAGACACTAATGAATTCAACGTTTAAGCGCTTTATGCCGTACAGCGGCAAGAAAAGAAAATGTTTTGAATCTCTTTTTTTGTAGCAGCCCCTTCCTGAATCGCTGGTAACTACCCAGATTATCCAATGGCGCATACAACAGCAATGGATCCATCATCTCAAGATGCCGCAACACATGCGAGTAGTATCCAGAAAAATTCAGGGTATCTGTATAGGATGATTTTAACACCAGGTTGAATAAATATTTTTGATAGCCCGGCCCGATATGTTGCTCAAAGATGTTCCAGGCCGCTGGCTTATGATTTACTGTACAGAATTTTCCGAATGCCTTTACGATATAATTAAAGCTTTCGATTCTTTTATCCTGAGGTGAAGTCATCAATGAACCCTCTTTTGCCACATAATGGTAGAATGATCCGGGGATAACGGAAATACTGTTAATGCAGGCAAACACGCACATGTTAAACAGCGCATCCTGGCTCAGTCTTAAATTTTCTTCGAACCCGATATTGTTTTGTGTAATGATATCACGCCGGTATATTTTATTGCAGATGGAATAGTCGAACTCCATCAGGATCAGCTTTTCAAGTAATTCTTTGGAAATAAGTTCATGCTTTGACAATTTTAATACAGGCTCGCTACGGTTATTCCACTCCTTCATGATATCACACACCGCAACGTCAGTATGGTCTGCTTCCATCGTGACTATAAGCTTTTCAAACATTTCCGGTTCCATCCAGTCGTCAGCGCCCGAAAAACCAATATACTTTCCGCTTGCCTTCTTCAATCCCCTGTTTAGTGCAAGTCCGGTACCGCCATTGTTAAAGCTAAAAATTTTGATTCGGTTATCAGATTGTGCAAGCCGGCATAGTATTTCATGGGAGTGATCCGTACTGCCGTCGTCAACGGCGATAACTTCAAGCTCCTTCAGGGTTTGATTTTGTATAGACCGGATGCACTTTTCAATCCTGGCTTCTTCATTATACACAGGAACTATAACTGAAAGTATTGGCATATGGTGAATGAAGACTATTAATGAAAGATTCCCTGTAAGAGATATCCGAGTTTGAAACCGGCCGATCTCCATGCATGTACGGTACTCCTATAATTACCTGTTTTTTTAAGATAATGAAAGAGGTTTACCACAAACCGCCGGTAATTCTTTTTTCTCAGCCATTTGATCTTTTCCTTTGTAAACGGAAGTGGCAGTTCATTCAATGCATCGCGCATATACCGGAAGTTCTCAATGAGGTAGATATATTCCTTTTTACTTTCCTGTTCGTCATGTATCCGGTAAAAATTAGTTCGGTAGGGATGAATTACTACAGGTCCGTTACAAGCTGCCTTCAGGTTAAAGTACATATCATTGGCAGGGCCATACTTTTCAGGATAGCCGCCGATGCGGTTAAAAAATTCACGACTCAGAAAAGTGCCCCCGGGCCCGTAATTTAAAAATGCATGTTCAAAGAAATGTCGCTCCAGCGCATCGTAGCTGGTGAAATATCGTATAAAATCGCTGGTGGAACGCATGAATATGCCGGTGTCCGGGTATTGTGCCGCAAGTTCAAGCATCTTGCTGAGCGTATAGTCAAATATGGTGTCGTCGGAATCAAGGTATTGCAGATAGGCGCCTCGTGCATAAGATGCCGCACGGTTCCGGTTGGGATAGTCACCTAAATTTCTTTCATTTATATATACGCTTATCCTGTTGTCTTTGGCCGCATATTCTTTTGCAATAGCCACGGTTTTGTCCGCAGAGCCATCGTCCACAATGACCAGCTCCCAGTTTTGATACGATAATTTCAAAACCGATTCTATGGCTGCTGCAATATAACGGTCACGATTATACGCAGTCATCAGTATGGAAACAAGTGGCTGGAAGCTCATAAGACTTTTCCTGCAATAACGGTTTTGATTTGGCTTTACTTTATACGATTTGCAGATGAACTATTCCCCAGATAAAACCAAAAAACCTTTAGCCTCGGGATGGCCTCTTTAATATCCAGCTTCATTAATTTCCTGGCTGCAATTTTCATTGCCGTATTCCGCCGTTGATTTTTGATTGCCTTTACCTCCTCGGCAGTGAGGGGGCATTTTGCATCATACAGGTGCTTCAGCTTTACCCTTTCATATTCCACCGCATAATTGCTGCGGTCACGTATTTCCTGACCGGGATGATTTCTTATACGTATCAGTTGGCCGGGCATTAATACCACCGGCGAATAGTTGCTCAGCTTATGCCACATGTCAAAATCGCTTACCATCCTCGCTTCGCCGAAGCCCCCTACGGCGTCAAATGCTTTTCGCGTCATTATGCTTAATCCCGGCGATGCAAAAAAAATAGGTTGGTTGTAATAATGAAATTTGTAGGCTTCCTTATTGCCCAGGCATACCGGCAACCGGAGTTCATTAACCTCAGGTAAAAAATTGCTGATACCCCATGCGGCTTCGGGAAACCGTTGCATCATGGTTACCGTTTTTTCCAGCGCACCGGGATATATCGTGTCATCCGAATCAAGATATTTTAAATAATGCCCCCTTGCATAAGCGGCTGCCTTGTTCCGGTTGGGATAGTCGCCGAGGTTTTTTTCATTGGAAAAAACTTTTATTCTTTCATCTTTTTGCGCGTACTCTTTTGCAATGCCCAGGGTATTGTCTGTGGAGGCGTCATCCACAATAATCAGCTCCCAGTTTTTGTAACCCGACTGCAACACCGACTCTATCGCTTCCGAAATATAACGGTCACGGTTATACGCAGTCATAAGAACGGACACTACGGGGCTGTTGTCATTATGCGGAGAAACAATTGTCAATTTAATACTGTTTCGGCAGAGGTCTTTGTATCAGGCGAAGCGGCTGTATTATATTTAAAATACCTGTCCTTTAGCCTGAGAACCGGAGATTCAATGTATTGGTAAGAAAGATATGCGATCAAAATCGTTAACGCTGCTACAAAAGGAAATTCAACTATGGTGGTATTATATTGAAGCTTTGACAGGTAACCCAATTTATCAAAGGGGATGGTGCTCCAAAGAGGCGTAAAAATATAATCCCTCAAAAAATGGAGGACTATTATGTGGTATATATAAATTCCATAGGAAATGCGACCAACAAACAGTGCCCACTTTGCAGTTAGGAGCCTGTCGATGATCCTGATCCTGTATGAAAAAGCAGCGGCCTTAATTACGAGATAAAGGTTCACCACGGGAAAACCAATTTCAAACAGGGGTGCTTTTCGGTACCATAGCAGGAATACCAGCATCGTGAGCATAATTATTTCAGCGGTTAATGATTGAAAAAACTTTTCTTTCAGCTTTTCTTCTTTATACAATAATGCGCCGAATGCACCCATTACAAGTACACCCGTGTTGGAGACAGGATTTACATAGCTGCCGGTGCTCATGTGGAAAATATTAAAATACCGTTGCAAAAAGGAAATGATGATGCAGGAAATTAAGACCGTCCGGAGCCACTTTCGCCTGTTGTTTAGTAGTAATACAATGAATGGAAACACAAGATAGAATTGCTCTTCTACTGATAAGCTCCAATAAGGTGAATACAGATAATATTCCCAGTTTCGCATATTCCCTGCCCTGATGTTATATGTATAACTCAGCAGGTAAGGCCAGTCATTTTTAATGCCCTCAGCTCCAATAATAATAAAAAAGAGAACGGCGAGATAATAGATCGGGAATATTCTTAAAGCCCGGCGGCTGATAAATTTTTTATAGGAAGTGGAAAATTTTCTTTCCCGTTCAGATAGCAAAATGGTAGTGATCAGAAAACCACTGAGCACAAAGAAGAGATCGACTCCATAAATGCCACTGACCGTTTTCACATAGTAAGGCAAATAGTGCCCTAATAATACCATTACAATTGCCCCGCATCTTAACCCGTCGAGTCTCGGCTTATATTGCATGTTGGTTCGTGATGTTTTGGAAGTATCTCATCAAGGGTGCAAAATTTTTTCAATGGCCCCATTCATCTTTGCACCTATTACAGCCCAGTCATATTCTTTCCTCACCAAATCATTTGCATTTTGCCGTATCTCCTGATATAAATTTTTGTTTTCAGTTAGTTGAATTATTTTATCAACAAAGTCTTCGGGGCTATCCGCAATCAAAATATTGTTCCCGTTAGTCAGATTCAAACCTTCTGCCCCCACTCCCGTAGATACCACCGGGTTGCCGAAGCTCATTGCTTCCATTATCTTTAATCTTGTTCCGCTTCCCTGCAGCAAAGGCACGATGGCTACAGAACTTTCATTATAGTATTTAGACACGTCTTCCACCGGTCCTATAAAGTCAATACCGGGACGGTTGCGAATGGTTGCATACGGATCGTTATTGTTCAGCTTGCCAATAATAGTAAGACGCATATCCGGAACTTTTTCCTGAACCAGCGGAAACACTTTTTCGCAAAACCACAGCAATCCTTTTTTATTGGGTGCATAGTCCAGTGTGCCGCAAAACAAAATATTTTTAATATTGAATTTACCCGGGTTGGTATCAAACGCCTTTAACCGGGTATCTACGCCATTTGGGACAACGGTGATTTGCAATTGCCCTTTATTCAATTGTTGCAATTTTTCCTTATCAATTTCACTGCAGCAAAAACACAGATCGGCTGTTTTATACAGGTTGCTCTCTTCTTTAAGCGCGGACAGCCCATATTTTTTTAACACCGGATTTTGCAAACTTTGGGCCTGGGCCTTCCAGAGCTCAGAATCTACATTGTGGGCATCATAAATATGCCTGGTATAGGGTGACCATTTCTTTATATGGGCACGCAGCACACTAAAGCATTCCAGGTTTTCATAAATGACGGCATCAAAGCTATTTGATTGTATTATTTCCTTTAGCAAAGGATACGTCTTTAATAAATAGAGATTGCCTTTTTTTCGCAGGGACCGCTGCAGGATCCGGCTGTTAACAGCCCGCGCCATCCCTTGTGGCAGGAAATTGAAAATGGTTTTATATTCAGGTTGATTAAAAGTGCTTTCTACCCTGGCATCTTTGGGAAATCCATGTATACAGTTATTGCTGAAATCCTTTGCCGGCTGAACGGTGAGCAGGGTTACTTCATTTTCCCTGGCGGCTTCTTTCAGTAAATGAAAGCATCGCAATGCGCCACCATATCGTGCCGGGTAAAAATCATAAGGAATAATAAAAAGGATTTTCGCCATTACGAAGCGGCTGCTTTATTTTTTTTATAGCGGGCAACCCACAGCTTTGCTGCATTGTCAAATCCCAACACCTTTTTTATCATGCGGAATTTGGGATTGGTAAAAACCGGGTGCAAAGGCTGCAACCGGTGCATCTCACGCAGCAGGCTCACTATTTGATTATCGGGGCTGTTGGGATAATTGCCGAGAAACCACATGTAATTATTCACGATACCTTTGCTGAAAGATTCATTCCACAAGTGCCTGCCACGAAGTTCTTCTTCCCATTTACGATAGAAATAAATCGCATCGGCAAATTTCGTTGCATTCCCGATTCTTTCCTGCAGATGCAACCGCCAAAGGCCTGTCGTGAAGGGTTGATATTCAAAATTACCCCCTGCAAGTACGCCCCTTAAATGAAAATCAATTTCCTGATTGCGTCTAATGTTCACATCCCATGGACCAATTTTTTTTACAAATGAACTTCGCATTAACGGCGATAATGTGTGAATTGCTCGTTGAGTAAGTATTTGTACTAGTAAGTTGTCATTTTTATATGCCGTTATTTTTTTTATATTGCCGGGTACGCCTTCTTCCCAGTCTCCAAACACTGCATCACATTCAGGATGCCCGAGCAAAAAACTCACCTGTGACTGTATTTTACCGGCATACAGCAGGTCATCCGAATCGAGGTATTGTATGTATGCTCCGGAAGACGCTGCTGTGCCGGTGTTACGTGCCACCTGCGCGCCTGCATTGGGCTGCGGTAAATATTGTACAGTAAGCTGGTCAGTATTTTTTGCAATGAACTTTTCTACCGTTTCTTTTGTATTATCCGTTGAACCATCATCCACCACGATGCATTCTATCGGCCGGTACGTTTGATCGGCTACGGATTGAATCGCTTCCTGTAAAAAAGCAGAGCGGTTATAGGTGGGAATGATTACAGAAACCCATGGTGATAACTTTGTTCCCGCTTTCATCAGACAACTGTGCTTTTATATTTTGATTTTAGTTTTGATGCCGCCGTTATCAAAAGGCCTTTGAGCATGGTAAAAAACTGTTGCCAAAAAAGCTTTGTATTCGAAATAAAAATCCGGAAATAATTTTCCATTGATAATTTGGTGCCGACACCGAATGCAGCTTCATCAAATCCATAACCTTTTTTAATTTTTGTCTTTACCGCATTCACCTTGTTTTTGCTATGAACAATTTCCACCCACAATGGCCGGGTATCGTATACTATTACATTTTTTTCAGTACTCCATTGCGAATGAGTCCTGGTTACAACGGATTCATCATCTCCGGCCGGAGCTGCTACGCTGATAAACGGGTTGAATGAAGCTTTTATCTTTCTTACTTCACAAGGATGGCTTTCAAGATTTAGCTGCAGCCCGCTTCTCAGGTCTATGATCAGCCGCTCTTTTTCAGGTGCGTGGCTGACAAGCTGCTGTATTATTTTTATAAAATCCCTGTGAATCATATCATCGTTATCCAGCCGTGTGCTCACAACGAAATCAGTTGCAGGATCAATGGTGCTCCTGACAATATTGGAAAAGGCATTCCCCATTTCTTTCATTCCATCAATGAACAATACCATGAAATTGGAATGACCCATTACCAGTTCATCAATGCGCGTTTTATAACGATCGGGTGTTTGCGTATCAAATAAAATAATCCAGGAAAAATTTTGATTGGTTTGTTGTACTACGGAGGGCAAGCAAAATTTTTCAAAAAGATCAAACCTGTTTTCATACCATGCATCATCTAATACACGCTCGTTATGTTTCGTGGTTTCCCATTCAGCCGTCCGGAGATTAAAGCGCGTTATTAAAAAATGCCTGAACATTTATAAAGTGTGATTTAACGGCCCGGGCTGCTCATTTTTTTTGATACAATGTCAATAACTGTTCATTGAGCAACACACTGTCATATTTCGCCTCAACGAATTTTCTCCCTGCAAGTCCCATTCTTTTCCGGAGGTCTTCATTCCCTGCTAATAATTCAATTTTTTCTGCAAATGCAGACAGATCATTTTGCGGTAATACAAAACCCGTAACGCCATCCATAACACCTTCAGCCATGCCACCGGCATCCGACACCAGCACGGGCAGCTGCATAGCCTGGGCTTCCTGTATTACGAGACCCTGTGCCTCGGCCATATTATTGTGAACGATGCCCGGAAGTATAAAAATATCTGACGCATTCATCAGGGCAACTACCTCATCATGAGTTTTTTCGCCCGCAAGATGCACTACATTTTGCAATTGTAATTGCTGGATAAGACGGATTAATTGTGGCATCA
>CAZVKO010000050.1:0-2832 GCA_964627765.1 uncultured Ginsengibacter sp. | reverse complement strand
AGGGAGAGAAACGATATGCGTAGGACGCTTCTCTATGCCGTCGGAAGTCTGGTCGCCGCCTCGCTCGTCGCCGGCCCGGCCGCGGCGGACAAGGTCAAATTCGACTTCTGGTACGGGCTGACCGGCGCGCTCAGCCAGCATGTCCAGGAGCTGTGCAAGAAGTTCAACGACTCGCAGCAGGACTACGAGGTCGTCTGCACCAGCCAGGGCTCCTATCCGGCTGCGGTGCAGAACACCATCGCCGCCTTCCGCGGCGGCCAGCCGCCGACCATCGTCCAGGTCTTCGACGTCGGCACGCTCGACCTCATGCTGTCGGATGCCTATTACCCGGCCTACCAGCTGATGACCGACGAAGGGTATAAGATCGACTGGAGCAACTACTTCCCCGGCATCGCGGCCTATTACGCCACCTCCACCGGGCAGATGCTCTCCTTCCCGTTCAACTCCTCGACGGCGCTTCTCTACTGGAACAAGGATGCCTTCCAGAAGATCGGCAAGACCGCCGCGCCGGCGACCTGGGAAGAGGCTGCCGCCGACATGAAGGCGCTGAAGGCCGCCGGCTACGAATGCCCGCTCGCCTTCGATATCACCTCGGACGAAAGCTGGCAGCTGCTCGAGCAGTTCTCCGCCATCCACGGCCTGCCGATCGCCACCAAGAACAACGGCTTCGGCGGGCTCGACGCCGAGCTCACCTTCAACAAGACCCGCTTCGTCCAGTACATCAGCGACCTGAAGGGCTGGTACGACCAGGGCCTCGCCCAGATCAAGTCCAAGCACAATGGCGAGGACTACATCGCCGACTTCGCGACCGGCCATTGCCAGATGACCCTGACCTCGGTCGGCGATCACGGCACGATCAGCCGCACCGCCTCTCCCGACATGCACTGGGACGTCGCCATGCTGCCGGTCTACG
This sequence comes from uncultured Ginsengibacter sp., assembly GCA_964627765.1. Taxonomy (GTDB): domain Bacteria; phylum Bacteroidota; class Bacteroidia; order Chitinophagales; family Chitinophagaceae; genus Ginsengibacter. Next base: position 1,919 of record CAZVKO010000050.1, on the reverse strand, counting down.
AAGGCACCAAGCGCCGCCATTCCTTCGTCGGCGGCGCCTCGCTCTGGGTCCTGAAGGGCCACAGCCCCGACGAGTACAAGGCCGCCGCCGCCTTCCTCGACTTCATCGCCAAGCCCGAGGAAGCGCTCTTCTGGTCGACCGTCACCGGCTACATCCCGGTCACCAAGACGGGCTACGACTACATGGTCCAGAACGGCTTCTACGACAAGGCGCCGTACAAGGGCCGCGAGATCGCCATCGAGAGCCTCTCGATCCCTGGTGAGCCCGGCGAGCCGGGCGGCATCCGCCTCGGCGGCTTCATCCAGATCCGCAGCGAGGTCTCGAACGCGCTGCAGGAGATCTTCGCCAACAAGGCCTCCGTGCAGGAGGCGCTCGACGGCGCGGTGGAGCGCGGCAACGCCATCCTCCGCCGCTTCGAGCAGACCTACAAGGGCAAGCAGCTCCTCTGAGCTGCGGCTTCCTTGTCGGTCGCCTCGTCACCCATCGACGCCGGCGCCCCGGATAGCCCGGGCGCCGGCGTTCGCTCGCGGCGTGGCCGGCTTGGCGCCAAGCGCGGGGAGGCGGTCGAGAAGCGCGTCTATTTCAGCGAGCGCTGGGTCGGCATACTCTTCATCGTCCCGCAACTCCTCCTGATCTTCACCTTCTTCTACTGGCCGGCGGGCGAGGCGCTCTTCTGGGCCTTCACGCTCGAGCGCCCGTGGGGCGGCGGCAACGAATGGGTCGGCTTCGCCAATTTCACGGCGATCCTGACCGATCCGATCTACTGGAACTCGATCGTCCGCAGCCTGGTCTTCGCCGTCGCGAGCACCGGCCTCGCCATGATGATCGCCTTCCTGCTTGCCGTGCTCACCGACCGCGAGCTGCGCGGCTACCGCATCTACCGCACCGTGCTGGTATGGCCCTATGCCATCGCCGCGCCGGCGCTCGGCCTCGCCTTCCGCTACATCCTGGCGCCGGAGGCGGGCGTCCTCTCCTTCATCAACCGCATCTGGCCCGGCCTCTGGAATCCGGCGCTCGACGGCACCGATGCGATGATCGCCATCGTCGTCGCCTTCGCCTGGAAATATGTAGGCTACAGCTTCATCTTCTTCCTCGCCGCGCTGCAGTCGATCCCGCGCGCCCTGATCGAGGCGGCGGCGCTCGACGGTGCCGGCTTCTTCCGTCGCGTGCGCAGCATCCAGCTGCCGCTGGTCATGCCGACGCTCTTCTTCCTGGTGGTGATCAATCTCACCGACTCGTTCACCGATTCCTTCGGAATCGTCGACATCATGACCGAGGGCGGCCCGGCGCGGGCGACCGAGCTGATGGTCTACAAGATCTATTTCGACGGCTTCAAAGGCCTCGACTATTCCGGCGCCGCCGCCCAGAGCATCGTCCTGATGCTCCTGGTCATCGGCCTCACCGTCGCGCAGTTCCGCTTCGTCGAGCGGCGCATCCACTACAAGTGAGGCAGGCGGATGGTCGAGCGCACGCCGGTATTCGACCTGTTCTGCCAGGCCGTGCTCTTGCTCGGCCTGCTGGTGGCGCTGGCACCGTTCGCGATCGTCGCCCTTGCCGCAACGCAGGACCTGCAGACCGTGAACCAGGTGCCGATGCCGCTCGTCATCGGCCACGACTTCTGGAAGAACGTCGCGGAGGCGTGGCAGCGCGCCGGCCTCGGCGGCAAGATGATCAACAGCGTGCTCTTTGCCGGCGGCGTCGCCATCGGCAAGGTGGCGATCGCGGCGCTCTCGGCCTTCTCGATCGTCTACTTCCGCTATCGCGGGCGGATGGTGATCTTCTGGCTGATCTTCATCACGCTGATGCTGCCCCTGGAAGTGCGGATCGTGCCCACCTACGCCGTGACGGCGAACGTTCTCCGCCCCTACCAGACGAGCCTCGACCTGACCGGCATCAACGCCCTCATCTAGGGCGCGACC
>CAZVKO010000049.1:0-170256 GCA_964627765.1 uncultured Ginsengibacter sp. | reverse complement strand
CATTTATGATACATTCTGTCATATTTACCTGCAAAAAAAGCCTTTTATTTATTTTTTGGGTAAATATTTCTTCATTACCTTTGCCGTCCGAAAAAAATTTTTACTATGGCCAGAGTATGTCAGGTTACAGGAAAAACGCCGGTTACAGGTAATTTGGTTTCCCATTCCAACATTAAGACCAAGCGCAGATTTTTACCGAATCTTCAAAAGAAAAGGTATTTCCTGGCGGAAGAAAATAAATGGATTACCCTGAAGGTTTCTTCAGAAGGCATACGTACCATTAATAAGAATGGCCTCTCCGGCGTGGTGAAGGAATTAAGGGCAAAAGGTGTAAAGATTTAACCAGCTAATTAAACATTTTAATATACCAAAATGGCAAAGAAAGGAAACAGGGTTCAGGTGATTTTAGAATGTACGGAACACAAAACTTCCGGACAGCCCGGTACCAGCCGCTATATCACCACTAAAAATAAAAAGAACACGCCTGAGCGTTTGGAATTAAAGAAATACAATCCGATATTGAAGAAAGTAACCGTTCACAAAGAGATTAAATAATTAACAAATTGCCGGTTTGAAAATCTATGCAAATTTTCAAATTGGCTGATTTTCAAATTTTCAACTTCATACAATGGCAAAAGCAGCTAAAACCGCTATCAAGACCAAGGATCAGAAAGCAGCAGCCGAAGCAAAAAACTGGACAAAGGTGATCCGCACGGTAAGGAGTCCCAAGACCGGCGCATATACATTTAAAGAAGCAATTATTCATAAAGACAAAATCAAGGAATTTCTCGCGGGCTGATTTTGCATGAAACCCTTTAAGCGAAGCTATCCTGCGTATGCGGATAGCTTTATTTATTTTTGACCCTAACCAATTTGAATCATGGGGATTTTCGATAAAATATTTGGGAAAAAAGAACAGAAAGAAAGCCTCGACCAGGGGTTACAAAAAACAAAGGCCGGCTTTTTTGAAAAGATAACCAAGGTCATTGCAGGAAAAAATACCGTAGATGAAGAAGTGCTGGATGACCTGGAAAATGCGCTCATCAGCGCCGATGTGGGGGTGAACACTACGATAAAGATTATCGACGGAATCGGGAGAAGAGTAGCTAAAGATAAATATGTAAATACGGCTGAGCTGAATCGTATGCTGAAGGATGAGATTCAGTCCGTGCTTGTGGATGCACCGGGTGATGCTTCTTACAAAAGCTTTGAATTACCGGAAGGACATAAGCCGCATGTAATATTAATAGTCGGGGTAAATGGTGCCGGTAAGACTACTACCATCGGCAAGCTGGCTCATAATTTTACGCTTGCCGGTAAGAAAGTTTTACTCGGTGCTGCCGATACATTCAGGGCAGCGGCCGTTGATCAACTGGAAATATGGAGTAAAAGAACCCACGTCGCTATTGTGAAGCACAATATGGGTGCGGATCCCAGCGCGGTGGCCTTTGATGCGGTGCAATCTGCTGTGGCAAAACAAATGGATGTGGTGTTAATTGATACGGCAGGCAGGTTGCATAATAAAATTCACCTGATGGAGGAGCTGAGTAAGATAAAACGCTCGGTGAATAAAGCATTGCCCGGAGCCCCGCATGAAGTGCTGTTGGTGCTGGATGGAAGCACCGGGCAAAATGCATTGGAGCAGGCCAAACAATTTACTGCTGCAACGGATGTTACTGCTATTGCCATTACAAAATTAGACGGTACTGCAAAAGGGGGTGTTGTATTGGCCATTGCTGACCAGTTTAAGATTCCTGTAAAATTTATTGGCGTGGGAGAAAAAGCAACGGATTTATTGGTATTTGATAAAAAAGAATTTGTAGATAGCTTGTTTGAAGGGGTGAAATAGTGAGTAGTGAGTGGTGAATGGGGATAGTTAATTGGTTAAATGGTTAGATTGTTCAATTGTTGGATTTCGAATTCGTGTAATTCGATTTAATTCGTGTAATAGACATTGAAAACAAAAAATAAAAAAGATAAGGTAAACATCATCACGCTTGGCTGCAGTAAAAATATGGTGGACAGCGAAGTGCTCAGCGGTCAGCTGGCGGCAGCGGATATTGACGTAGTGCACGAAAACAAAAAGCTCAATCATAATATAGTTGTGGTAAACACCTGTGGTTTTATTGATAAGGCAAAAGAAGAGAGCATCCATACCATTTTGGAGCAGGTGGAATTAAAAAAGCGGGGAAAGCTGGACAAAGTCTATGTTACCGGCTGCCTCAGTGAACGATATAAGCAAAGTCTTGAGGAGGAAATCCCGGAAGTAGATGCTTTTTTCGGAACGATGGAATTGCCTTTTCTCCTGAAAAAATTCGATGTTGATTACAAGGCTGAACTATTGGGAGAAAGGATATTGAGTACGCCCCATCATTACGCCTATCTTAAAATAAGTGAAGGATGCAATCGCACCTGTTCATTCTGTGCCATTCCTTTAATGAGAGGAAAGCACGTCAGTAAGTCAATTGAGTCATTAGTGGAAGAAGCGACATTGCTGGTGACCAAAGGCGTAAAGGAAATAATGCTCATTGCGCAGGAGCTTACTTATTATGGATTGGATATTTACAAAAAACGGGAATTGCCAAAATTGTTACATGCATTGGCGGATATACAGGGTCTTGAATGGATAAGATTGCATTATGCCTATCCATCCAAATTTCCGATGGAGATCATTGATGTGATGAAAGAAAGAGATAATATTTGTAATTATCTCGACATGCCCTTGCAACATGCGAGCAATAAAATGCTCGCTGCTATGAAACGTCAGATCACGCGAGAAGAAATGGAAGATCTGATTGGCAAAATAAAGAATGCAATTCCGGGTATATGCCTGAGAACTACGCTGATTGCGGGTTTCCCGGGCGAGACAGAGGAAGATGCGGATGAGTTGAAAGGATTTTTGAAAAAGATGCAGTTGGACCGTGTTGGCATATTTACCTACTCGCACGAAGAAAACACAAGCGCTTATGGATTGGCTGACAATGTGCCTTCAGAAATAAAAGAGCAGCGGGCGCAGGAGATCATGGAGGTGCAGCAGGAAATTTCTTATAAGAAGAATGAGCAAAAAATCGGTAAGGTTTTCAAAACAATCATTGATAAAAAAGAAGCGGGCCGGTACATCGGAAGAACAGAATCCGACAGCGTGGAAGTGGATAACGAGGTGATCGTTCAATCATCCAAAAAATTGTTACCGGGAGATTTTGTCAATGTAAAAATCACCAATGCGTTTGACTATGATCTGGAAGGCGAAGTTGTATAACTAACGCTTATGTGTATACGAAAATCTACCGTTCTTTGGCAAAGTCGCCGGCTTCTTTGTTTAATTCTTCCGCAGATAACGTGGTATTTCCGTTTTGGATGATCATCCGGTACCGAAATGTAGCGGATTGGCCTTTTTTCATTTGAAAATTCAGATTTAATTTTCCATTCGAAAAAATCTTTTGCCCCAGCGGATTGGCAGCGAACAGTCCATATCCGCGTGCATGCCAGAAGGTAGGATATCCGGGGTTTCCCGGGTGATCGATGATCGTGATGCTTACTGAATCACTTCCCATTTTTCCAAAGACTTTGCACCACATACCTCTTGTGCCCCATGCGCTGTCGCCGGTTTTTCCCTCGCTGGTGAGATAATTGCCATTAGCTATGGAATCGCTAACCGCTTTTACTATAGTAATGTTTCCTTTATTGTCTTTGTATTCCTTGTCGGCTTTATCCGGTATCTGTAATTCGTGCGCCAGCCGGATTCCGTACATACCATCCTTGGCATCAGTAAATGTAACATCCGTAACCGCCTTTAAAGTAGTAACCCGGTCAATAATGCGGGTATTTTCGGTACCGGAAAAAATCAATTGTGTGGTTTCTTCCAATAAAACTTTTTTCTGCTGGTCGGTCCAGTTCGCATGATAAATGATCACACCCTGTTTGCCGCCGGATGTTTTGATAATTCTATCAGTTCTTATCCAGCCGTACAGATATTTTTTCTCTGCCGGTATCGCATAGGAATTATTCCAGAAGTCCAGGCCATTTATATTTTCATACGTGAACCATATACCTGTGTGATGCGGATGATCCGTAGGATCACCGGCCCTTGGCTGCATGGGAAAGCCTCTTGTAACAATGGTGCTATTGGCTGCTCTCACAGGATATAAAACAGGTTTCTCCAAAGTATCGGGATATAAAAAACTGGTGAATAATTTGTCACCGATTAGTACATCGATTCTGCTTTCGGTTTTTGATTTTATTACACGTACTGGTTGCAGATTCTGAGCAAGGCCGGTGGATTGAAATAATATGGCGGTAATGAAGAGGTGGAATAAATATATACTATTTTTCATTTTTAAATGTAAGATTTGATCTCCGGTTCTTATTTGCGGATCCACTTTGTCAGACGTTGAATGTCTTATCAAAAATATTTTGAATCATTGCATATTAGCATTAACGAGTGGCGGATGTATCTTAATATTTTCTTTGCCTGATTCCTGTAGTGTCAGCAACTGTAAGAGCTCGTGCAAAAGTGATTTCTTTTTGAGAGATTAAATCTTCAACTATTTTACCTGGTTCATCAGGAGCATATTCAATAAGCCTCAGATAAATCACACCCCGTTCAGGTTTATAGTTGTGTTTAAAAATAAGCTCTCCGTAATCTCTGTCGAACGTCAGGATTGTCCGTTCTTCAGCAATTGCTATATTTATTACAACACGATCTTCTACACTCGGGTTGTCAATTCCAATCGCTTTAATATCGTGGCCTTTGTTTTTTAAATAGATGACACTTTTAAGTGGGAAATTCTCGTTGGCAAGCAGTTTCATATGTTATGCAGTCTTTCTGGAAGGAGTATAGAGAAGACCGTCATGCATACATTCCCGGATGTAAGAAAAAACTGCCTGTAAAGATTCTTTAGACAAGCGCGGGTAATTCTCCAGTATTTGGTTTTCGGTCCAGCCCTGAGCCATTAATGCAATGATGTGTTCTACAGAGATACGTGTCCCCTTAATAGTGGGCTTTCCCAAAAGTATTTCTTTATCAGATACGATATATTCCTGCCAATTCATAAATTAAATTTATGAAATTTTCCGAACAAGCCATATCAGATAGCATAACCTTTCGGGTTTAAAGAAAAGATTAAATGTTCATAGTCCTTTTCTGCATCGGGGTCCACGAAGAACTGTGTTTAAGGTTTATGCAGCGAAAACGTACCGGGATAAACCGATTATTAATAATATTTTATTGAATTTTGATTTTATGCTTTCTAAAAAAGCTTCTGATTAAAAAAGTAACGGTAAATTAAGTCAATATAATTCCTCTTATGAAAAGTTGCTGGATATAAAATGATGTTAACTTTTAAATCAAAGGAGGCTCGGATGAGAAATGAATGTTAGAAATCAATTGTTCCGTCAATACTTAAACGCCTTTCCTCCCACCATCACTTCCTGTGTTGCCTCATCAAATGTAGCTTTCATGCCTGTGTGTGATGCAGCAGTAGTCATAATGTTGGCGATAGAATGACTATATCCTGCTTCTACCGGCGCATGCGGCGTCTTCCGGCTGCGCACGCATTCCATCCAGTTTCGTATATGGTTGTCCGTTAGTATGTCGCCGCCGGTATTGGCAGCTGCTACTGCCTTTGCTGCTGTTGATAATGTCAGTTCCGGCAACAGGTTGGGCTGCATTCCCATTTCATCGGCAAAGTGTTTGGTAAGTCCGCCTGCAGGAGAAACCTTGTTGGTAATTAAATTCAGTTCACCGCCATTGGAATAATAAATTTCAGAGGGATCTTCGGTGCCATTGTCCATGCGTGCCTGAAACGAAACCTGGAACCCGGTGGTTGGATCATCTTCCGGCCCGTAATCGAACACGGCAGTAATAGTATCCCAGTTTCTTCTTCCGTCTTTCCACATATAAATGCCACCGTTGGCAACCGCGCTGCGCGGATGCTTCAACCCGCTGAACCAATGTACTGTATCGATCTGGTGGCTCATCCATTGCCCGGGAAGCCCGGAAGAGTAAGGCCAGAACAAACGGTATTCCAGGTATTTTCTCGGATCATACTCTTCATACGGACGATTTAAAATGAATCTTTTCCAGTCCGTATCCTGTTCTCTCAATTGCGCTACCAGCGCAGGCCTGCGCCAGCGCCCCGGCTGGTTTACGTTCCAGGTTAGTTCAACCATCTTTATAGCACCAAACTTCCCCGATTGAATAAAATCAGCGGCAGCGATATAGTTGTCGCCGCTTCTTCTTTGCGAGCCAATCTGTATAATTTTTCCTGAAGCTTTAATTGCTTTCAAAGCAGCGCGGTTATCTTCCATTGTTTCGGCGAAAGGTTTTTCTACGTAAGCGTCACATCCGGCTTCTACTGCCTGTATGGCATGCTGTGCATGCTGAAAATCTGCCGTGCTAATAAATACGGCATCTACTAATTTTTTGTCATACATTTCTTCGTTATTACGGCAGCTTGCTATATCATGTTGCATTTTATCTTTCCAGAATGCCACGCCTTCGTCTCTTCTTTTGCTCCAGATATCAGAGACGGCAACCAAATCAAAATTCAATTCTTTATAATGATTCATAAAGGGAGGCATGTGAGAATTGCGGTGCCTGTCGGAAAACCCCACTACCCCTACTCGAATGCGGTCATTGGCACCCATGATGCTGCGATAGCTTTTGGCGCTGAAGGCATTTGCGCCTAAATAAACGCCTGCCGAAGTAAGGGCAGTCCTTTTAATAAAATCTCTTCTTGAATTTTTCATTCGCTATGATTTAAATTTTATATACGATATACGATGTGGGATGCTCGATGTCGTGAATTACGATTTATGATTGACCATTGACCATTAAAGGTACAAATTACAAACAGCTATTTTCATTATATATTTGCCCTCTTTAACAAACTCCAATGGGCCGGTCATTTCAACCTTCATTTATTACTTACGAAGAAACGGGAAAGTTCACGAAAATTATCGTCGATTACTTAAAAGGCTCGGCCGGTCTTAAAGACTTTTACACATTTGAAGTGAATGATTACGGGATTGAATCTGTAATTGAGGCTGAAAAAAAATACCCGACAAACCGGAAACTGTTAGCGGATCAATTACAGCAGCAATACCAGGGCATAGAAGATTGCGACGCAGTAAAAGCCAATATTGATGCGCTTCTGCGGGAAAATACCTTTACTGTTTGCACAGCACATCAGCCCAACATTTTCACAGGCCATCTATATTTCATTTATAAAGTGCTGCATACAATAAAGCTGGCAGAGGTGTTAAAAGGCAGGTATCCTGCATATAATTTTGTTCCCGTCTACTTCATGGGCAGCGAAGATCATGATCTCGATGAATTAAACCACGTATTTATTGACGGAAGAAAATATACATGGCATACAAAGCAGAAGGGTTCCATTGGAAAAATGAAAGTGGACGATTTATTGCTCAGGCTTATTGACGAAATTGCTTCAAGGCTGTTGGTTGAAGAACATGGCAGCGAAATAGTGGATGTGCTGAGAAAATGTTTTCAAAAAAATTCCACCATTGCTCAATCCACCTTTTTATTTGTTCATCATTTATTCAAAGAATACGGGCTCATTGTTTTGTTGCCGGATAATAATGTGCTGAAAAATGAGATGAAAGATATTTTTGAGCAGGATGTTTTTGAAAACATCCCCTTCAAAATAGTGAGCAAAACCACGGATGCATTATCGGGGCAGTACAAAGTGCAGGTAAATCCGCGGGAGATAAACCTGTTTTACCTCGGGAAAGATATCCGGAACCGTCTTATAAAAAAGCAGGACAGGTATTTTGTGGATGACACGCAGATCAGCTTTTCTGCTGATGAATTAAAAAAAGAGATACAGGATAACCCCGGCCATTTCAGCCCCAATGTAATTATACGATGCCTGTACCAGGAAAGAATACTGCCCAACATTGCATTCATCGGAGGAGGAGGCGAGCTGGCCTACTGGCTTGAAATGAAGAATTTGTTTGAGCATTACAAAATACCCTTTCCTGTTCTGGTGTTGAGAAATTCTTTTTTGCTTATTGAAAAAAAGGTGGATCAGGTATTACAAAAGCTCGGTATCCCAGCAAAAGATCTTTTTCAAAGTGAACACAGCCTGTTAAACGAAATCATAAAAAAGCATACGCCGCTGCGCCTGGATTTGGAAGAGGAAAAATTTCAACTGAGGCAAATTTATAATGCCGTTGAAGCGCTGGCCGGCAAGACAGACGTGACGTTGCGGCAACACGTGGAGGCATTGGAGGCAAAAACACTGAAAAGAATGGATGAACTGGAGAAGAAAATGATCCGGGCCGAAAAAAGGAAATTTGCTGATTTGAAAAATCAGCTTTCAAAAGTGTATTCAACTCTTTTTCCCGGCGGCAATCTGCAGGAGCGCACGGAAAATTTTATGTTGTTCTATGCAGGATGGGGAAATGATTTTTTGGATGTGATTTATAAAAATTCTTTATCGCTCGAACAGCAGTTTTGCATTATTGAAGAGCGGGATTAGGTGACGGGCTGCCTTTTATTTTTTTTCCAGGCTGTTCGCTTTTTTCTCTACTTCTTCTTTCATTTCATTTTTATACGCGGCTAATTCTTTTGAAAGCGCATCATCATTCGTTGCTAAAATTTCCGCTGCAAGTATGCCTGCATTCTTTGCTGCATTAAGCGCTACCGTAGCCACCGGCACCCCATTGGGCATTTGCAGTATCGAGAGAACGGAATCCCATCCGTCAATAGAGTTGGAAGATTTTATCGGAACGCCGATAACAGGCAAAGTAGTGATAGACGCTACCATTCCCGGCAGGTGTGCCGCACCACCGGCACCGGCTATAATTACTTTCAATCCTTTGTCGCGGGCAGCCTGGGCATACTCTACCATTCGCATCGGCGTACGGTGAGCAGATACGATGGTAAGTTCATATGCTATATTAAATTTTCCTAAAATTTCTGCTGCCGCTTCCATTATCTTCAGGTCGCTGTCGCTGCCCATAATGATACCCACCACAGGATTCATAGATTTTTATTTGAAACAAAGAAACAACATTTTTCAGAATGCAGATTTTGTACCGTATATGGCCCCGATTCAGCAAATGGAGATAAGAATGCCTTTCTGCCGGCAGATTTTTTATCAGCCATTTTTCACAACAATTTACTTTTCTGTCCGAAGGATTGTTATTTTTTTGTCGTCCAATGATTGAACTTTTTTATAAAAGGTATCGATACATCTTTGGAATCTGAATATTTTTATATTTGGTTGTATTTTCAAAAAATCATGCATGCGTCTAAACACTATACCAATAGTAAGGATTTCTTTTTTTGTTTTCTTCATACTGATTATTTCATGCAAGGGAAAAAAAGTTGCACCTAATTCCCGGCCTAAAAGCGATGGTCCCGTGATAGTGGACGTGATGGTAGCCACTTTACAAAAGGTGAATAACACTATTGAAGCCAGCGGAACCGTCATCGCCAATGAAAACGTTGACCTGCACCCTGATGCCACCGGCCTGCTTACTTACTTAAATATCCCTGAAGGCAAATTTGTAAAGGCAGGAACCGTTCTTGCCAGGGTAAATAGCGCGGACCTGGTAGCCCAGCTGGAAAAAAGCAAGGTACAACTGGACCTGGCTCAAAAAAATGAAGAGCGTCTTCATAAATTATTATTGGTAAATGGAGTTAATGAAAGTGATTATGACGCCGCCGTCAACCTGGTGGAAAGCACCAAAGCTGATATTAATTATACCCAGGCCCTGATAGATAAAACAGTGGTGCGCTCGCCCTTTGACGGCACTATCGGCTTACGGCAGGTAAGCCCCGGGGCCTATGTGTCACCTGCCACTGTTTTGGCTACTTTGCAACAATTAGGAAAGCTGAAGGTTGATTTTACACTTCCTGAAGAATACGGTAATTTGGTAAAGGTAGGCAACACGGTAGATGTAGAGGTAGATGCATCCAGCCATAAGAGACAAAAAGCAACCATCATTGCCATAGAGCCCCAGGCAAATACGCAGACAAGAAATTTGTCTGTGCGGGCTCTGTTACAGGGCGGAAGTGTAAATCCCGGCGCATTCGTAAAAGTGTATATCAGCGCGGAAGGTTCGGGCAGAAGCGCTGTAATGGTTCCTACCAGTACCATTATACCCAATGATATAAACAATCAGCTGGTCGTAATAAAGAATAACAAGTCGCAATTTGTAAATGTGACAACCGGCATGCGCCTGGCCAATAATGTTGAAATAACAAAAGGGGTTAATCCCGGGGATACTGTCGTGTTAACGGGCGTATTGTTTGCCCGCCCGAACGGACCGGTAAAAATCCGGAGTGTAAAGACGCTTACACAGGCAGATGACAATAATTAAAGTTTTACAAATAAATAAAACCGGCAAATCGAAAGAGAAGCATAAAAGTTTTTTCATTTAGTGCGGTTGGGCAATTATGAATATATCTGAATTTTCGCTGCGCAGACCCGTTTTTGCCACGGTGATGAATCTGGCAATAATTTTATTTGGCATTGTAGGGCTTACTTTTCTTGCGGTGAGAGATTATCCCGCCATTGATCCGCCGGTAATTAGTGTAAGCACATCCTACACGGGTGCAAACGCCGACATTATTGAAAATGAGATTACCGAGCCAATAGAAAAACAAATTAACGGCATACCGGGCATCCGGACCATTACCTCTTCAAGCTCTCTTGGCAGCAGCCAGATATCAATTGAGTTTAATCTTGGTGTGGATATGGAGGCGGCGGCAAGCGACGTGAGAGATAAAGTGGGACAGGCAGCGAGGACGCTTCCCCAGGATATTGATGCTCCGCCGGTAGTAACCAAAGCTGATGCCAACAGCGATTTTATCCTGATTCTCGCGGTGCAAAGTCATACCAAGACATTATTGGAACTGAGCGACTATGCCGAAAATGTATTGCAGCAACAATTGCAAACCATCAACCAGGTAAGTGCAATCAATATCTTTGGACAAAAGCGCTATGCCATGCGCATCTGGCTGAATCCGGATAAAATGAATGCCTATCAGGTAACCTATACGGATATCATCAACGCCGTCAATACTGAAAATGTAGAATTGCCGCCCGGGAAAATTTATGGCAATAATACAGAGCTTACCATCCGGGTTTTGGGAAGGCTTACCTCAGAACAGCAATTCAGGAGTCTTATCATCAGGGAAGACAGCTCGGGTATTGTCCGGTTAGGCGATGTTGCACGAGTTGAGCTGGGCCCCGAAGTACTGGAACAAAGCTGGAAATATAATGGGGTAAATGCGGTCGGGCTTGCCATTATCCCGCAGCCCGGGGCAAACAATATTGAAATTGCCGATGAATTTTATAAACGCATCAGGCAAATAGAAAAAGATACCAAAAGCGATATTCAGCTAAAAGTTCTTATTGACAATACCAAATACATCCGTCAGTCGCTGGCAGAGGTAGAAGAGACAATAGGTATTGCATTTGCATTAGTAGTATTGGTAATATTTCTTTTCTTCCGCGACTGGCTGATTGCACTTCGGCCGCTGATTGATATTCCTATTTCGCTCGTGTCTACATTTTTTATAATGTATGTGGCCGGTTTTACCATAAATATATTAACGCTGCTTGCAATTGTATTGGCCACAGGACTTGTGGTAGACGATGGGATTGTGGTAACTGAAAATATTTTCAAAAAGCTGGAAAAAGGAATGCCGATAAAACAAGCGGCATTAGAAGGAAGCAGGGAAATATTTTTTGCTGTTATTTCCACTTCTATCACACTTGCGGTAGTTTTTCTGCCGGTTATATTTTTAGAAGGATTTGTGGGACGGCTGTTCCGTGAGTTTGGAATCACCCTCGCTGCCGCCGTGCTGGTATCGGCATTGGTATCATTGACGATCACGCCGGTACTGAATGTTGTTTTGCACCGTAAAAGAGCAGGCCATGGATGGTTTTACAATAAGACAGAGCCTTTTTTCAGGGGAATGGAAAATGGCTACCGGCGTATCTTAACCGCATTTATGAAAGTAAGGTGGGCCGCGTGGCTCATCATTGCAGTATCTGGTTTGATCATCTGGCTGATGTTTATTAATCTGAAAAGTGAGCTTGCACCCATTGAAGACAGGAGCAGTGTGAGATTTTATGTGACGGCACCCGAAGGTACCAGCTATAGTGCAATGGAAAATCTTACTGACGGCATTGCAAATTATCTATATGACTCTGTGGCAGAACGGGACTTTGTTTTTGCACGCACCCCTGCGGGAGCCACTACCAACACAGCGCAACCGCGCATCGGTCTCATTCCTCCCGAAGATCGTGTGCGCACCCAGCAGCAGATTGCCAATGATTTGCAGATAAAAATGCGACGGTTTAACCAGGCAAACATTTTTGCATCGCAGGATCAGACAATTGCCGTGGGCGGTTCAAAAGGCGGCGTGCCGATTCAGTTTATTATTGAAAACCAAAACCTCGATAAACTAAGAACTATTATTCCGAAATTCCTGGAAGAGGCAAGAAAAGACAAAACATTTTCCAACGTAGACGTGAATCTTAAATTCAATACCCCGGAATTACAGATATCGGTGGACAGGATGAAAATAAAGGACCTGGGCTTGTCCACGCAGGATGTGGTCGCTACCATGCAGGCTGCATTCAGCGGGGGAAGGCTGGCATATTATATTCAAAACGGTTTTCAATATTCTGTAATTGCACAGGTGGAAAGGGGCGACCGGAACAAGCCGCAGGATATAAGCGACCTGTATGTTCGTAATAACTTAGGCCAAAATATTCCGCTTTCTTCCGTTATTACCATGAAGGAAAGTACTGATCCTGCAGTGCTGTATCATTTCAATCGTTATAAAGCGGCTACCATTTCCGCATCCCTTGCGGATGGTTATACCATAGGCGACGGGATAAAGGCAATGCGTGCCATTGCGAATCGTTTGCTGGATGAATCGTATTCTACTGCGTTGAGCGGCCCTTCGAGAGATTATGAGGAAAGCTCTTCCAACATCATGTTTGCCTTTATCCTTGCGTTGATTTTAATTTATTTAATCCTGTCTGCCCAATTTGAAAGTTTCTCCGATCCGCTTACTATTATGTTCACCGTGCCTCTTGCGCTGGCCGGCGCCTTATTAAGCCTTTGGGTTTTTAACCTGACTTTAAATATTTTTAGTGAGATAGGCATGATCATGCTCATTGGCCTGGTAACGAAAAACGGGATATTGATTGTAGAATTTGCCAATCAAAGGCGGGCGCATGGCCTTAAGAAAATGGATGCAGTAATTGATGCTGCCACTCAGCGTTTACGGCCCATCTTAATGACCAGCCTGGCAACTTCTCTCGGGGCATTGCCAATCGCATTGAACCTGGGGGCATCTGCAGGCAGCCGCATATCTTTGGGTGTGGTGGTGGTATGCGGCATCATCTTTTCCCTGATTTTTACTTTGTTTGTAATACCGGCCATGTACACTTATATTTCCGGCAAGCATAAAACAGACGAAGAAAAAGATAATGAGTTCAAGGGCATTAAAACAGATGCGGAAGGCCTGAGCGAATAGGGCGTTGAAAAATTATGAATGACGAAATGAAAAAAATAATTTTTATACCACTTATTTTTTTGTTTAATGCAGCTTTTGCCCAGTCGCTCACGCTGCAGGATGCAATAAATATTGCGCTTAAGAAAAGCCTCGATATACAGCTTCAGAAAAATAATGTTGACATTAATACCATTAATAACAATTATGGTGTAGCAGGCGGCCTGCCGGTGGTAAGTGCATCTGCAAACGACAATGAACAATCCACTTTTGTGCATCAGAAACTTAATTCCGGGGAAGAAATTAAAAGAAACGGCGCCGTGGGAAACAATCTTACCTCCGGTGTTACCGCCGGAATATTATTGTACAATGGTTCACGAGTGGTGGCTACCAAGGAACAGCTCGCAAAACTGCAATCGCAAAGTGAGCAGGTGTTGAATTCGCTGATACAAAATACCATGGCATCGGTGATGACCACTTATTACGATATTGTACGGCAGCAATCCTATTTAAAAGCAATTGATAAATCCATTGATGTGGCGCAGCAGCAGTTGAAGATTGTGCAAACGCAAAGAAGTGTGGGCATGGCAAATGATGCCGACCTTTTTCAATCGCAAATAAACCTGAATAATCTTGTGCAACAACGCCAGGCGCAGCTGTTGGTAATTGACCAGGCCAAGACAGGTTTGTTACTGTTGCTGAATTTGCGCCCGGATTCGTCCCTTACTGTTGCCGATACCGCCATTGAAGTGGATAAGAATGTTGTATTGGGAAACATTTTAGACGACCTCGGCAAAAATGCAGATATCATAGCGGCAGATGAGCAGGTGAAAATAAATCAGCTTATTGTAAAAGAAACTGCCGCACAACGATACCCGTCGCTTCGTGCGAATATTGGATATAATTACAGCCGCAGCAAAATTTCCGCAGGTAATTTTTTGCTGAATGAAAGCAGCGGCCCTACCGGCGGTTTGTCTCTGGCCATTCCTATTTACAACGGTTCTGTTTATAAAAGGCAGCAAAAAGTGGCTGAAATAAATGTGCAAAACGCCGAGCTTCAGAAAGATATTTTAACCAGGAATTATAAAGCTCAGGCCGTGCAGGCGTACCAGGCGTATGCTTCTGCCATACAGCAGCTGGATTCCCAGCGCGTCAACGTGGAGCTGGCGCAAAAATTAATTGATCTTATGCTGTATAAGTTTCAGCTCAGGGAAGCAACGATTGTGGAGCTGACCCAGGCCCAGCAGAGCTTTCAGCAGGCAGCCTATTCATATACAAACATTAGCTTCGCTGCCAAATCTTCAGAAATAGAATTGAAGAGGCTTGTTAACGAAATTCCTTTCTGAGATTATTTTCGTATATCCGTTGCTGTTAGTTTTACGACTTTACTTTTAAAGTGTGGCGAATCAGGTTGGCTTTATAGGTGAGATCCTGCGGGCTGCTGCTGATCACCGTTACATGCCCCATTTTTCTTCCCGGCCTCGTTTCTTTTTTACCATACAGGTGAACAAATGCATTGTCAATTTTCAATACTTCCCGCAGCCCTTCATAAATTACTTTACCCGAAAAATTGTCTTCCCCGATCAGGTTAATCATGGCAGAAGGAAGCAGCACATTCGTATTTCCCAGGGGATAATCTAAAATAATTCGCCACAGCATGTCGAATTGGGAGCAGTAGTTTCCTTCGATGGTATGGTGGCCGCTATTATGTACACGCGGGGCTGTTTCGTTTACCCAGACATTTTCATCAATATCAACAAACATTTCTACGGCAAATATCCCGGCGCTTTTGAAATTCTTCGCAACCGTTAATGCAATCGCTTCTGCCTTCCATAAGGTTTTTTCCGGAAGCGAAGCCGGGCAAAGATGGTATTGCAGCAGGTTCAGATCATTATTAAATATCATTTCCACCGGCGGATATAAAGCCGTTTCTCCCTTCTGACTAATGGAGACAATGATGGCAATCTCTTTTTTTATCTGCACCATTGCTTCTAAAACTGCAGGAGCGTCAAATCCTTTATCAATCTGCTTTTCATCTTTGATGATCACTACACCGCGACCGTCATAGCCTCCCGTAGCCACTTTGTGCACAGCGGGTAAAAACCCGGCATTGTTTTTTACTTCGTTGATGTTTTGCGTAACAATAAATTCCGGTGACGGTACCTGTATCGATGCATAATATTGCTTTTGTAAGATTTTATTTTTTATTGTTGAAAGTGTAGCGGGAGCAGGAAAGATTTTTACTCCATCCTCCTGCAGCTTTTGCAATGCATCAGTATTTACCGATTCAATTTCGATAGTAATGGCATCAAGATGCTTCCCGAAATTATAAACGTCGTCAAAGTTTTTGATATCGCCCTTTGTAAAATGGTTGCAAAGATGCGCAGCCGGACATTCGGGGTCATTTTCCAAAACAAAAGTTTCAACCGTATAATTCGCTGCCGCCTGTAGTAACATTCTGCCTAACTGGCCGCCGCCTAAAATGCCAACTTTCATTTAGCTTTTTGACGCAAGATAAATGCTTTGAAAATAATAAAGGATATACCCGCATCAGCGCTTACAAAAACCGGTCAAATAATGGGAAGATGAATGGTATGTTATGCCTTCACTCCCTTATTATCATCCCACCAGCCTTTCATTTTACGGATATAAATAATCTGGCCGATGTGATAAGCATTGTGTGTGCCGATGTGAGCAATGGTAGAATACCAGGACGCCAGCTTTGCCTCATCAGCCGCTTCAATGGCTTTTTCCCATTCCGTTAAAACACTGTCAAGACGCTTTACCGTTGCCGTCCATATATCTTTGTCTACCGGTGAAAAAGTTTCCTTGTTATTGCCATTAAATGCAGCAGGCGTTTCTCCCTTGAATTTTGCGAGTGCTTGCATGTCCCAGAAAATAAGATGGGTGGTTAACTGGGCAATGGAATGATCTTCATTGCTGTCTTTCCAGTTGGCCTGCTCGGCAGTTAATCCTTCAATGGCAATGTTGGCGGGCACAAACCATTCTTCCGAGTTGTGTGTGCTTTTTAGCTGTTCGAGTAAAATGGATTTCAACGTTGGGGTTTTATCGTTTTGTGCTTTGGCAGCAAATGCAGCAGCCGACATAAGCAGTAAGAACATTTTTTTCATAAAAAAGTTTTTGATTGTTGAAATGAAATTAATGCAAGCGATAGAAAAAATTCAACCGCTCATAATTTTGTTTCCAAATCCGGAAATGATTGCGGGCTTTGCTGTGTTTTATCAATCGGGGCGTTCAACGGAGTGGCGCATAAATTTTAATTTTGCATAAATATTTTTTATGAATACTCCTGCGATTGCTCCCTCAAAAGATGAGAAGAAGACAGAAGATTTCCTGCCATTGCTCGGAACTGATTATGTGGAATTTTATGTTGGCAATGCAAAACAAGCGGCTCATTATTATAAAACTGCATTCGGCTTTCAGCCGCTTGCCTATGCCGGTCCCGAAACAGGCGTAAAGGATAAGGCCAGCTATGCCGTGCGGCAGAATAAGCTCACTTTTGTTTTTACCACTGCATTGAGAAAAGACAATGAGATTGCCAATCATGTTGCGCTGCATGGCGATGGCATAAAAGTGTTAGCGCTCAAAGTGGAAGATGCCGTCAGCGCATGGAAAGAAACCACCAAACGCGGAGGGAAAAGCTATATAGAGCCAACCGTTCTTACCGACGAAAACGGGGAACTGGTCATGAGCGGCATTCATACTTACGGCGACACCGTTCATTTATTTGTTGAAAGAAAAAATTATCATGGTGTTTTTATGCCGGGGTATAAAAAATGGGAGAGTGTCTACAATCCGCCGGAAACAGGGCTTTTATATGTAGATCACTGTGTAGGCAATGTGGGCTGGAACCAGATGAACAAATGGGTAAGTTTTTATGAGCAGGTAATGGGATTCAGGAATATATTGAGTTTTGATGATAAGGATATTTCCACGGAATATTCCGCATTAATGAGCAAGGTAATGTCTAACGGCAATGGCTATGTGAAATTTCCTATTAATGAACCTGCAGAAGGGAAAAAGAAAAGCCAGGTAGAAGAGTATCTCGAATTTTACAATGGCGAAGGCTGCCAGCATGTAGCCCTTGCAACGAACAATATTATTGATACGGTAACAAAATTGCAGGAGCGCGGGGTGGAGTTTCTCAAAGTGCCGTCCGACTATTATTCCACGCTGCAGGAAAGAGTAGGTACTATTGATGAAGATCTGAAGCCTTTAAGTGAATTGGGCATTTTAGCAGACCGTGATGACGAGGGATACCTGTTGCAAATTTTCAGCAAACCGGTGCAGGACCGGCCTACCTTATTTTTTGAAATTATTCAGCGCAAAGGCGCAAAGAGCTTTGGTAAAGGCAATTTCAAAGCTTTGTTTGAGGCCCTGGAAAGAGAGCAGGCCCGGCGGGGAAACCTGTAACGCCAACAATCCGTTAATCTGTGTTTTCGCCGGCTGTTTTTTAAATAAAAAAATTACTTTTACGTTTCATAATTGAATATATCCTTTTATAACCATGATGCGTAAAATCCCCGGTTTATTTCTTTTCCTTACCGGAATTTTTCTTGTTGTAATTACTGCATCCGCACAGAATTCAGTTTCTCACCGGGAAAAAATATCTTTAAAAGACCTGGGGGTTTTTACCAATGTTGAAGATACGCTGCAAAAGGAATTTGAAGCGAAAGGATTGCAGTGGCCCGCAAAGTATGTTTATATACGGAGTTTTAAATACGATGCCCAGCTGGAAGTTTGGGTAAAAAATGCTGAGAAGGAAAAATATAAGCTTTTTAAAACGTATAAAGTTTGCATGCAAAGCGGTACCATGGGGCCCAAGCGCATGCAGGGCGACTACCAGGTGCCCGAGGGATTTTATTACATTAATGAATTTAACCCGCACAGCGCTTATCATTTATCCATGCACCTGAATTATCCAAATGTTTCTGATGAAATATTAAGCGATTCATTGCATCCCGGCAATGGCATTTATATTCACGGCAGTTGCGTATCTGTCGGATGCATCCCGGTTACAGATAATGATATCGAAGAAATTTATACGATTGCCAGCTATGCTAAATTAAATGGCCAGGATTTTATCCCTGTGCATGTTTTCCCGGTGCGCTACAATTCCCGCAAATCGATGGAATATTTTAAAAATGCCATAAAGAATAATCCCTCCCTCGAAAAATTCGCCATGAATCTGAAGATTGCATACGATAAATTCGAAGAGACCCGCCAGTTGCCTGTGATACTCATTGACCGCAAAGGCGATTATGTGATTGATTGATCCCTCATCAGCGTCTGAATGGTGTCTGCTGTTTTTTGCTGCAGTACAATTGTTTTGTTTTCCGTAAGTGTACGGAGATATTCTCCTGTGGAGTGCCGTATGGTGAGCAGGGTGAGATTTTTCTCTAATTGCACCTCGAAAACAGAAGAAGCCTGTACCGCAATTTTTTCGATCTTATCAGGGATGTCGTCCATACATACAGATAAGCTGATGGCGCCGTTTTGCGTGAGATTAGGCTTGATTTTTACTTCATTTAATATTTTGAATAAATTATTCACGGGTTCCCCCTCCACAAATGAAAAATCCTTTGATTCAAAGGTGATCAATACCTGGTTCCGCTTATAAACTATAATGGAAGGCAAGTGGTGCGGATTTTTTACAGATATAACGGTGCCGGGTACACGAACATCAAGAAATGATTTTACATACAACGGAATATTCTTATTCTGTAACGGTTTAATGGTTTTGGGATGAATCACCTGGGCGCCATAGTAAGCCATTTCGATCACTTCTTTATAACTCAGTTCGGGAATTACTGTGGCTGCAGGAAAATCTTTCGGGTCAGCATTCATGACGCCCTCCACATCTTTCCAGATCGTTACATTTTCTGCATTGAGGATGTTTGCAAAAACCGCCGCAGTATAATCACTTCCTTCGCGGCCGAGGGTGGTGCTTTCATTTTCATCTGTGCTGCCAATAAAGCCCTGGGTGATGATAAAATTATTTTTTTCAAAAAGAGGAATGACTTTTTCTTCAATTTGCCGGCTGGTCACAGGCCAGTCTATTGCAGCATCACGGAAATTATCGTCGGTACGAAGCAGGTCTCTCACGTCTATCCACTTATTGGGAATCTTTTCTTCATTCAGGAAGTAACTGATAATAGTGGTTGATAACAACTCGCCCACACAGACTATCTGGTCGTAATAATAATTATAATCTTTTGCCGGTTTATCATGAAGCAACCATTCCGCCTCTGTAAAAAAGTTGTTGAGATCGTGGGTGGCTGCTTCCCATTGCCGGGTGATGGTATATTTTAATAAATTGAGATGATCCAGCTTTACCTTGCTGAAGAGCTGCAAGGCCAATTCTTTGTTCTCTGAATAAAAAGCTCCGGCAACTTTTTCCAATGCATTGGTGGTTTTGCCCATTGCCGATATAACGATCAGAATCTTCTCCTCTTTATAGTCCTGTAAAATTTTAGCCAGGTTCTTCACGCGGTCAAAGCTATGGATGCTGGCGCCTCCGAATTTGAATACCTTCATGTCTTCCCTTTTTGCAAACAAAGTAAATGGAAATTGAAATCCGGTTAAGAAAAATTAAAATTTCCTGTGCCGGAGAAATTGATAAAACAATACCTGCTTCTGCGGCCGAATTGCGCTAATTTTGCCCGCAATATAAATTGCCGGATGGCGCTATGGTTAACAGGCAGGTATTAACATTAGATGAGTTTACGATTCGTGAAATGCGCGCATTTCCGCAGGCTACGGGTGAACTGGCAGGCCTGTTGCGCGATATAGGCCTTGCCGCAAAGCGCATCAATGTAGAAGTAAATAAGGCAGGCCTGGTTGATATTCTGGGCGATACCGGCAATGTGAATGTGCAGGGAGAAGAAGTGAAAAAGCTGGATGAGTATGCCAATGATCAGCTGATAAGAGTATTGCAACATGGTATCAGCTGCGCCGGTATTGCGAGTGAGGAATTAGATGATGTGGTGATCTTTGACAACCAGGTAAGCATGAATTCAAAATATGTTTGCATGTTCGATCCGCTGGACGGAAGCACTAATATTGATGTGAATGTTTCTATTGGTACCATATTTAGTGTGTATAGAAGGACGACCCCGGTTGGAACCGCGCTCACGATACAGGATTTTTTGCAACCCGGGATGCGGCAGGTAGCTGCCGGGTATATTATCTACGGCTCGTCCACTATTCTGGTGTATGCAACAAAAAGAGGAGTAAATGGATTTACCTTGGACCCGTCAATCGGTGAGTTCTGCCTAAGCCATCCCGGAATAAAATGCCCACCCGAAGGGAAAATGTATTCTGTAAATCACGGCAATTTTTTTCAATATAGCGACGGCGTAAAGAAGTACATTGAGATTTGCCAGAGAAAAAACAAGACTAACGGTGGGCCGTATACGCAGCGATACATCGGCAGCATGGTGGCAGATGTGCACCGCAATTTAATCAGGGGCGGTATTTTTATTTATCCCGGTACCGCAGGCCGGCCACAGGGAAAGCTGCGGCTTTTGTATGAATGTAATCCCCTCGCGTACATTGTGGAGATAGCAGGAGGTAAGGCAACAGACGGTAGCGGTAGAATTCTTGAAAAGCGGCCCGCCGAACTGCATGAACGTACGCCTTTATTTATTGGGAGTTCGTCAATGATGGAGGAATTGGAAGAGTGTTTGGAAGTGGGTGGTGATTCGTGAATTGTCGATCGTCAGCGACGAATTTTCATTTGGTCAAAAGCATTTATAGATTCGTGTAATTCGATTTAATTCGTGAAATAACATGGAAGCAATCATTTCTGTAAAAGACCTGAAAAAAAATTATGGAAAGTTTGAGGCAGTAAAGGGAATTTCTTTTGATGTATATGAAGGGGAAATTTTTGGGTTGCTCGGGCCCAACGGAGCCGGTAAATCGACAACGCTCGAAATTATTGAAACGCTTCGCGATAAAACGTCCGGCAAAGTAATCGTGGATGGATTGGATTTGGATAAAGATCCCGGAAAGATTAAGAAAATTATTGGCGTGCAGTTGCAGACTTCCGGATTCTATCCCGGGCTAAACCTGCTGGAGCTGATTGACCTGTTCTGCGGTTTATACAATACTAAAGCTGATGCAATGGATTTGCTCGAAATGGTGAACTTGAAAGACAAAGCCAGGAATAAATATAAAAACATGAGCGGTGGTCAAAAACAGCGCTTTTCAATTGCCACAACGCTCATCAATCATCCCAAAATTATTTTCCTGGATGAGCCTACTACCGGTCTCGATCCGCAGGCACGCCGCAATTTGTGGGATCTGATAAAAGATATACGCTACAAAGGCACCACTGTTATCATTACCACGCATTATATGGACGAAGCGGAGCAACTTTGCGATCGCGTGGCAATAATGGATGAAGGGAAGATCATTGCGCTGCAATCTCCCGATAAGCTGATTGACGATCTTGTGGCATCCGGATTTGAAAGACCCAAGATGACAAAGGCTGCGAACCTTGAAGATGTATTCATTCATCTGACGGGAAAAGAATTTCGCGATGACTAATCGTTATTTTTTAATTATACAAACACTTTAACCTAAATAAATATTCATGAAGAGAATAATAGCAGTTTTTTTATTAATGTTTACGCTTGCTGACAGCTATGCACAGACGAAAAAAGCAGTAAGAAAGACAACTGTGAAAAAGCCCGCAGTTGAAAAGACAGCAGCACTTTCATCCCTCGACAGCTTTAGCTACGCCATGGGAGTGCAAACAGCCCAGTATTTTAAAATTGACGGCGTGGAGAAGGTAAATACGGAAATGATAAAGAAAGCCTATGACGATGTATACAATAACAAGCCGCTGCTTATGGCCACGGAGCAATGCAACGCGATAATTCAAACCAGGCTTGAACAAATGATGATGGATAAGATCCGGATTGAAAAGGAGGCGGGCAGCAAATTTCTGGAAGAAAATAAAAAAAGACCCGGTGTAGTTACCCTGCCGGATGGAATGCAATATGAAGTGATTACCAAAGGAACGGGCCCCCTACCCACAGCTACAGATACTATTAAGGCAAATTATATAGGAACCACCCTTGATGGAAAGGAATTCGATAATTCCTATAAACGCGGAAGCCCGCTGGTAATACCGGTTTCCGGCGTTATACGGGGATGGACAGAAGCGTTGCAGCTAATGCCTGTTGGCAGCAAATGGAAGCTGTACATTCCTTCTGATCTTGCCTATGGCGACAGGGGAGCCGGTACGGCAATTCCCGGAGGAGCTGCATTAATATTTGAAATAGAACTGCTCGGTATTGTACACAATCAATAAAATTTTATGGCGCCCGAAGTAACGGATTTAAGTTTCCCGATTGGTAAGCAATCGGCATGGCATGCAGATAAGGCTGAATATAATGAAGCGGCGAAAAATGAAATGCTCAACGATATAAGGCTGCTTCCCGATGCCCTGGAACGGGCTGTGCAAAATTTAAACGAAGAGCAGCTGCATACTCCTTACAGGCCCGGTGGCTGGACGGTTCACCAACTGGTGCATCATGTAGCCGACAGCCACATAAATGCTTACCTACGCTTTAAGCTGGGATTAACAGAGGATAATCCGACAATTAAAACCTACGACCAGGACGCATGGGCATTATTGAGCGATACCGAAAAATTGCCTGTTAATATTTCATTGACCTTGCTGCACGCATTGCACAGGAGATGGTGCCAGCTGCTGTCCGATATAACGCCGGAACAGTGGCAGCGAACGGTGTACCACCCGGAAAGAAAAGGAGAGATCACACTTTGGCAATTATTAAAAACATACTCGTGGCATAGTGTGCATCATACAGCGCACATAAATAAGTTGCGGGAGCGCATGCACTGGTGAGCATATAATGCATTGAATTGTTACATATGAAATGGAAGGTTATATCATCTGAATATATTTCGAAGCATACATATTTTACTGCACGAAAAGACAAATGCGAGGCAACCGGAGGTAAAATCATTGATGCCTATTACGTGGTAGAGCTTCCTGCTACTGCCTGCGCGCTCGCGCTTACAGAAGATAATGAAGCGATAATGGTGAAACAGTACCGTCACCCGGTAGGAGAGGTATTGCTTGAGCTGCCGGGAGGCTTTATTGATGAAAATGAAACCCCGGAAATTGCGATGGCAAGAGAGCTGATGGAAGAAACCGGCTATGAATTTGCTACGATAGAAAGGGTAGGCAAAATTGCTGCTAATCCCGGAGTGCTGAATAATTATACTTATTTGTTTCTGGCACGCGGTGGAAAGAAAACGGGGCTGCAACAATTAGATCATAACGAAGAAATAGAAGTGGAAAAGATTCCCTTGCAAGAGGTAAAAAAACTATTATTGGAAAATAAGATAATGCAATCATTGCACGCCAATTGTATTTTTTATGCATTGAGAAAAATGGGTGAGTTGTAATTAAGCTTCATTGCCTTTTTTCAGGCCTCCACATTCAGGACTTCTTTATCTACTTCGCCAATCACAAAAACGCTACCGCATACTATAATAAGGTCATTTTCGGAAGATGCTGCCAGCGCTGATTTCAATGCCTCATTTACATTTTCGTATGACTTGCCGTGAAGGTCAAAAGCTGCTGCTTTCTCCATCAGCTCATTTCCGGGTAGTGCCCGTGGAATATGCGCCTGTGTAAAATAGTATATGGCATGCCCGGGCAAAAGCGGCAACACAAGTTGCGGATCTTTATCCTTTACCATTCCAAAAATTATGCGCAACCGGTTATGTTTGATTATCCCGGTTTGCCGCATCACCTGCTGAATTCCATCAGCATTGTGAGCTACATCCAGCACCACCAGGGGATGGGTATGGATTGCTTCCCATCGCCCATGCAAGCCGGTGAGTTTTTTTACCTGGCTAAGCGCCGCTTTGATCTTTTTATCGTTTAGCGAAAAAGTTTTTTTTAAAATATTTACTGCCGCCATTACGGTACGCAGATTCTTTTGCTGATAGATGCCATTGAGATCCAGGAGGTAATCATCTATTTCTCCGTCAAGATTATTTTTTAATCCGATCCCGAGTGAGCGGTCATTGAATTTTATTTTTACAATTTGAAAAAGCTCTTCAGCAAAGAAAATGCGTGAGCCGGTTTCGCTGGCTTTTGAAATAAAAACTTTTCTTGTTTCACCGGTCGTTTCTCCGATCACTGCGGAAATATTTTTTTTGATAATGCCGGCCTTCTCAAAAGCGATCTTGTCAAGCGTATTTCCCAGTATATCCATGTGATCGAAACCGATGTTGGTGATAACAGAAAGCTCCGGAGTGATCACGTTGGTGCTGTCTAACCTTCCTCCGAGGCCTGTTTCAATAATAGCAATATCCACCTGCTGTTCTGCAAAATATTGCAAGGCCATTACGAAGGTGAGTTCAAAAAAAGATGGATGAATTTTCTCCGAGTAAGATTTCAATCTTTCAACAAAATGGATCACAAATTTTTTTGTGATCATCTCCCCGTTAATCTTTATTCGTTCACGAAAATCCTGCAGGTGAGGGGAAGTATATAGTCCGGTTTTATAGCCATGCTGCTGGAATATAGCGGCAAGCATATGGCTTGTAGAGCCTTTACCGTTTGTTCCGGCAATGTGTATCGTCTTTATTTTTTTTTGTGGCTCGCCAAGAAATGTGCAAAGCGCAAGCGTATTGGAGAGGTCGGCCTTGTAGGCGCGAATGCCGATCTTGCTATATAGCGGAAGTTTATTATAGAGATAATGAATCGTTTGTCCGTATGTCATAGAACGGCAAAACTAATTCTCTAATTCGGGAATAGTGCAATTAAAATTTTAATTCTGCAATTTGAAATTCAGCAATATCGTACCGCTTTCCTGGTCTACCTGCGCGGGGGGAAATTTTAGTTGCCTTGCCTTTTCAAGGGCAATTGCGCGAATAGAGGCATTGGAGGTGGTAGTGCCCCGTGCAATTAAAGCGCTGGTAACCCTGCCGGAAGCATCCACGGTTATATCTACATATACTTTTGCATTCTCGTTAAAGTTATCTGTCATTGCGGGAAAATGAACCGGCCTTCTTCCCGAAGGTAAATTGCGCGCCATGCTGATTCCGCTTCTGCCGCCAGGGCTATCTCCGTAAGAATCCGGATTTCCATTGGGACTTCCCGCATCGCCGTTACCGGGTTTATATCCCTGGTTACGATACCCGTTATCTTCAGCAGCGCCGTTGCCGCCGTTGCCATTACCGCCTTTGTATAAAGGAATCTTGGGTTTGGGTGGCGATGGATTTGGATTCATAACGGTTGAAGGATGCGTATTTCTAACGGGCTTATTGGGTGCAGTTTTATTAATGTCTTTTGCATCATCTTTCGGCTTCTCTGATTTTACTACCGGCGCAGCTTCTTTATCATCATTGTTTTCATCCGCCTGTACCGTTCGTACAGGTGGCTCAGATATTTTAGTAGCCCGCTGGTGCGATTCGACGCTTTGGTTGTCAGGTGCCCGCTCTCCTTTTACCATGGGTTGCACGGTGCCCATTCCTTCCTGCTCGTTACCCAGGTTAATTTCAATCAAATCCTGAACTGTGGGCACAGGAGGTATTTGCAATGGCCATGTATAGAATATAGCTATTATCAAAAAAAGGCCTAATATCCCGCAGGTATATAAAAATGCCTTACGGTTTTTTTCGGCTTCGAACGCATGGTTGATAGCGGCAGCTTCCATTTTATGTAATTGGTCGCCTCAAATTTAAAATATTAAACGACAGCCCGGGTGTACTTTATGTTAAAACACTGTGTATATTTTTACTACCGGGCAGGTGACTCATAAAAGCGACCTGCCATTTTTTATTTTCGGGGTCAGCTTTGCTGTTCTTTTCCCGATAAAATGGTCAGTAACTCCTGATTTTGTAAGAACCGCCCGGGAAGTATCGTATACTCGTTACCGTTAGTATTGAACCTGGTAAAATATCCTGTATGACCATCCGGCACTTTCATGATATGAAAAATTATTCCGGCAGCTCCTCATAAAATTTCTCTATGTTTCCACCTTTTTTCTCATAATTTTTTTGACGGGAAAATACTTTATATAATATCGCCATTCCATTGCTATTTAAGTAAAGCGCCTGTAATTTTGCTTATATAAAAATAATATATGGATCAGAAACTTTTGGGAATCGGTACGAGGCTGCAGCACACGTTGTATGGCCCGGGCGTAATTACGGGTATCCGGTATGCCACCTACCTGATTTCTTTTATCAATCATGGTATTATTGAAATTGATAAAACGGATGCAAACCTCGATGATATTCATCCTGAAAATATATCTGAAGAAATAGAAACAAATTCAGAAATTGAGAAATCGTTATTAAAGATCCTGCGTTTATGGGGCAATGTCAGTGAGGAAGTATCATTGGGAGAGAAATGGACAGGCGGCACGATAGTGCTGCAGCCAAAAGACGCTTCCTTAAAACCCAAAGAAATACCAATTGAAGACTTCTTCCATAAAATTGTAATGCTCCGCGACCGCCTGCGTGTTTTGGAGCAAAATATCAATAGCAATAAAAAATTGAGCGACGAAGAGAAGGTAAACATTCAGCAATATATCACCCGATGCTATGGTTCTCTTACTACATTTAACGTTCTCTTTAAAAACAAGGAGCAGTGGTTTGTAGGAGAAAAATCGGGGAAAGAAGAATAAAATTATTTCTCACCCTATCACTTAGTGGCTGCGCGCGGGCCTGCGTCATTAAACCGCCTGTCAGGATGATGAAATAACAGCACGCTGATAACGGAGCTGAGGTTCAAAACAATTACCAGTACAAATGCACCAAAGAAAGAGCCGGTAAGCTGGATGATGAAGCCGGTTAGCGTGGAGGCAATCAAACCGGCGATGGCGAAGAAAAAATCCATAATGCCCAATGCGGTGCCGGTGCGTTCCCTGATCATATCAACATTGATGGCATAGAAGGCAGAGTTGGCAGACATATTAAAGCCCACGCACAATGATATAAAAACGGCGGCAAGCGTGATAGAGTGAACGTAGAGGAGCGGTACTAAAAATATCGCGCCCAGCAATTGTGAGATCCAGATGGGATAAGACCGCGCCAGCCTTAATTTGCCCGTGGATTTTAATATACGATCCGAAAGAATTCCCACAGCATATAAAAGCACCGATGCCAATAACCACGGAAGAACAGTAAATAACCCTGCCTGCTTTACATCGAGATGATAAGAATGATTTAAAAAAGTAGGCAGCCAGTTCATGAAGAAAAAAAGGTTATAACCGAAGACAAAAAAAGCCCAGTTGTTAGACATCAGGGTTGAATTGGTTAACAGGAATTTCCACATTCCCGGCTGCGCAGCATGGCTGTGTTTTCGTATGTCCCTTGCCGTTATATTTCTCAAAACTTCTTTGCCTTCACGGATATACCTGAGCTCCTGATCGCTGACGTTGGAAGAATTTTCGGGAAAATCGCGATAAACGAAATACCACACCGGCGCCCAGATGATCCCCACTATACCCAGGATAATAAACATGCCCTTCCATGTATAGGCTTCGGCAAGGCCGGCAACGATAGGGCCACCGATCATCAATGCAAGCGGAACGGCTACCAGCGCATTACCCAGGGCAATGGCTCTTTCATGCCTGGGCAGCCAATCGCCTACCACACGGTTTAATGCAGGAAAGTTCGGCCCTTCTGCCAGGCCCAGCATTAACCTCACGGCAAATAACATCAGAAAACCTGTAGCAGCAGCGGTAGAAACAATACTCAATGACCAGGTTAATGCAGCCACCAGCCATATTCTCCGCGACCCGAACTTATCTACCAGCAAGCCGCCTACAAAAACCATAATGGCGTAGCCGATATTAAAGGCTCCCAGCGTAAGACCAATGTCAGCAGAATTTAAATGAAACCGTTTGCTAAGCAGGGGCATTGCAAATGCAATGGCAGAACGGTCAATATAGTTGACAACTGTTATAAAAAAAACCAAACCGATAATAACCCAGCGAAACCTTGTTGTCTTCATGAAGCTTTATTTCGATTTCAGTATAGAAATAAGAGAGGTGCCGTAACCCACAATAGGACAGACCTTCATGTAGCTTCTTTTCCTTTTTTAAAAAGATCCACCGTCTTGTTCGATATAATCGGTTTTGCCCAGAAGCTTACACTTAATATATATCCCAGGGTAATGAACAAAAATGACATTCCTGTTTTAAGTGAGGACAGATCGCTGATGGCTCCGATAAGTATTTGAACAACGGCTCCTCCTGCAATACCCGTCATAAGAATGCCGGCAAAGGAGCCATGATGTTTTGCAACAGAATTTAATCCCAGCGAAACTATAAGCGGGTACATTACTGAAAGAAAAAAGCCCGCAACCGGAAAGGCCCATAATGATACCTGTGCGCTTCCTGTCAGCCCTACTGCCAAACATATTATCCCTAAAATGGTAAACCAGCGCAGTACCTGTTTGCTATCGAATAGTTTAAGAAGAACGAGCCCCAGCATGCCTCCGACAGTCATCAATCCCCAGAAGTAGGAAACAGCATCGGCGCCCACCGTATCCGGATCGAATCCGTGGTACACTTTTAAAAACTTTGACATCCAGTAAGAAATGCCTTGTTCCGTACCCACATAACAGAAGATGCCGAGAAAGAAAAGAATTACGTATTTGTTTTTTAATAACTCCATAAAACTTTCTTTTGATCCGACCTTCTCATCTTCTTTTAATTCCACAACCGGAAACCTGCTCAGCAGAATAACAAGGATCATTGCGAGCCCGATGACCGCAAATACCCAATATACCGAAACCCAGGACATATGTGCCGGAACCAGGCCACTTAATAAACTGATGAAGGGCTTTTGCGTATTCCCCTTGTCAATATTGGATACCAGGTATGAATACATCTGCGGACTAATGAATGACGCAAGACCAAAAACAAGCTGGGCAAGAACTGAGTTAAAAGCATAATGAGGTTCTCCTCCCGCTACCCGTAACAAGGGATTGATCACTACCTGCAGGGCGGCCATTCCCGTTCCGATGGTAAACAATGAAATCACAAAAACAATAAAAGTTGGATGAAGTACAAATACCAGTGCACCGAGAAAAGCGAGCGCAAAGGCAAGTACCATCACTCTTTTTTCGCCCCACTTTTCAACCAGTATTCCTGAGGGGATCGACATAATACCATAAGCTATAAAAAATGCAAAAGGTAAGAACCCCGCCATCTTTTCTGTAAGATCGTAGTCCTGGGATACACTTGGATTGAGTGCACCGAGGATATTCGTAAGAAAAGATATTACAAAAAAAGTAAGCAGGATGAGACCTACAATGTAGTAGTTTCTTTTCATGTATGCGTTGCCGTTAGTTTTGAATATATGTTATAATTTTAACTCCCCCCAGCCCTGCCTGTATTCTCTCTTTACAAACTGGTTGGCGGCTTCAAAGTTAGTGATACGCATATTTTCTCCATCCCACTTATAAGCGATATACCTTCCGGGATTTGTGATGTCTTCCACATCACCGTAAACAGGATCATGTCTTTTATTGGTTTTGCGCATATTAAAACAACGTAATAGCAAATTACCCATCAATACCGTTTCCGTAAGCGGGCCTGCGTAGCCGACAAACGGCGAATCTACCTCCATGTTACCATACCCCGCAATGCAGGCATCTATCCACTGCCACCAGTGGCCGTCCATACCGCCGGGAACTCTTGGATATTTTTGAGGAATATGGATGTCTTTATTCAAAGAGAGCGGCAACAATTTCGGATAGGCTCCTCCCCAGCCACAGGCAGCCTTTCCCTTGGTTCCCACAAATATAGTTCCGCCTTCAAAGCTGTTTTCTTCAGGCACAAAAGCCAGCGCATCATTCATATTTACATCAGGGTCGAGTTCATCAGGGCGGTCGGGCGCAATGCCTCCATCCATCCAATACAGTTTGAGATCGCGTCCGTCTTTCAATTTGAATGTATAACGAAGCACACTCGATGGCGGGATGCTGTCGGGAAAATCTGCTTCTTTGAAGATGCCTGAATACACAACAGTTGCGCTGCAGGTAACTTCGGTAGGGTACCCCAGCTCCAATAATTTAAAGGAAGGCCCTATGATGTGACAGGCCATATCACCCAGGGCGCCTGTACCAAATTGCCACCAGCCGCGCCAGTTGAAGGGAACAAGGTTATCAACGTAATCAACATATTGCGCCGTTCCCAGCCAGAGATCCCATTTTAATTCTTTGGGAACCGGCGGCTTTGCAGAAGGCCAGGGAATGCCCTGCGGCCAGACCGGCCTGTTGGTCCAGTTATAAACGTGTGTAATATCACCGATGAGCCCTGCCTCAAACCATTCTCTTAAAGTTCGCATACCATCGCAGGAGGCACCCTGGTCGCCCATTTGCGTAACTACCTTATATTTTTCTGCAGCCTGTGTAAGTATTCTTGCCTCATAAATATCATGCGTCAGGGGCTTTTGTAAATACAAATGTTTTCTTAGCTGCATGGCATTTAATCCAACGATGGCATGATTGTGATCCGGAATAGCTACAGATACGGCATCAAAATGTTTGTTTTCTTTTTCAAACATTTCTCTCCAATCGTAATAAAATTTTGCATTGGGAAATTCTTTTCGTCTTGGGGCCGCCATACGATCATCTACATCGCACAGGTAAGCAATTACTGCATTCTTTTTCGGCGCCGTTGCATAGTGATGAATATCATTTTCTGCCTCGCCGCCACAGCCCACACAGGCGATATATAGCTTGTCACTGGGCGCTACATAGCCTTTGCCTCCCAGCACATGGCGGGGAACGATGTAGAATCCTGCAGAGGTAAGCGCGGTGTTTTTGATAAAAGATTTTCGGGTGATGTTGTTTTTATTTTCTTCCATGATAATAGTATTTTATTACACTAATTAATTCTAATTACACGAATTTTTTATCACGAATTATACGAATCATATTTATGCTACTGCAGTAGAAAGGCTGTACTAACGGTAATGAATAAACGAGCTGATTTTTGTATTGCCGTTCGTGTAATTCGTGCAGTTAATTCGTGTCATGCTTTTACAGCTTCCTGATCTTTATATTCCGGTACCACAGGTGGCCTGTTTCGGTTCCCTGTATAGAGATATGACCTTTTTTAAAGGTACCGAAGCCGGGCCATTGAACAAACTTGCTGTTCTTAATCATATCGGCCCACTTATCGTTCCACATATCTGTCTCTACCGTTTTATGACCATTTACATAAAAAGTGACGTGCCCGTTATTGGCAACGATCTCGTACGAATTCCATTTCGGCGCCGCATTTACCCATTCGGTGTCTGACGGAATCAGGTCATACAAATCACCGGCGCGGCATTTGTTGATTCGCCCGTCATCATTGCAGGCAAGGTCTGCAATCTGCATTTCGGGGCCTGACTCGTAGGTATCTTTATATTCCGGCGCCTCATGCACATAAAACATTACACCGCTGTTGGCACAGGGCTCCATCCGCCATTCCAGCTTAAGATCAAAGTTGTCAAATTCATCATCAGTTACCAGGTCGGCATAATCCGGGTAAACGCTTTTGCTGTTTTTATTTAAATAAATGGAACCGTTTTGCACCTGCCATGCTTTGCCCGGCTTCTTTTCCATGTAGGAGTGCCAGCCTTTTAAATTTTTTCCGTCAAAAAGCAATTGCCATCCTTCCTGTTTTTCTTTTGCCGTAAGCGTGTTGGGCTGTTGAGAATAAATAGTGTTGAATACAAAAAATGTGATGATCAGTAGTAAAAATTTTTTTGCAAGCATCGTTAATAATTTTATCTAAGGTAAACAGATAGTTGCAAAAAACATATGAATTATTTTTAAGTACGCACTCAATTCCCTGTTAGTTCATTGATTATTTGAATATAGCTATCATGGAATAACGATTCATGCCTAAGCAACCGGGGCAATAGAATTTTGTTTAAAGGGCAAAATTCAGACGACATTTGTAAAACAGTGAATATTTATTCTCATTCACCGTCTTTTCCCGCTGCCTTATCTTTCAGCTCACTCACCGGCACGGTAATCATTCTTCCGATGGGTTTGCCGTCACGATAGGTGATCACACGCATCTGTACCGCATCTCCGGGTACCTCAACAGGCGCTGTATATTTCGGGTAAAAATTATCAGGAAACGAATTATCAAATGTATAATAAATATCGAGGCCTTTTATTTCAGTGCTCATATCCACCATAATTTTTTTATCGGCATTCATGGTTGCATTAATGATGGGATCGTACATGCTCGGGGCATATTTTATCTGCGCCACATCCAACCGCCTGAAATGCTGCTCCACACGCCAGACAAAATCATCCCAGTTCTTATTTGCTTTCGGGCTCCATACATCTTCAGCAATAGCAAAGGCGCGTGGCCATGTCATGTACTCTGCATGGCGCATATTATATACCTGCTCGGTCCACAGGTTGGCCTGGCCTCCCAGGATATATTTCGGATCCACCCCGTCAGGCAACGGGTCAAACTGATATGCCTTGCTCAACCGCAGCGTAGCATATACATGGGGCTCTATTGCAGGATCGCCCTGCATATAATCGAGGTAAGTATAGCTGGTAGGGCTCATCACTACATAGTGTCCCAGTTTTGCAGCAGCCACGCCCCCGTTCTGTACTTCGGTTTGCCCTGCGGGAGCCACCCCATCATGCGCAGAACGCCAGCTCATCACGGCGGCCCCCGGCGCCAGGCCACCTTCGAGTATTTCATCCCACCCCATAAACTTTTTCCCTTTCGACTCAACAATTTTTTCCAGTCTTTTTTCAAAATAGCTCTGCACTTCTTCCATTGTTTTTAAATGTTCTCTCGCCATCAAAGCTTTTATTGCATCGCTGTTTTGCCAGAATGTTTTAAAAGTTTCATCTCCTCCCATGTGTATGTATTCAAAAGGAAAAAGTTTGGCCACTTCCGTCAGTACTTTATCTAAGAATGCATACACATTTTCATTGGCAGGGCAAAGGTTATCGTCGTAGATGGCGGTATGTGTATCCCAGTCCTTGATCGGCTCGCCGGATGCAACGCCTTTGTTTTTTACGCCGTCAGAGCAGGAAAGATCAGGATAAGCGGTAATGGCAGCAAGGCTATGCCCCGGTACATCTATCTCCGGCAAAATGTTTACAAATCTTTCTTTTGCATACTGAACAATCTCTTTAATATCATCCTGCGTAAAGAAGCCGCCGTAGTTGCGTGGTTCATCCGGAGTTGGCAGGGCAAACGTACCGAAGTAACCGACTTTCTTTACATTCCATGCCCCGACTTCCGTGAGTTTAGGTAATGATTTTATTTCGATGCGCCAGCCTTCATCATCTGTTAAATGGAGATGCAGCAGATTGAACTTATACCGCACCATATTATCAATATAGCTTTCCACCTGTTCTTTGGTAAAGAAATGGCGTGATACATCGAACATCAGGCCTCTCCACTGAAATCTTGGATAATCAGTAATAGTTACGCACGGAGCCTGCCACTGTACATTTTGCATGAGCGCAGCGCTTTCTATTTCTTTTGGAAATAATTGCAGCAATGTCTGCACGCCATAAAACAAGCCCGCAGGTTCGTTAGCGGAAATGCTGATGTTGCCGGGCGTTACCGTAAGGATATACCCTTCCTTTCCGGTTACTTCATCTTTCTTTTTGTTTAATGATAATTGTATTGTTGCCGGAGAAGAATTGCCGGTGGTAACTGTATAGCCGGTCGGCACCGACAGACGATTTTTTAAAAATTCGATCGTTTCCCGCAAGTCAGCATTTGCCGGAGCGTTCACAGAAACCTCTTTTGGTAATGTAAAGGTTCCTGCATTTTCCGTAATGGAAACGGGTTCCGGAATAATAGCAATGCTTGAATGGTTTTGCGTCCATGCAGAAAGGGAACCGGCACAGGCAACAAGAAAAATGAATACAACTTTCATTGATCGGAAAATTTAGTAGTATAAAAGATTAAAGTAAAAGGTCAATGGTCAATGGTCAATCGTGAATCGTTAATGGACATCCGTAAATCGTACATCAAACATCGTACATCGTAAATTTCATTCAGCTTTCCCTGTCCAGTAAATAATTCGCTAATTCCTGCAGCGGTTTCTTCCTCGACGAAAGTACGGCAACATCTTCCAAATTGGCCAATGCCTTTGACATATATTTTTGTTTCAACTCTCTGGCCCATTCATCCACTTTGCATGATTTATAAATATCAATTACCCTTTTTATTTTTTCATGCTCATCATATTTGTTTTGCATCAGACCGGCCAGCTCCTCCTTTTGCGAAGCAGAGCATGTATTGAGTGTTTCAATCAGCAAAAAAGTCTTTTTATTCGCAACAATGTCCCCGCCTGTTTTCTTCCCGAATTTTTCCGGATCACCAAATGCATCCAAATAATCATCCTGCACCTGGAAAGCAATGCCGAGGTTCCTGCCAAATTCATACAGGTGCTGTTGGTTGCCCAAACCCGCCCCACCCAAGGCAGCGCCCATTTGCAGGCTGGCTGCCAGCAGTACCGAGGTTTTCAGGCTGATCATGTTTTCATAATCCTCAAATGATACGGAAGGTAGCTTCTCAAAATCAATATCCAGTTGTTGTCCTTCGCAAACCTTTTTGGAAGTTTCATTAAATATGCCGAGGATATGATGAATGTAGTCTTTATCGATCTTATTAATGGATTCGTAAGCGGCTACCAGCATCACATCGCCGGCCAGCAGCGCTGTTGATTCGCCGTATCTTGTATGAACGGTGGGCCTGTTTCTGCGCAGCGGCGCCTTGTCCATAATGTCATCGTGCACGAGGGTAAAATTGTGAAAGAGTTCAATAGCAGCAGCAACATGCCAGGCGTCTTCGTTAATGGTACCGAACAGCTCATTGCCCATCAGGCACATGACAGGCCGGATTCGTTTACCCTTTACCGTTAGCAAGTATTGCGAAGCATCATATAATGTAGCAGGTTGTGCAGGAAAGTAGCGCTTATTGAAATGTTGCTCAAACAGGGCAGCCAGCTCTGTAAAGGTGTGAAGGTTATGTTCAGCGCTTTTTCCGTGTTTCTTAATTTCTTCTTCAAATTGATCTATGTTCATCCGGATGGTATTTTGTGCAATATCGTAAGCAGCTCCTGTTATGGCAGGTTACCTCTTCGTGTGTTTGCTGTGATGCTTTTCTTTTTTTGTGGTTTGATGCAGCCGGTGCTTTGTGGCTGCCTTTGCTCTGAGGTTTTCAATGTCCGGGATCCATTCAAAATCCAGTTGCCTTTTTTCAAGATTGGCAGCCACGAGCTTCACATTTACTTTATCACCCATACGGAATTTTTTTCCTGTATGAATGCCGACCAGCGCATAATCAGCATCATCATGCCGAAAATCATCATAATCCGAAAGATCTCTCACGGATACCAGGCCTTCGCATTTTTCATTTACCGTTTCTGCCCAGAAGCCAAATGAGGCCACACCACTGATAACGCCTTCCATATCTTCGCCCACTTTATCCATCATAAATTCCACCTGCTTATACTTATTGCCTGCGCGCTCGGCCTCCATGGCAGCGCGTTCTTTGTCGCTGCAATGCCGGCATTTTATTTCCATTTTTTTATCAGGAGAAATGGTATGTTGCAGAACCTCGTGTAATATACGGTGCACCATCACATCGGGATAACGCCGGATGGGCGATGTAAAGTGGCAATAATATTCGAAGCCCAAACCATAATGCCCGATATTTTCCGAAGTGTAAATGGCCTTGGCCATGGTGCGGATACCCAGCTGCTCCAGCACGTGCTGCTCCGGTTTACCGTGCACATCTTTCAATAGCTGGTTGAATGAGGCAGCCACTTCTTTTTCATTTTTCATGTTAAACCTGTAGCCAAACTTTCTGGCAAATGCAACAAAAGGTTTCAGCTTTTCCTCATCGGGAGTATCATGGATGCGATAGGGAAATGGCACCGGCTTCTTGTCGATTGTAATTTTTGCTATATACTCGGCCACGGTTCTGTTGGCTAAAAGCATAAACTCTTCAATCAATTGATGCGCTTCTTTGCTTTCTTTCACTATGATGCCAATGGGCTTGCCGGTTTCGTCGAGCTGAAATCTTACTTCTGTTGAGGAGAAGTTGATGGCGCCGTTTTTAAATCTTTCTTTGCGGTAATGTTTTGCAAGGGTATTGAGGTAATGGATTTCTTCCGCATATTGTCCTGTATTGGTTTCAATGATCTGCTGCACTTCGTCGTAGTTAAAACGATGATCGCTGTGGATGATCGTTCTGCCGATCCAGTGGTCTTTTATTTTTCCTTTATTGTTAAAGGTAAAGATTACCGAAAAAGTATGCTTGTCCTCGTGCGGCCGCAGTGAACAAAGCTCATTGGAGATTCTTTCCGGCAGCATGGGATTTACCCTGTCGGGAAGATATACGCTGGTGGCGCGGGCGTAGGCTTCCTTATCCAATGCGGTATCCGGCTTTACAAAATGGCTTACATCTGCAATATGAACGCCTACTTCGTAATCGTCTCCTTTTTTTTGGATGGACAATGCGTCGTCAAAATCTTTTGCATCGGCAGGATCGATGGTGAATGTCAATACATTTCTGTAATCGCGTCTTTTTCGAAGTTCTCTTTCATCAATCGTTTCCTGCAGCGCTGCTGATTCGTTCAATGCCTCCGGAGGAAACTCCAGCGGAAATCCATTTTGTACCAGGATCTCCTTCATGGCCATATCATTCACATCTTTTGCCTGCAAAACGATAATTACTTCACCCTCGGGTTTTTTTTCATCTTTCTCCCAACTCAGCAGTCGAACTACCACGCGATCATTGTTCCTGGCGCCATTCAGCTTTTTTGTGCTCACATAAAAATCGGGGACAGGCTTTTGGCTGTCGGGCCGGAAGAACGCAAAATTTTCTCTTACATCTATATTCCCGATAAATTCTATTTGCTTTCGCTCCACTACCTCTTCCACTATGCCTTCTACACGCCGGCCGCCGGATTGTTTTAATCTTACGCGAACCGTGTCTCCATCAAGCGCTTTATTAAAATCATTGGGTTTTACGAGAATATCTGTATCACGTCCCTCGGTAATTACATAACCGATCCCGGAGCGGGTAATTTCCAGCACGCCTTTTATTAAAGGGGAAGGTTTCTTTTTCCCTGTTTTTTTACTCATAAATTTCTTGTCTCACATTTTTCAATAGATAATGTTGCAATGTACAAAAAACACAAAATTGACCGGGAAGAGTTTGATAAACCATGCTATGCGAACCGGAAATTATTGTTGATGGTCTCCCGCAGATTACACGGAATTCCGCTGATTATAATACTGCTCTGCGTTCGTCAGCGGGATCAGCGGGAAAATGATTGTTCCCAATCACTTAAAATTTATTGATGATTCCTGCCCAAATTCTATTTAATGTAAGAAGGCATTTGCAAAAAGTGCAAGTGCGTATATGCGTCAACGTTATAAATCCTGAAATTCTAATTGCCCTCAAACCGCAACCCCAGTACTTTTCTCGGCAGCCACATCTGCATTTCGCCGTTGCTCCTGTTAGCCCAGGCATAATACGGTATAAAAGTAAGCGGCTGCTTTACTTCCTGCACAGCAGTACTGTCTTCAGCAGGTTCTATCGCTTTTGCAACAGCGGTTATTTTTACAATTCCATTGAGCAATGATGGCTCATATTGAGTAGTGAATGAAGCGTTATCCGGCAGCACCACATTCAATATATTGTTGTTGTCGGCCTGCTCAATACAATACATCAGCGGGCCGCGCTCCAGCGCCACCCTGTCCACATCGGCTTTTATACTGTCGATGGCAACCACCCTGTGCACCTGCATCGGCAGATGCAATTGAATACTGTCGCCCTTTTTCCATTTCCTGTTGATAACCGCATATCCGTTTTGCATGGTGTACGCCGCTGCTTTGTCATCCACGCTCAATGTAAAATCCGTTGCATCCGGTTTGAAGTAATAATAAGTATTGCCCGGCACCGGCTCATTTTTGGCCCAGCCCGGTATCCTCACCATTACATTGAATTGGTCTTTTTTATCAGGTGAAATATGAATAGTAACATCTCCCTCCCAGGGATAGTTGGTGCTTTGTTCCACCAGCACATTCGTTTTACCAACCGGAATGGCAGTATGGCTTCCTACGAAAAGATTGATGAAAATACTGTTATCCGTTTTTGCATAAATGTAATCCCCCAGCGAAGCTACCAAACGTGCAATGTTTGCAGGGCAGCATGCAGTGCCAAACCATTCACTTCTTCCATAGCCTCCGGGAGAAGTGAGCGGATTGCCGTAAAAAAACCGGTCGCCGCTGAGTGATAAACCATCCAATGCACCATTGTATAAGCTTCTTTCCAATACATCCACATATTTGCTTTCGCCGGTGAGCAGGTTCATTCTTTTATTCCATAGCACCATTCCCACGCTGGCGCATGTTTCGCAATAAGCGTCCTGGTTGGGCAGATCATAATCTGCCGTGAAGCCTTCGTTATCGCCGCTGCTGCCGATACCCCCGGTTACATACATATTTCTGTATACCACATCCTGCCATACTTTTTGCATGGCCTTCATATAGCCCGTATCGCCAGTGGCTGCTGCCACATCCGCAGCGCCCGTATACAGGTACATGGCACGCACAGCATGCCCCGTTATTTTTGTCTGTTCTTTTACCGGTTTTACATCCTGCCAGTATTCGGGAGTGAACCAACCCATTTTAGTTCCCTGCCCGCGTTGCTGCAAATACCAGTCAGCCAGTTTTAAATAACGGTCATTTCCCGTAGCATGGTAGAGCTTTACCAGCGCCAGTTCAATTTCTTCATGCCCGCTGATCCAATGACGATGCTGCAGGCGAAAAGTGCTGTCGATATGGTTGGCATAGCGGACAGCTACATCCAGTAATTTTCTTTTACCCGTAGCATTATAATAAGCTACTGCGGCTTCTATTAAGTGGCCCGCATTATAATCTTCGTGGTTGGGAATCTCCGTCCAGCGTTTATTGATATCCGTTAGTTCGTAATAAGTATTAAGGTAACCGTCCGGCATTTGTGCAGCCGCGATAATATCAATCCATTCATCTGCCTTGCGCTCCAGCGCCGTATCGGGGTTATCTTTGAGGCTGTAGCTCATGGCTTCCAGCGCCTTGAACACATCACTGTCATCATACACAAGCCCTTTGAAAGAACCTTTCTTCTTTTTGGCTGCGTTGATAAAGTTTTGAATACGGGGTGTGGCAATTTCAGTCTGGTAGATGCAGGCCGGCAAGGTAGCGGTGGCAATTTTATCAATACGCGGTTTCCAGAAATCGTCGGTGATAGTAACTTTTGAAAAGCTTACGGGCTCTAATTTTTCCAAACTGCCCTGGGCAAATATTATCACAGGAACAAAGGATAGCATGACCGGTAATGCATATTTTTTCATAAGAAAAAATTAAAGTGTAAAAATTATGTTTAAAAGTACAATAATAATTGTGTCCGTTGTATAAGGAACGGCATTGTTATTGTAATGACCTAACTTTATAAAAAATATTCTTATGGCTGACTATACCACCGTCTCTAATGCACTGAACAGTCTTAAGGCAAGAGGTTTTAACCGCGATTTTAA
The DNA here is from genome assembly GCA_964627765.1 of uncultured Ginsengibacter sp. Taxonomy (GTDB): domain Bacteria; phylum Bacteroidota; class Bacteroidia; order Chitinophagales; family Chitinophagaceae; genus Ginsengibacter. The sequence goes on along the minus strand of CAZVKO010000049.1, from coordinate 130,142 downwards.
TATTGCCTTCGACAAACTTATTTGCAATGAAACCGAAGAATACCTGAATCCTGACCAGTTCGAAATTACTGAAGTATATCGTTTTGAAGGTGAATCCAACCCTTCTGACGAGGCTGTTGTATATGCAGTAGCCTCCAAAGACGGCAGCATGAAAGGAACGCTGGTAAATGCTTTCGGAACCTATGCCGATACCATTTCCGATGATATGATTCAAAAGCTCGCGGTACATCATCATGATATTACCAAATAGTATTATCACAACGGTTTCAAAAATTAACCTGTTGTCTGCAACAGGTTTGCTATACTTTTACCTTAACAAACTACTCTTATGCTTGACAGACGAAAATTTCTCCGGGTATCTGCATTTACGGCACCCCTTCTTTCAATAAAAAACCCTGGCACTCACCTGCTTACCGGGCAGGCAGGCGGTAAAGCACAAACGAAACCGATTGTAGTGTCTACGTGGCCGACGGGTAAGGATGTAAACACTGCTGCATGGAAAGTGCTTTCGTCCGGCGGCCGTGCACTGGATGCCATAGAAGCGGGAGGCAACCAAATAGAAGATACCATCAATTGTTGCGTGGGGCTTGGCGGCAATCCGGATCGGGATGGCATTGTTACACTGGATTCCTGCATTATGGATGAAAAGGCGAACTGTGGTGCAGTGGCGGCTATTGCACGAATAAAGCACCCCATATCCGTGGCGAGAAGGGTGATGGAAAAAACACCGCACGTATTGCTTGCAGGGCAAGGCGCCACGGACTTTGCCGTGCAGAATGGTTTTCCGCTGGAGTCGGGCGAGCTTTCTCCCGATGCTAAAAAAGCGTATGAAGAATGGCTGAAGAAAAGCGATTATAAACCTCAAATCAATATTGAGAATATGCAATATGATCACCGCGACAAAAGCGGTAACGGCCCTTTTGCACCTTCCGTGCTGGAGGGTGGTGTTGAAAATCATGATACCATGGCGCTCGTGGCGCTGGATGCTTCGGGCAACATGAGCGGTGGCGTTACTACCAGCGGTATGGCTTTTAAGATGCATGGAAGAGTGGGTGACTCGGCTATCATCGGCGCAGGCATGTTTGTGGATAATGAAGTGGGCGGCGCCGTGTCTACAGGAGTAGGAGAGGAAACCATCCGTATCTGCGGATCGCATACGGTGGTGGAGATGATGCGCAATGGCGATTCGCCGGAAGCTGCCTGCAGAAAAGCGGTGGAACGTATTGTGCGGCGCGATCCTGCGAAGGCGAGAACAATGCAGGTTGCGTTTCTTGCGTTAGATAAAAACGGCAATTACGGTGCGTATGCTATTCAAAAAGGTTTTTCATTTTGCGTAAAAAGCAATAACCAGGAAGTGCAGATTCCGTCGAAGTATTTGTTTGATGTAAATGGTTGATTGTCGACGGACAAGAGTCTGACTCCATTCGTTTTTTATTTTTTTACCACATAGGAACATTAGAATCATAGGTTCACATAGAAATAGAAATTGCGAATAACCCAAAAATATCTTGACGAACTTACCTACCAGATTATTGGTTGTGCCATTGAAGTGCACAAACAGTTAGGTCCGGGCCTGCTTGAAAGTGTATATGAAAAATGCTTCATCAGGGAACTTCAGTTAAAAGGATTGAGTTTTATTTCTCAAAGAATAGTTCCGGTAAATTATAAAGGTATTCAACTTGATGCTGATTTAAGGTTTGACGTATTGGTGGAAGATTTGATTGTTACCGAACTTAAAGCTATTGGCGGAATTTTACCTGTTCATGAAGCAATTGTTCTTACTTATATGAGAATGGTGGAAAAGCCGAAAGGGATCATAATAAACTTTCACTGCACCAATATTTTCAAAGAAGGGCAAAAAACCCTGGTAAATGAATTCTACGCATCTTTATCCAAAATGTAAACTATGTGTAATCTTATATTTCTATGATCCTATGTGGTAAAAGGCGGGTATTTTAAAATTAAAAAATATGAAATTGGAAATAATAGGCTTTACCATTGATAGTTGCATCACTGCGCAGCGTGCGGGCGCCAATCGTATAGAGCTTTGCGATAATTATTACGAAGGAGGTACCACGCCTTCTTATGCTTTCATAGAAGCGGCGCGTAAAAACCTTTCCATAGAATTGTATGTAATGATTCGCCCGCGCGGAGGAGATTTTTTATACAGCGCTGATGAATTTGACATAATGAAGCGCAACATTGAAGTGTGTAAAAAGCTCGGTTGTGACGGTGTGGTTATGGGCCTGTTGCATGCAGACGGAAGCATAGATAAAAAGAGAACCGCTCCACTCGTCGAATATGCGTATCCGTTAGGTGTCACCTTTCATCGTGCATTCGACAGAACCAATGACCCGTTTCAGGCGCTGGAAGATGTGATTGATATGGGCTGCGAAAGAATTTTAACTTCGGGATTGCAGCCGAAGGCTACAGACGGTGCAGCATTAATTAAGCAACTCGTGCAACAGGCGGACGACAGAATTATTATAATGCCGGGCTCGGGCGTTACTTCACAGAATATTTTACAGCTGGCCGAAGCTACCGGCGCCACGGAGTTTCACAGCTCGGCCAGTATGTTTACCGCTGACACGATGCCATATCATAATCCACACTTGGAGGAAGAGAAAAGGATCCTGGTAAATGAACAGGAAGTACAGGCTATGAGCACTTTGCTGAAAACATTTTTCAACACTCCGGCATGAACCTGAGAGCCACCATCCTGGCAGAACATTCCAGGAAGCAATGCGATACTATTGTTGCCTGGGTAGGCGGGGATCAAAAAAGATTTAATGAATTGTTTGAACTATTCCTCAACAGCGAATACCGCGTTACACAGCGGGCAGCGTGGCCACTCAGTTATTGTGTAATCGCACGTCCGTATTTTATACAACCGCATTATGGTAAATTAATTGCCAATTTAAAAAAGCCCCGGCTTCACGATGCCATCAAACGAAATACGGTGCGGCTCCTGCAGGTAGTGGACATTCCCGAAAAATATGAAGGAGATATTATGGATATATGTTTTCAGTACCTGCAGTCACCCACGGAAGCCGTAGCCATTAAAGCCTTCTCGATTACCGTGCTGGGGCATCTTGCCAGAAAATATCCCGACATCATTCCTGAAATAAAATTGCTGATAGAAGAGCAACTGCCGCAACAGACGCCTGCTTTTAAGAGCCGGGCAAAATGGTTTATGAAGGAGATCGATAGTTTCAGTTCATGAATGATAACATTGAAAGAAAGAAAAATTAAATTATTCGGAACCTTATTATGGGATGAATATACTGGCAGCTTCGATGCGCTATTTTGCAATATGGGATTGTATGGTAAAATCACATCATTCGCGATTTCTGCCTTCGCGTCCATTCATTTTAAAACACTAAATTGTTTTATCACTTTTTTTATAAGCATTCTTTGCCAATGCAACCCGAAGGTTTATATTTAGAGTTAAGATACATCACCAATGGACCTGGATAATCAACAAAGAGATGATATTATAACAGCTATTAAAAAAGTTTATAAGCTGACACCGGCAGAAGATTTACATTTAGACTTAAGTTCGTTTCTTGTTTTCAGCAAAGGGCAGGAATATAGATACCTCTACACATGGCAGATCAATAATACTTTTAATAAAATGTATTTGTGTTCCATACGGAATTCCTATGCAGTAGATGTAATGAATAATTATACTTTCTTTGAGACAAATCATATTTCCGGCAGGTATCTCGTCATATTGATAGAATCAAAAATTGAACTCCCTGACCTTATCATAAGGCCATCAACCATGGCTGATAAAGTTTCGAATTTATTATTGCATTTCGACATCAAACTCGATAACCGTCCAAAGTTCAATGCGGAATACATACTGGAATCCGGGGCTACAAAACCTGTATGTGAATCTTTATTAACTCCTGAATTAACCTCAGTTATTGAAAAGCAAAAAGACTTCTGTCTGGAGATAAGAGAATCGAGGATCCTTATCAAATATCAACATGAAATGCAATTAGAGGAGTCAATGAATTTATTGGCAATCGGCAAATTGCTGGACTACATTATAAAAAATAAATCATAGCCTTTTTATTCATATCATATTTTCGATTTTTCGTCATTTGTTTACCATATAGAAACATACAAATATAGGCCAACAGTCTGAATTCCTTTTTCTAATATATCACCTTAGTATAAGGAATATTTTTGTAAAACCAAAAGTGAAAGAAAAAAATACCCCGAAGAGCATCGTAGCATTTCTGTTTCGTTATTTTTGTACTGCATATAAAACAATTCCATGCATGTCCATTAACAAAAACGGCATCTATTTTGTTTTAATTACCACATCATTAAAAGCTAAAAGAAAGTATATGAAAAAATTAATGGTTATTTCTTTTTTGGTTTTCGCGGGTTTATTACCCGGCATTCAATCATCGGCACAGGTACACGTCAGCATCAACATCGGCGACCAGCCTGCATGGGCGCCCGAAGGCTACGACGATGCAGCCTATTATTATATCCCCGATATGGATATATATTATTATGTTCCGACTCACCAGTTCATTTACCTGCAAAACAGGCATTGGGTTCGTACAACAGTATTACCTGCTCAGTACAGGAAGTACGATCTGTACAAGGTGCATAAAGTGGCTATCAACAAGCCCGACGCTTATAAATATCACCGGCAGGACCGGGTACAATATGCCCAGTACCGTGGAAAATTTGACCAGACTCCTATAAGAGACAGCCATGACGATAAGTATAAAAACAATCATGACAACTGGAACAACAACCGTTTCAGAAGAGGACATGATAATGGCCATGGCGGTCACGGGCATTAAGAAAATGCAAATACTCAGAAGCCACGAACCTGATCCGTGGCTTCTGTATTTTATGCCTGCTTCTGTTGTCAGATTTACACCGGACTATTTGCCAGCAATCATATCAGTGGAGCGTTTCAGATTCGAGCACCCAGGCTAATTGCAACTTTGGCAAACCCGAAGCGTTGTATATATATTTGGAATACCGAACCAGCCCTACCCCTTCTTTAATAAAATAAATATTTGCAATCATCTTTTTGCCCGAGCAATTGTATGTTTCTATTATATTCTTTATGGAATGGGTATAGACCGTTCCATCGAGGTTTTCCAATGTGGTATCGGCATAATGGGCAAACAGCTTGTCAGTTCCCTGGCAGGTGCTTCCGTTGGCGGATACCTCTATAGGCCAGGAGTTTACGGGGCTGGTACTATCGCCCGGACCTGATATAAAGAAGGTATAAAAATCGGTTCCGTATTCATAGTCTATGCTGCCGAGAGACGAGTTGCTTAGCGGGGATAAAACAGATAATACTGTGGTATCAGGACTGTTCTGAAACCGGTAATAAGTGCTGCCGTTCGAAGAAAATGTTTTGGCAATGCTTAATGTAAAAAGGCTGCTGTCTGTGACGGTGGCGTTGGCCGTATCATAAATTTTAAGTTTATAATTCCACGCATCGCCTGTCGCCAGCGGAAAAAGATCTGAGCCGGAATTCGTTGACTGGTTGTTTTTGCTGCATGCAAAAAACACAGTTGATATTATCGCCACTGCTGCCATATGCAAGAGTACGTTTACAGGTTTCATAAATGTTTTTTTAAAGTGACGACATAAAAGTACCAGCATGCAGGAGCGTGGTCAATAACTAAATTTTATTATTTTAATTCATTGCTGTGCAGCCACGCTATCTGAGTTATTACTTGCTACGACCTTACCTCTCAACCCGTTCCCGTCAATCTTTCCAGAAGATTGATTGAAATTTAGCCGGACCATAATGATTTTTAATAATGCAGGTGTGCATCAGCAAAGTGCAGTACACAAATGTTTACCGGGGCAAATTTGTGATATCTCATAGCGGCCCGTTTTATTGAATCAGCAGACGGGATTATTTTGTGAGATTTACCAGGTGCCCTTGTTGCTTTCTGTAGTTAATGGCAGGTGATGTGGTTGTTTAATTATCCCGGAGCGCCGGCTTAGTTTACCTTGGTAACCGTCATTGGCTTGCCGCCATCTTTTGAATCTGCCGGCGTGCCCGATTTATAATCTAATATGGCGCGGTTGCCTTCTATATCTTCAGGGACAAACATGTCTTTCAGCCCGTCATCCATCTGATCGTATAAAGTAGAGGCATCTCCGCCTTTGAATAATATTTTTACAACGGCAGTGTTATTCTTGTAGCCGGATGTAAGATCCCTGGTATTTTTTATGGCTGATAGTTTTTGCTTAAATGTTTTAAGATTGGGATCAGTATAGGTAATGTTGGGTATCACAAAAAAAATAGTGTCGCCTGCCTTTACGGGAAAAAGATTTTTCAGCTTTGCCTTTACATCTCCGGCCATTTGTGTGTAGCCGCCTGCATCAGTGATCATCCTGGCGGTTTTGGTTTTTGGCATGGCTGCACTGGTATCTGTTGCTGCCTTTTTGGTAGCAGTGGTCTTTTGCCCGCTGGCGACTGCTGCAGCCAGTAAGCAGGCGCAGAAGCCAATATGGAATTGTAATGTATAGCGCATTTTAAATGGTTTAGCTGTAATTAATATAGTATCATTTTATTTCGATTGGTAACTGTCTGCAATAATAAAGCCATCCGGAGTACGGTCAGTCACCTTGTAGCGGTTGTGAATTTCCGCTTCCATGTTATTCCATACGCTCAGCAGGCTGTTTTTGGTATTTACTGTTATTACCGCTTTCCCGCCCTTCAGCGATAGCGCTGCCCCTGTAACTCCTTTGGTACCCTGCACGGAAAATAAAAATGCTTTCAGGTCGTCGTTGGTGGTATCTTTAAATGGCATAATAAAAGCCTTGTCAGGATGAAATGCTTTTTTCAGGTCGGCCATACTTTGCTTTAAAGTAGGCTGCTGGCCCATTACCTGTTGGGCAACGAGCTGGCATATACATATGCAGGCAAGTCCTATAATGCCATGCAATATTTTCATAATTACCTGGTTTATTTCAAAAATAACAGAATAACTTCCTGTTATAGAAAAATTACAAGGGCAGATGCAAGCAGTGATTCACCTGTACGGGCAAAGTGTTTATTAAGGGAATTATGGTTTACACAGGAAAAGAAATCCCTGTTAAGTTAAAAAGTTCTTCTGTTTAAAACAAATTCTTTTGTGTCGCATGCGGTGGTCCCGGGGTTTTAAAGCCCATGCATTAGGCCGGGTATATAAGAAGTTTACCTGATGCAGGTTTAGTTGTCCGGTCTGAAGCGTAACTATACTTGCGCCATTGCTTTCGCCGGATTCTTACTGAATATACTTAAGCTTTTGATAAAACATCCCGACTCAGTATCTTTAATGATTGATGCTGCTTTAAGGGCACAAGCGGAACGCTTGCGCCGGCTGAGGGGTAGTATACCAACGTATTTAAGATGTCAGGCAACACCTTTGATATTTCTTATTAAGTTAACAAAGAATAATGCAGAACTTTAAACTCCCCGGATTGCCCCGGAGAACTGATAAGCCACGCGAAAGTGGTATTACAATGGTAATGGACAAAGGAATCAGCCTGCGTCAAACTTTGGATTTGGTAAGTGTTGGCGATGAATATACGGATATTGTCAAATTGGGTTTCGGTACTTCACTTATAACCAGGGATCTGAATAAGAAATTAGACATATATCATGAGGCGGGAATAAAAACTTATTTTGGAGGAACTCTTTTTGAAGCCTTTATTGTGCGGGGCATGTTTGATGACTACCGGCGTTTGTTGAACAAACTCAAAATAGAATATGTCGAAGTATCCGATGGTTCAGTGCAAATGCCGCACGAGGACAAATGCCGCTACATAAAAGAGCTGTCAAAGGAATTTACCGTACTGTCAGAAGTCGGCTCTAAGGAGGCGGGTGTAATCATTCACCCAAAGCGATGGATTTCGATGATGAACAAAGAAATAGAAGCGGGCGCATGGAAAGTAATAGCCGAATCGAGGGAAAGTGGAACCGTTGGTATCTATCGTCCTAACGGGAATGCCCACTCTGCCCTGATCAATAAAATACTTACTAATGTTCCGAAAGATAAAATACTTTGGGAAGCGCCGAATAAAGCCCAGCAGGCGTGGTTTATAGCCTTGCTTGGCGCTAACGTGAACCTGGGCAATATATCGCCTGATGATGTAATTCCGTTGGAAACATTAAGGATCGGATTACGTGGCGATACATTCAAACAATTTATGCCGAAAACAGAAAAAAACAAGGGTCAGTAGGGTTTTTCAAGATAAAGATATTGAACTGATAGGGCCTCAATTGATAAAACAAATTTTAGACAAATCAGTTTCTGAATAAAAACGACATATTATGTAAGCTCATGAACCATAACTATAGTATCCAAGCAGCACCCCGACAATTTGAAGAATAGTAATTGAAGCAGAAGTTTGGTAACTTAGGTAATCGTTTTGGCAGGCGATGTGTTTTCTTTAAGGCGGTGATTATTGAAAAAAAATTACCCGGCATTTTTAAAATATCGTCATGAAATACAAGTCAGCTGTTCTTCTGTTGATCATATCAGCATTATCCTTTACAGTATCTGCCCAGAAAAAGCGTAAGCACTGGCTGCATGATAAGACGGTGCAGGTAAAGAAAATATTCAGTAAGAAAAATAAAAAAACGCAGCCGGTACTCAGGCCTGCGCCTCATTCAACTCAACAGCCGCATGTATTTTAGGGGATGCGCATACTATAACGGTACAGAACCAATAAAGGCTTTGTTCATCTTGTTCCCGATTTTTATTAACTTAGAAATTTCATTCTGACAAAAATGCCAAACGTTAAATTTACTTATGCATTGAAGAGATTTTTTCCCGGCATCAAAGGAGTATCGGCAGAAGGAAAATCATTTCGGGAAATTTTCGCTGAACTGGAAACACATTATCCCGGCATTTCTTCTTATATATTGGATGAACAGGGTAGCCTGCGAAAACATGTAAATATTTTTATTGATGGTAAGATGATTCATGACCGGAAAACGCTGAGTGATCCTTTTACCCCGGGCAGCGATATCTACATCATGCAGGCATTATCAGGCGGATAAACAAAATCATTTATAATGAAACCCACTCTTCTTCTTGGCACCCGCAAGGGCCTGATCGCTTACCGGTTTAAGAATGGTAAATGGTCAGCAGAAAATCTTTCTTTTGAAGGTGTTCCTGTTTCCATTGCCTATGCAGATGAACGAACGGGAACCTGGTGGGCCTGCCTCGATCATGGCCATTGGGGAGTAAAGCTGCACCGCTCACCCGACAGGGGAGAAACATGGGAGGAAATAGCAGCGCCTGCTTACCCGGAAGGCGAAGAAGTGAAAGATGGGATGCCTGCTACTACGCGCTATCTCTGGTCTATGGCGCACGGTGGTAAAAAATATCCATCGCGTTTATGGATCGGCACCGACCCCGGCGGATTATTTATCAGTGAAGATGGCGGCAATAGTTTTCAGTTGGTGGAATCACTATGGCATCATCCTACACGCAGAGAGGGATGGTTTGGCGGGGGCCGCGACTTGCCGGGGATTCATTCGATAGTAGTGGATCCGCGCGATGAGAATCATGTGCATATCGGCATTAGCTGCGCGGGTGTGTTCGAAACCACAGATGCAGGTAAAACATGGAGCATTCGCAATAAAGGAATGAATGCAAATTTTCTTCCCGATCCCAATGCAGAAACGGGTTATGATCCGCATATCGTAGTGGCGGCCCGTACCAATCCGGATGTGCTGTGGCAACAGAATCATTGCGGCATATTCCGTTCTGTAGACGGAGCAAAAAACTGGATAGAAATTGATCAGTCTGAAGGTCCCGCCTACTTTGGTTTTGCCATTGCTGTGGCAGATGATAACGCCAACCAGGCCTGGGTGGCGCCTGCACACAGCGATGTTACCCGCACTGCAATTAAAGGGGCTCTTTGCATTTGCAGAACGGATGATGGCGGCAAAACATGGAAAGAGCAAAGAAAAGGATTGCCGCAGGAAAATTGTTTTGATATTGTATATCGCCATTCGCTGGCTTCGTCGGGAGATGCCGTGGCATTTGGCACTACTACGGGAAATTTATTTTATTCTCCTGACCGCGGCGAAAGCTGGCAGGTGCTGAACAACTATTTGCCCATGGTGTATTCGGTGCAGTTCGCTGATTGATGAAATATGGAATGCTAAAGGCATTTTCATTGTTTATATCATTTCGCGCTGCCTCTTCCATTGTACTATTCCTCCTTTCAAACTATATATCTTTTTTGTATTTCCGAAAATGCCGGACAATATTCTCGCGGCCTGCAAGCTTCTTTTACCGGTCTGGCAAAATACGATAACAGTATCTGATTGTATCAAATCAGACCGGTCATTTAATTGCCCCAATGGAATTTTTATCGTATCGAATTCAGTTACAGCCGGTATTTCCGTGGGCTCACGCACATCGATAATGTCTGCAGTTTTTTCATGGGCAAGAATTGCATTGAATGTATCAATATCTATTTCCGCTTCGGGGTGCGGGGAAGAACAAAGCCATACATAATCTGTTTTTACGAATTCTTCTTTATTCTTTGGTATAAGAGACCTTGTTTCACCAGCGGCTGATAAGCTTAAAATATAAACCTGGTTGTTTAAGGCATTGTATGTAAATAACCGGCCGCTGAGCACTTCTCCAATGCCGGTGATCATCTTTATCGTTTCATTGGCCATCATGGTGCCGATTATTCCCGGCAATACCCCAAGTACGCCGGCTTCCGCACAATTGAGCACTTCATCTTCTTTAGGCGGATGAGGAAAAATATCACGGTAATTAATTTTTTCCGCGTTGTTATTTGCAGAATAGTTAAATACCGCCACCTGTCCTTCAAATTGCGAAATGGCGCCGTACACAAGCGGCTTATCAAGCAATACACAGGCATCGTTAATCATATAACGGGTTGAAAAATTATCGGTACCATCAAGGATGATATCGAATTCATTGATGAGCTCAAGTGCAGTATCTGTTGTAAATCTTGTATTGCAGGGAATGATTTTAATTTCCGGGTTTAGCTCATTTAATTTTCGCGCAGCCGTTACCGCCTTTGATAGGCCGATATCCTTTACCGAATACAGCACCTGTCGGTGGAGATTATTCAGCGCTACTACATCATCATCCGCAATTGCCAGCGTACCTGCGCCTGCTGCTGCGAGGTATAGCAGCACCGGGCAACCCAGTCCCCCTGCACCAATGACCAGCACCTTTGCCTGCGACAGCTTTTGCTGGCCTTCTTCACCAAATTCAGGAAGGATGATCTGGCGCTGGTATCGTTCGTATGAAGAAGAATTCATTATAATAGTTTACAAAAGAAAAAATAAAAGTTACGAAAATTTTGAAAGAGCAATTTTTGTTGTAATAAGCATTTGAAGATATATAAAGTTCAGCAGTTGGTATTGATGCATTGTGTGATATGCTGTTGCAGGATTCTCTATATGTATAATGCTATTAAACATTTGTAGCTATCTTCGGAGACAAATCAGATAGCGCTGCCGGAAAACAGGGCCGAAGATTTGGGCATTGTCTTTGGTAATCTTGGCAATGTATTGAGAAAAAACGGGTAAAACAGATAGTGCCGAAATATATTACAGGCGTACCATTCCTTATCTGGCTGAGACGAATAATGATGATGGCTTTTCTGAAATGTACCTGGGATTGAGCTTAAGTTATGATATTATTAAGGCTCATGGCGGAGAGATAAAAGCAGAAACAAGGGAAGGCCAGGGAACTGAATTTGTTATTTTATTACCCACAACGTGAGTTTAACCGTTTGGAAAATTAAAATAGTCCGGTTTTAAACCATTAAGAAGTTAAGAATACATGAAGCGTTCTGCTTCTTGCTGCTCTTGACTCCTTGGCTGCTCTGAATGTTATTGCGGCTTCTTAAAAACTTTAAATATCAGCCTGAGATTCTGATCGTAGGTAAGGTAATTGTAAATCCAGTTGCCAAATACGGCAAGACGGTTTTTAACGCCGAGCAACAGGAATAAATGCAACGTCATCCAGAAGAACCAGGCAATAAAGCCTTTCAAATGAATTTTGGGTTTGGGAATGTCTACCACTGCAAGATTGCGCCCTACGGTAGCCAAGGAACCCTTATCACGGTATTCAAATTCTTCCGGGGCATTTCCTTTTGCTGATGCAACCAGGTTTTTTGCCAGTGATTTTGCATGTGCAATTGCTACGGACGCCACCTGGGGATGGCCGTGCGGATACAGATTTGTTTCCATATAAGCTACATCGCCGATGGCATATATATTTTGCGTTCCTGTTATTTTATGAAAGCGGTCAGTGGTGATGCGGTTGCCTCTTACAATTATTGTTTTGTCAATACCGCCCGGTACATTTCCCTTAATGCCTGCAGCCCATATTACCATAGAAGAATTTATGGTATCACCATTTTGAGTGGTAACTGTTTGGCCATCGTAGTTACTTACTACGGTTCCTGTTTTTACAATCACATCTAATTTGGTCAGATAATCACGTGAGTCCGTGCTCGATTTTTCACTCATGGCATTCAACGTACGCGGACTGCCTTCAAGCAAATAAATTTTCATTTTTGAAAAATCCAGCTCAGGGTAATCTTTAGGGAAAACAAACCTCCGCATGTCTGCTATAGCGCCGCTCATTTCCACACCGGTGGGTCCGCCGCCGACTATAACTACGGTCATCAGGCTTTGTAATTTTTTTTCATCTTTTTCATACAAGGCATCTTCCATGTTTTTCAGCAGGCGATATTTTATCTGCAACGCTTCCACAGTGCTTTTCATCGGGTAGGTATGAGCCATGAGCTGATTGTTGCCAAAAAAGTTTGTATCGGCGCCCGTTGCTATCACAAGCAGATCGTAAGAAAAAATTTGTTCATCAGAGATCACCTGGTTGTTCGCGATATCGATGGATTTTACTTCTGCCATCCGAAAGTGAACATTCCTGTCGTCGTGAAAAGCCTTTCTTAAGGGAAATGAGATATTGCTTGCATCAAGCCCTGCTGTGGCTACCTGGTAAAACAAAGGTTGAAACTGGTGAAAGTTGAACCGGTCAATAAGAGTAATATCAAAATCTCTTTTCCTGCTGAGTTTTCTTGCAAGAGTTAATCCCCCGAATCCGCCGCCGATGATTATGATTTTCATAAATTAATGTCAATAAAGATTAGTAAATAGTAATTGGAGATTAGCGAATGAACAGGAGCTTATTCTCAATCTAATAACAGATAATCTCAGATATACAAACAACCAATCAACCAATGAGCGAGTCAACCGATCACCACTTAACTAATTAACCGGTAAACCAATTCACCAATTAACTATTCAATACAATAATCTTACCCGAATGGTTTCTTTCACATTTTTTAATAATTCCAGCGCCTCTTTTGAGATATTTTTATTTACATCGAGTACTACATAACCGATTTCATCATTTGTCTTGAGGTATTGCCCGAGAATATTTATTTTATGTTGTGACAACTGTGTATTTATTTCTGATAATACACCGGGTACATTATTGTGGATATGCAAAATGCGATGTGTTCCTTCCTGCGGCGGAAGGCTGAGCGCCGGTGTAGTATGTGAGCCATACGTAATTCCTTTTTCGAGGTAATTAAATAGTTTACTGCTTACATCTTCGCCAATGTTTGCCTGTGCTTCTTCGGTAGAGCCGCCTATATGCGGCGTTAATATTACATTCCCCAATCCCTGCAGGGGCGTTACGAAAGGATCGCCATTTTTTTCCGGCTCCGACGGATAGACATCAATAGCCGCCCCGCCAAGATCTTTATTTAATAAGGAGCTCCTGAGTGCATCCAGGTCCACCACTTTTCCGCGCGCATAGTTAATGAGCATTGCGCCGGGCCTGAAGTATTTTAATGTTGTTTTATTGATCATATTCCGGGTAGCGGGCAGGTCGGGAACGTGCAGTGTAACAATGTCTGCCTCTTTAAATGTATCTTTCAGTGAGTTTTTTTGAATTGCATTGCCAAGAGGCATTTTTGTTTCTATGTCGTAGAAAATAACTTTCATGCCCAATGCTTCCGCAAGCACGCTTACCTGCGAGCCAATATTTCCATAACCAATAATCCCCAATGTTTTCCCGCGCAGTTCATGGCTGCCTGTGGATACTTTGTTCCAGATACCTTCATGTGCGGCTTTGTTTTTATCAGGAATTTTCCTGATCAGCATGATAGAGGAAGCGATTACCAGTTCAGCAACAGAACGGGTGTTGGAATAAGGTGCGTTAAAAACGGTAATACCTTTTTTAGTTGCCGCTTTGATGTCTACCTGGTTGGTACCAATGCAAAAGCATCCGATAGCTTGCAGTTTGGGAGCATTGTCTAATACCTCCTGTGTAATTTTTGTTTTGGAGCGGATGCCTATTAAATGAATATTCCTGATTTCCTTAATCAGGTCTTTTTCGTTAAGCGCGGCGGGTATTTGTTTTACTGAAGTGTAGCCTGCATCATAAAATTTCTTCGCCGCCGTTATACTGATGTTCTCGAGAAATAAAATATTAATTTTTTCTTTAGGATAACTCGTCACTTTTTTCTCAGCCATATAATTTATCTATTGTAATATTGCAAATATAATTCCTTAATCTATGAATATTGACTAATGAATCATATCCGGCTTTTTCTGTTTTTAATAGCTGTATCCGCCATTACAGCGTCTTGCAGTTCCGGCACTGCCGGGAAAAGGGAAACAATCGCTCCCGATTCAACTATTAATCATACCGCTTATTTAGGGGGGCTTTCAAAATCAGATTCTGTCAGGTATCATGACGAGGTGCAGGATTACTATATAAATCATTTATTAAAGTATGGGTTCAATGGGGGCATATTGGTAGCCAAAAACGGTCATGTAGTGTTTGAAGACTACCACGGTTATTTTAATCTGCGTAAGAAAGACTCGCTGAACAGCCACAGCGCTTTTCACATTGCATCGGTTTCAAAAACTTTTACTGCAATGGCAACAATGTTACTGGTTCAGGCAGGCAAGCTGGGCCTGGATGATGACGTAAAAAAATTCTTTCCGGATTTTCCCTATGACGGGGTACAGATAAAATCATTATTAAGCCACCGGAGCGGCCTGCCCAATTATCTTTATTTTATGGATAAACTGGGTTGGAATAAAAAACAATATTGCAGCAACCAGGATGTGCTGGATTACCTGATAAAGTATCATCCGCCCATTACCAGCCATGCCAACACTCATTTTGAATATTGCAACACCAATTATGCGCTGCTCGGACTGATTATTGAAAAAGTATCCGGCATGCATTACGCCGATTTCCTGCAGCAGCAAATATTTACGCCGCTTCATATGAACGATACTTATGTATTCTCTATGGCAGACAGTGCAAGGGCAATGCCTTCGTTTGATGACCGCGGGCGGTTGGAAAGAATGACTTTTCTCGATACCGGTTTTGGCGATAAAAATATTTACAGCACTCCCGAAGATCTTCTAAAATGGGACCAGGCGTTATATACCAGCCAGCTTTTTACAAAGCAAACAATAGAAGAAGCTTTTACTCCTTATAGCAATGAAAAGCCAGGCGTAAGGAATTACGGTTATGGTTGGAGAATGTTCGTTTACCCGGATGGCAAGAAAGTGATATATCACAATGGCTGGTGGCATGGTAATAATGCAGTTTTCCTGCGGCTCATACAGGATTCTGCAACCATCATAGTATTGGGCAACAAATATGACAGGCTTATCTACAAGGCAAAAGACATGGCTAAAATCTTCGAGCCATCGGCAGATATGGGAGAGGAAGAAGAAGACAGGCTTGGAGGGAAATAGGTATATCTTGCATGAATTTGCGGTTTTTTGCACTTATTATTAACTTTTTTTTACGGTTTTTGCGGTTTTAAGTATTTTTTAACTTAGTTTTGATGTCAATTGAATGACCAATGCTCAAAACTGAAAGACTTGCTTATATTCTTCATCAGGTAAACCTCCACAATAAAGTCATTTCAGCAGACCTTAGTCAGCAAATTGATGTATCAGACGATACCATCCGCAGAGATCTTCAGCAACTGGCCGATGAAGGCAAAATAATCAAGGTTCACGGAGGAGCGCTTTCTCCATCTTTTCATCATGGTATAAATACCTCGCAGGAGGTATATGCCTACCGGCAAAAAAAGATAATTGCACAAAAGGCCGTTTCGCTTATAGAAGACGGCATGTTTATCCTTACAGGCGGAGGTACTACCATAATTGAGCTGGCGAGGTCGCTGCCGCCTTCCCTTCATGCTACATTTATTTCCGGAAGCATACCGGTTCTTTTTGAATATATCAGTCATCCGAATATTGAAGTAATTGCTATCGGAGAAAAAGTTTCCAAGAACTCAAAGATCACTGTTGGACTCGAAGCTATCTCAAAGATCAGGGAGCTAAGAGCGGATATGTGCTTTCTTGGAATAAATGCCATTAACCAGCAACACGGCGTATCGGATAATGACTGGGAAGTAGTGCAGATAAAAAAGGCGATGATTGAATCGGCAAACAGGTTGATTTGTCTGACTATTTCAGAAAAAATTAATTCGCAACAGCCGATCCAGGTGTGCGACTGCAGCAAAATTGATACACTGATTACAGAACTGCCTGCCGATGATCCGTTGTTGCAGCCTTACAGGCATAGTGGTATTCAGATATTATGAGCGCGGAGTTAAAGCAAAACCGGAGATGAACGTGACGAAGCGTCGAAAAAATATTTACCGTAAACCCTGACAAACACCGACTAACAATCCAATTCCTCGGAACAATTCCTGTTACGATTAGCGATCGTTTTTTGGAAACATGAATCTTTAACAAACTAAACAAATGCTATGAAAAAAATTCTGCAATTAATGCTCCTTTCGGGGATAGCGATTTTGTGGTCATTGCCACTGATGGCACAAACCAAAACCGTCTCCGGCGTTGTTTCTTCAGAAAATGGAACGACTGGTTTAAAGGATGTAACAGTTTCTGTGAAAGGAACACGTATAGCTACAAAAACAGACCAGGATGGACGCTATACCATCCATGCTTCCAAAGGCCAGGTGCTTGTTTTTTCATCAATTGGTTTTCAGACAAAGGAAATTGCCGTGGGCAATAACGATGAGATAAGCGTTAGCCTGCTCCAGCAACAACAACAACTGAATGAAGTGGTGGTAACAGCTTTGGGAATCAAAAAGGAACAAAGATCTTTAGGGTATTCAGTTACTCAGCTAAACGCGAACGAATTGATGAAAAATAAAAATACCAATATCATCAATTCCCTTGCAGGTAAAGTGCCGGGTGTAAATATCACCCAGTTCAGTGGTTCCGCAGGCGCAGGCGCTTCCATCACGCTGCGAGGCGGCACCTCAACATCAGAGACAAGGCAAAATCAGCCGTTAATCGTGGTAGATGGTATCATCTATGATAACTCCACAACCGTTACCGGTAACACAGGTACTGATGGTTTGTCACGCAGCAATACAACGTACTCAGACCGTGTCATGGATATCAACCCCGAGGATATTGAAAGCTTGTCGGTTTTAAAAGGCGCTGCAGCAGCGGCTTTATATGGTTCCCGTGCGGCTGATGGTGTTGTTCTTATTACTACCAAGAAGGGGGCGGAAGGGAGAACAGTGGTAGACGTTAATAGTAAAATAAGCACCTCATGGGCGGATAAATTACCTGAGGTGCAAACCAAATTTGGTCCGGGCTCCTATTCCAGCAACGGGGTTTTAACTACGGATGGTGTTTATAACTCATGGGGGCCACAGATTCCTGCCGACAGTACGATATATGACAATATCGGTAATTTCTTTCAGCATGGCACTATCTATGATAATAACGTAAACGTATCCGGCGGTACAAAAAACAGCTCGTTTTTTTTATCAGGATCTAATTTTAAACAAACAGGTATTGTACCCGGTACGGGATATGACAAAACAACTTTTCGTTTTAACGGCGAACAGAAATATGGTGGTTTGACATTGAATGCAAACGCAGCTTATTCCGTTGCCAACACTGATCGAACTTTAACAACGGCAGGTTTATGGGCAGGACTCGGATATAGTGGAGTTGGAAGTATGCAGGCCTTGTACGGTTGGCCCACAACATATAATATCAAAAATTATATAAATCCTGATGGAACGCAACATCGGATATATGCCGGGACTCTTGCTTTGGAAGGCGATATTGACAATCCTTACTGGATCATTAATGAGGATAACTTAACATCAAAAACCAACCGTTTCACAGGTGGCATCAACGGAAATTTTAAAGTTGCCAATTGGTGGGATATTACAGGACGCGTAGGTTATGACCAGTACACTACCAATGACTATACTTATATAGCTCCTGGTTCTGCGCTGGCCCCGTTATATCAAAACGGACGCCTGAGCAAAGACATGGTTAACTATACCTATATCACAACAACAGTGATGAGTAATTTTCACAAGAAATTCGGGGATTTTGATACGCACCTGTTGTTAGGAACTACTTCAGAGGATTTTGATACAAAAACTCAAAATCTTTGGGGATATGCCTTTAGTACACCGGGTACCATTAGCTTTAATAATATGCAGAACACCAATAAATTTTTTACTGATGCGACAACCAGAAGACGCCTCGTAGGAGTTTATGGAGAAGTGGGCATATCTTATAAAGACCTGGTATATCTGACCGCAACAGGGCGCAATGACTGGTCATCCACGCTACCTGTAAAGAACTGGTCTTATTTTTATCCTTCTGTCAGCGGTTCTTTTATTTTTACACAATTGTTACCCGCAAACAATATTCTTTCATTCGGTAAACTACGGGCAAGCTGGGCCAGAGTGGGTAAAGATGCCAATCCCTATGCTACGAACACTTACGAAAATCCTCCGATTACTATTGGTTCTTATATGGGTGTTGGTAATCAGTACTATTCAGGTAATCCTGATTTGATACCTGAAATTCAGACTTCATGGGAAGTGGGAGGAGAATTTAGATTTTTGAATGACCGTATCGGTTTGGATTATACCTATTATCATAATGAAACGCAAAATCAAATTGCGCAACCCCGTTTAGCCCAATCCGGCGGGTTTATTTTCAGCGCCCTTAATTCCGGCTCGGTAATTAACAATGGTATGGAAATAGCGCTTACAGGTAGAGCAATATCGCAAAAGGACTTTGGATGGGATATGACAATAAACTTCTCTTACAATAAGGGCAGATTAGGTGCTTTCCTTCCGGGGGTATCTTATTTTTACCCGACAGACGCTCAATTTGGAACCATAAAAGCAGCATCCATTCCTAACGGTGGTTATTTTTTGGGAATGACTGGTCAATCTTATTTGCGCGCAGTTGATGCAAACGGGAAAGAAATTCCAAACGGCAGCTACCAGATAGATACTAAAACGGGATTATATAAAATTGACCCTTCTGTTCTGGTGGTGGGTAACCGTGAACCGAATTTCATTGGCGGCTTTGAAAATAATTTCCGTTACAAAAATTTAAGGTTGTCCTTCCTCCTCGATATCCGGATAGGAGGAGATGTATTTAATGGTACAGAATATGCTATGGTCCTAAACGGGTTAAGCAAAAAGACCTTATTGAACGATCGCCAATCGGTGACTTTAACCGGCGTCAGCAGCGGGACAGGAGCTGATACCACTGTAACCTACAATGCAAACCAGTCATATACTATCGCTGGTACAACATATTCCGGTACTAATATGATTCAACAATATTGGTCCAACTATGCAGCTAACTCTTATAATTTCATTACTTCAGTAAACTGGCTAAAACTGCGCTCCCTGTCATTGACTTATGACTTCACAAGTATGCTGAAGAATCAAAAAGTTTTCAAAGGAATTTCAGCAACAGTGGTAGGTACTAATTTGTTTACGTGGACAAACTACAAGGGAATGGATCCTGAAGTAAGCGCGGCAGGAGGAACAGGAGGTTCAGGCTCTACAGGTATTGATTACCTGGGAGTGCCTGCTGTAGCAAGTTTCACGTTCGGAGTAAATCTTAAGTTTTAAATTCAAAAATATAAATCATGAGAAAAACAATATATATTGTACTGGGTTGCATATTCGTAATCAGTTTAGCCTCCTGTAAAAAGTGGTTAGACGTTAATACAGACCCGGATAATCCAAACAATCAAAGCGTATTGATTCAAAACCGCGTGCCCTGGATTGAACATTTTTATCAGTATACAGCAGGGGTTACCAATTATCGCACTTCACTCATTGCAGGGGTTTATTACAGTAATAGTGCGTCTTCTTCCAGTAATGCATTTGCCACAACATGGCAGTGCTCTAATGCCGCTTCAACAACTCCCTATCAGACATGGTTTGTAGAAGTATCTTCCAATGTAGTTGATTTATATAATTCCGCCGAAAAACAAGGAGCCTACCACTATATGGCTGTGGCTGACGTGTTCAATGCTTTAGGTTATATGGAAATGCTGGACCTGTACGGTGAAATGCCTTACACACAAGCAGGAACAGGAAATCCAAGTCCTAAACCTGATGACGGTAAAACTATTTACAACGGATGTATGGCACATTTGAATGAAGCTATCAGCCTGTTCAATAAAACACAGGAAGCCGGAGCTCCGTCACTTGCTTCCGGAGATTTGTGGAATGGAGGAGATGTAAGCAAGTGGATAAAATTATGTTGGGGATTAAAAGCCCGCTATATGCTTAAACTTTCTAAAAAAGCGGACCTCTTTAATGCGGATTCTATTCTATACTGTTTATCACAAGGCCCTCAATCCAATGCCGATAATACAATAGGGCCCGGGCTTAACAACAGCACTGTAACTGACTACCTTGAAGGAGACCCTGTGGTAACCAATGGCAACTTCGATTATGCGGCTTATGGCAATGCTATTCGCACTTCCCAGTACTATTACAACTTATTGACAAATATGCGTGGCTCCGGTGTTATAGATCCCCGCATGTCTAAAATTGTGCCTGCGTCTATGGCGAATGTTAAACTTAATAGTTCAGGCCAGGTAAGCTCTTATACCTGGAATCGTTCAATTGGGGTTGATTCTTATGGCGCGGCAGCACGTTTGCAAAAAGGAGGCCCTACTTCTATTCAAACGGCTGCTTATGCTGTTACGGATAAAACAATCGCGTATACCATTGCCGATGGAACTGATCTCGCCAATTTTATTGCTGCCCAGCAACAGGCAGGCCGTGCTTATACTGTTGATGGAAATAAGGTATCAGTCACCTATCCTGCAGGATCTATCTATATAAACAGCAGCAACTATGTTTACGCCGGAGATACTGTTTATGTAAACATGCGAAGCAACGCCCTTGCCACATCCGGCAATCCTAATCAACCTGCAAACGATGTGAACTGGTATCCTTCATTAGACGCATATAATGCCGGTGTTGTTGGTTCCACAGGTTCCTTCCAGGTTCGCCCTGTTTCTGATCAGGAGATTTTGACTTACCATGAAATGTGCTTTATTAAAGCGGAAGTTTATATGAGAAAAGGCGATCCTGCAGATGCCTATACTGCCTATCTTGCAGGCATCCGGGCGCATATGGATATGATGCAGGCAAAACTCACAGAATGGCAAGGTGCCGGTTTTGACAAAAATGCTGCCGGCGCTACCATTCCTGATATGGAACCTATGGATCAAAATGATATTGACGCATATCTTGCGAGCAATGCGGTTGCACAAAGCCAGGGTGATTTGACAATGTCAGACATCATGCTGCAAAAATATATTGCCATGGGTTGCAGCATTGAAAACTGGAACGATATGCGCCGGTTTGATTTTAGCGCCGGTGATGTAGGGAGTTTTGGAGTTGTTTACCCTGGCTATCAAAGAGGCCCCTTATTTACAGGCCAGGCTCAGTTGACAGGAAGCTCTCCAAATGACCCCAGGTATTGGATTCGCCGTTGGGCATTACCACCAACCTACGAAATAAATTACAATTCAATCAACACACTTGCATTAAATCCTCATGCTACCGATCCCAATATCTGGAGTATGCCTGTTTGGTGGGATTGTGCAACAGATGCTGAGTATTATGGATACCTCCAAAATTAATAATATGAAAACCTGCTTCCGGTTATAATCAGGCTCGCAGAGCCTTTCCGGGAAATATTGGTAATAATATCAAAATCATTTTCAAAGGCAAGGTTGCCCAAACTTTTTTGGGCAACCTTTTTTAAATGCTCATTAGAATTTTAAAATATCTTAACTGTTTTTCTCCGCCTACCATAAATATTGATTTTAAAGATGATTAATTGCAGATGGGGGCGGTATCTGATTTGACGGGAATGCAGGTGCCGGATTATTATACCAATCCAATATGATTTTTGCAATCCTGACAAAAGCAAATACCGGTACTGCTTATAGATTACTTATTTAGATGGAAGGATGAATGTCTGAATTATAAAAGCCGTTGAGAAAAACAGCCTTTAATCGTTTATGATTATTCTTTAATTCCTGTACTATGCGCTGCTTCCAAAAAATAAATAAGCCAGAAATATTGACGTAAGTATACCGGCGAGGTCTGCCAGCAGCATTGCTCCGATTGAATATCTTGTATTCTTTACAGATACGGCGCCAAAATAAACGGCAACAACATAAAAAGTTGTATCTGCGCTTCCCTGTAAAATAGAAGATATTCTTGCAGCAAAAGAGTTTGGGCCGTGCGTAGTAATAGCATCGATCATCATACCTCTTGCAGCACCGCCGCTTAAAGGACGTATTAATGCTGTTGGCAAGCCATCCACGAATCTGGTATCTGTTCCCAAAGCTGCAAACAGATTTTTCATGCCATTTATCATTGCATCAAATGTGCCGCTGGTACGCAGCATGCTTATCGCTATCAGCATGCCGACGAGGTAAGGAATAATTCTTACAGCAACCTCAAACCCTTCTTTTGCCCCTTCCACAAACGCACCAAAAATGTCAATCTTTTTATATAACCCTCCCAGGGTAATTAATAAAAAGATCAGGAGGATCAAACCGTTGCTAAGGATACCAGAAAATGTTTGAACGCCTGCATAATCTAATCTTTTTATATAAATAATAAGTAACGCAATGATTGCAGAGAGCCCCAACACCCAGAGCAATATTACCGGCTGAAGCACATTTATTTTTTGTTTAAAGGAAACGATCAGCATGGCTGCAATGGTAGCTATAAAGGACGCAATCATGCAGGGGATAAAAATCTCTGTCGGATTTGAAGTATTCAGGGACGCCCTGATTGCGATAATGCTTACCGGTATTAAAGTAAGACCGGAAGCGTGCAAGCACAAAAACATGATCTGCGCATTGGATGCCGTATCCTTTTTCGGATTAAGCTCCTGTAAGCTTTCCATTGCCTTAATGCCGAATGGCGTTGCAGCATTATCGAGGCCCAGCAGGTTTGCTGAAAAATTCATTACCATATGTCCCATGGCGGGGTGGTCTTTGGGCAATTCAGGAAATAATTTTGAAAAAAAAGGAGAAATGACTTTTGATAAGAATCGTATTCCGCCTGCTTTTTCAGCAATGCTCATAAAGCCGAGAAATAAGGCCATGATGCCAATGAGGTTAATCGCAATGTCTACAGAAGATTTGGCTGTGGCAATGATACCGTCCCCTTTTTGCTCTTTGTAAGAAGTATAACCTCCGGAGGAAGATTTTGCATAGGTGTAATTTCCATCCGTATAAGTTTTGCCACTTTGCAATTTGTCCAGCATACCGGCAGAGACAGACGATGAGTCGATAGCGCGTGTATAAGAGGTATCTCCTGATTTCCCGACAACCATCCGGTCAAAGATGTCGGAATTGTCTTTCGTAAAAATGCATTGAAATGTGGCGGCCAAAACAGATACAATTATAAAGGCTGCCCAAATTCTGCTTAAGGTCATAATGTTTGTTGTCGGTTGTAAGTTATGTGTAAAATGCAAGATGAAAAAATTCAGGCGCAGAGGAGAAGTTAATAGTGTAAAATTCCCGGCTCCAAACTTTATTTGAGCCCTTTCCTATAAAATTTTTACTTTGCTTTTTAAAAGAAAAATTTTTGATGAAAAACTTCAATTTCAAAAAAATTTTGCCGCACCTGGTAGCGGTGGCGATATTTTTAATAGTGTCGGTTATTTATTGCAGGCCTGCACTCGAAGGTAAGGTAGTGTATCAGCAGGATATCCAGAACTGGCAGGGCATGGTACAGCAATCTAAAGAGTTTAATAACAAATATGGCTATTACCCGCTTTGGATAAACAGTGCGTTTAGCGGCATGCCGGGTTACCAGATTTTTTTGGATGCACGTACGCATATATTGGCGGGTTATCTGGAGCAAGTCATTACATTCGGACTCCCCAAGCCAATCAGTTTTTTCTTTTTAGCTTCAGTTTGTTTCTATCTCTTATGCGTTATAGCGGGCATCAACCCGTGGATCAGCATAATGGGCGGTATTGCTTATGCTTATTCCACTTTTGATCCGATCATTGTTGCCGTGGGGCATGATACTGAAATGATGTCTATCGGATACATGCCTGCAGTTTTAGCCGGTATCCTACTTCTATTTCAAAAACGCTACTGGAGCGGCTTTGCAGTAACTGCTGTATTTGCAGCATTGCTGATCGGCCAAAACCATGTGCAGATGTTGTATTATACTTTAATTACCGCTGCCATTATGTTTGTCGTTTTTTTAATAAAAAGTATAAAAGAAAAACAGGCAGGAGTTGCCATTAAAAGCGGGGTATTGGCGCTATTAGCGGGCTTATTGGGGCTTGCGTGCAGCGCAGTGACCATGATGCCCACGGCAGAGTATGCAAAAGAAAGCACCCGGGGCGGCCGCTCAGAACTTACCGAAAATGTTCCAACTGAGAATAAAACCAAGGGGGGATTGGATAAAGAAGAGGCTTTCAGATGGAGCTATGGGCTGGGTGAAACACTTACCTTTATTTTGCCTGACCTGTATGGAGGAGGAAGCCGGGATAATCAATACAACGACTCCAAATTTGTAGAGAAACTCACTGAAGCGGGCTTGCCCCAGGATCAGGCTGCACAGGAAGCTGCCTATAGTATCTATTGGGGTAATCAGCCATCTACTGCCGGGCCCGTGTATCTGGGTGCCATTATTTGTTTCCTGTTCATTTTCGGTTTATTCTACATAAAAGATGGGCACAAATGGTGGGTGGTTACGGCTTCGGCATTAGCCATTCTTCTTGCGTGGGGAGCGAATTTAAAAGAGATTAATTATTTTCTTTTTGACCACCTCCCTCTTTATAATAAGTTCAGGGCAGTGACGATGTCATTGGTGATCCCGCAACTTTGTTTCCCTTTTTTGGGAATGCTGGCAGTTAATAAGCTTATCAACGAAACAGATTGGGCGCTTGCCTGGAAAAAACTTCGTATGGCCGTATACGTTAGTGGTGCAGTATTGTTGCTGCTGGCGGGTTTTTATTTTGGCGGAAGCTTCACCGGTAATAATGATAAGCAGCTGCGCGATGGTTTCAGGCAAAGTATTTTGAGCCGGGTGCCGCAAGGGCAGCAGGCGCCCTCTGAGCTGCAGCAGCAGGCCGACCAGATCAGCAGCCAGTTCATCAGCGCTCTTAAAACAGACAGAAAGGATTTGATGGGGGCCGATCTTCTGAGAAATATTTTATTGATTGCAGGAGCAGTGGTGCTGACCGGCTTGTTTGTGCGAAAGAAAGTAAACGCTGTAGTATTAACGGCCGGGCTCATTGTTCTTTCGTCGTTTGATCTGCTTTCTGTTGCTTCGCGATATTTAAATTCAGACAGCTTTGTAGATGACAGTGATTTCCAGGCGGCATTTGTGCCTGATGAAGCAGATCAGCAAATCCTGAAAGATCCTGATCATGCTAACTTTCGGGTGTTTAATGAATCGAATCCGCGTGCACTTGACGCCGATGCGCAAACATCTTATTGGCATAATTCTGTTGGCGGTTATCATCCTGCCATCCTGGGTCTGTATAACGATATCATCGATAACCAGCTAAGCCGGGGCAACATGCAGGTGTTTGATATGCTCAATACAAAATATTTTATAGTGCAAAACCCGCAAACGGGCAAGCGCCTGGCACAATTGAATCCGGATGCATTTGGCAATGCATGGCTGGTAAAAGGAATCAAATATGTCAACAATGCCGATGAAGAAATGGATGCACTGGACAGCACACATCTGAAAGATACGGCGGTTGTTGATAAAAGATACCAGGCAGCGATCAAGCAGCCACCGGTTTACGATTCTGCTGCTTATATCCGGCTGAAACAAAATCTCAACGATAAGATTGATTATACATTCCACAGCACGACGCCGCAATTTGCCGTAATGAGCGAAGTATATTATCCTTTTGGCTGGGACGCGTATATTGACGGAAAGAAAGCCGGCTATGTAAAAACAGATTATGTATTGCGGGGCATGTACCTACCTGCCGGGGATCATGAAATTGAATTCAGGTTTGAACCAAAATCCTTTTATACCGGCAGAACCATCACCATTGTGGCTTCTATTTTGGTATATCTTTTATTAATTGCAGCTATTGTTGTTAACGTAATTCGTAAACCGTAAAACTAATACGATTCATTAAAGCAGGGAATATGGTTATCGGAAACGGAATGATTGCCAGAAGATTTAGCAGCTACAAAGAGGATAACGGGATTGTGATTTTTGCGTCGGGTGTTTCCAATTCAAAAGACACAGACCAGGATAACTTTCTCCGGGAATTTGAATTATTAAAAAAAACAATTGAACAGTATCCTGATAAGATACTGGTTTATTTCAGCACCTGCAGCGTGGAGGATAGCGATTTGGCTGCTTCACCCTACGTAGTTCATAAAAGAAATATTGAAGAATACATTCGTAACAATGTTGCAAGATTTTATCTGTTCAGAATTTCAAACCTTGGCGGCACTTCCAACAATCCTTATACGCTATTAAATTATTTTATCTTTAATATTCTTGCCAACCAGCCTTTAAAGGTGTGGAGAAATGCTTACCGGAATATCATAGATATAGATGATATGTACGCAGTTGCCGATTATTTTTTAAAGACAGGAACGCACATGAATTCCTTAATTAATATTGCAAATCCGAAAAATTATCCGGTGCCCTTCATTGTAAAAAGCATTGAACAGCACCTGAACAGGAGAGCAATTTTCACAGAAGTAGACCGGGGTGAAAACTATCCTATTGATATTTCCATTGCCAAACCGGTTTTTCAAAAATTAAATATTCATTTTGGCGATGACTATATTGCGTCAATATTGCATAAATACTATCATTCGAAATGACTTATAGGGCAGCCATTTTCAGGCGAAATGCGGAAGCAGTGTTTGTTTATCCAATCGTGTGGCTGGGAAAATTGCTTTCTCCTTTTTTTGCATTAAAAACAAAACATGAGATTTTTATATTTTCACCTTCAGCCGATATTGGCGGGTCTGTTAAGGTGAATTATGATTTATGCAGCTGCTTTAGCAATAAATACCCCCTGGTAATATTTTCCAAAAGGCCTAAAAACAATGAATTTCTTCATCATTTTCAAATACCCAATGTTCGCAGCATAGATCTATCCCGGTATGTAGATTATAAATGGTACCATGTTGTAAATATTTTTTATCGGGGTGTGGTGGCCTCATGGATCAACCAGGTCGAAAAACCTGTAGTGATCGGGGGCGAGAGCTTATACTTTTATAAAGTGTTGCCTCATATTAAAAGAAGCGCGTTGTGTGCAGACGTATGTCATCTCAATACATGGTTTGATTATTCGCAGCGGTTTATAAAAGAACTGGATGCAAGGGTTTTCAGCACACCTGCTATTAAAAGAGACGCAGAGGAGTTGTACAGAAAAAATCATATTTCTGAAGAATATTCCCGCCGGTTGCATTTCATCGATAATAAAGTAGATATACCTGAATATGTCAAGACGAAAAATGAAAAACTTTGTGTTGTGTATGTGGGCAGGGGTGCGCTGCAAAAAAGAGTACATCTTATTGCATCTATTGCCAAAAAGATGTTTGAAATGAAGAGCAATGTTGAGTTTTCCTTTGTTGGAGATGTAGAAAAAGTAATTGACCCTGATGACTGCCCCTATGCGAAATTCTATGGAAATATTAAGGACAAAGAGAAGATGAATGAGATATATTCCGGGTCAGATGTATTATTGCTGACGTCGGCATATGAAGGGCTGCCTATTGCCGTGATGGAAATGATGGCTCACGGAAGGGTGGTGGTCTCTACGGCTGTAGATGGCATACCTGATTATATTCACGATGGCGAAAATGGATTTTTATTGCAAAATGATCCTGATGAAAATATAATAGTGGAGCAGGGGATACTTGTGTTACAGCAGCTTGCAGCTAACCGTCAATTATTGGAAGAAGTTGGGAAAAACAGCTGGCTTTATGCAAAAAGACACTTCAGCGGCGAGACGTTTTGTAAAAGCTACAGGAGTTTATTGTTTCACGGCATGAATTAATCAGGATTCATTGTAAGGAAATCAGCATATGCCTTTTTAATTCCTTCTTCAAGTTCAGTCTGGTGTTTCCATCCCAGCGAATGAATCCTGCTTACGTCCATCAATTTTCGGGGGGTGCCGTCGGGCTTTGAGCTATCCCATTCGATGTTACCGGTGTAGCCGACAATATTTTTTATTAACCCGGCCAGTTCCTTAATGGTGAGATCATCGCCGGTACCAACATTTACAAACTGTTTGTCATTATAGTGCTGCATCAGGAACAGGCAGGCAGTTGCGAGATCATCTACGTAAAGGAATTCCCGTCTTGGAGCGCCGCTTCCCCACAGCAGTACAGAAGGAGCGCCTTTTATTTTTGCTTCGTGGAATTTCCGTATTAGCGCCGGTAATACGTGAGAGGTTTGCAGGTCGTAATTATCATTAGGCCCGTACAAATTCGTTGGCATTACCGAAATATAATCACATCCATACTGTTCGCGATAATATTCACACAGCTTTATGCCCGCAATTTTTGCAATGGCATAAGGTTCATTGGTTGGTTCCAGAAGCCCGCTCAACAGGTATTCTTCTTTTAACGGCTGAGGCGCGAGTTTGGGGTATATGCACGATGATCCTAAAAACATTAATTTTTCTGCATTATTCTTATATGCCGCATGAATGATATTGCTTTCGATCATCAGGTTGTCATAAATGAATTCAGCTTTGTAAGTATTATTTGCCATGATACCCCCCACTTTGGCAGCGGCCAAAAAAACATACACTGGTTTTTCTTTATTGAAGAAATCGTTTACAGCCTGCTGATTACGCAGATCCAGTCCGGAAGAAGTTTGGGTGATAATATTTGCGAAACCTTCCTTATTTAATTTTCGCACAATCGCACTTCCTACCATACCGCGATGGCCTGCCACATAAATTTTATCTGAGGTATTCATGTATTAATGTTCAATAGAAGGTTTTACACTGAATCCGCTATCGAGAAGATGTTTTTCTTTTTTGAATTTGTCTATATCCGATGCCACCATCTCCCGTACCAGGTCTGATAGTGTATGCGCAGGTTGCCACCCAAGCCGGGTTCTGGCTTTTGTGGCATCGCCTATTAAGAGATCCACTTCCGTGGGTCTGAAATAATTTTTATCTACATTCACTACTTCTGTTCCCGTTTTCAATTGGTAGTTTGGATTTTTACAACTTTTTACTATCCCGACTTCGTTGATTCCC
Organism: uncultured Ginsengibacter sp.; assembly: GCA_964627765.1. Classification (GTDB taxonomy): domain Bacteria; phylum Bacteroidota; class Bacteroidia; order Chitinophagales; family Chitinophagaceae; genus Ginsengibacter. Next base: position 100,498 of record CAZVKO010000049.1, on the reverse strand, counting down.
TCTCCCTCAAACCCAATAGCGATCCCTACCTCTGCAAATGCCATTTCTACAAATTTTCTCACTGTGGTAGTCACTCCTGTTGCTACTACGTAATCATCCGGTTTATCTTGCTGGAGCATCAGCCACATGGCCTCCACATAATCTTTAGCGTGCCCCCAGTCTCTTTGTGCGTCAAGATTCCCCAGGTACACTTTATCCTGCAACCCGAGTGCAATTTTTGCTACGGCCCGGGTAATTTTTCTTGTTACAAAGGTTTCGCCTCTTAACGGACTTTCGTGATTAAACAGTATTCCGTTACATGCAAACATATTATAAGCTTCCCTGTAGTTCACCATAATCCAATATGCGTAAAGCTTTGCAACAGCATACGGGGAGCGCGGGTAAAACGGCGTTTTTTCAGTTTGGGGTATTTGCTGAACCAGGCCATATAATTCCGATGTGGAAGCCTGGTAGATTTTTGTTTTTCCGGCAAGATCCAGCAATCTGACAGCTTCGAGTATACGCAAAGTGCCCATTCCATCGGCATCAGCAGCGTATTCGGGAGTTTCAAAACTTACCTGTACGTGACTCATTGCGCCGAGGTTATAAATCTCGTCCGGCTGCACTTCCTGGATGATCCTGATAATATTAGTGGAATCGGTCAGGTCCCCGTAATGAAGTCTGAACTTTGGGTTGGGTCGGTGCGGATCTTCATAAATATGATCAATACGTTCTGTATTGAAAAGCGAGCTTCTCCGTTTAATCCCATGAACCTGGTATCCCTTTTCGAGCAGAAGCTCTGATAAGTAGGCTCCATCCTGGCCTGTTACACCGGTAATTAAAGCTGTTTTCATGTGTGCAAACTACGTTATAATTTTGAATGAAATGAATACGAAAGAAAGAAGATTTTATTGTGAAACCGATAAATATTACCTATACTCACTAAGAGTTCCGGCTTTTCCATACTTTAAACAGGTATCTTAATAAGAAATTATTATCAATTTTTTTTGCAATCGAAATCCTGAATTTCTTTTCCGGGGTAAAATTCTGTCCGGGAATTAATACGCCGGCATAATTCTTACATTTATCGATAAAATCTTTTACGGTAATTTGACGGTTCTGTTTTGGTGTTTTAAGAATTCTGTGGGAAAGCGCTTCGCAAAAATATAGCAGAAACCTTCCACCATATCTTTTGGTAACCATTTTTATCTTCCCGTCTGCATTTTCTTTTTTTATTATAAAATCTACAAACTTAAAAAAAGCCTCCTGATATTCCTGGCCGTTCGTAAGTTTGGATACGCTATTGTGTATTCTGTACTGAAATGTCGTTTCAATCGAAGTGGCTTTATACGACTGGCTTATTAAGTTGATCCAAAGAGCAAAATCTGCGAAGATTAAATTTTTAAATTCAGGGTTAATGCCACCACAATTGTCATAGTCTTTAGAGCGCATCATATAACCGGTACCGGTACTCTCTATCAGGCCACACATGTATAGGGCAATAAATTCGTGAGCTTTCTGCACTTCATCCATAGGTAAACAATCACGTATTATTTTTCCTTCGCTGTTTATATATTGATAGTGTGCCTGATATAGGCTTGCTGAAGGGTGTCTTTCAATGAGTCCATTCATGACTTCGAGGTAGTTTTCATTTAAGATATCATCATGGCCGATCAATGTTATAAACTCGTTTTTTGGAATAGTCTTTATTCTGGCCCAATTTTCACCAATTGACAGGGGCTGCATTGAAGCGTATATAACTATACGCTTATCCCGAAGAGATTGGATCCATTCCAACGTGCCATCATTGCTGCAATTATCAAGCACTATTAAATTGAAATCCTGCAGAGTTTGTGACAAGATGCTTTTGATACATTCTTTTACATACACACCACCATTTTTTACCGGCATTATAATGCTGAATCTTTGCATTTATTGGTTTTTAAACTTCAGTAAAGGAGATGGTTTATAAATAAAAACTTTGAGCAATTCATTATAGTAAATCCCCTCATGGTTAATGAAGATAATTAGTTATTTTTTGCAGGAATTTAAAAGTTCTACAAAAATATCTTTTCTAAGAAATTTTAGCCTACCCCGTTAATAGATCGTTGAGCATAGTGAAAATACAGAGCTTCATTCTGAGGCTAACAAGGGGCCCGATTCCTGATTGCCGAATTGATTAGTCACGTAATTCATTACCTGAATTTCGCTTCAAGTTTATCAACTATGTCCGGTTCTTTTCTTTAAGTATATTATTATACCGAATAATAAAGGCGCGTGCAATGCCAAAAAATATTTGATCCTCCATTTTTTCAAGTAGGAAATTTTAAAGATCTTCCTGACCCACCGATTAAAATTTTGCTCGCTTAGCTTTTTATCTCTGAGGAATTTTTTTATTGAAACTGCATATTCGACTACCCATCTTCCTATAAAGGTTCTTAAAGGTCCTTTAAGCTGCTCCATATTAACTGAAGCGGGTAAATGCCTGATCGTCCAGTCATAAAATGCGTCGGGAGTAATATAAAATTTTTCAAAATCGGCCTCGGTATAACCGTAATTTTGACCATGAACTACCTGGCATCCTAAACTCGTATTCAATAATACCATCCCTTCCCGGGCTCCGCTCAGGACGATGTAGCCAAAATCAGTATTATATGGTGCGCCGAAGTCAGGCATTCCTTCGATGGCAAGGGCTATGTCTCTTCTTACAATCCCTGTTGACCATAAAATATGACATCCCAGCTCCCCCTTAAAATAAGCAAGCGGGAATTGAGATCCTTCATAGGTTCTCACCGTACCGATCGGTAAGTTTGCAAGGCACGAATTGGTCCCAACTTTCAATCTTGAAGATGTTGCTACTTCCGGGTTCAGACACAGAATGTCGCATCCTCCGTAGTACGCTCCATACCCCGGATATTTAATCGTTAAATCGTGCAAAGTCGTTAACATTTCAGGATATACAGGATCATCATCTGTTATCATTACCACATATTCTGATTTTGCCTTGTACAGGCTCCTGTTAAAGCTCCTGACCATACCAAGATTTTTCTCATTCACTTCATAAAAAATCCTGGGATCATTAATTTCCTTTACTACTTTTTCGCCACTGGCTTCCACATCATTATCAGAGATAATAATGGAAAAGTCCTGAAGGGTTTGTTTTAATAATGAACGGAGTTGATTTTGTAAAAACTGCGGGCGCTTATAGGTAGTCATGCAAAAAGTGACCCAGGGTTTTTTATCATCCATAGAATCCTACTTTATTCTTTTCAAATATCCTCCGGGATTTACGCTAATCAAAAGTTTATTGTCGATCGACTTATCAATGACAAAATGGTCGTGTGTCTTCAGAAATTCATGAACAGCTGTCTTTGGATTGTTCCCGATCCCCCAAAAACGACCCGGCAGATAGTGAGGAGGCAAATCCTCCACAATGGTATCGAACACTACAATGTAGGAGCCTATAGTGACAAATGGGGAATATAAATTAAGTTCTGCCGATACGTGTTCATGCGTATGATTGGAGTCCAGGCAAACCAACACCGTCCTTTTGTTTTTTGTGAACTGTTTCACCTGCTCAATTGTTTCCTCACTTATAGATGAGCCCTCCAACATATGGATGCGCTTATACATCGGGTGCTCTTCAATCTTTTTGCGGTTATGTTTGCGTATATCTATATCAATTCCCAATACCTCTCCTTTTCCTATTAATTCCAATAAAGATGCATAGTAAATTAGGGAGCCGCCATGTGCAATTCCGGTCTCAATGATTAAGTCAGGTTTTATTTCCCATATTAATTCCTGCATTGCGATAATATCCTGCGGATATTGGATAATAGGCCTTCCCATCCAGGTAAAGTTGTATGAATATTTCGCCTTGTTTGATTCGACATTAAAAGCATGCGCAGCGGCCTTCAAGGCCATGTTATTATCATTTGCCTTAATCAGTTCTTTTTTTTCTTCTTCAAATTGCTGTACAGGATCTTTCATCGACTTACTATTTTTTTTAGTTTTGAATTATCGCCCCAAAATGCCATTGCTTCATAATCCGGATAGGGATAATAGCCAGGATGCAGTCTAATTTTCTGGTTTGTTTCTTTAAGGTAGCTTTCAACAAGCTGCTTTACTTTTATGGGTTTACCGCTACAACAATTTATAATACCCTCCACCTTATCCTGTAAAGCAATTGCAACAATATATTCAGCTACTTTTTCCACGGGCAAATAATCTCTTTCCTGCTCACCTTCACTCATTTTGAATTCTTCTTCATTCTTATCCAAAGCTGACTGCAATTGCGAAAGTAGGGAATTTGAATTTTGTCCTTCACCATACATATAAAAAAGACGAATCCACTTACAATCAAAATCTGTTGTTTTCTTCAATTCGAATAAAAATTTGCGAAGTGTATCTTTTGCGAGTGCGTAAGGATTTTGCGGATCGGTTATCATAGCTTCCGAGAGGCAACCTTCTTTCATGCCGTATTCAAGGCAGGTGCCGGTTACTGCTAATTTTTGTAATCCGTTTTCAACCATATTCTTTAGAAAAAAATAATGCGGCATTAAATTTTTCTCAAAATGAAAAAGAGATTTATAATTTGGTAACCCCTGCCAGGCAAGATGTATCAACAAATCGGGATGCCCTGAAACAGAGAAATAATTTTTATTCTGTTCCATCTGATCAAGATCAAAGAATACATACTTCACTCTACCTGCGCCGGATAATCCTTTGTTTCTTGTAGTCACGATTATTTCACGATCTTGTCTTTTTAATAATTCCCTGACGACATGCCTGCCTATAAAACCACTTGCCCCCGTTACTAAAATTTTCATGTCAAATAATTTCAAGTTCGGGTATCGGAATTACAAATTTGCCACCCCAGTCTCTGATATAGCTTAGCTGGCTGGTAATTTCTGATCTCAGGTTCCACGGTAAAATGATTACAAACTCCGGTTTTGTTTTTTTCATCACATCTTCATGTACAACGGGTATATGGCTGGCCGGTAAAAATTTATTCTGCTTGTGAGGATTTGCGTCTACTACAAATTCTACCAAATCATTTTTTACGCCGCAATAATTCAATAAGGTATTTCCCTTTGCCGCTGCCCCATATCCCACTACCATTTTATTTTGCCTCTTCTGATCAATAAGGAATCCGAGCAATTCAAGTTTCGCCCGGAAAGCCTTCTTCGTAAATCCGCTATAATATTCAATTGTATTGATGCCGGCATTCAGTTCTTTATCCAGGAGTTTTTGAACATTTTCTGATATTGGTTGATTATTATTTCCGGCATGCGTTGCGTAAATTCTGAGTGAACCGCCATGCGTGGGCAACTCTTCCACATCGAACATTTTTAACCCGGCAGCCTCAAAAACTTGTTTAGCTGTATAAAAGGACAGGTAAGAAAAATGCTCATGATAAATGGTGTCGAATTGGTTGTTTTGTATCAACTGTATTAAGTGAGGAAATTCCATCGTGATGACTCCAGTATCCTTTAAAAGAATTTTCATTCCTCCTACAAAATCAACAATATCCGGTACATGCGCTAAAACATTGTTGCCAAGCAGTAAATCTGCTTTTTTATTTTTCGATGCAAGATTTTTTGCAAGATTTACACCAAAAAAATCAACCACTGTCTCAATCCCTTTGTCCATCGCAACTTTTGCGGTATTGGCAGCAGGTTCTATACCTAAAACAGGTATTTTTTTCGCTTTGAAATATTGCAGCAAATAGCCATCATTGCTGGCCAGTTCAACCACATGGGAATCCGGACTGAATCCAAACCCCTGAATCATTTTATCAACATAATCTTTACAATGAGCAAGCCAGTCTTTGGAATAGGATGAAAAATATACATAGTCCTTATTGAAAATGGAGTCAGATTTTTTATACTCATCTATTTGCACAAGAAAACAGTTTGTGCATGTATAGACTTTTAAAGGGTAAAATATTTCCGGTTCATTTAACTGCTCCGGGGTTAAAAAAGAATTGGACGCCGGGGAGTTATTCATATCTATAAAAACGTGCTTCAGCGGAGCTTTGCAAAATCTACAATTCATTTTTAATATTTAATCCTGTAAAATTATTATCCAGCAATGGATGTTTGTTATCTCTGCCGGAAACATTCTTTACCGGCAAAGGCCAGCTGATTCCGATCAAAGGATCATTATATTTAATTCCACCTTCAACGCCGGGTTTATAAAATTCTGAATGATGATAAATCAACTGGCAATTGTCTGTCAGCGTTTGAAAACCATGCGCAAATCCTTCCGGTATATAAATCATTTTTTTGTTCTCTTCTGATAACTCTATCCCAAACCATTTTAAAAATGTTTCCGAATTTTTCCGGAGATCAATAATGACATCAAAAACTTGTCCTGCAATGCAACGGATTAATTTTATTTCGGCAAACGGAGGTAATTGAAAATGCATGCCTCTTATGGTGCCTTCCTCATTCGTGAATGAATGGTTGATCTGAACCCATTCTTTTGTATGACCAATCTGGGTAAATTCTTTTTTGCAAAATGTTCTTATGAACCAACCTCTGTCATCTTCAAAAGGAACGACGTCTATTACATAACTGCCTGCAAGTTCTGTTGATGTAAATTTCATAGCGACTCGTAGTTTCTGATTTGCTGCAAAGTGAAATTATACAGGGCATTCTTTTTTTGGCGATACCAGTCAATGGTCCATTTAACCGCTAACTCACTGTTTAGCTTTGGATGCCAATTTAACTCCTGTTTAGCCTGACCTATATCTAATTTTAAAATACCTGCTTCATGTGGTTGATTTACATCAGAAACATCAAGCCATTCTCCGCTTTCCCAACAATCAATTGCGATTTTTGCCAGCTCTTTTACTTTCAAATGATCTCCGGGTTCCGGACCAAAATTATATGAACGTGCCAGCTCTCTGTTTTTATCTAAAAGCCCTGCCAGCAAAAGATAGCCTCCCAGGGGTTCCAATACATGTTGCCATGGCCTGATTGCGTCAGGATTTCTTACAGGAATTTTTTCTCCCTGTCTCAGGTGTTTTACTATGTCAGTAATAATTCTGTCCCGGTTCCAGTCGCCACCGCCAATTACATTACCTGCTCTTACAGTGGCGATCGTTTTTTGATGATCATTGAATTGTTCAGTATCAAAAAAAGATTTTGAAAATGATTGAGCGACTATTTCTGCGCAAGCCTTGCTTGCGCTATAAGGGTCATGTCCACCCAGGCGATCATGTTCCTTAAATAAAATGTCATGTTCTTTATTTTCATAAACCTTGTCAGTCGTAACAATTAAAGCAGTGCATTTGTTTTGTAAATAGATTAGTGATTCCAGCACATTAGCGGTACCTATTGCATTTACCTCAAAAGTTTCAGCCGGTATTTTATATGAACGACGCACCAATGACTGTGCTGCAAGATGAAATATAAAATCTGGTTTGAAATCCGATATTTCTTTTTGAAGCTTTGTTTTATCTCTTATGTCTGCAGTTACACTTATATGTGGTATTTTGCAGGCAACAACATTGTAAATGGACTCATCTGATTCCTGCTGTAATGCATAGCCCTTTATTTCCGCGCCAAGTAAATGCAACCATATAGTGAGCCACGCACCCTTGAAGCCTGAGTGACCGGTAATGAATACTCTTTTGCCGTTATAAAAATTTTTCAGTTTATGATGGTTCACCAAACTTTCCATTTTGCCTGATTATTTTTCCAAAGGTCTTCCAGCTCTATTTTGTCTCTCAGGGCATCCATGCATTTCCAAAATCCATAATGCCTGAATGCAACGAGCTGGTTGTCGCTACAAAGCCTTTCCAGTGGCTCATCTTCCCACATTACATTGGATACATCCTCCCGGAGATAAGTGAATACTTCCCGTTTTAAAACAAAAAAACCGCCGTTGATCCACTTGCTTTCGTCTTTAGCTTTTTCACGGAATGATAAGACTTCTCCGTAAGGGCCAACTTCCATTCCTCCAAATCTTGCTTCTAATTGTACCGATGTTACCGTCGCAATCTTATTATGACCTTTGTGAAATGCAACTAAATTATTGATGTTTACATCGCTTACGCCATCTCCGTACGTTAACATGAAATCTTCATCACCGGTGTATTTTTGAATCAATTTCAGTCTGCCTGCCGTTTTGGTATTCAGCCCGGTTTCTACAAGGGTTACTTTAAAAGCCTCCGTCTTGCTGCTATGAATTTCTGTGGAGTTGTGTTCAAGATCAATCGTGATGTCTGAATTGTGAATAAAATAATTCATAAAGTATTCCTTGATCACATATCCTTTATAACCCAGGCAGATAATAAACTCATTAAATCCATAGTGGCTGTAAATCTTCATAATGTGCCATAGGATAGGCTTCCCCCCGATTTCCACCATCGGCTTTGGCCGTGTATCGGTTTCCTCGCTGATCCGTGTTCCCAGGCCGCCCGCAAAGATCACCACTTTCATATTCTTTAAATTGAGTGTACTCAAAAGTATTACATTCTGTCAAGGATGCACAACACCGCGATCAGAAGTTTAAAGAGACTGAATCGCGTTTGACTACTTTGCCTAAAAACAATTTCATGGCATTCCTTTTTTTATCGTCCAGTTTGAAATTGATACAATCGTTGTAATAATGGCTCAGATTAAATTCTGATTCCTGGTTTTCTATGATGACAGCTTCAAGATTACGTAAACCGTTTGCATTTGCCTCATTGAAAGATTTGATGAAATTCTCATCCAGCTTCTTGTTGCTTATCCATGCGGCAAACACAAAAGGCAAACCTGTAAATTTCTTCCATTCGAGTCCGAGATCAAAAATATATCCTGATTTCTTTCTTTGCGCCAGCGCCCGGTCGCCGATAAGTAAAGCTCCTGTGGTTCCCTTTATCCCGGATTGATATTCGCCGGATGTATTTTCAAAAGCGGGATTCATTTTCCAAAAATCCTTTACGAGGATTTTCAGCAGCTCAACAGAGGTTCTGCTCTGGTAATCCAGTAAAATTTTTTCTATTTCATTCAGCGGCACTTCGCTGAACAAACAAACACTGGCTACTGCTCCATCGCAACTGATGCAATAGTCAGAAATGATATGATATTCTTGCATTTCTGGAATTATAGCAACAGGCACAAGTCCTACATCTATTTCATTATCTAACAACATGGAGGCAATCCTTGACGGGAAATCAATTTTTAAATCCACACTATCTGTCATCATCCCATGCCGGAATCCGTATATCAGAGGCTTTGTATTGAGGTAGCTGACCGCACCGACCCTTATTTTTGTTTGCAAACCTATTACTTTAATTTTGCCGCAAATTTAGTGCAACCGGAATAAGATTGAAAAGTCAAATTTTTGCGCTCATATAATTTAACTCATGCAACTTCAACCTCTCACCGCCATTTCGCCGATCGACGGGCGATACCGTAGTCAGCTCGGACATTTGGATGACTTTTTTTCGGAGTTTGCTCTGATAAAATACAGGTTAAAAGTAGAAGTAGCTTATTTTCTCTTTCTGGCTGAAAAAAAATTTTTTAAAGTGGCTCCGGCTATAAAAAACAAACTGCGGGAAATTGTTGAAAATTTTTCTCTTGAAGAAGCCCAAAAAATAAAAGACACAGAGAAAATAACCAATCATGATGTAAAGGCGGTTGAATATTTTTTGAAAGAAAAATTATACCGGTTAAATGCCGGTCCTTTGCAGGAATGGATTCATTTCGGCCTTACTTCGCAGGATATTAACAACACCGCCATTCCCCTTTTATGGAAAGATGCCATAGAGCATGAATATTTACCGGCGGTACTTAACCTGCAGCATGCATTGCATGAGCTGGCCGTTAAATGGAAAGGTATACCCATGCTGGCCAGAACGCATGGCCAGCCAGCTTCTCCCACTTCATTGGGGAAAGAGATTATGGTTTTTGTGGAGAGGATAGACAACCAAATCCAGCAATTCAGTTACATTCCTTTCACCGGTAAATTCGGAGGAGCAACAGGAAATTTCAATGCACATTATGTCGCCTATCCGAAAGTTGACTGGGCATCCTTTGCCAATCATTTCCTTGAAGATAAGCTTGGCATTCAGCGGCAGCAATATACTACGCAAATAGAACATTATGATTTGCTGGCGGCACATTTTGATGCGATTAAAAGAATCAATACCATTCTTATAGATCTGTGCAGGGATGTGTGGACATATATCAGCATGGATTATTTTAAGCAGCAAATAAAAAAGGGAGAGGTGGGAAGCAGTGCTATGCCTCATAAGGTAAACCCGATAGATTTTGAAAATGCGGAGGGAAATCTTGGTATCGCCAATGCCCTCCTGGAGCACCTTTCTGCCAAGCTTCCGGTTTCGCGACTGCAAAGAGATTTGACTGATTCAACCGTGATCAGGAATATAGGTGTTCCGGTTGCTCATACGATTCTTGCCATCCATTCTGTTCAAAAGGGATTAAACAAGCTCATTTTGAATAAAAAAAAGATTGACGAAGACCTTGATAATAGCTGGGCCGTCATTGCTGAGGCTATTCAAACAATTTTGCGTAGAGAAAGATATCCCCAACCTTATGAGGCCCTGAAAGAATTAACGCGGAGCAATGAAAAAATTACCAAGGCGGCTATTCATAGTTTTATTGATTCCCTGAAGATCAGGGCCGCGTTAAAAAAAGACTTAAAGGCCATAACTCCTTTTAATTATACGGGCTATTGGAACTTATGATATTTTTTTATTAGATTAGCTGACAGTTAAGACCAAAACATTTAAATAAATATGAAAAATACCATTCTGGTATTTTTACTACTGCTTTTTTCATTTCGTTCTTTTCCGCAAGTGGACTTGAATAATGGATTGATGGCTTATTACCCATTTAATGGCAATGCGAATGATGCAAGCGGGAATAGCAACAATGCAATTTTTAATAATGTAACGTTAACTACTGACAGATTCGGAAATCCTAATAGCGCTTATTCATTTAACGGTACAGACAACTACATTCAGATTCCCAATAGCCCTTCACTTAATATGTCAAATCAAATTTCCGTTTGCGCGTGGGTAAGAGTGAATGGATTTTATCAGGGAAATTGTCACGGGAATAGCATACTCATGAAAGGCGATGCAGACTATCTCCCCGGAAATTATTTGCTAAGGTTTGATGACGGAGGATATACAAATTATCAAAATTGCTCTTTATCGTCGGTGGATATAAATCATGAAAATTTTTATGGTGACAATGACCAGGTTCCAGCCGGCGGTTACTCACCATTCATTCAAACCGGCCAATGGTATAGTGTGGTGTACACTTCGGATGGCGTAACTTCTAAAGTATATGTGAATTGCGAATTAAAAATTTCGGCACCTCAAAACGGAATAACATTCACCAATGCTTATGATTTATTCCTGGGAAAATTAAATGATCCAAATTTTCCATACTGGTTCAATGGTTCAATGGATGAGGTAAGAATTTATGACAGGGCCCTCAATGAGGATGAGGTGAAGGCATACGGTGGATGTCCGACTACTCTTAATTCGTGTTCAAACTGGCTTTTAACTCCTTCTTATGGTTCAGCAGTTAATATCGGGGATTTGAGCATTACGGGAAATCAGCTTACTGTTGAGGCCGATTTTTATCAAACCGGATATAATTCAACGCAAAGTATATTTGGTTCGGCAGATCTGGTCGGCAAGTACCGGGACCCAAGTAATGACAATTATTTATTGAGAGCTGACTATTGCAGCATCACAACCGATCAGGGGTTTTTTCAAACCCCTACAGTTTGCGATCGTGAATTAAATAAGAACTATCATGTAGCTATGGTTTATGATGGCTCGACTTTAAAATATTACAGAAATGGCTTCCTGATGAGCCAGATACCCGCATCCGGAAATCTTATTCAAAATTCTTTTAACACACGAATTGGATTCTACGATTACCAATATTGGGATGTTCAATTCTATGGCTATATTAATGAAGTGCGAATTTGGAATGTTGCACGCACCCAGGGGCAGATTCGCACTTATATGAATACACCATTGCCAAGTCCACCGGCGCAAACCGGTTTGTTGGCGTATTACACTTTCGATAACTTGTTAAATAAGCAGGGAAACACAGCATGGAATGGAACCATTGCGGGAGCTGCCGCAATTAATCAGACGGCTCCATCGTGTTCATTTGTTGCTGATTCCTGTGAAATACCAACATCGTCAAATGTAACCGCTTCTTTTAATGCTCCAGACACTGTTTGCGTTAATACACCGGTTCAGGTCACAAATACATCAGTCGGAGCTACAAGTTATTACTGGAATTTCTGTTCAGCTAATATAAATGCATCGCCTATTGGCGCCAATATTGGCAATCCCGGCAGCCAATTGGCAGGCCCTGTTTATATTGATTATGCGGAAGACAATGGTAACTTTTACGGTTTTGTATCCAATAACTATTCCGGTACACTTACCCGCCTTGATTTTGGAAATAGCCTGTTAAATGCACCGGCAGTGACAAATCTTGGTTCGGTCGGTGGAGTAATTCCACAAAATGCAGAAGGAATCCAGGTTATAAACGATCAGGGCAATTGGTATGTATTTGTAGTTGGCGGAGATCCGGTTGGAGCGGGAACGCCATCAAAAATTGTAAAAATTGAACTGGGGTCCAATATTGCGAATAATTCGCCTGTCGGTACTGATTGGGGTAATATAGGTAATTTATTATATCCTCACGACCTGTATATTTTTAATGATAACGGAACCTGGTATGGAATTACAGCGAACTACGCAAACAACACAATTACCAGATTCGATTTTACATCCAGTTTTGCAAATACACCAACGGCAGTAAATCTTGGAAATATAGGCAACTTGAATGGCCCAACAGGTTTGCATGCAATTAACGATAATGGTACCTGGCATGTTTTTGTGACGAATGCATTAAGTTCTACGCTGTCAAGACTTGATTTCGGAGGTTCATTGCTTAGTACACCGACCGGTGTAAATCTTGGTAACATCAATAATACGTTCTCTACTTCATGGGATATTTTTGTATTCAAATATTGCGGTGAATATGTTGGCTTCCTGATTAATGCAGACCAATCCCGTAATGATTTAATCCGGTTAAATTTTGGCAGCAGTATTACAAATACGCCTACGGCCGTAAGCCTGGGAAATATAGGTAATTGCGATTTCCCGCATTGCCTTTCCAGGATTTTCAGAGTCGGACCTGATCTCTATTCATTTATCACCAATGTTGTCAACAATTCCGTCACCCGTCTTCAATTTGTCGGATGTACAAACAGCAGTATTCCCAACTCCACAGCACAAAGTCCGCCAATTATTACTTATAACACTCCCGGAATTTATAATATCAACCTTACAATTGATGATGGCTTACCTACGCAATCGGCCTATTGTAAGCCAATAGTGGTTACCTCAATCGATTCGATGAAAATCAAGGATAGCATCACCTCATGTACAAGTGTGGATTTTAAAGGTCTTGGCTATACGACAATGTCGGGAGTTACCTCATGGAAATGGGATTTTGGGGATGGAACTTCTGATTCAGTTCAAAATATTTCCCATACATATTCATCAGCAGGTACATACAAGGTGAAGCTTACAATAGCCAATAATGGTGGTTGTTCAGACAGCATTACCACTAATGTCACCGTTACCTCATTCAATATTACAAAAAGTAATGATACTGCTGTTTGCGAAAATTCGTCGGTACAGTTATTTGCCTCAGGAGGAACATCCTATACCTGGACACCTGCTTCTACTTTAAGCAATCCGGATATCGCAAATCCAGTGGCTACGCCGGCAGGTACTACGCTTTACTATGTAACCGTAACTAACGGCATCGGCTGTACGAAAAAGGATTCGGTAAAAGTTATTGTAAACAGCCTGCCTTTAATAACTATATCCAAAGATACGGGCGTGTGTAACAATACGCAGGTGCAATTGTTTGCTTCGGGCGGAGCTGCTTATTCGTGGACGCCGGCCGGGTCTCTGAACAATCCTGATTCTTCCAATCCGATTGCCACGCCGCCATCTTCTGCCACCACCACCTACTATGTAACAGTTACTAACAGTAATGGCTGCTCTAAAAATGATTCTGTCAAAATAACCACCAGTGCGCCGCCGGTTATATCCAAAACAACGGATCAGAATATTTGTATTAATACATCGGTTCAGCTATTTGCCACAGGCGGCGGCACGTATCAGTGGTCGCCGGCATCTTCGCTGGACAAGGATACTATCGCCAACCCGGTTGCATCGCCCAAATTGAATACGAAATACTATGTAACGGTAACAAATGCGCAGGGCTGCGCCAAAACAGATTCGGTACAAATCGGCATTTATCCGGTTGCTGCTGTTGCCATATCTGATGACACCACTATTTGTAATGGCACGTCAGTACAATTATTTGCTTCGGGCGGCGCTTCCTATTCCTGGTCGCCTGCATCATCGCTCAATAATGCATCAAGCGCCACACCGATAGCAGCGCCGCCTTCTACTACAATCTATCATGTTGCTATCAGGGATATATATAATTGCAACTACAAAGACTCTGTGATGGTGAATGTGCTTCCACCCATAGTGTTTTCTGTTTCACCTGATGCATCTGTTTGTTCACAAAAATCCACACAGCTTTCAGCTTCCGGAGGAGATACTTATACCTGGTCTCCTCCGGACGGACTAAATAATCCGGATATTGCCAACCCTGTTGCAACCCCGGCCGCTACTACAACTTATACTGTGACGATCCATGAAAATACCTGTGATCAGACAAGTGATCTTTCAACAACTGTAACCGTATTGCCATTGCCCGATGTTGTTGCCGCCAGCGCTAACGACATTACGTGTTCATTAGGTTCAAGTCAATTGAATGCATCCGGCGCAACAAGCTACTTGTGGATTCCGGCAACAGGTTTAAATAACGATGCGATTGCCAACCCCGTAGCATCGCCCGATGCCACAACATTGTATACGGTTACCGGTACCGGTATAAACGGGTGTTCAAACACAGATACAGTAACTGTAAAAGTTGATTTCGATAAAAATGCACTGTATCTTTTACCCAATTCATTTACCCCAAATGGCGACGGATTAAATGATTGTTTCGGCGTAAAATACTGGGGCGTTATTCATGATCTTGATTTCAGGATCTATAACCGCTTTGGTGAAATGGTTTTTCATACCAGCGATCCCAATACCTGCTGGAATGGCACGTATAATGGCCGCTTGCAGGAGTCTGCCGTATTTGTATATGTAATTAAAGCTTCCACTGCCTGTGGCGTAGTAAACAGGAAAGGAACCGTTACCCTGCTGCGGTAGCCAGTTATTTATGTATCTCACTGGTAAAATGAAATTCTATATCAGGGTTGTTGGTTCTTTCTGTATTTAAAAACCATTCACTTTGTGCGAGGTAAACAATATGGCCGTCCTTATCTTCAGCAATATTGGCTGTTTTAAATTTTATAAAATCCTGCAGTTTCTTCGGATCTTTTGACGTAAGCCAGCACGCTTTATAGAAAGCCAAAGAATTGAGTTGTGCCGATGCACCATACTCATGCAGCAAACGGTATTGGATTACTTCAAACTGCAACTCTCCTACGCAACCTATTATTTTTTTATTGCCGCCAAATTGTGTGAAAAGCTGCGCCACCCCTTCATCCGTCAGTTGTATTAAACCTTTTTCAAGCTGCTTTGTCTTCATCGGATCTTTGTTGATCACTTCCTTGAATATTTCCGGGGAAAACGAAGGGATACCCGTAAAATAAAAATCTTCTCCTTCAGTAAGGGTATCGCCAATTTTAAAATTACCGGTATCAAACAAGCCCACCACATCCCCGGGGTAAGCTGACTCAATTACATCTTTTTCACGCGCTAAAAAACTATAAGGATTACTGAACCTGACATCCTTGTGCAAACGAACATGATGAAAATATTTATTGCGCTCGAATTTGCCGGCACAAACCCTGAGGAACGCAATCCTGTCCCGGTGACGCGGATCGAGATTGGCATGAATTTTAAAAACAAATCCGCTGAACTTATCTTCCTGCGGTTCTACCACTCTTGTGGTAACAGCTCTGTGTTGCGGAATTGGCGCAATTTGTATGAATGTATCCAGCAATTCTTTTACGCCAAAATTATTAATGGCGCTTCCGAAAAATACCGGCGCTACCTTTCCTTCGAGATAAGGTTCGCGATTGAAGTCTCCGTAAACACCTTCCAGCAGTTCCACATCTTCCCTCAATTGTTTCGCGTCTTTTTCACCGATGCGCTTTTCCAGCATCCCGTCATTCAAATTTCCAATCGGTACATAATCATCTTCCGTGGCTTTTTGGTTGGGATTAAACAATAATAAAGTTTTATCAAATAAATTGTATACGCCTTTAAACTCTCTTCCCATATTAATAGGCCAGCTTAGCGGATGCAGACTGATATTCAGCTCTGCTTCTATTTCATCCATCAGGTCAAAAGGATTTTTACCATCACGGTCGAGTTTATTTACAAATACAATCACCGGCGTATCGCGCATGCGGCATACTTCCATGAGCTTGCGTGTTTGTTCTTCCACCCCTTTCACGCAATCGATCACCAGCACCACACTGTCAACCGCTGTCAACGTGCGATACGTATCTTCCGCAAAGTCTTTATGGCCGGGCGTATCCAGCAGGTTTATCAAAATATTATTGTATTCAAAGCTCATCACGGACGTAGCAACAGAAATGCCACGCTGCCGTTCTATCTCCATAAAATCGGAGGTAGCGTGTCTTTTTATCTTGTTGCTTTTTACGGCGCCTGCTGTTTGTATCGCGCCTCCGAATAATAAAAACTTTTCTGTGAGTGTCGTCTTTCCGGCGTCGGGGTGAGAGATGATTGCAAATGTTCTTCGCTTTTGTATTTCGTTCAGATATTTCATAAAACGCGCAAAGGTAATGATGATTTGCGAGTCATACATTGAGGCCTGAATGTATGAAAGTATCAAATCCTGTGTACCTGTTCTACCACAAACCATGTATAGCTTTCCGCGTCAATAGAAAAGGGAAGTTCAATTTCGTAGTTGCGGTTCAATGGGTATTTTTTTGCATTTTCTCCTTTCTCACTTACTGTAGCAGTATTGGTTAATCCGCAATAATATAAAGGCACTTTAATTGTTCGGGTTATTTTTTCTTTCAGCGGATTGTACAACATGATCAATGCTTTCGTTTTCAGTTGCGGATTTACATGCATAATGCCGTCCCAATTTCTGCCGTCAGCCCGGCGCAAATGAATAATGTCTGAATTTAAAATGTCCCGGTACTTTTTGTACCATCGAATCACTTTGATGACCGCTTGTTTTGTTGTTTCGGTATCGAACAATCTTGGGCCGCGGTAACAGGCTTGCACTCCGGCGCCATAATACTGCATCATCAGTTGCTCATAATCTTTCAGATGTTCTGAAAGCGGCTCCAGTACAGCTTCAGGGCCGCCGCCCTGGTATTTGGTAAGCGGCACAAATCCCCAGCTCATGGAAGGTGTTTTTTCCCAAAGGCCGTCGTAAATATTTTGCCTGTTCAAAATTTTCTGGTCTTCTCTCGGCAGGGAAAAATTTACTTCCCGGTAGCCGATAGCAATTTTGTTGGTTCCATCTAAAAAATACCAATCCGGGGCATTCACATACACCCCGTGCTCACTGCACCAGTGGTATAATCCTTTTTGCAGCTCCATTTGTTTCCATTGGCTGTCTCCTGAATCTTTGTGGCCCGGATGTGAAACGGAGGCACAAACATCCCCGGGGTAGGGGCCATCATTTTCCAAAATATCAAAATGAGCGTGGCTGATAAAGTATTTCAGTTTAGCCAGGTAAGCCAGTCCCCAGCTGCTTCCCATGCAGGGCGCCGCACCAAAAAATGCGGCAGCATCAGGTTTACCGGTTAGCGGGTCTATCACGTCATCTTCATCGCTGATTCTTCTCGAACTGAATAAAGAATAGCCGCCGATCAGGATATGTTTGCGGTGCGCATAATCGCTCAAATCTTTCCATCGCTGAATATTTGCTGCAGACGTATCTTCCATATTACAATGGCTTCCGAAACTTAGTATCACAGCTTCATACCCGGTTGCTGCACATTGCTCAATGGCCTTTTTTACTTCATCATCATTTCTGCTTATCAGATGCATGAAGATAGGGTTCTCCGTTGTCCACGGCGCAAGGGTCCGGTACATTTTCCGGATGGCCAGGCCCTGCCTTTCACGGTCATAGCTGTCCATTAATAATTCGCATGTTCGAACAGATTTAAAAGTATCGTTGGGCGCCAAATCAACTGCCGTTACTTTTTCAGGATATACTTGCAACAGGCAAGGGGTCTGATAATTATAATTTACCTGCGAAGTGTACGCCGAATCCGCCAGCCAATGTGTAGTCTGGTCGCTGATATCATAACGCATGGCATTGTTGAATGCATAATTGGTTTCCACATAGATGCCATGTTGTTTTTTCATTTGCCCGGGAGTGCCTGCCACTGCGCTTTCTTCTTCTACCAATGCCAACTCTTCGTTTACCACGCGATTTATCACAATAGTTTCTCCTGATTTATTTTCAATTGACACCCATTTTATAATAAGCGGCATGCCATCATACAATTCATAATGCACTTCTACATCAATATCTTTTAGCTCCGGTAAGAAAGATTGAAAAATGAATGAAAGCATTTTGCCTGTGGGTTGCTTTTTGTTCATGGCCCAGCCAACCGGTTTCCATTTGATGAATGGCTGAATATCGCTCACTTCAAATTTTTGCAACTGAAAATCATTTTTATCAGCTGTAAATTGATCCACCCATGCGGGAAGGAGGTAAGCGTTTTCGGTTTGACCATGAAGGCCGCCGACATTATATTCTTTGTTGTTGATAATTACTTTCGCTTCCGGCTGTATTGCCCGCAACAGCTGCTGGCCATTGCTCATATTTTCATAATCAATACAGGCTACATTCGGCCCAATGCGGAATGCCCTTTTTACCAGGCCGTTGTAAAGAATAAGTTCTTTGCCGTTTTCTGCTGTATACAGGCCGGCTTTAGCCGGAACAGCATTTACCAGCCAGTCCATTGAAACAGGATGATCATAGTCTGACTTCCATTTTTTCTGCGCCAGTGAATGATTTACTAAAAAAATTAAAAAAAGTAGAATTATTTTTTGCATGCTTTTCTAAATGCTGATTCATGCAAATTTAAAAGATCGCAATAGTAAACGTTACAGGAAGCTTTTACTTTTATCCGGGCTTTTGCATGTCAAAGTTGTCGCTTTATACAAAATGCATTTTTTAAATAACTGTGAGTATATACCTGGCATCTGAAAATTTCCTGTATGTCTTTATGCCTTGTATGGTTAATGCATTATTCCCGGTACTAAAATTGAAAATTATTTTAGTTGTAAAACACATTAACCGGTTATTTTCGCTGCATGAATTTTGAAACATTAAAAAACATTATTACGCACCGGCGCAGCACGAAACCTGCATTAATGAACGGGAAAAAGATCGAAGATGCTGTTATCCACCAGTTGCTCCGGCTTGCTGACTGGGCGCCTACACACGGGCACACCGAGCCATGGCGGTTCGTCGTTTTTGCACAGGATGCCGCAAAGCAATTTTGTAAAGACCACGCAGAGCTATATAAAGCCAATGCACCCGCCGAAAAATTTGAAACCGCCAAATATGAAAAATTGCTGCATAACGGCGATAAGGTGTCGCACATCATTGCGGTTTATATGCAACGCGGCACCCACCCAAAAATCACCGAATTGGAAGAAATATGCGCTACGGCTGCGGCTGTTGAAAATATTTTATTGGGTGCGGCGGCTCTGCACCTGGCAGTTTTATGGAGCACAGGTGGCCTGACTTTTCATCCGGCCATGAAAAACTATTTTGGCCTGCAGAAAGAAGATCATATGCTTGGATTGCTCTATCTGGGTTACTCAGATGAAACTCCAAAAGAGGGCAGGCGTGTAGTTCCTTTGCATGAAAAAGCACAATGGCGAAAATGAGCAGATACTCTGTCGGGCTTACTTTTTAATCGTCATCACCGTTTAAAATAATTTTTTTAAAGCGCCCCGATATTTTGTAGTAACAGCTCTCAAAATATCCTCATTCTTCAATTGATGTATTTTTGCAAACGCAAAAGAAATTATATGCAGTTTACATTATCGGAAGAACAGCTAATGATAAAACAGGCGGCCAAAGATTTTGCCGAAAACGAATGCTTACCAGGTGTAATTGAGCGGGATGAACAACAAAAATTTCCCAAAGAGCAGGTAATGAAGCTTGCTGATTTAGGTTTTATGGGAATGATGGTAAGCCAGGATTATGGCGGCTCCGGCCTGGATACCATCAGCTATGTGCTGGCTATGGAGGAGATCAGCAAAATTGATGCGAGCGTAAGCGTTTGCATGAGTGTCAATAATAGTTTGGTTTGCTATGGCCTGGAAAAATATGGAACGGAGGAACAAAAGAAAAGATATTTGGTTCCGCTGGCGCAGGGGAAGAAAGACGGCGAATTATATATCGGCGCTTTTTTACTCAGTGAGCCTGAAGCCGGCAGTGACGCTACTTCCCAGAGAACCACTGCCGAAGATAAGGGCGATCATTATGTAATAAACGGCGTAAAAAACTGGATTACCAATGGCAACAGCGCTTCGGTTTATCTTGTCATTGCGCAAGCGGATATTGCAAAGGGCAGCAGGGGCATTAACGTGTTTATTGTCGAAAAAAACAGCCCCGGTATTACGGTGGGAGCCAAAGAAAATAAATTAGGTATTCGGGGTAGCGATACCCATAGCATTTCTTTTACTGATGTAAAAGTGCCGAAAGAAAATCGTATTGCTGAAGACGGGTTTGGTTTCAAATTCGCCATGCAAACATTATCCGGGGGGCGTATTGGCATTGCTTCGCAGGCATTGGGCATTGCTGCCGGAGCAATGGAAAGGTCTGTTGCCTATTCAAAACAACGGAAAGCTTTTGGCACAGAAATTAAAAATCATCAGATCATTCAATTCAAGATTGCCGATATGGCTACAAGAATAGATGCTGCACGGTTGCTGTGCCTGAGGGCTGCATGGCAAAAAGATAACGGGGAAGACTATACGCAAAGCGCTGCGATGGCGAAGGTGTATGCCAGCGAAACTGCGATGTGGGTTGCCACGGAAGCAGTGCAGATTCACGGGGGTTACGGATATGTGAAAGAATATCATGTAGAGCGCCTGATGCGCGATGCCAAGATCACCCAGATATACGAAGGCACGAGCGAGGTACAAAGGATTGTAATCAGTAGAGGAATACTGAAATAATTTACGATGTACGATTTGCAAATGACTTTTGACTACTCACTACTGACCATTCACGATGCCTGTAAATATTGATGCATATAATAAAATAATTGCTGAGCTAAATCAAAACGATGTAACGCTCGTCGCCGTTTCCAAGACCAAACCTGTTCATGATATCCTTGAACTGTATAATTCGGGCCAAAAAGATTTTGGAGAAAATTATGTTCAGGAATTAACCGAAAAAGCCGGGCAATTGCCCAAAGATATTCATTGGCATTTTATAGGCCACCTGCAAACCAATAAGGTAAAATACATTGCGCCTTTTATTTCATTGATACAGTCGGCAGACAGCAGAAAGCTACTTGCAGAAATTAATAAACAGGCAATAATAAATAATCGTACCATTGACTGCCTGTTGCAGGTACACATTGCAGCAGAAGAAACAAAGTTCGGATTTGATGAAAAGGAACTGCACGATATTTTCGATGCAGGATTGATTGACTTTAAAAACATACGCATCAGGGGCCTGATGGGGATGGCATCATTTACCGATGATATGAATATTGTGAGAAATGAATTTAAGTCGTTGAGGTTTCTCTATGAAAAATATAAATCTTTGGATTTCGATAATTGTCGCTTTTCTGTTTTGAGTATGGGCATGAGCGCTGATTATAAAACAGCCATAGAAGAAGGAAGCAATATGGTACGTATAGGTAGTTTGCTATTTGGCAAACGCCACTGATTTTCGTATAACCTTAACCGTTAGCTTTTAGGTGTAGTGATCCACCAGGTATTTCCAAACGGATCCCGCACGCCGCCGCTTCTTCCATAGCCTTGATCAGCGACTTCTCTTACCGGGGTAGCGCCGTTTGCCAAAGCCTTTTTATAAGCCGCATCTGCATCCGGTACATAGATAAACATACCGGCGTTACGAACACCGTATTGATCTGTACTGTCTGCCAGCATGATCGTGCTGCCGCCAACCATTACTTCAGCATGCATGATAGTATTCTCATCTCTCATTTCTTTGAGCGTTTCCCTGGCATCGAAAACATTTTGCATGAAAACGATAAATTTTGCGGCGTCGTTTACGATCAGGTATGGCATCACGACCTGATAATTTTCGGGAATTTTTAGGGTAGCCATATTGCAGCCTTTTAAAGTGAAGTAATCATTTTCTCAAAGTTATAGAAAGAATTCTTGGCATTACTTTATCATTATCGAAAAATTCATTCATATCAAAAATATTTAAGCCTGATTTTCTGGCTGCCCGTATAAAATCCAAAATGTGATGATCGTAACAATCCGCTATTTGTTCGGTATTGTTTACCATAACCCGTGCTTTGGTACCCGCATATTGCTTGCAGGGATGCAGCTCACCTATATAAACATATCCCCCTTTTTTCAGAAATTGACCGGCTTTCGCAAAGACAGGCCGCAGGTTGCTGATGTGCTCGAGCACCAGGCTGAATGTAAGCAGATCATATTGGTCCTGCAAAAATTTC
The DNA here is from genome assembly GCA_964627765.1 of uncultured Ginsengibacter sp. Taxonomy (GTDB): domain Bacteria; phylum Bacteroidota; class Bacteroidia; order Chitinophagales; family Chitinophagaceae; genus Ginsengibacter. The sequence goes on along the minus strand of CAZVKO010000049.1, from coordinate 77,734 downwards.
CAGGGCTGGGTAATGTCTGCGTGTATGAAATGAACCTTGGGTGATGTAATTTTTTCCTTTGCCACAGCAAGCATTTCATCAGAAAAATCCACCGCTGTAATCCTCTTGGCTTTTTTTATTAACCATGCTGTATTTTTCCCGGTGCCGCAGCCTAACTCTAATACTGAGCTGATGAAACCCCTGAAAGGCTTTTCCGTAAAGCAATGGCCTCAAGGTCTCTTGTTTTATTAAGGTTGGTGTCATAGTGTGCTGCCCATTGTTTATACACAAGCTTGGTATTCATAATTTAACGTTTGCTTCTGCAATTTTAAGTAAATCTGTTTCTACCGGCATTTTATAATATTTTAGCATGCATTTTTGATTATCCTTTCAATTCCCGTAATGAATTTCTTAATCATCTTTTTTTGCATTGCATTGCTTATCGTGATGATCACCTGGGCAAAGATCAATGCTTTCCTGGCATTTATTGTTGCATCCATCGCGGCCGGCCTTTTATTGGGAATACCCTTCGGCAACATTGTAAATTCTGTTCAAAAGGGAATCGGCGATACGCTGGGCTCACTCGTGATCATTATTGTATTGGGAGCCATGCTTGGCAAGCTGGTGGCGGATAGCGGCGCAGCACAAAGAATTGCGACGACGATGATGAATGTGTTTGGTGTAAAATATATTCAGTGGGCATTGCTGGTTACCGGCATTATTATCGGCATACCCTTGTTTTACGGAGTAGGTTTTGTATTGGTAGTGCCGCTCATCTTTTCAATAGTATATCAATACAAGCTGCCTGCAGTGTCTACGGGCCTGCCAATGATTGCTGCCTTGTCGGTTACATTTGGCTTTTTACCTCCGCATCCTGCGCCGGTTGCCCTGGCCGGGCAGTTTCATGCAGATTTGGGACGCACCTTGATCTATGGCCTGATCATCGCAATACCAACGATTATTATTGCCGGTCCATTATTTTCCAAAACACTTAAGCGTATTACTTCAACGCCACTTGAAACGTTTCACGGAAAAACGCTGCCCGAAGAGCGCCTACCCGGTACCGTTAGTAGCTTTCTTTGTGCATTGCTTCCGGTAATATTATTGATGACTTCGGCGGTAGCATCGCATTTTGTTTTACCAAAAACAATATTCGGGCAGGTGATCATTTTCCTTTCGGAACCCGCTATAGTCATGTTGATTTCTTTAGTGGCAGCTACTATTGTACTGGGAACAAGGGAAGGCCTGCCGATAAAAAATGTAATGAATATTTATTCCGATGCGGTTAAGGATATTGCAATGATATTATTAATCATCGGGAGCTCCGGTGCATTGAAGCAGGTAATAACCGACAGTGGTGTAAGTGATCAGATAGCGGCCCGGCTTAACCATATGCCGGTACCACCCCTCCTGGTAGCATGGATCATTGCCGCAATTATACGAATTTGTGTAGGATCGGCCACAGTAGCGGGTTTGACAACTGCTGGCTTACTGGCTCCGTTGACGCTTCATGGAGCAGTAAATCCAAGCTTAATGGTGCTTTCCATTGGTGCCGGAAGCCTTGCCTGCTCGCATGTAAATGATTCGGGCTTCTGGATGTTTAAAGAATATTTTAATATCAGCATTAAAGATACTTTCCGCTCATGGACCCTGATGGAATCAATTATTTCTGTTGCCGGCCTGGCGGGTGTGTTGCTGCTTAATATTTTTGTTTAAAAATTTTTTTCAATGATAATTACTGCATCCGAAAATTTTAAGAACACCGGCTTATTATTGCCGCCGGCTCCGAAACCGCTTGGAGTTTATAAACCGTGCCTGCAGGATGGAAAATATTTATACCTGTCCGGCCATGGACCTGTTCAACAGGAAGGCGCCCTTATTAAAGGCAGGATTGGAGAAGACCTGAATATGGATGAAGGAAAACTTGCGGCAAGACAAGTGGGTTTAACTATGTTATCAACCATTGTAAGTAATATCGGAAGCCTCGATAAGGTAAAACGTGTAGTGAAAGTATTAGGAATGGTAAATTGTACTGCGGATTTTGAAAAGCATCCCTATGTGATCAATGGTTGTAGTGAACTTTTTAAAGCCATATGGGGAGAGGATAATGGTGTTGGCGTGCGGAGCGCGGTGGGAATGGGCTCTTTGCCTGATAATATTCCGGTAGAAGTTGAAGCTTTGTTTGAATTATATTAATTTTTTGCTATGACGGCTGAAGACCCAAAAGACTGGTATTTTATAGATGATATTGACTCAATTGATTCTCCGTGCCTGGTTATCTATCGGCAACGCGTACTCGAAAATATCCGTACGCTCCTCTCTATGTGTGATGACATCCGTCGACTGCGGCCTCATGTGAAAACACATAAGACCAGAGAGATTGCAGAATTGCTCTTACAATCGGGCATTGCCAAATTTAAATGTGCTACGATTGCAGAAGCCGAAATGCTGGCATTGGTGGATGCGCCTGATGTTTTACTTGCCTATCAACCCGCCGGTCCCAAGCAGAAGCGATTTACAGAATTAATTAAAAAATATCCGGCAACAAAATTCTCCTGCCTGGTTGATAATATCGTTTCAGCAAGGCAATTGGCCGCGGAAGCAACAGCAAATAATTTTATTATTTCAGTTTATATAGATGTAAATGTCGGTATGAACCGTACCGGGATTGAACCGGGCGCCCCTGCAATTGAGCTGTATAAGCAATGCAAAAATATCCCCGGATTGAACCCGGTGGGTTTGCATGTGTATGATGGCCACATACGAAATAAAGATTTTGAACAGCGCACCATTGAATGCGACAGGGCGTTTGCGCCGGTCATTAAAATGCAGGAGATATTAATCAGGGAAGGGTTCCCCGAACCAGTCATTGTTGCAGGCGGCTCGCCCTCCTTTCCAATACATGTCAGGCGAAAAAAGGTGGAATGCAGTCCGGGTACCTTTATTTTCTGGGATTATACTTATCTGACCCACTGTCCGGAGCAGCACTTTATTCCGGCAGCATTGGTAATAGCAAGGATAATCTCTTTGCCATCGGAAAATAAGATTTGTATTGATCTGGGCCATAAATCAATTGCTGCAGAAAATGAGATAAACAGACGGGTTTACTTTTTGAATGCACCTGATTTAAAATTTACAGGGCAGAGTGAAGAACATCTGGTAGCCGATATTACGCCCGGTCATTCTTATAAAGTGGGGGATGTGTTGTACGGCCTGCCCTATCACATATGCCCTGCAGTAGCCTTGTATGAACGGGCTTTGGTAATCCGGGATAAACGATTCGCAAGTGAGTGGAGGATCATTGCCAGGGACCGGAAAATTACTGTTTAAAATAAATTAACCACAAAAGCATTTTTGCATACAATATGTTTATAGTCGATGCGCATCTCGATCTTGCCATGAACGCAATGGAATGGAACCGCGATTTGAGAAAAAGTGTAAATGAAATTAATGAAAGGGAAGCCGGACTAACGGACAAGCCTGACCGAAGAAATGCTACCGTATCATTTCCTGAATTGCGAAAAGGAAATATTGGCCTTGTGGTAGCCACGCAAATCGCACGATATGTGGCATCCGGCAACCCATTATCCGGATGGAATTCGCCGGAGCAGGCATGGGCTCAAACACAGGCACAGCTTGCCTGGTATAAAATAATGGCAGAAGAAGGCGAGCTACAGCAAATCACAGATGCCGCCACATTGAATTCACATGTTGATTTATGGAATGAAAAGGATGATACCCCTAAAAAGCCAATTGGCTTTATTCTAAGTCTTGAAGGCGCTGATTCACTGGTGTCTTTGGAATATGTTGAACGCGCTTACAATTACGGGCTGCGCGCCATTGGCCCTGCGCACTACGGCCCGGGGCGGTATGCCAATGGCACCGATGCCTCAGGTTTAATGGAAGAAAACGGGCTGGCATTATTGAAAGAAATGGAACGCCTCAATATCATTCTGGATGCTACCCATTTATGTGAGGATGCCTTCTGGCAGGCATTGGATAATTTTAACGGCCCTGTTTGGGCAAGTCACAATAATGCCCGCGCAATTGTGAATCACAACAGGCAATTCAGCGATGCAATGATAAAGGCATTAATCAGCCGCGGGGCAGTAATCGGCGCTGCCTTCGATGCCTGGATGGTTGTACCGGGATGGGAAAGAAAAAAATCTACTCCAAAAGGTATGAATTGTAATATTGAAAAGGTAATTGATCATATCAGTCATATTTGTGAATTGGCCGGGAGCACGAAATATGCTGCGATAGGTACGGATCTCGATGGCGCATTTGGCAGGGAACAATGCCCGTATGACCTGGAAACAATTGCCGACCTGCAAAAACTTCCGGAGCTTTTTTATAAAAGAGGTTACACGGAAGAAGATGTCAATAATATCATGCATGAAAACTGGCTGCGGTTTTTAAGAAATGCATGGGCCTGAAGGTTGCCAACGTATAAGCATACACGAAATTCTAAAATTGAAGGCTAAAGGCAGTTCCTTCATCGGGTAGTGATTGTACCTGGATATTGCCCCGGTGAAGCATCATAATTTGTTTACAAAGGCTCAGGCCGATACCGCTGCCGTTTTTCTTGGTGCTGAAAAAAGGGATGAAAATTTTATCCATTATTTCTTCTGACATACCCGCGCCATTGTCGGAGACCCTGATCACAGTTTTATGATTGTCGGCCTCAAATGCGGAGAGAATAATCCTGGGATCCTGCCGTTCCTTGACAGCTTCCATGGCATTTACGACGAGGTTAATCAATACCTGCTCAATGAGAGTAGTGTCTACCTGTAACAGAAGATCGGTGTCTTTCAAAACAGTTTCGAGTTCGATATTTTTTTGCGCCAGGGTGGGCTCCATCAGCTGGTGCAGGCTTTCGAATAAATCGCGCACGTATACCGGTTTTAAATTGGGCGTGGTTATCTTATTCAGATTCCGGTAGGTTTCAGCGAATTTTAATAAGCCTTCACTGCGTCTTTTAATAGTATCTATGCCTAACTCGAGATCATGAATGGCAGACGACTTGCCGGAAACCTGCACTACCGATTTTTCGAGACGGTTTTTCAGGGTATCGGCCAGCGATGAAATGGGCGCTACCGAATTCATTATTTCATGTGTCATTACGCTCAATAGCTTTTGCCAGGCTTTCGATTCGGTTTCATCCAGCGCTTCATTGATATTTTGAAACGCAATCAGCTTAAATTTTTTCTCTCCTGTTTGAAATGCAGTGGCCGACAATAAAATTTTAAAAGCTCTTTTTTCAATGTGAGCTTTGGTAATTTTTCCATCACCCGGCTTTAATGCTATAATATCCCCGTACAACTCATGATCTCTTTTTTCAAGTGAATGAATTGTTTTTAAATAGGGCACCTGCAACATTCTCTTTAAGGATTCATTCATCCAGAATATTTCGCCCGTATCTCCTTCATAGGAAAGTATGCCGGTATCCACCAGCTCCAGTATTTTTTGCAGGTACTGGTATTGTGTTTCTTTCTCTTTGGTGATGACTTTAAAAGTAGAATTGATCTGGTTAAAGCCTTCGCGTAACGGCTGTAATTCGGCAGGGGCGTGCTTTACATCGAAATACCTGGAAAAATCGCGGTAGTGCACCGATTCAACAAATTGTTGCAATTCGATTTCGGCCTTTCGCTGAAACCGGTACAATTCCGCCATCTGATAAGCGATGACAGGAAAACAGATTACCAGGTAAATGTATTGCTTATTGATAACGAGAAATGCAAATGCCGTGATGGTGATCACTAAAAAAAATATTCGTATAACAACCCGCCAGCTTGTCTTCTTGAAAAAAGATGTGTTTGCCATTGTAAGTAATTTAAGGTACGCACGCCATCAAATATCGTACTTGCTCAGTCTCCTGTAGAGTGCGGTCCTTGTTAGCCCCAGTTCTTTGGCGGCCCTGCTGATATTGCCATTGTGTTTTTCGATTACGCGCAAAATAGTATTTTTTTCGAGTGTACTTAAGTTAAGCTCTGCAGGCTCCGGATCTTTGGGCACTGAAGATTCAATCGGGGAGAATATTAAGTCATTCGCGGTTAATTCTTCTCCTTCCGACATAATGATGGCGCGCTCCATAGTGTACTGCAGTTCGCGCACATTACCGGGGAAAATATATTGGCGCATTTTTTCCAATGCTTTTTGGCTGAATACCGGTTCCGGTTTCAGGTATTTGTCTGCATAAATTTTTGCAAAATGCTTTGCCAGCAATGCAATATCATCCTCCCTTTTGCGAAGCGGCGGGATCTCTATCTCCACCGTGTTGATGCGATATATCAAATCTTTCCTGAAACGATTTTCATTGGCAAGCTCACTCAGGGGAAGGTTGGTGGCGCATATCAGCCGGATATCAATATTGACAGGGTCATTGGTACCCAACCGGGTAATTTGCCGGTTTTGCAGCACACTTAGCAATTTTACCTGTTGTTGCAATGGAATATTTCCTATTTCATCTAAAAATAATGTTCCGCCATTCGCCGCTTCAAACCTTCCGGCCCTGTCTTCCGCCGCACCGGTAAAGGAACCTTTTTTATGCCCGAATAACTCGCTTTCAAAAAGCGATTCAGTCAAGGCGCCTAAATCTACCTTTACAAAAGGCTTATCGGCACGCAGCGATTGCTGGTGAATGGCACGTGCTATTAAATCTTTGCCGGTGCCGTTTTCTCCGAGAATAAGAATATTGGCGTCGGTGGGGGCAATCTTTTCAATTTTCAAAAAAATATGGTTCATCACTTCTGATTCCCCGATTAATTCTTTACCGATAATTTGAAAATGCTTTTGAGATAAAGCTTCTTTTGTTTTGCCTCTTGCCTTGAGTATCGTTTTGATCGTTTCGATCAGCTTTTCATTATGCCAGGGCTTTACCACAAAGTCTGAGGCTCCCTCTTTTAAGGATCGCACAGCCAGATCGATGTCGCCATAAGCAGTTATCATAATTACTTCGGCATTGGAGCCCAATTCCCTGATTTTTTTCAGCCAGTACAAGCCTTCATTGCCGGTATTGATAGAACTGGTAAAATTCATATCGAGCAATATCAGGTCAAATGATTGCTTTGATAAGATCCACCGGAGATTTTCAGGATTTTTTTCTGTAACAACTTCTTTAACTTCGGTCTTTAATAAGAGCCGCACTGCTGTAAGCACATCGGTATCATCGTCGATAATAAGGACTGATGCGTTTTTTAAAATCATATTTTCAATTGTCTAAATAAATATTCTGTTTCAAAATTGTTGCAATTTAATAAACATACCACCTGGTCGCAACCACAAACGCTGGGGTACTTTTATTATACCATAAACACAAATACATGGCAATTAATTTTTTACTTAACAGCAGCTTTTGCAAAGTGTATCAAAACCGTACACCCGCTGTATCGGTAAAGAACAATTTTTATTTCAAAAAAAATGTAACCTATTGACTATCAAAATCGTTAAACAATGGCACTGTGTTGATAGCAAATAGGTGTGATAAAAATTCTCATTTTACAATTTAGAAAGCCCCCGGCGCAAGGCGGGGACTTTTTTAAAAAATTATAAGATTTATTCATCGTGGACAGAATTATTGAAAAAAAGAGATGGTCGAGAAAACGAATTCTCACAATTGCGGGAATCACAGCATTGGTGGCATTGATTGCCGCAAGCTATTATTATACATCAGGGCCAAGCAAGCTGAGTGTGGATACTGACAGGATAACTATCAGCACTGTTACGAAGGGGCCGTTCCAGGAAACTATCCCGATAAACGGGATTGTATTGCCCCGTACTACCATTTACTTGGATATAGCCGAAGGGGGCCGGGTAGAGGACAAATATGTAGAAGACGGCACGATTATGAAAAAGGGGCAACCGATATTAAAATTATCGAACACCGATCTTCTGATGAATATGATGTCGCAGCAAACCACCGTGTATAATACACTAACGCAAATGCAGATCAATCATAATAATGCTATGCAGAACACGGTAAACAAAGAAACCGAAATGGCTGATGTGGAAAGTCTGTTTAAAGAGGCAGAGCGGGTATATAACCTTGATAAAACACTATACGAAAAAAAGGCAATTGGCTTCCAGGAATATCAGCAGGCGCTCAATAATTATAATTACTATCTCAATAAGAAGAATTTGCAGCAGCAAATACTGCAGCAGGATTCAGTATCGCGTGCACAGCAGGAGGCACAGGACAAAAGGTCTTACCAGGGCTCCCAGGAGGCATTAGCCATTATGCAGCAAAAAGTGGGCGATTTGATAGTACGGGCTCCTATTGACGGGCAGCTGACTTCCCTTGATGCAGAGGTTGGCGAATCGAAGGCCCCCGGCAGCCGTATCGGGCAGATAGATGTGCTGGATGGATTTAAAGTAAGAGCGGATATAGATCAGCACTATATTTCGAGGGTATTTATCGGCTTAAAAGGCACCTTTGATTTTGCCGATACTACCTATACGCTGGTCATTAAAAAAATATATTCGCAGGTTACCGATGGCCGTTTCCAGGTCGACATGGAATTTCAAGGAAAGGAGCCTAAGGGAATACGGCGCGGGCAAACATTGTCGATCCTCCTTGCCTTGAGCGATGAAACACAGGCTATCTTATTGCCACAGGGCGGCTTTTTCAACCAGACAGGCGGTAACTGGATTTTTAAATTGAGCGCTGATGGTAAAACTGCCTATCGCCAGGACATAAAGCTGAATCGTAAAAGCACGGACTTTTATGAAGTGATAGAAGGATTAAAGCCGGGAGATAAAGTAGTAACATCCAGTTATGAAAACTATGGAAATATGCAGGAACTGGTCTTGAAGAATAATTGATGGGAAAGTGTGTGAATCGTCATAAGTTATTTGTGAATGGTCAATACCTTAAAATAAATTATATGAAAAAGATTTTTATTATTCGCATTGCCGCCGTTGCATTATTTTGTCTCGGCACCCTGGCGATTAAAAGCGAGTCGCCCTGTAAAAGAATATCAGCCTGCGCAAATATCAAATGCAATAAGAGAGATTCTTCACAGTGTGAAAAAAAGACTATTGTTCAAAATCAGAAAAAAACTGCTGAGTCATCCAATGCCAAAACTCCTGAAAGGGTGACCAACCCGGTTTCTCCGGCAAGTGATTTAGGGCATGACGCCTTCTTTATAAAAATATAACAACTTCGTATAACCATACCTGTTAGCTAAATAAATAAAACAATGATTAAAATTACAGATCTTGAAAAAATCTACCGTACCGAAGAAGTGGAAACGGTGGCATTGAATAAGCTTTCATTCAGCGTAAAAGAAGGCGAGTTTGTGGCCGTGATGGGCCCTTCCGGCTGCGGTAAATCAACGCTCCTTAATATACTGGGATTGCTGGATGACCCGGATGACGGTAGTTTTGTTTTCAACGGTATTGAAGTAGCTCACTTCAATGAAAGGAAAAGGGCGGATTTGCGCAAAAAAAATATCGGCTTTGTATTCCAGAGTTTTAACCTGATTGATGAGCTTACCGTGTTTGAAAATGTGGAATTACCCCTGATCTATCTGGGGGTAAAGAGTGATGAGAGAAAGCAGCGGGTAGAAAAGGTTTTGGATAAAATGCAGATCATGCACAGGCGCAATCACTATCCGCAGCAGCTGAGCGGCGGCCAGCAACAGCGTGTGGCCGAGGCGAGAGCCGAGGACAATAATCCCAAGCTGATATAGGCCGATGACCCAACCGGAAACCTGGATTCCAGCAATGGGAATGAGGTGATGCAGCTGCTTACTGAATTAAATGAACAGGGTACCACCATTGTAATGGTAACCCACAGCGAGCATGATGCACGTTACAGCCATCGCATCATTCGCATGCTCGACGGACAAACGGTTACGGAAAATATCCTTATTTAATCTTTTGAATAGGCATAAACTAAAGTCGTGAGAAAGCGTATCAGCTAAAATTTAATTTTATGCTTAGAAATTATTTTAAAACCTTTTTCCGGAATCTCTGGAAAACGAGGGGCTATAGTTTTTTGAATATAGGCGGTCTCGGCATCGGCATAGCGTGTGCCTCTTTGATTTTTTTGTGGGTGGAAGATGAGCTTACCTACAATGATTATTTCAAAAATAAGGCAGATCTCTATAGAGTAAAGGATCGCCAAACGTACGATGGGACGACATTCACATTCGATGCCACTCCGGGGCCCTTTGCCCGAGGTATTAAGACGGAAATCCCTGGCATAAAAAATACGGCACGAACCACATGGGGCAATACTTCTCTTTTTTCTTTAGACGATAAATCCATCTATAAGCAGGGTTTGTATGCAGATTCATCCTTTACCTCCATGTTTCATCTTCATTTTATTAAAGGAGATCCTGCAAAGCCCTTTTCACAATTATACTCATTGGTCATTTCAAAAAGCATGGCCGAAAATTTTTTTGGAACCGATGATGTTATAGGTAGAACATTGCGGGTGGATAACAGCGACGGCTATATGGTTTCCGGAGTTTTTGAAGATTTGCCTCAGAATGTGTCTTTTAAATTTGACTGGCTTGCGCCTTTTAAGATTTATGAAGACAGAAATCAATGGCTGCAGCAATGGGGTAATAATGGCGTGCTTACTTATGTGGAAACCGAACCTGACGCTGATGTGGTATCTATTAATAAGAAATTATACGGCTACATCCAAACCAAAGCGCCGAACACAAATGCAAAAATGTCTATCTATCCGATGACCCGCTGGAGGATGTACAACACCTTCGATAACGGCAAGGAAGCAGAGGGACGGATAAAATATGTAAAACTCTTTAGCCTCATTGCCTGGATCATTATTATTATTGCCTGCATCAATTTTATGAATCTTTCTACGGCCCGCTCAGAGCAACGCGCCCGCGAAGTGGGGATCAGAAAGGTAGCAGGGGCAGGCAAGACAGGATTAATAGGGCATTTTATTGGGGAAGCCGTGCTTATGGCGCTGCTTTCCGCAATACTGGCCATCGGTTTTATTTATCTCGCGTTGCCCGCTTTTAATACGCTTGTGGAAAAACAATTAAGGGTACATATTTCTGATCCGTACCATATGACAGCCTTGCTGTCGGTTGCATTAATATGCGGATTATTGGCCGGCAGTTATCCCGCATTTTATCTTTCCTCCTTCAAACCGGTATATGTTTTAAAGGGAATCAGAATTAAAAATAATGGCAGTGCAGGAATAATCAGGAAAGGATTGGTTGTTTTGCAGTTTTCCATTTCAATAATTCTCATTATTGCTACCATCATTATTTATCAACAGATCGTTCATGCAAAGACACGCGACCTTGGCTACAACAAAGACAACCTTGTTGAAATGAATTTGCAGGGAAACATGAAGGCCCGCTTTGGCGTTATCAAGAACGACCTGCAATCGGCCGGCATAATTGAAAATGCCGCTCTCAGCAATAGCCAGGTGTTAAGCCTGGGCAATAATACAGGCGATTTTACCTGGGAAGGGAAGGATCCATCGAAGCAGGTATTAATAACGGTAGAAGGAGTAAGCCCGGAATACATTTCTACAATGGGAATGAAATTAGTCAGGGGAAGAGATTTTTATCCGGATGGTAAAACCGATAGCAGCAATGTGATCATTAATGAATCATTTGCCGGCATTATTAAGACTAAAAATATTTTAGGCAGCGTCCTTAATTACGGTAATCAAAAGCTTACGGTTGTAGGGGTGATAAAAGATTTTGTATATAATGATATGTATGCACCGGCATCTCCTCTGGTATTGTATAGCGATACATCAGGTTGTAACTTCCTGACTGCACGTTTAAATAAAGGAATTCCTGTTTCCGGTGCGTTATCCAAAATGGAAGCGCTTGTTAAGAAGGACAATCCGGGTTATCCCTTCCAATATGATTTTATAGATACACAGTTTGGAAATTTATTTAAAACCGAAACCCTCATCAGCAGGCTGGCGGAGGTGTTTTCGGTTCTTGCGATAGTCATCTCCTGCCTGGGGTTATTCGGCCTGGCTGCTTATACGGCTGAAAAGCGAACAAAGGAGGTAGGCATAAGAAAAGTGTTGGGAGCCAGCACGCAGGGACTTGCAGCGCTGCTCTCCAAAGATTTTTTGCTGCTGGTAATTATTTCCTGCATTATAGCTTTTCCTGTAGCAGGATGGATAATGAATAACTGGCTCGATGATCAGCAATATCGCCAGTATCGCATTCACATAAGCTGGTGGGTCTTTGTATTGGCCGGCTTATTGGCAATAATTATCGCACTGTTGACAGTCAGCTACCAGGCAATAAAAGCAGCAATTGCCAATCCTGTAAAGAGTCTCCGAACCGAATAATTTACTTTCGTGTATGCTTATGCGTTAGTACTTAGCGGGCAACAGATTAACGAAAAATAATCAGGCCGAATTTCTGCCTGCATTAATAATGCCGAATGAGCAGCGCATAGCCAGTTTTTCGTAGGTATCTTTTAAATTGTTTTTTACCATATTTTTATCCAGCTCACGGATGTTGGCGATAGCAAACTGTTGTATGGTAACTAACGGCAATACAATTTTCTCCCGCATGGCAATAGACATTTGTTCAACGGGATATTCCGACATCAGCTCGTTATGTCCTGTCAGCTGAAACAGGTTTTTTTCCGTGATTACATATTCGTTGTGGATCATGTTCCATATTTCACCATACTTTTCGTCTTTCGATAAATATTCCGTCAGGGGGAAAAAGCATTTTTTCATCGCCATTTCACAATTGTCGATGATGGTCTTAAAAAACAAGGAATTCCGGTACAACCTTTTAAGATCGCCAAACTTTCCGCGCTCCTTCATTTTTTGTAATGCGGTGCCTACACCATAGTAGCCCGTTACATTTTGTTTGAGCTGGCTCCAGGCGCCTACAAATGGTATGGCACGGAGATCATCAAACGTGAGGCGGCCAGCACCTCCGCGCTTTGCCGGCCGGCTTCCAATATTGGTTTCGTTGTAAAACTTCAGCGGGCTTATGTGCACGAGATAATCCATAAAGTCAGGGTGATCTTTTAAAGCGGTATATGCCTCAAAGCTTTCATCGGCCAGCTGCTGTACCAATGCTTCCTCATCCTCTTCCAGTGTGATCTTTTTAACAGAGAAAATATCATTGGCAATACCGGCATGTATGAGCTGCTCAATGTTGAATTGTGCCGCATCTACTGTCCCGAAATTCGAACTTACGGTTTGCCCCTGGATCGTTAACTGGATTTCATGGTTGGCAATGTTCCGGCCCATGGATGCATAAAACTTGTGCGTCTTGCCGCCGCCACGCGCGGGAGGGCCTCCACGGCCATCAAAGAAAATAATATTTACATCATACTTGCCTGAAATCTTCGTAAGATTTTCTTTTGCTTTGTATATACTCCAGTTGCCCATCAGGTAGCCGCCATCCTTGGTACCATCAGAGAAGCCAAGCATTACCGTCTGCGTATTGTTTCTCCTGCGCAGGTGAGAACGGTATACTTCGTTTTCATATAGCACCTTCAGCATTTGGTCAGCATGCTGCAGATCGTCTATTGTTTCTATCAGGGGCACTATATCTACGTTCATTTTTTCTTTTTCCCATCCGCACAAGATAAACAGGCCATATACTTCCAGCACATTCAGCGCATTGCTGCTGTGGCTGATGATGTAACGGTTGCAACCGGGTTCTCCGTTATATTCCTGTATTGTTTTAATGGCCTTAATACTTTCCAATGTATCGTTGATTACCGGATCGCCGTAATCCTTTTCCTCAAGGATCGTAGCATTGGTTGTCAGGAAATCAATTTTTTGCTCCGTAGTGAATTGCATATAATTTTTTGGCAAAACGTTTTCTGCCGCCACGAGTGCTTCGTAAACTTTTTTATGGATGGAGCTGTCCTGCCGGATATCAATGGAGGCAAAATGCAGACCAAATACATGCACCTTGTTGATCAGATTATCCACGAGGTGCAGGAACAGGCCATTATGCTGATAGATCAGTGTTTCTCTAACGGTATTGAGTACACGAAGAATATCTTCTTTGGTAATATCGGTTCTGTTTCCCGGAATAAAGATATTATTATACAGCTGTTTTTCCATGTCGGTCAGCATCCCTTCCACACCTTTGAAGGTCAGCCGGCGCTTAAGTTTCCTGATCTCCAGGTAGTAGCATTTGATGATGCCCCCGCGCAAGGCGTCCGCCACTTTTAAGGTGGTCGTTGTATTCACAAATGGGTTACCATCCCTGTCGCCCCCGGGCCAGAATCCCATTTTAATTACGGGATTATTGGAATGCATTGCCTCGGGGAACTGGTTTTTCATGAACGCCAATATTCTTCCGGCTGCAGTGAAGAAGACATTTTCCAGGTACCAGATCAGGCTCATGGCTTCGTCAAACGGGGTTGGTTTTTCTTTTTTGAAAAAAGGCGTTTTACCCAATTGCTGCAGGTACATATTGATCAGTGAGGCATTATTCTCCGACAAGGCTTTGGAAAGGTCATTGATGATCCCCAGCACGGAGCCGGGATAGAATTGTGTGGGATGGGCGGTGAGCACTAATTCGATAGAAAAATCTTCCAGCTTTTTTGCAAGCGCCTCCTGTTTGTTTTTTTGCAGTACTTCAAATTCCAGTTGTTTCAATGTCCCGGGGCCATTGATATCATGTACGTGCGTAAATGCGGCATCTTCCAGCGCATCGAAAAGCACTACCTGCCGCTCCACATATTGTGTAAAGCGAAAAAGTAAATCGACCCGGTCTGCTTCACCGGTCAGGCTGGTATGCCGCGCAAAAAAGTCCTGAATGATTTCGGCAGGGCTCAGCTTTTTCTTATAACCTTCTTCGCAAATATTTACAAAGAGCGATAAAAGTATGCCCGTCTTTTCAATCCGGTGGAAAGGCAATGAGGTAAAAAGACTGTTGTAGAGCTGAAATTTAATTCCAACATAATTTTTGAAATGCTGCAATCCTCGCAAGGCCTGGTTATCCATTTCCGTTAATCATTAAAATCAGAAAATTAGTTACTAATCAGCAGCCATCGTAAGGCGGGTAAAATTAGCTTAAAAATTTTGTTTAGGATTTCCTTATTACGATCATTTAATGTATTTTCGGCCCGGTCTATGGTAAGTAACAATTATTATATCACGCCTTTTACTGCTCCGGGGAATGTTTTTACCCCTGCCTCCGCAACATCCACAACCCGCAAGGGTTAAGTATTGTAATATTGCCATTGGGCTTTTTGCCGCTCTGATCTTATCGTAAAATATTTAATAAAACTCAAAAATGCAGGTTCTGAAATTCGGTGGTACTTCGGTAGCCAACGCAAAAAATATAAATACCGTCATTGCAATCGTTCAGCAAAAGCTGCAAACAGAAAAGCAGCTGGTAGTGGTGCTTTCTGCTTTAAGTGGCATTACAGATGCGCTTATCAGCGCAGCTTCATTAGCCAAAACAGGCGATCCTGCTTATAAAGAAAAACTACAGGAAATGGAGCAACGCCACCTGACTACGGTCAGAGAACTGATGCCGCTCGACCAGCAAAGCAGCGCGCTGAGCCTCGTAAAGAAAAAATGCAATGAGATCGAGGATATATGCAACGGCGTTTTTTTGCTGAAAGAATTATCCGCCCGTACAAAAGATGCAGTGATCAGCTATGGTGAACTTTTATCGTCTCAGATTTTTGCGGCGAAATTAAAATCATCTGGCGTTCATAGCACGTGGAAAGATGCCAGGGAATTGATTATTACCAATTCTTTGTTTGGGAATGCCATTGTTGATTTCGCAGCAACCAACAGGCACATCAGTGATTTTTTTGAGAATAACGAAAGCGCCGTGACGATTATCCCCGGCTTTACAGGCAGGGATGGAAATGGAGATACTACCACATTGGGCCGCGGCGGATCAGATTATACTGCTGCAATTATCGGCGCCGGTATCAATGTGCCGGTCGTTGAGATATGGACAGATGTGTCCGGTATGATGACAGCAGATCCCCGATTGGTAACAAATGCGAAAATTATCGATCATATCTCTTACCAGGAAGCCATGGAGCTGTCGCATTTTGGCGCTAAAGTGATTTATCCCCCGACCATTCAGCCGCTGATGAATAAAAACATCCCGGTAATCATTAAAAATACTTTTGCTCCAAAAGATACCGGTACCCGTATACAAACAGGAAGCAAACTAACGGGAAGCATTATACGCGGAATTTCCAGCATCAACAATGTGTCGCTGATCAGCCTCGAAGGCAGCGGGATGGTCGGCATTCCGGGCTTTTCAAAAAGATTATTTGAGGCGCTGTCCCATGAACGGATCAACGTAATTCTTATAACACAAAGCTCATCGGAACATTCCATTTGCGTAGGGATAGAAGAAAGCAATGCCGGTAAGGCAAAGGCAGCCATAGATGAAGCATTTTCATATGAGATAGAGATAAAGAAAGTGGATCCGCTCATAGTGGAAAAAGGATTGGCTATAGTAGCGCTGGTGGGCGATAATATGAAAAATCATACCGGCATCAGCGGGCGCATGTTTGGTGTGATGGGAAGAAACGGTGTGAACATAAGAGCTATTGCGCAGGGCTCGTCTGAAAGAAATATTTCTGCAGTGATTGCATTGCCGGATGTGAAGAAGGCGATCAACGTATTGCACGAAGAATTTTTCGAAACAACTTACAGGCAGGTAAATCTTTTTATTTGCGGTACCGGCAATGTAGGCAGTAAATTATTAGCGCAATTGCAGCAACAGCAGGAGCACCTGCAACAACAGCTTCGCCTGCAGGTACGTGTAGCGGGCATTTGCAACAGTCGTAAAATGTTGTTCGGCGACGATGGCATTGATCTGTCAAAATGGAAAGAACTTTTGCCAACAGCCGGTGAAATGGACAGCGCAGTATTCATGGATACCATCCAAAAAAAGAATCTGCGTAATTCTGTTTTTATTGATATAACGGCCAATGCGGCTATTGCCAATACCTATCCGGGATATTTGCAAAAAAGTATCTCCGTAGTAGCCTGTAATAAAATTGCCGCTTCCTCTTCGTATGAGTATTATAAAAAATTAAAAGACCTGTCAGGAGAGTTTAATGCATCTTTTTTGTTTGAGACCAATGTAGGTGCAGGCTTACCGGTGATTGGCACGCTAAACGATTTATTGCGAAGTGGCGATAAAGTACGCAGGATCGAAGCAGTATTGAGCGGTACGCTTAATTTTGTTTTTAATAATTATACCGGGGAAAAAAGCTTTGCAAAAGTGGTTAAGCAGGCGCAGGAGGAAGGGTACACCGAGCCTGATCCGAGATTGGATCTCAGCGGTACAGATGTAATGCGAAAGATTATGATATTGGCAAGGGAGGCGGGTGAAAAAATAGAGATGGAAGATATCATCAATGAGTCATTCATGCCCGAATCGTGCATGAAAGGAGACGTTGCTGATTTTTATAAAGAGATGGAAAAGCATGAGGAGCACTTTTTGAAATTGGTAACCGGAGCAAAAAAAGAAGGAAAGAAATTAAAATTTGTGGCGTCTTTTGAGAGTGCTCCTTTAAGGGATAAGGGCAGAGCCTCTGTTGGATTACAGTACATCGGTCCGCAAAATGATTTTTACCATTTATACGGGAAAGACAATGCGGTGGTCTTTTATACGGATCGCTACAGTGAGCAACCTTTGGTGATCAAAGGGGCCGGTGCCGGCGCAGAGGTAACGGCATCCGGGGTATTCGCAGATATAATTCGCGCCGCCGCGCCGAACAGTTAGAAATGATTTAAAAAAATGAAATGCGGGAAAAGAATAAAAAACTTGTAAATAACGTTTCTCGGGGAAGCTGCATTGAAGTGCATGCACCTGCTACCATTGCTAATCTTGTTTGCGGCTTTGATGTACTGGGCCTTGCATTAAATGATCCTTATGATGTAATGAAAATATGTGTGAGTGAAAATAAGGGAATCCGGATCACGCATACCGATAATTATAATCTTCCCGCTATTCCTGAACAAAATGTTGCCGGCGTTGCATTAATCGAAATGTTGCAGGAGCTTGAAATAGATTTTGGATTGGACGTTACCATTGAAAAGCGTATAAAACCCGGTAGTGGTCTTGGTTCCAGTGCCGCCAGCGCTGCAGGAATTGTAACGGCGGCCAACCAGTTGCTGGGGAATATTTTTTCGAAAGAAGATTTGGTGCGCTTTGCGATGGCGGGTGAAAAGCTGGCCTCCGGGGTAAAGCATGCCGATAACATTTCACCCTGTATTTATGGAGGTGTTACCCTGATCCGGTCTATTTTTCCGTTAGATATTATATCGCTGCAGGCCCCCCCGGTATTTGTTACGGTAGTACATCCCCAGATAGAGGTAAAGACTTCTGATGCACGCGAGATATTACGTAAGGAGGTTTTATTAAAGGACGCCATCAGGCAGTGGGGAAATATTGCAGGGCTGGTAGCGGGGTTTTTGAAAAATGATTATGAATTGATTGGCCGCTCGCTGGAAGATGTGATCATTGAGCCGGTAAGAAGTATTTTAATTCCCGGCTTTGACGAAGTAAAGAAAAAAAGCGTATATGCGGGAGCGTTAGGCGGTGGTATTTCCGGCTCGGGGCCTTCTATATTTATGCTGTGCAAAACAAGAGATATTGCTTTCAGCGTGGAAAAAATAATGAAAGAAGTATATGATGCTACGGGATTGAAATATCATACCTATGTGACCACCATAAATAACATGGGTGTCAAAATCATTTAAACGCTCAAACGATTTCCTGTGCTTTATTTTAGTACCAATAACCATTCACCAAAAGCAGATTTTAAGGAGGCTGCCATTCGGGGGCAGGCCCCTGACAAAGGATTATATTTTCCCGAACAAATCCCTGTGATGGAAAAAGATTTTATTACTAACCTGAATGCATACACGAAGGAGGAAATTGCATTTAAAGTAATTGCGCCCTTTGTTGGCGACACCATCCCTGATGCGGAACTGCGGCGAATTGTGGCGGAGACGGTTAATTTTGAATTTCCGCTCGTGCAGCTGGATAATAATATTTTTTCTCTTGAATTATTTCATGGACCTACGCTTGCTTTTAAGGATGTGGGTGCGAGGTTCATGAGCCGCTGCCTGGGCTGTTTTGTAAAGAACAATGATAGAAAAGTTACGGTGCTGGTTGCTACCTCCGGCGACACCGGCGGGGCCGTGGCTAATGGTTTTTATAATGTAGATGGAGTAGACGTGGTGATATTGTATCCGTCAGGAAAGGTGAGCAGCGTGCAGGAATTACAATTAACTACTTTAGGTAATAATGTAACGGCACTGGAGGTGGAAGGCACATTTGACGATTGCCAGCAAATGGTAAAGCAGGCATTTGCCGATGAGATGTTGAACAAAAATATGTTTCTTACCTCTGCCAACTCCATTAATGTAGCGAGATGGTTGCCGCAGCAGTTTTATTATTTCTTTGCATTGCGTCAGTGGCAGGATAAGGGTCATCCTCCCGTAATATCGGTGCCCAGCGGCAACTTTGGCAATATATGCGCCGGGCTGCTTGCATTTCGCACAGGCTTACCCGTTAGCCATTTTGTTGCTGCGTGTAATTCGAATAATGTGGTAACGGAATATTTACATTCCGGAAATTATGAACCCAGGAAGGCTATTCCTACCATTTCCAATGCGATGGATGTAGGCAACCCGAGCAATTTTGTCCGCATTCTTCAATTGTTTGATAAAGAATTTCAGTCCGTCAAAAACATAATGAGCGGCTATTCTTTCTCAGATGCAGCGACAAAAAAAATAATCAAAGATATTTTTGATAGTAAAAAATACCTTTTGGATCCGCACGGAGCTGTCGGATACGGGGCGTTGCAAAAATATTTAGATGAACATCCCGGTCAGAAGGGAATATTTTTAGAGACCGCACATCCTGTAAAATTCTATGATGTAGTTGAGCCGGTAACAGGCCAAAAGGTACAGGTACCGCAACCGGTTCGGGAGTTATTGTCTTTGCAGAAAAACAGTGTCCGGATAGATGGCAATTATAAATCCCTTAAGGACTTTTTATTGGCGTAGCCGGATTACTGTTTCTTAAAGGTAATGGTTAGCTGGTCTCCTGTCTCAAATACATCGCTTTGGATCATACTAAATCCGCTGCAGCTAAAGTCTGATGTAGAGATAGTATCGCCATCTACAATTAATGCATTGTTTGTTATACTCCATGTTCCGTCATAATCGTTTGAAGGGTCACATTGGGTGCCTGCATCGGTATTAGAATAGGTGTTGTTGCTGTTAAAGGTAATAACATCGTCAAGCTCGCAGGCATCATAAAAAGAGCTGCCATCTGCTGCCGGCGAGGTGGAAGTCTCCTTGTACTTGATACCGGAAATTTTATAATTTCCGGAGAGATTTGCTTCGTTGAAGGCACAATCTTTGTTTTTTTCTTTTTTGCAGGATAGAACGGATAAGGCAAAGACACTTAGATAGAGGTAGTTTATTGGTTTCATGAACTGTTTTTTAATTGGTAATTGGGTACCCAATAATAATATTTATTTTCAGATTTTAAAATACCTTCTCTTATCCTGATTTTTTCGAAATAACAAGACGATCTGTTCAACAGATAGTTTTAAGTTCGCCCGGGCGGTAAAATGAAATAACTTTGTGGGAAACTTTGATAATGAAGAATATTTTTTCTGTCTTGTTTGTTTCATCCGGAATATTGCTGCTGGGCGCATGCAATAACAGCCACAGCAATCAATCCGCTACTACTCCAACTCTTACAACTGCCGAATCGGATAGTTTAAAGTTTACCACTTCTATGGTAGATAATAAGCGCGATCCATCCTGCGGAATGCCGCTTACCGCAGGCATTGGAGATACGGTTCATTATAAAGGAAAAGTATTGGGGTTTTGTTCCAAAGAATGTAAGGATGAGTTCATGAAAGATCCTGAAAAAAATATTGCTGCGGCAGATATGAAGAAGTGATCGTTTTTAATTGTTTTTCTTTTTTGCCAGAGAATACCATATATACCCGGTCATTTCCTTCAGCAGGTGATCCCATGCCGTCAGCACAAAAGCCTGCGGAAGGATAGCTGAAAATTCGAATCTTCCCCTTCCGGCAGTATAGCTGCAGGGAAATGGCTGCACGGGAATGCCTGCATTTCCAAATATCAAAGCCGCCCGCGGCATATGAATTGCCGAAGTGATCAGCAAATAGGGCGGCGCAAAATTCAATGAATCGGTAATCTTTTTGGCGTAAGCTGCATTATCCTGTGTATCCTTAGACCGGTCTTCAATAAAAATTGCTGAATCCGGTATGCCTAAGCTTTTAAATTCATTTTTTGCCCATTCAGCTTCGCGAAAAGTTGCATCATCGGTTTTGCCGTTGCCCCCGCTGATCAAAATATGCTGAATGATTCCGAGCTTATACATTTTTTCAGCTTCAATAAACCGGTCCCCGTTTTCATTAAAATAGCCATTGCCGTTTGCATCAGGGCTGCCGAATCCGCCAAGCACAATACCACAGCTATATTTTTTCAGCCCGCTATGCAATACCGGCTCAGGTTGCCAGCGGGAAGCCACCCAATCCAATATCCATTGATTGCTGAATATCAGAAATACCAGCAATGCGGATACCCGGCAAATTTTTTTTCTTGTTTTTTCCCTGATGAAAGATGAAAGCAGCAGCAATATCCATATCCAGTTGAAAGGAGACAGAAAAAAAGAAATTAGCGATGAAGCGATGTGATGCATGGCCTTATATTTATACGCGGATTTTAATAAAAATAAAAAATAATCACTAACTCATAGTGCCTGTGAGGGCCGGGCGTTTCCAACATTCCTATTTCATTTATTTGTACGCGTTAGTTAAACAAAAAAACCGGCGCAATGGCCGGTTTTAAACTTAAGTTTCAATCGGGTGTTTAGTTAAATATATACCTGATTCCAAGTTGCATGATCCAGCGGGATGCAGCTTGTGTAGAATTATTTATAAACCGGGTCAGGCTGGTATTATCCGAATAGCTGTTTACCAACGGTGTCTGGCTGCCGGCGTCAGCATAAGGGAAAGAGAATAATGGCGTCTTTCCGTCTGCGCCCATACCTTCAAATTTCAGGAAGTTGGTGGATGACGGAGTCTTTACGATTCCCCAATACCTGTTCAGCATATTACCAACATTGAGGATGTCGATGGTAAAGCGTAAGGTGTGCTTGTCTTCATCCGTCTTGTTTTTCGTATAAAAGTATACGTCTTCAGTAAAGTTCAGATCAAGATGTTTGAAGAACGGATAAATCACTGAATTTGCCTGTACATATTGGCCGCGGTGTCTTGCCAGGTAGTGGTCCTGGCTGATGAAGTTATTAAGCTGTGTCCATATCTGAGCAGCCGTTCTCGGATCGCTGGCGGTACCGGTGGTGGTGCCGGTTTGCGTAGTCTTGTTGTAGGAGCCTACATCAATCAGGTTGATATCCGATGATGATTTTGGTACATAGATAAGATCATTGCTGGTATTACCATCTCCGTTCAGGTCGCCATTATATACATACGAACCTACGCCTGCAGGAGCGGCTTCAAATACTGCACCTATGGAGGTAGCGAAATGCTTGGCATATTCAATCCTGTAGTTCAATAAGGCAATCACCCTGTTAGGCAGGTACCAGCCCGGTCTCGCCAGGACAGGAGCATTGGGATCGGTATTGGAAACTGCTCTTGCAGACCAGAGTGAGCTGGCAGTGCTGCCATCTTCCATGGTTGATTTTGCATCGCTGTGCGTATAGCCAAGGCTCATGAACAAATGCTTGAAAGTCTTTTGAACCTTGAGTGTTGCAGCATAAGAATACCCCTTTTTGGTGTTGGCCAGTATGATAGCATTAGTAATATTGGGATTGTCTAACGTAGCCCCGCCTGTACCATTATAATACTTATTGCTGGCATTTGTTCCGCTGGTAGCTGAAGCCGTTGTATTATATCTTGTTCTTACGTCACCGCCATTGCTGATGACAAAGCCATTGGTTTCATTCAGGTTGGCGTTATACATATAGGTGGCATTGATATCCTTCGAATACTGAAACTCGCCGGTGATCACCCAATTATTTCCGAACCTTTTATCAATACCAATGCTTGATTTTAATTTGGTCGGATACTTAAAGTGCTTATCGATCACGTTAACGCCATAACCTGTTGGTGTAGATTCCTGGCTCTGTCCCGTCGATGTTAAGTAATTCTGGAGATTTTGTGAAGGAGAGGAAGAAAACGGTATGTTGGAAACTGTATAGGAACCGAACTGAACGCCATTATTAGCCGCCTGGTTTTCGATCCATACAAATGGCGGCGCTCCTTCAAATACTCCTACACCGCCCCTGATTTGCCATGTTTTATCGCCTTTCGGATCCCAGTTGAAACCAACTCTTGGAGATACAACAAGAAATCCTTCAGGAGCGGTACCGACGTTGTATTGTGCACCATCTTTAAAAGTAAGGGCATCAAAATTTGGATTATCAGTGAATTTGTTCTGGTACTTGGTCAGATCGAAACGAACGCCATAGGTCAGCACAAATTTTGCTGAAGCCCTCCATTTATCCTGTGCAAACAAGCTTAGGTTAGTAGCGCCGGCATACGCCCAGGGGAAAGCCCCGCCTTTAAGAGTTGAATATTGCTGATAATAGCTTTTCGGTAAAGCACCTGATTCAAAGTCGCTCAGGCTGTTAAATTGAAATACACCGTTATAACCCGGAGCAAAAGCGTTTTGATATTTTTTATAGCTGTTTTGTGTTCCTACCGTTATTTCATGACCGCCTTTATAAAAGGTAAAGATATCATTCAATTGATAGGAATCCATGTTCAGCTGGTTATGATAAGTGTACATTTCATATCCAAAGGTGGTATATATATTCCCGTTGTTTAAGATGTCCACCAACGGAAAAGTTCCGGAAGAAGACTGAGGGCTGCGAAAGTCTCTTTCCTGGGTATAACCGATCTGGAATTTATTGGAAGCTTTATTGCTGAACCTGGAATTTAATTCAGCGATATAAATTTTCAGGTCATTATTGATACGGTAACCGCTTCCATAGAATGGCATGGAGTATGTTCCCGGTTGACCGCCGGTGATCTGTCCGGAGCCCGGCCTGCTGGTGCTGGCAAACTGGTCTGCGTACGATTTCAGATAATTGTACTTGATTGATAAAGTATTTTTGTCATCAATGTTGTAATCTATCCGGGCATCGATTTTATAGCTGTTTGTTTTAAAATTGTAACCTTCGTATGATCCCGGATCGTAGTTATAAGTGCTCTTCAGGAAACTTGCCAAAGCTGCCAGTGTATCTGCATTAGCTTGCGAAACAGTTCCGGGCGACGGAGAATGGGAAGCATCTGAAGGGATTACCCCTGTAGCCGGAGCGCTTATCAGGTCTTCTTCACCATTTATGAAAAAGAATAATTTATTTTTTATAATCGGTCCCCCGATACTGGCGCCGTTAATATTGAAATCGAAAGGGGTTTTGGGAACTTTAATGTTTTCCACATTATACCCATAAGTGCCGGGCTTTCTCCAGGAATGATAAATGGTTCCTGAAAATTTGTTGGTACCGCTTTTCGTTACTGAATTTACGCCGCCCCCGGTAAAACCGCCTTGCCTTACGTCATAAGGAGAAGTATTTACCTGTATTTGTTCAATGGCATCGAGGGCAATGGGCTGTGCATTGGCCTGGCCGCCTAAAGTACCTGATAAACCGAAGGAATTATTAAAATCAGCGCCATCCACTGTTATATTGTTATAAGAAGAAGTGATACCACCGAAGCTTAAACCATTTGCAGATGGCTCCAACCTTGCAAAGTCAGATACAGCGCGGTTTACTGTAGGGAGCCGTTCTATCTGATCTTTGGTGATGATTGTTTGTGTTCCTGTACGGCTGCTGTTAAAGATTCTGTTCTGCCTGTCGGCGGTCACAGTAACACCACTTAGTTCCTGTGATTCCGGTTGAAGCGCAAAGTCAGCGGTAAAATCCTGGCCCAAAGAAAGATTTATATTTTCCTGTTTCCCTTGCCTGAAGCCGACATACGTGATAGTGATAACGTAAGGACCGCCTACTCTGAGTCCCGGCAAATTATACCTGCCGTCAGAACGGGTAGTAGTAGTATATTTTGTTCCGGTAGGAGCGTGAAGCACTACTACCGTGGCCCCCGCCAATGGGTTTGTGCCATCCGTTACCGTTCCCAGAATCTGGGAAGTAGTTTCCTGGGCAAAGGAACTTAAACTGATAAAAAATAACAGCGTAAAAGCTGCCAGAAATTTTTTGAGAATCATAGTTTCGGTGATTTAGTTCAGGTGCAAAGCAACTGCGAATTGCTCAAAAAAAGTTTCTGAAATGTTACCAAATGATTAACATTTATTTGACAATCATATAATTATTACATGATTATGACAATTGGTAATCTTTAATATTTTATACGAAAAGAATTCAGCTGTTTTTCAAATTGGGGATTTAAAAGGAATGGTTTCAAACCCGATTATATTGAAAGCTGAGGCATACACGTGGTATGACTCAACCCCGGTTTATTCTTCTCCTGATTATTAAATTTTAGAAGCACTCCATTTTATATAATAATATCGATGCTGGTGCAAGCAAAGGAAAGTTATTGCCAGATAATTATACAAAAGCTTCAAGCAATAATACGTTGCAATCCTGTGAAGCGACTGTTTATGAACGACGGAATTTTGGCCTGCAGCATTTGATTATTTCAGGTCGAAAAGTTTTTCCGCTTCCAGCCAGTTATTCATTCTTTCATATCGTGTGTCAAAGAGATTGTGGGGAGAACTAAACATGACAGGCCTTCCGTGGAATACAGAAAGATTAAAGTCATGATCATCTATCAGCACGTCTCCTTTCAATACACTTTTGTCGCCGCAAAAAATCCTTCTTTTCCAGTGAATGAATGGAAAATGCTCATCCAGCCAGTCATTTTTATGCGGCAGTGAGTAAGGGAATTCCATTGCGGCAGACGCGATATATACTTCAAACCTGTTATGCAGGTCTTCCACCATTTCCCTGCTGTTTTCGATTACCGGCAAATCCTTGAAGAAGTCCTTTTGATGTGGGTAAGCTTTTACAATTTTCTTATGCTCTTCGGGAATAATTGAATGAAGCCTGGTTCCTTTAATATCTTCTTTCGTATAATGAATTCCAAAATCGCGCTCATACCAGTCTAAAAATCTTTGTACCGCATCCGCAATTACATCATCCATATCAATCAATATTCGCATGCTTTAATTTTTATTTGCTCAAATATAAACACCATTTCGTTTTTCCAATCGGATAAGTTTATCGTATTACGCTGGTTTTTATTATAAAAACTGCCGCACGAAAGTGCGGCAGAACTTGGGGAACACACAATTTTTGGGGATCGTGTGTGGCTCGGGATATAGCTAATCTTCCCGAACTGTCCTTAACCCGGATTCCTTAGACCGGGGCATCTTTAATCTGTAATAGTAAGGCCCGTTCATACTATATGATCCAGGGCCTTGTAATTGTAGCGTTTGTCCGGCGTATCTTCCTATATCCTATTCGCTTGTTTCCATTCTGCCGGTATAACTGGCCTGCTATCCCTGGATAGAATGTGAAAATTACAACTGAAATTGCGCGGGTAGTTTTGTTAGAGTTAAAATACTTTGCTTAATTGATGAAAACACCGCTATAAAAATCTTAATACACCCGGAATCTTATAAAAAAAAATCTTACATAGCTGTATTTTTTTGATCGTGGCGACATACGATAACTATAAATTGATAATTCCAATTATGAACAAAGGGGCAGCCTGTTCGAAAATTTTTATTGAAGGCAACTTCCCATAAGCAAATAAGCCATGGGTAAAGAAAGTAAATTATTCAGGTTATTTCACAGCTATATTCTTTCGCACATGAAATAAAAAAAATGGTGCGATCAGTATAATGGCGCAGATGATTGATGGCGTTCGTTTCATATTACCGGAATAAGGCTCATTGTATTTTTGAGGTTATACAAAATAGAAAAGTCCTGAAATACCGGGATGTATGCTTCATGGAAATGCTGATTGCGGAATTGAAATATGCATCCGTTTTGCTTCAGCACGATAAACCAATGATTACACTATACTCCCTTTTGCTACTGTATTACTACTTTTCTTATTTTGTTTGAAGTATTGTCTGCCACGAAAAGGGTGCCTGCCTTGTCAATAGCCAATCCCAACGGGTCGTCAAAGCTTGCTCCATATCCTGTTCCGTCTGTTGAAGATCCGGAACCATTGCCTGCAACAGTAGCTACAAAACCAGTGGCCGTAATCATCCGGATAGTTCCATACCCATTATCAGTTACAAAAAGATTACCGTTACCATCAGTCACTATGCCTACGGGAAAATTAAACGCAGCGGATGTTCCCTGCCCGTCGGAGGAACCAGGCTGCCCGGTACCGGCAACAGTGGTTACATTACCTGAAATGTCTAATTTTCTTATATCATAATTATTCTTTTCAGTGATATATAAATTCCCGGATGCGTCTATTGCCAGTGAAAGAGGAGTATTAAAAGTCGCCGAAGGAGCGGTTCCATTAGTAGCGCCGGCGAACCCTGTGCCTGCAATAGTAGTTACCACACCGGCGGGAGTTATCTTGCGAATGACGTTGTTAGCAGCATCGGCTACGTATACATTTCCGCTGGCATCTGTAACCAAACCCAATGGGTCATGAAATGATGCGGAAGTGTCATTGCCATCATTTGATCCGGTGCGACCTGTAGGGCTTCCGGCAAAGGTGCTCACATTTCCATCGGGAGTTATTTTGCGTATATTGTCAGTAACCAGGTCGGATACATACACATTCCCATTACTATCCACGGTTATCCCATAAGGAGTGTTAAATGTGGCGCTGGAAGCCAGCCCATCGTTGTTACCGGCTGTACCGGTGCCGGCAAAGGTGGTCACTGTTCCATCCGTAGCTATTTCACGAATCTTATTATTATATGAATCAGCAATATAAACTGATCCATCGGGGCCAACCGCACAACCCCAGGGCTGGTTAAAGGTAGCAGCATTACCTGCCCCGTTATCTGATCCGGGAGTACCTGTTCCTGCAAGGGTGCTAACCGTTAACGAAACAATCCTTATCGCCGTAGGAAAAGAAATAGACTTTCCATTCACGCTTATGGTCAAAGTACCTGAAACGGCATTGGTGGAGTAAAAAGATAATTGAGTAGAGCTTGAAGCATTTACTATCATAGGAACATTATTGATCGTGACAGCATTATTTGCCGCGACAGAGCTGAAGTTAGTACCCGTTACAATAACGTTATACCCGATACCTGCTATAAAATTCGAAACTCCTGTTATGGTCGGAGGCCCGGATGGATTGACGTCTTTATTTTTTGAGCAGCCGGTAATCATGATAAGGAAAGCGCCGGAAAGCAGTAATATTAAACTTTTCATAGTGGTTTGTTGAATAATCGGTAAAAATAAGGTTTTTCATCCGATTGCATTTCATTATCGTCTCTTTGAAGGCCGAAAACTAATCTGTACAAATCAAAAATTAATTTTGCCACAAAATTTTTATTTTCTAACTTTCATCTCCCCCAAAATTTTAGTCTGTAGTATTTGAAGACATTTTCTTTAACCTCTATTCTTTGTGAACCTTAAATGTAATCTTCATTAAAAGGTTTTTTATGAGAAATTGGACTTCTCCCGGAAAAGGGAAGCTGATCCATTTAATTCATCAGCTTACCAGAAGTTTCCGGGCCTTCTTTGAATCCGGAAGGAACAAAGAGTTCCGCAAACTAAGAGACTTCATTGCTTCCTGAGACAGATTGCTTATGCAATCTTACTGCCGGCGTCTGGATTTGTAGATTTTGCAACTGATAATTTAATTACAGGGTTATTGGCTTGGCTGTCAATAGCCTTTTCAGGTGTGGAGACCTTCTTTTTTATTCTTCGCTACACGACTAACGGGTAAATGTATGCGAAATAGTGTGTATGACTCCCCGAATGTTTTAATAACTTTTCGGATCGGTACTGTCCGGCTGTACTCAAGGCATTTTTGTTGCAAAAAGGCTCACGCAAACCCGGCTGCGGAGCCTTTACTTAAAAAACAGGCGCCTTTCCGGTTACCTGGCCGGTTTAGTTCCAGCCGCCATGCCAGTGATGCTCATGATGATGATAGTAAGGATGATGGTATCCCCTGTCAATAACACAACCGCTCACCACTGAACCAAGAATGGCAACGAGCGCGATAAATAATAAATATTTCTTTTTCATAATTAAATCGTTTTTGATTTTTACATGATTTAATGAAATTTCCTTTAATCAGATAGCCGGATGGGGCAACGGTTTATCCGGCAATTTTCATTTTATCCAAATATTCTGTTAATGAATCTGTTGTTTCAAGGATTTGAAAGAAGCCAAGTGGGGCGACTGCACGTTTATTAATACTAACGCATACGCATATACGAAAATTGAAGACTGCCCTGCATTTGGCGATTTGTTTCTTTACAAAAAAGAATTCATAGCTTTATACAATCAGCATAGCCTAAAATTTTATTTATGAACTTTCAAAAGCTTACGGTTGCCTTTTCTTTGTTTTTCTTTTTGTGTCAATTGCAAATTTTTGCGCAAACAACTTCGCTGCCTCACAGCTCGCCGGAGGCAGAAGGGGTATCGTCCGGAGGAATCACAGATTTCCTGGATGCTACGGCGAACAGTAAAACGGAGTTTCACAGTTTTATGCTGCTGCGTCACGGAAAAGTAATTGCAGAAGGATGGTGGAATCCGTATCGCTCCGATCTCAGGCATACCCTGTATTCGTGCAGCAAAAGCTTTACCGCTACCGCAGTGGGTTTTGCCATAGCTGAAAAAAAACTATCGCTTGACGATAAGGTGATTTCTTTTTTTCCCGAAGACCTTCCGGATACTGTTAGCGACTGGCTCAAAGAGCTTACTGTTAAAGATGCTTTAATGATGTCTGACGGCCAGGATCCCGATCCTTCCTTTAACGTTGCCGGGAAAGATACCAACTGGATAAAAGGCTTTCTTGCCACCCCTATCCTGCATGAACCGGGCACCCAATTCTTATATAATTCTTTAGGCACTTACATGCTTTCAGCCATAGTGCAGAAAGTTACCGGCCAAAAAGCAATTGATTATTTAAGGCCAAGATTCTTTGATCCGCTGGGTATACATGGAATGGACTGGGAAACGGATTTGCAGGGCATCAACACCGGCGGATGGGGACTGCGTCTCAAAACTGAAGACATGGCAAAGTTTGCCCAACTTTTTTTGCAGAATGGGAAATGGAACGGGAAACAGGTTTTACCCGCCGGCTGGGTACATGAAGCAAGTACCATGAAAATCATGCAGGATCCCAATGCACCGCAATCAAAAAAAGATTCAAGTGACTGGCTGCAGGGATATTGCTACCAGATGTGGAGATGCCGGCACAATGCATATCGTGGCGATGGCGCTTACGGGCAGTTTATGATTGTAATGCCCGACCAGGATGCGGTGCTGGCTATTACTGCAGAAACCCCGGATATGCAGGAGGAAATCAATCTTGTCTGGAAATATTTGCTGCCCGCATTTAAAAAAGACAGGTTGCCCGGGAATAAGGCTGCATATGCAAAGTTGCAGGCGAAAATCCATTCGCTTGCATTGCCTGTGCCGGTAAAAAATACAGAGCCCGCTACAGGCATTGACGGAAGAACATTTGTGGCAAACGATAATGCGCTGCATTTAAAAAGCATTTCCTTTAGCTTTTCCAAAAGCATTTGCCATGTCGTTTTTGAAAATGATAGGGCGCAATATCCCATTGATTTTGGCTCCGGCAAATGGGATCAAGGCAAAACAGGGATGCCCGGCCCCTCATTAACAAGCGGCGTTATTGAAAATACAGGCATGCTGTATCCGGCAAAAATTGCGGCAGCTTATACATGGAAAGATGCACACACGCTGGAATTGGTACTTCGTTATATTGAAAGCCCGCATACAGAGACCTATATTTGTCATTTTGACGGGAATAAGCTTACGATGGATGCAGCGAGGAGCCTCGACTTCGGAAGCAAAACGACTGTAATTGATGCAATGGCTCAATAACTAAAAACTAACGGTGAGGCATATATGAAAATGATATTTCGAAATATTTGAAGCCTTCAGAGCTTAAAAAATATCTTTTTCCTGTACAGCCAATAACACAAATACCACTCGAAAAGAAATAGTACCAGGGACGCAACTATTAAAACAAATGTCAATGGCATGCCTGTTGGCGACAACACCCCCTTTACAACTGTATTGAAATATTCGAAAAGCCAACGGCTTACTACAATTTCAAAAAAAAGATAAATAAAAATGGAATTCCTGCTAACCACGGTAAAGGGAAATAATCCTTTTTTATGCTGCAATACATCTATCCAATAATAGAAAAAGGCGAGCGCCAGCAAACAATACCCTCCGGAAACCAGGGTAAATGATGTGGTGGCAGTTCGTTTAATGATGGGGGTTATGCCGGCAAGATCCAGTGTGTACCCAAGCGCCAGCGTTACTGCACCCAGTATAATGATATTCCTGATCTTTATGTTTCTCTCAGAAGAAGACAATAACCATTTGCCTGCAACCGCTCCCCAAATGGTATGCGCCGCCGTAGGAATGCAATTAATAGCCACCCATCCGCCCGGATTAATTTTTCGCATCAATATCCAATCGATATAATTTCCGAAATTATGCTGATCTGTAAACGGCTGATCAAAGCCGGGAACATGGGTAAAGCGATACAGGCATTCTGTAATTAGTAAAAGCGCCGCACTTAACAACAGCTGATATGCCGGCTTCCAGTGAAAAATAAGAAATGCTACCAGCATAGTAAATGATAGCTGTGTTAGCACATCCCACAGCTCAAATGACAAATGATCACCCCGGACTGCATAATCGGATACGCCCCAGAAAAATAGCCAGCCGCTTCGTTTCAGCGCATGAACCGCCTGTTGCCGCCAGGTACGGCCCTGTGCCCTTTGTTTTGTCAGAGAGAAGGCCATTGCCGTACCGGCAATGAACATAAAGCCCGGCTGTATCAAATCCCACAAATGGAGGCCATGCCACGGATGATGAGTAAACTGGATCGCTATATTATTAAACAGCGAACCCTGCGCGGTATCATTTACAAAATGCTCATACAGGCCGGAAGATTCAAGCATGAGCAATACCATGATCAGTCCGCGAAAAAAATCGAGAGAAGATAATCTTTCACCTGAGCCAATTTGCAGGCGAAGGCTGTTATTGGACAGTGCATTTGCGGCGGGTGCAGGTTTCTGTTGCATGGCAGTAGTTTTACTGATATCCCTTTATAAGCCGGGATAAATGTATCCAATTTTTGGAAATCATGGCCATTCGTAAAATCCGGCAGAACCCCGGGGGTACAACACCTGATCACTACTAACGGGAACGCCTGTACGAAAATAAGCGGTTATTTACCCTGTACCCGCACATATCTTTCAATATTCAGCCTGTTCACATTCAGGCTGTCAATTTTTTCAATTCCTGTTTGCGTCAGCGTATCATTATGTATGGCGATGGTAAAGCTAAAGTCATGACCTTCCCATTGCCTATCGTTACAATATTCCAGGTGCTCGGTATAGGTGCTGTCGTGTAAATCGTACGGGCCGCCACCGGCAGAAAATTCTGCCGCAGAATCTTTCGGGGTGTTATGTTCGAGAAAGGCAAAATGAGTATCATTGATGATTTTAATAAACTCTTTTCCCTTGGTATAATCAGTCACTGTTGTATCATTCTTCTCAATCAGCGTTCCGGTAAGGAGTTTCCATGTTCCCTCGATACCTGTTGTTTGTGTTTTGGCAGCATTGTTGTTTGCTGGATTGTTACATGCTGACACAGCCAATATTAACGTAAAAGCCTGAGCTATTTTTCTCATATCGGTTTTTATTTGAATCACAAGATATGGATTTGGAACCGGGATATCTAAAATTATGTCAACATAAAAACTGACTGATCTCCGGTTTGGCTCTTCTAAAAAAGAATATCTTTATTTGTGAAAATTAGCGGTGGTGAATAAACCTCTCACACTCATAAAATGGCTGGGTATTATTCTGCTTATTGTCATAGTAGGGGTTGCCGGTTTTGCCATCACGGCAGGATACAATTTTCTCGATGCGCTCTACATGACGGTAATTACGATTACTACTATTGGCTACAGGGAACTGAGACCATTATCCGAGCCCGCCAAAATTTTCAACATTGTTTTTATTGTTTTTTCTTTTACCGTGTTCACCTATGCATTGAGCACGCTTACAAGATATATTGTGAGCGGTGAACTGGCATCATATTTTAAAACCAGGAAGCTTATGAATGCGATAGAACATTTTAACGGCCATGTGATCATTTGCGGTTTTGGCAGGAACGGTCAGCAGGCTGCACAGATACTCAGATCACACAAAACAGATTTTGTAGCGATTGATAATAATGAGGCACATTTCAGCGAATGGCTGGAAGAGCATGAGAACCTGGTGTATGTGCAGGGAGATGCGCTGGACGATGATATATTGCTTAAAGCCGGTATTAAGAAGGCAAAGGCTTTATTACTTACACTGCCTGCTGACGCCGACAATGTATTTGTAGTGCTTTCTGCAAGACACCTGAACCCGCACCTCCAGATCATTACAAGGGCCGCTTTGAAAAGCTCCATGATAAAAATGAAAACTGCCGGCGCGGATCATGTAATACTGCCCGATCAGATTGGCGGTGCCCACATGGCCACGTTAATATCAAAGCCGGATGTGATCGAATTCATTAATAAGCTCTGGGGCGACGAAGTGGATTCTATCAACATTGAATCCGTGGATTACGATGCTTTGCCCGGTGAGCTAAAAGATAAATCTATCGGCGAAATTATCGGCTGGCACCAAACGGGAGTGAACTGCATTGGTATCAAAAATCATGAGGGCAGGTTTATCATCAACCCTTCCGGGGAAACGAGGATGCACAAGGGTATGAAGATAATGCTGCTGGGCACGCGCCACCAGATCAATCATATGAAGCAGCAGTTTGGGGTTTAATTTTCGTTTATCCGTGTACGTTATATTTCCGGCCTGGTTGAATGCCTGTTCTGGCTTCATTTTTTCACCGGCTGATACTGAATTAAATTATCAATCAGTTTTTGTAAAACGGCCGGCGAAGCTTTTTCCACCAGGTATGCCTGCCTGCCATCCGGATCATCCATCCAGGTATTGCTGCCATCTTTATCGCTGATTACAATTTTCCCTTTTTTTACATCAAACCATTTTTTATATCCCATCACCGCAACCAGCACTGCGGTTTCATCCCAGCTTTTTCTGCCTGCAGCATCTTCTGCGGCTAATGGAATGGAGATGTTGAATACATCCTTGACCGGGTCATTTTGAATGGACCTGTTATGAATTAACGGCAGCCCGCATTTTATTTTTTCACCAATCTCAAACCCGGAAAATAAAACCGGGGTTGGCCAGTTTTCATAAACATATGCGGAAGCCGCAAAATCACGGTTGATATTAAATTCACTTCCCTGCGGAAATTTTCCTGCCATGCTTACCAGCATTTTTACTTTTTGGGTTACCAACTGCATCCCCGTTAATGAAGAAAGCGAATCGGGTTCCGATTGCAGTAAATTTTTAAGATTGGTTAAAAAACCTGTTGTCACAATAGTCACGCTCTTATCCGGTTGCGCAGATAATATTTTCCGGTATAAGGCAACTGCATCAGGAACCTCATTATTACTTTTGATCCGGTGGGGATAATTCTTAACTATTGAATCTGTCCAGTGTTGCCAGTCGCGAAGTTCCAGCGCATTGCCTTTCGGCACGCCAACAGGAATATCCGGCTTGTTAAAATAAGTATTAAATACATTCAATACTGCCGACACATTTGCATATTTGGTACTCGCAATAGTAGCGAGAATGTGAACTTTGCCTTCTTCTGCGAAATTGTGCAATAAAGTGATTGCCCCCACATCGTCGTAATCAGGTCCCATGTCAGAATCAAAGATGACCGGCTTTCTTTGCGACATTGCAGTAAATATGGAGAGCAAAAGAACAATCGTAATAAGGATTTTTTTCATCAATATTCTATTCTGTGGAAAAACCGGTTAAAATAAGTTGTACAAATTTAGCTGACCGTATTTACTTTTTTAATTACTTCACAGGAGCAATATCGCGAAACAGTAAAATGTGTTCTTATAACAGGTAAATGAATAATTTCGCAATTCACTTCTTTATGAATTATTCTGTAAATTAAAAAATCGGTTAATCAATATGAGAAAATCAAATCTTTCATTTCCGGCAATGATGTTTGTATCACTTCTTTTCACTTTCAATAATTCCTTGTTCGCCCAGGAAGAGCATTTCCCGGTGGAAGGCAGATGGGATATGACGCTTCATGTCAATGGCAATGATTATCCTTCCTGGCTGGAAGTGGTGCATTCGGGGCTGCGCACCCTGGTAGGGAGCTACGTGGGTGCGGGTGGCAGCGCAAGGCCGGTTTCAAAAATAAATTTTGACAATAATAAAATGAGCTTCTCTGTTCCACCCCAATGGGAAAATACCAGTGGTGATGTATCGTTCGAAGGTGTCTTCCAGGGCGATAGTTTAGCTGGTACGGGTATTTCCAGTAGTGGAAAAGGCTTTACCTGGGATGCTCACCGTGCGCCATCGCTGAAGCGTACGTCCGAACCGGTGTGGGGCACTCCCATCCATCTTTTTGATGGAAAAGATTTGAAAGGATGGCATGCAACAGGAAATAATCAGTGGATTGCTGAAAATGGAATTTTGCGAAGCCCCCATTCAGGCTCTAACCTGGAAACAGATAAAGTTTTTAAAGATTTTAAATTGCACATTGAGTTTCGTTATCCGGCAGAAAGTAACAGCGGCGTTTATCTGCGCGGTCGCTACGAGGTACAGGTGGTTGACGATAGTAAAGGCGAAGAACCCGGCAACAATACGCTTGGTTCTATTTATGGTTTTCTGGCCCCCAGTTCAAACGTGGCGAAGAAACCGGGCGAATGGCAAACTTACGATATCACATTAGCAGGCAGAATGGTAACGGTTAAATTAAATGGGGTTACTATCATTTGCAATCGCGAGATACCGGGTATCACGGGCGGCGCCATCAACAGCAAAGAGGAAGATCCGGGACCTGTATTGTTACAGGGAGATCACGGGCCGATTGATTACAGGAACATCATTATAACTCCTGCGAAGTAAGTTTTTATTATACATTCAATTCATAGTAATGACGATGCGACATTTTAAATTTTTTTTTATTATTGTTTTGCTGATTTCATTTAATGCAACCGGGCAAAAGGCGGATAAAAAATTAGCGGCGCAGCTGAAAGAAACCATCGCAGGCTTTTATGGCGATGTTGGTATTTATGTAATCGATTTGAAAAAAGACCATATCGTTGCGATCAACGAGGATACCGTATTCCCAACGGCAAGCATCGTAAAGATTCCGATATTGATTGGCATATTGCACAAATTGTTTACCGGTGAATTATCGTATCATCAACGTCTTACCTATACCGATTCGCTATACTTTAAAGAGGGCGATGACATCCTTTCCAATTTTAAAAGCGGCAGTACGATTGAACTGGGAAAGGTAATGTTGCTGATGCTTTCCATAAGCGATAACTGTGCAAGCCTTTGGCTGCAGGGGCTTGCAGGCGGGGGTGCTACTATCAACCATATTTTGGACAGTCTTGGATTTGCTGATACAAGAGTAAACAGCAGAACGCCGGGCCGCGAAGCATTTCATGAAGAATATGGCTGGGGACAAACGACTCCTAAAGACATTGCACTTATCATGAAAGCCGTTGTGGATGGAAAAATATTTAATAAAGAAACGAGCGATAAAATGCTGCGCTTGATGAGCCGCCAGTGGTGGGATGAAGAAGCGATGTCCTCTGTACCCGCAGGAGTGTTTATTGCTGATAAAAACGGGGCGCTCGATTCCAACCGGAATGAAGTGATGTATGTAAACGGCAGGCATCCTTATATACTTAGCGTATTTACAAAAAATAATAAAGACACCTCTTGGGAAAGCAATAATGAAGCCTGGGTGCTTACAAGAAAAATCTCCGCTGTAGTATGGCAATATTATAATCATTGATTGAATGAAAGAGCCTGTCATTATTTTACCGTTGCAAAAAAGCAGGAAAAAAGTTCCGGATTCAGCCAGGGGTAAATCTTTTGTGATTCATGAATGGCGGGGCAGCGGGCCGCCTTACCTGCATGTGCATTATGAAGATGATGAAGCATGGCATGTTTTGGAAGGGACGCTTACTTTTAAATTCCGGGATAAAACTATAGATGCCTGCCCCGGAACAACAGTATTTGTGCCCGCAGGCGTTCCGCATACGTATTTTGAAAAAACACCTTCACGGTATCTCGCCGTTTTAACCCCCGTCCTGAATCAATTAATTGCAGAACTGCACACATCTCCTTTGGATACTCATAAGGAAATAATGAAGAAGTACGCCTCTGAAATACTCGATTAGGCATTTGACCTTATTTCCGGTTACACATTCCCGTTAGTTTTGATGCTTTTTAAGTAGGAGTACTTCACTCAAAGCAGCTTATTTCTCTTTCCGTTGCTTACTAAAAGTTCCCTACCTTCATTACATATTTGCTATCAAAACATTCAGCTATGAAAAATTTTACGATTGCATTTTTATCATTACTCATTGTTGCTATCTGCATTTCTTTTCTTCCGGCAAAAAATAAATCTTCGCAAAAAAAAACACCTGCCCCTTCCTACCGTGATTTAAATAAAAACGGCAAAA
Source organism: uncultured Ginsengibacter sp. (assembly GCA_964627765.1). GTDB lineage: Bacteria > Bacteroidota > Bacteroidia > Chitinophagales > Chitinophagaceae > Ginsengibacter. The sequence continues at coordinate 40,006 of CAZVKO010000049.1, read as the reverse complement.
TGGATGTGTATGAAGATGTGCATGCTCCGTTAGAAGCGAGAGTGAACGACCTGCTCTCGCAAATGACATTGGAAGAAAAAGCGGGTTTGATGTTTATCAACGGCGCAAGAGTAAATGATGATGGTTCTATTGAAGATAAGCCTGCTACGGGCATGTTTGCTTTTGCACCCAATGCGCTCGGCCTGATAAACGGGCATAAGATGAATCATTTCAACTTATGGGCCGTGCCGTCGCCTGAAGCGCTTGCCAAATGGTACAATGCCATGCAGCGGTACGCACAGGATTCTACAAGACTTGGTATACCCATTACGATTGCTTCGGATCCGAGAAATCATTTCAGCAGCAATGTCTTTGCGATGACGGCAAAAACATTTGCACAATGGTGCGAACCATTAGGATTTGCAGCTATAGGAGACGAAAAGCTCACAAAAGAATTTGCCGACGATTGCCGGCAGGAATATCTGGCAGTCGGCATTCGGGAAGCATTACATCCGCAGGTTGACCTGGCTACCGAACCGCGCTGGCCACGTGTCAGTGGCACATTTGGCGAGGATGCGAAATTGGTTTCAAAAATGGCAACTGCTTACATCCTGGGTTTCCAGGGAGAAAAATTGAACAGTAGCAGCGTTGCCTGCATGACAAAACATTTTCCGGGCGGCGGGCCCCAGAAGGAAGGTTTGGATCCGCATTTCCCTTTTCAAAAAGGAGAGGTATATCCCGGTAATAATTTCAATTATCATTTAATTCCTTTTGAAGCCGCATTCAGAGCGCATACTGCTGCCATCATGCCGTATTATGGTGTGCCTATGTTGCCCGGCTATGAGCATGTGGGTTTTTCGTACAACAAAAGAATCATTACCGGGTTGCTTCGCAAAAAATTTCATTTTGATGGGGTGGTTTGTACCGATTGGGGCCTGGTGACTGATAATAATATCAGCGGAACAGTATGGCCGGCGCGTGCATGGGGCGTGGAAAATTTAACGAGAGAGCAACGGGTGGAGAAAATAATTGATGCCGGCGTAGATCAGTTTGGCGGCGAAAATTGTCCCGAGCTGGTAGTGCAATTGGTGAAGGAGAAAAAAATATCTGTGGCAAGAATTGACTCATCCGTAAGAAGATTGTTGAGACTGAAATTTGAGTTAGGGCTTTTTGATAATCCTTTTATAGATGAAGCAAAAGCATCGGAAATAGTAGGCAATCCTGAATTTGTGAAAGCCGGTGAAGAATCCCAACGTCGTGCCATGACATTGCTGAAAAATGAAAATAAAGCGCTGCCGCTAAAACCAGGTGCTCTGAAAATTTATGTGAAGAATATTGACCCGAAAGTGGCGGCGCAATACGGAACCATTGTTGATAAGCCCGAAGATGCCGATGTCGCCATTCTCCGGTTGAATACTCCTTTCTATCCTGTTGAATCTCCCATTATGATGGCACGCATGTTCCATCATGGCGATCTGGATTTTAAAGGAAAAGAAAAAGACAGCATTCTTGACTTGCTGAATAAAGTGCCAACGATTGTTGATATATATCTTGACAGGCCGGCGGTAATTCCTGAGATCAGCGCAAAGGCAAAGGGTTTGCTTGCCGACTTTGGTGCCAGCGATGCCGCAGTGCTGGATGTGATATTCGGGAAGTATAAGCCCGGCGGCCATTTGCCAATAGAGTTACCTTCCTCCATGGAAGCGGTGCGCAATCAAAAGGAAGATGTGCCGTACGATTCAAAGGATCCATTGTATAAGTTTGGATTTGGCTTAAGCTATTAATAAAAAAATAAAATTCATATTTCCATCCCGGTAAATTATCTGACATCATGAATAAGAAGATTTTTTTTCTGCTGTCTGTTTTTATATCTGTAATTTTTTTTAAACCGGCAGAAGCGCAGCAGGGCCCTAAGGTAAAAACTCAAAATGGTTTACTCGAAGGCACATATGAATCAGGTATTAATGTTTTTAAAGGCATCCCTTTTGCAGCGCCTCCTGTTGGCGAGCTCAGGTGGAAAGCTCCGCAACCGGTGAAGAACTGGACCGGTGTAAGAAAGGCAACCCAATTTGGCCCGCGTGCAATGCAGTTGCCTGTATTTGGCGATATGAATTTTCGTTCGGATGGTATGAGCGAAGATTGTTTGTATCTCAATGTTTGGACACCGGCTGAATCAAAAGATCATGCATTACTTCCCGTATTGGTATATTACTACGGCGGCGGGTATATTGCGGGTGACGGATCAGAATACCGGTACGATGGTGAAAGCATGGCCCGGCGCGGAATCGTTAGTATTACGGTAAATTATCGTTTGGGCGTATTTGGGTTCTTCTCCCATCCTGATTTAGCCAAAGAAACTTCCTATAAAGGCTGTGGCAATTATGGTTTAATGGACCAGGCGGCCGCTTTACAATGGGTTCAGAAAAATATCGCTGTATTCGGCGGTGATCCTAAAAGAATCACCATTGCAGGAGAATCGGCCGGATCATTTTCTGTAAGTGCATTGATGGCTTCGCCGCTTTCAAAAAACAGGATTGCAGGAGCAATAGGAGAGAGCGGTTCGTTGTTAGGCAATGGCCTTGTCAGCACGCTGCAGGATGCAGAAAAATCCGGTGAAGATTTTGCGAAAAGCATTCATAAAAATTCATTGGAAGAATTAAGGGCTATGTCTGCGGAAGACCTGCTGAAAGCAACCTCACATGCTGGTTTTGGTTCATTTCCGGTAGATGTGGATGGTTATTTTTTCCCGAAGCAACCGCTCGATATTTATGAAAGCGGGCAACAGGCACACATACCATTATTGGTAGGATGGAACTCTGAAGAGATGAATTATCATTTTATCCTTGGCGCAGAAAAACCTACGGTTGAAAATTTTGAAGCAGCTATTAAAAAAAGATTTGGTGATAAAGCCGGCGCGCTTTTAAGTGTATACCATGCTGCGGATGATAGTGAAGTGGAAAAGGTCGCCACGGCTTTTGCGAGCGATCAGTTTATTGCATTTGGTACATGGAAGTGGAGTGAGGAGCAAAGTAAAACAGGAGTAAAACCGGTATATCAATATTTTTTTGAAAGAGCGCGCCCGGAAATGAGAGCTGAAATGGGTAATTCCGTTGCCGGCCTGGCAGGCGGTGTAATAAAAGATACCTCTTCCCAACAAAAGCCGAAGCCGCCAATACCCAAAGGAGCGGTCCACTCTGCAGAAATAGAATATGCATTAGGCAATCTTCCTTCCAATCGCGTATACGACTGGCAGGCGGATGATTACAAAGTATCAGACATTATGCAAACCTTTTTTGAAAATTTTATAAAAACCGGAAATCCGGATGGAATTACAGTTCCTCACTGGCCAAAAGTTGATATCAATAAACCGGTGCAGGTAATGCATATAAATACAGATACCCGCGTTGAAACCGAAACCACACGCGACCGATACCTGGTGCTGGATAAAATGAATAAAAAATAAATCAATAAAATCTATAAAATATTTGCTATGCTTTACAGGAGACAATTCATTAAAAATTCAGGCCTTGCCGCTTTTGGCGCTATGTTTCTTTCAGGCAAATTAAGCGCCGCTTTTTTTGAAGAGCGTCATGCCATCGGGTTGCAACTCTTTACTTTCTTTAATACCATCGACGATGATGTGCAGGGCACCTTGCAAAAGATTGCCGATGTGGGCTATAAAGAAATGGAATCAGCTTTTAGTAAGAAAGGCGGTTATTATGGTATGAAACCAAAAGAATTTGCTTCAATGTTGAATGGAATGGGAATGTCGTGGAAATCGCATCATGTATTGGGCGCTCCATTCAAAATGCCGAAAGGATTTAAGATGCCCGCAGATGCCAACGGTAAGCCCATAACGATTCCGCCGATGAAGAACCTGAAAGAAAATATGCAGGAACTCGTAGATGAAGTTGCAGCGGGAGGGGTGGAATACCTCGTTTGCGCCAATACGCCTACCAATACGCTTGATGAAATAAAATCATCGGTTGAAGTGTTGAACAAGACAGATGAAGCATGTAAAAAGGCAGGGATTGTTTTCGCTTATCATAACCATGATATGGAATTCCATGAAGTGGAAGGAAAAATTCCTTACGATATTTTATTATCGGAAGGAACGATGAAAATGGAACTGGATCTTGCATGGGCCACCAAAGGCGGCAAAGATCCGGTTGAATTATTTAAGCAAAACCCCGGGCGTTTTCCGCTCTGGCATGTGAAAGACCTGGATGCATCACATCAAAACATTATGCCCGTCGGGTCAGGTTCTATTGATTTCAAAAGAATCTTTGATGCCGCTTCCCTTGCGGGGATGAAACATTTTTTTGTAGAACATGATATGCCTGAGGATGCCATGGCCAGTATTAAAGCAAGCTATGATTACCTTGCCAATGTGTTGAAAGTATGAATCTGTCTGACTCATGCCTTAGACGCGAATTATTGTTCCCGGCTCCAATGAAAAGGCATCGCGGATTCCTTTAAGTTTGGCGTTGTTAATAAAAACTGATATTTCCTAATACGGATTTGTGAGAATCTGCGTTAGATCAGAAAGCGCCGGATGATGAACCCCAGGGAAATTCTTCTCAACTTTAATGAGGCAGATTATGAAGAAATATACTTTAAGGATAGAAGCGATAAAGTATTGTTTTCGGGAACTGTAAAGCTGTATTTCGTTTCATCTATAGCAGCCGCATGTTTATTGGCTGCATCATTGGTATATAGTTTTATGCATCACAACGGATGGGGAGTTGTTACCGTTATTGCTGTTATTTTCATTTTGACAGTGTATGAACTGGCCAGGAAGATTTCTCCGGCAGTAAAATGGAAAAGATCAATAAAGGATCTTTTAACCGAACAGTCGAAATTCATCAGTCAGAAAATAACTCTTTCAGATAATACCTTTACTTTTAAACAAGACACCCGGATTACGATTGTAAGATGGGCCGACTTTAAACGCGTGGTAATTGATGATAAATCGATTACGTTGTATGGCGATGAAAAATTATTACTCCCCAAAAAATCCTTTAGCTACCAGGATTTTGACTATTTGAAAGAAGAGGTGCTCGCTCATATGAAAGGCGGATGATAAAAAATACTCCGGGAAGTTTTTTTGTCAAAAATCGGTTCCTTTTTCTAAAAATAAATTTCCGTTATATCTGATGTACGGTAATGCCCATATTTCAGGGAAAGCGTAGCTTGCACCAAAACTTATTTTATGGATAAAAAATCAAATACCCTCAACTGGTTTGAGATACCCGTTACCGACATGGGGCGCGCCAAGCATTTTTACCAGGTAGCATTCGGCATTCATATGGAAGATATGAATTCAAACGGGATGGAAATGGCAATGTTCCCCTATGAAATGGGAAGCGGAAAATTATCGGGCGCTCTTGTAAAAAGTGATATCAGCAAGCCCTCAGAAACAGGCGTACTGATATACCTGAATGCCAACCCCGATATGACAGAGGTATTGCAGCGCATAGAAACAGAGCATGGAAGAGTGATTATGGGCAAAACGCTGATTTCGCCTGAAATTGGCTACATGGCTGTATTTATAGACACAGAAGGTAACAGGGTAGCGCTTCATTCGCAGCATTAGCATGCCGAAAAGTTATAATTAAGAAAACAAAATAGCCGGAGAGAACCGGCTATTTTACTAAACTAACCATTTATATCTAATGTCAGCTCAAAAGTAATAAGTCAATATTATCCCAATATTAAGTTCTTTCAAAAAATACCGGGTTCCGGAATCTTTTTCTATACCGGCAGGTGAACTTCGCCATAGTATTTGTTTTCATCTCAGTAAATTGTTAGCTTTAAAGCAGCATAGCACTGCCGCTGATGCTGAACTTTTAAGAACTTTTATGCAAAAAATATTTTTACTGATTGCGTGCCTTTGCACTTTTTATATAAGCCATGCCGGCAAAAAAAACCCACAAAAAGTTTCTCTTCAGAAAAGTATTCATGATTCATGGATAAATAGCTTTCTTCAGTTTCAGGACGCTGTTAATAAAAGTGACAAGGCGAAGGTGAAACAGTTCATCGATTTTCCCATCATGAATGAGAATAATGAAATATGGAATCTTGTTTATGATAACGACAACAAACGGATCAGTAAATTGCCGTCCGGTCCGCAACCTTTTACAGAGGCTGATTTTGATACATATTTCAATAAAATTTTTACCGGCAGATTTATCAACACAATTTTAAAGATTAATGCCCGTGAGCTGTACGACAAAGGTGAGTATAAAACGCAGGAATTTAAAGACGGGACTATTACTTATAAAATGTTCGCAACATTTGATAAGGAATCACAAACGCTTACACTTAATCTGGCTTCCCAAACCCAGGACCGGTCTGAAGATAACGGAATGTTCAGCATCATTTACCAGTTTGACATTATAAACGGGAATCAGGTAAAATTCCGGCAGGTGAGAATAGCCGGATAACCCATGGTTTCATCAAAAAGATTTTATTTGAGAGCAGAACAGGAAATAAAGGATACCATTATTCAATTTGCAGAAAGAGATGAACGGGTACGCGCTGTTTTGCTGAATGGATCGAGAGCGGATCCCAACTCGAGGCCTGATAAATTTTCTGATTTTGATGTTGTTTTTGTTGTTAACAAATTGAAGAGTTTTACCTCCAATCATGTATGGATAAGTTTTTTAGGCGATACGATTATTTCGCAAAGGCCCGATGAAATGTCAATCGGAAAAGATAAGGATGATAAAAGCCTGAAAAAATTTTCTTATCTGCTGCTATTGCATGATCGAAATCGTGTGGATCTTACCCTATTGCCCCGGATAAAAATTTCATACATGCCAAACCAGGATAGCCTTTCGGTAGTTTGGCTCGATAAGGATGGCTTATTCAAAAACCTGCCGTCTCCTGCAAATAAGGATTATTATATTAAGAGACCACGGCGAAAAGAATTTTTGGATGTATGCAATGAGTTCTGGTGGGTGAGTACCTACGTAGCCAAAGGCCTTGCAAGAGATGAAATCACTTATGCAAAGGAGATGCTGGAAAAAGTGGTGCGCCCTATGCTTATGAAAATGATCGAATGGAAGATTGGAAGTGAAAATAAATTTTCCGTTCAATTTGGAACTGCCGGTAAATATATGAAGCGCTATCTGCCGAAGAAACTTTATAAAAAAATTCTGCGCACTTACTCCGGTGCGGATATAAAGGAAAACTGGAAAGCCCTTATGCTGATGACGAAAATATTTTCAAAGCTGTCAAATGAAGTGGCGGCAAATCTTCAATTCCTAATCAACGATGCGGAGCGAAAGAACGTGACAGCCTATCTGAAAAAAGTACGTCACGAATATAAATGACGGTGAAATTTTTCTCAAATGATTATTTCCTTATAATTCTCATTGCAAATCCCCCGCCCGGCGCAAGATGAAGTGTTATTTTTTTTGAGGCATCCAGGCTCATTGTCTCTTTCACATAGTCGGTGGCGTCCCTGTCCGCATTAATGCCATCTTTAAAAATTTCTGCCTCATAATTTCCACTTCGGAGAAACGAAAGATCAAGAGTAATATCTCTTGCATCCCAATTAGTAAGGCCGCCCGCATACCAAACATCATCTTTCTTCCTGGCAATAATAACATATTCTCCCACCTTACCATCCAAAGCGACGGTTTCATCAAAAGTTGTCGGAACTTTTGCAATAAAATCTGTGCATTCCTGCTCTTTCATATAAGTGGTTGGATTATCCGACAGCATCTGTAGCGGCGCTTCATATACCACGTACATTGCCATCTGGTGGCAGCGTGTGCCCTGGCCCATTGGCATTGAATTGACCGGGCGAAAACTTTGCCTGGTCGCATTTCGCATGGCGCCCGGCGTATAATCCATCGGTCCTGCTATCATGCGTATAAACGGAATACATACTTCAAACTGCGGAACATTATCGTAGTCTGACCACTTCTGATATTCCATTCCCCGGACGCCTTCGCAGTTCACTATATTGGGAAATACCCTTTGTAAGCCGGTTGGCTTGTACATGCCGTGAAAGTCGAGCAGCAATTTGTGATCTGCCGCAGACTTAGCAATTGCATAGATTGACGAAACCAGCTTTTGATCGTCACGATCCATAAAATCAATTTTGAAACCTTTTATACCCATTGCGGCATATTTGCTGAAAGCCTCTTCCATCTTTTCCGTTACTGCATACCAGGTGGCCCAAAGTAGTACGCCTACATTTTTTTGCCTGCCATAATCTATAATTTCCTGCAGGTTTATTTTTGGATTTATATCCATCAGGTCATCATCATTACTCCATCCTTCATCCATAATGATGTATTCGAGTTTATTGGCAGCAGCAAAGTCGATATAATACTTATAGGTTTGGGTATTGATGCCTGCATGAAAATTTACGTGAGAAATGTTCCAGTCGTTCCACCAGTCCCACGCTACCTTGCCGGGCCTGATCCACGATATGTCATGAATCCTGCACGGGCCTGACAGCTTTTGTATCATATCGCTGTTGGCCAGTTCTGCATCGTTATCACTGATTATAATTACCCGCCAGGGAAAGTTTCTCGTACCGTTTACTCTGGCAATATAGCCGGCGCGCCTGGTAACCACTTTATTCAGCCTGCTGTATCCTGCATGTTGCTCTTCGAGCGGATAGCCGGCAAAAGTTCCCTGCAAGCCTTGCTTTGTTTCTGTATTCAGTTCGGTGTACATTCCCGGGTAATCTTCCAGGTCCGCTTCAGTGATCACGGCTTTTTTATTATTGTCCAGCTTTATCAGCTGTGGAAGAAAGGCAATAGAATCCGGCGCAAACTGAGAAAGGTGAATATCGCGGTAGACCGATTCAAAAGATGTCTGGAACAGGTCTCCTTTCACACGCGGATCAACGGAATAAGGCATCAAAACTTTATAATCTTTATCAAAATTGAAAGCGGCTTCTTCTGATTGAATAGTAATATCGCCCTTCATTTTTGTAAAGAAGCGATAAGCGGCTCCGTCATTATACACGCGAAATAGGATTCCATAATTGCCTTTGCAATTAATGGTAAGCTGATGGTAATTGTCAGCTACTGATTTCTTTTTGTAAAACGGCGTATTGAAGGTGACATTTACCGTTTCATTTTTTGATGAAATAATTTTTGCGTCAGCGCCTAACACTACGCCATTATCCAGTGTGAGAGAAACGGAGGAGGGAGCGATCACATTTGTATTTTCACTTCGTACCGACCAGTTGATCTTTGATCCCACTTCGATTGTTACATCAATTTTTTTGTCGGGAGAAAGAACATGAAATGTTTTTTGTGCATAGGAAAAAGATATTAACATCATACAGAATAACCAAAGCAGCATTGTATGTCTCATATTAAACGCAATTGATTTATTTTTTCAAAAATAAATGTATTTGCGTTTATCAGCAGATAAGAAATTGGTTTAAGTATCCCAAATGAGGGGCGTTCATTCTGCATTTCTTCTCCAGTCCGGCATATAATAGAAAAATAACCGGAAGGTCCTGTTCAGATTGTACTGATAGCCGGTTGAAAGCTGCTGCTTTACTTCCATATAACCCATATCGAACCAGAGGTCTTTGGTAATATTCTGCTTCAATCCCACGAACCACCTGTTTTGATCAAAGGTGTTATATACTGTCTGTTTGCCGAATTGAATGCACAATTCATCGGCTATTACCGGCGAAGGATATTTGTTATTGCGGAATACGGGCATGGAAAGATTGAGCAACAGCCTGACCCTATCGGAAAATTTATCCTGGCCACTGGGTTTGTCATTGACCATTATTTGCTGCCATCGCTGCTCATTGCGTATGCGCTGCATTACATTTATTTTTGAAAGCTTTGATACATACAGCACCTGCTCAAAGATTCTGCTCTCATTGGAAAATGTTTTCCATCCTGCTACAGTGGGGGCGAGCCATGTATGTGCATACCCTCCTGCAACCGTTAATGAATTAGTGATCCAGTAATCAGCGGCGAATCTTATAAAATAAAAATCCGGTTTTTTGAAGAAATCATTTCTTCTTACATGGAAATCCGCTATGAAACCCCATTTATCGGAAAGCCTTACGGTATTGTTGGCGCTAATCCAGGCTTCGTTTTGTCTTATAATTTGCTTGCTATTGGATTGAGCATTTACATAAGAGAAGCAAAAAATACACGTCACTGTAGTTGATACAGTAAATAAAATTTTCTTTGTCATAATACATCATTTAAAAAGTCATTATCTGAAGAGCAATACCAGCAATTCGGCTGCTACAATGCGGAGGATCATGACAAGAGGATATACCGTTGCATACGTGGAAGAGGGAATATCGTTGCCGGCGATTTTTAAAGCAAATGCCAATGCAGGCGGGTCGGTAGAGGCACCGGCGAGTAATCCGCAGACTTCAAAGTATGTTTTTCTGAAAAGCTTATAAGCAATAAAACCAATAGTTATCAATGGCAGCAGCGTAATCAATGCACCTGCCGCCACCCATAGCCCTCCGCTTCCGTTTACAAATGCGCTTGATAAATTACTGCCGCTATGTAATCCCACGCTGGCAAGAAATAAGGTAATACCCAGCTCCCGAACGATGAGATTAGCGCTTAGCGTCGTATAGGTATTAAGATACAATGCACCTCCAAAGCGACTTAAGATCAGCGCCACAATTAACGGGCCTCCTGCAAGGCCGATCTTTACCGGTACCGGGATGTTTGGAAAATGAATCGGGATGCTGCCAACAATAATACCCAGCACAATTCCTAAAAATATCGGGGCAAGGTCAGGTGCCTCCAGACGTTTCAAAGAGTTCCCCATCACTTTGGCTACCTGTTCCACGCCTTCCTGTGTTCCCACCACCTTTACTGTGTCGCCTAATTGCAAATACAAATTGCCATGGGGTACTATTTCAATTCCTGTCCTGTATAATCTCGTAAATGTAAAATCGTGCTGATGCATTTGCTCATAATCACCGAGCCTTCTGTGGGTAACTGCTTTATTCGTTACGACTACATGCCGCGATATCAATCTTGCATTGGGAGATTCTTTCAGGTTCATCCTGCTTTCCGGGCCAATTACCATTTTTACCTGCTCTGCTTCATTTTTGGGCGCCACTACCAGCAGTACATCGTGTTCTGCGAGGATCACTTCGGGCGTGGGCGTTATCAAATCGCCATTGTGAAACATTCTTGATACCACGATGGGTTCTTTAAACAGGCTTAATAATTTACGCAGGGGCTGGCCAATCAGTTGTTTGTTTTCAAGATTGAGATGAAAAGATACCGGGCGTTTCGATCTGATTACCTCCAGCTTCCTGTGCAACTCTTTTTCATCATCAATATTTATCTTAAGAAACTTTTTCAAAAGCATCATTGAAATAATAATTCCAAAGACACCAAAAGGATACGCTACCGCATAGGCCAGCGTGATCATGGAAGTATCTACGGATCCGGTGTGCATGCTTTTTACAGCAGACTGTGCAGCGGCAAGCCCCGGCGTGTTGGTGACAGCGCCGCTCATCAATCCCGCCATAATGGTTGAAGAATTTTTCAAAACAAATTTCAGAAGGATGGTAAGGATAACACCCGTGATGACGATGGATGCTGCCAGCAGGTTATTGCCTAACGCATTTTTCTTTAGCGAAGCAAAAAAACCCGGGCCTACCTGCAGGCCTACCGAGTACACAAAAAGAATCAGGCCGAAGTCTCTCAAAAAATCTTCTGTTTCCTGGCTCACGCTGACTCCGGAATAAGAAGCGATCAAACCAAGAAACAATACCCATGTAACGCCCAATGAAATTCCATAAACTTTTACCCTGCCCAGCCAGATGCCCGCGGCAATAATTAAACCATATACAATCACAGTATTGGCTATGGAATTGACAGTGAAGAGTTCGGTAAACCAGTTCATACAATTTTATTGTAAGCAAAAAGAGTATCAGGTAATAATCCATAATGCTCTTTATAAGATGCTTAATGATCCTCTGGCTGTAAACCGTGATATTCAGGCGATCTCCATAATGCAGAGAGCAATAATTCTCTTATGAAAATAAACTCTTTGGGAAGCTTATCGTAGAAGGTAGAAAACAATTCTTCGTGCGATAAGATTTCTTTTTTCCAAAGTTCTTTGTCAATATCCATCAGTTTATCAAAATCGTCTTTGGTAAAATCTTCCATCCCTTTCCAGTCCATATCTTCATATCTCGGTAACCAGCCTACGGGCCGTTCTACGGAAGAAGCCTGGCCATTAATTCTTTCTACAATCCACTTCAATACGCGCATGTTTTCTCCAAATCCTTTCCACAGGAATTTTCCGTTGTTATCTTTCCTGAACCAGTTTACACCAAAAATTCTTGGAGCATTGGGCAACGTTCTGCCAAACTGCAGCCAGTGATTTACATAATCACCAATATGATATCCCATAAATGGTAACATGGCAAAGGGATCGTGACGAATCTTACCAATTTCTCCAAAGGCAGCTGCGGTAGTTTCGCTGCCCATCGTCGTAGCGAGATACACACCGAAGCTCCAGTTGAATGATTGATACACCAGTGGAATGGTAGATGAGCGACGTCCTCCAAAGACAAAGCCTCCGATGCGTACTCCATTCGGATTGTTCCATTCTTCATCTATTGCAGGATTTTGATACGCGGGCGCGGTAAAGCGCGAGTTAGGATGCGCTGCAGGCTTTCCGCTTGCCGGATCCCATGGTTTTCCATGCCAGTCTGTTAATCCTTGAGGGGCTTTCTCCGTTAAGCCTTCCCACCAGACATCTCCATCGGGAGTAATGGCAACATTGGTAAAGATGGTATTCTTACTGATGGATGCTATTGCATTTGGGTTCGTATGTGCATTAGTGCCCGGGGCTACACCAAAATAACCCGATTCAGGATTGATGGCATATAAGCTGCCGTCTTTTCCGCGGTGAATCCAGGCAATATCGTCACCCACGGTAGTCACTTTCCATCCGTCAAATTCTTTCGGTGGAACGAGCATGGCAAAATTGGTTTTACCACATGCGCTTGGAAATGCAGAGGCCAAATAAGTTTTATTGCCCTGCGGGTCTTTTACACCCATGATCAGCATGTGTTCTGCCAGCCAGCCTTCTTCCTTTCCCATAGCAGAAGCAATTCTTAATGCAAAACACTTTTTCCCCATTAATGCATTGCCCCCATACCCGCTTCCGTAAGAGATTACCAGTCTTTCTTCAGGGAAATGAGAAATATATTTTATTGTCGGATTGCAGGGCCACTTTACATCAGGCGTACCATTGTCTAACGGCGCTCCTGCTGTGTGCAGGCATTTTACATAATTCTTAGACCCAATATGAGGCAGTACCTCGTCACCCATACGGGTCATGATATGCATGTTTACCACCACATATTCCGAGTCGGTAATTTGAACACCATATCTTGAAAAAGGAGATCCTAACGGGCCCATGCAAAAAGGAATTACATACAGCGTTCTTCCTCTCATGGATCCGATTAGTAAATCGTTCAATATTTTTTTCATCTGGCCGGGCGCCATCCAGTTGTTGGTAGGGCCGGCATCTTCTTTAAGACGACTGCAAATAAAAGTTTTGTCTTCTACCCGCGCTACATCACTCGGGTCGCTAAAGCACGCAAAGCTATTTGGCCTTTTCTCCGGATTTAATTTTATAAAAGTTCCCTTTTTTACCAGCAAGTTACAAAGGCGATCATATTCTGCCTTTGATCCGTCACACCAGTAAATTGAGCTTGCTTCACATTGTGCCGCTATATTGTTAACCCAGCGGTCAATTTCAAATTTTACGGGACTTGCATCAATTGTTGAAAAGTTTGTTGAGATCGCCATACCTTATAATTTTTGCTATTTGTTTAAATCTGTAAATATGAATCAAAATTGCGGGTCAAATTTATTTTTAGCATCCATTATTCATCTTGATATTAAACATTCCGGAAGATGATTTGTATCATGAATGATGGGATTGTGACAATGAAATTATTTTAACTGTCAATAAGGTGCAAATTTATTTGGTATTTATTAAGTCCATGCTATAGTTCCGCAACTGCCATCTCACCTGCGGATCATAGGCCTGTGGAAGAGCGCGGGCTTCTTTTGTTACATTGAAATATTTTCCGGTTACGTTATTAAGTGAAGGTGACGTGGCAAGAAACACTTCTGCGTCCGCCCCGCTTTCTGCATCTCCCATCGGCTTAATCTTAGCATTGCGAACCATATTGGTATTTAAATAAGTTCCCGGATGAAGGCTGTTTACGGTTACTCCATATTGCCTTACCTCTTCGGCCAGGTCAATCGTGAACATGATTAGCGCCAGTTTGCTTTCGCGATAAGTGAGTACCGGGTCAATACTGTCTTTCGGTATAAAATGATCAAAATTTACCGGCGCCTGTCCGGCAGAGCTTACGTTTACTATACGCGAGGGAGCGGCATGCTTTATTGCAGGTAATACAAGCTTTGTTAATAAAAAAGGGGCGAGATAATTAACGGCGAACCTAAGCTCATAGCCCTCCCGGCTCTTCCCGGTATCTGCAAATCCTACACCGGCATTGTTGATAAAGACATCAATTGACGGATACTTTGCCAGTATGGCTGCCCCTGATCTTTTCACTTCTTCCAGCGATGAAAGATCGGCTGTCCATCCATCGATTTTTTTGTTGGCTGTATTTTCAATCAATTCTTTTACCACGGCTTCTACTTTTTCTTTCCGGCGTCCATGAATCACTATGTGTGCATTCTGCCTGGCAAGCTTTAATGCAGCTATTTTTCCAATGCCATCGGTAGCGCCGGTTATTATGATGGTTTGATCTTTAATTTCTTTCACGATAGCTTTTATTTGAATTTTTATGCTTTTGATTTCACGGGCAAAATTACTTACTCTGTGAGGCGTTGTCAACTTCTGTCATTTACTTAAGGCGAATGCTATTTTTGAAAATTGGTTTTATTCATCTATAGATTAGATGCACAAAAATTTTCGCGGTATCTTCATAAACAAAAATGCCAACCAGAAGGAATTTTTTACAAAAGATATCAGTATCTGCAACTGCATTATCTTTTACCCCGCTTTCAAAAATATATGCTGCGAAAAAAAAGCGTAATAAAAGCAGCGATGCTAAAATATTGCGTGTAGCCATCATGGGCCTTGGGGGATACGGAACCCGTGTGGCAGAAGCAATGCAAAATTGCACCCGTGCAAAACTGGTTGGGGTGATTAGCGGAACCCCATCGAAAATCCTGGCCTGGCAAAAGAGATACCATATCGAGCCGAAGAACTGTTATAATTATGAAAATTATTACCAGATAAAGGACAATCCTGATATTGATGCGGTTTATGTAATTACGCCCAATGCGCTGCACCATGATGCAGTGATCAGCATTGCCAGGGCAGGTAAGCAGGTGATATGCGAGAAACCTATGTGCATAAACGTGCAGGAAGCGAAAGAAATGATTGATGCATGCAGGAATGCGAATGTGAAATTGCTGGTGGGGTATCGTATGCACTTTGAACCTCATACGCTCGAAGTAATTCGTATGAGGCAGAATGGTGAGTTAGGTAAAATTCTGTTTTTTCAGGGATTAAGTGGTTTTGCAATTGGCGACCCCGGTCAATGGCGATTGAATAAAAGCCTGTCGGGCGGCGGTGCTATGATGGATATTGGAATCTATTCAGTAAACGGCGCCCGTTATATGACGGGAGAAGAACCACTTTGGATAACCGCACAGGAAACAAAAACCAATCCCGCTAAGTTTAAAGAAGGCATTGATGAAACTATACAATTTGAAATGGGGTTTCCCGGCGGAGCCGTTGCTTCCTGCTTGTCTACCTATACAATGAATAACCTCGATAAATTTTTTCTGAATGGTGAAAAAGATTTTGTAGAAATGCAACCCTCAACAGGATATGGCCCCATTCGGGCACGTACGTCCGGCGGGCCCCTGAATGCTCCTGATGTGGTGCACCAGGCGGTGCAAATGGATGAAATGGCTGCCATTATTTTTGATGGTAAAAAACCGGTAGTGCCTGTTGACGGGGAAGAGGCATTAAAAGATATGATCATCATTGAAGCAATTTATAAAGCTGCTGCCACCGGAAACAAAGTGATGTTGTAATGCTTTTCTTTAGTTTATTATTCACATTTGCATTACGTGTAGCCATTACCGTTACCTCACTCACCGGATGCTGGTTTTTATTTCTTTTTTACATCTGTAAGCCAGGATTTTTTGCCCGCTGCGCCAGGAAGCTGCAGGGAATGTGATATTAGTCACCGATAAGGATACCTTGATTTTGGAATTTTGACTATTATTTCCAATAACAAAATTTCAAACAATGAAAAAGAATATGGGCCCGGCAGACCGGATAATCAGGGTTTTGATTGCTGCGGCAATTGTGATTCTTTATTTTGCGCATCAAATCACGGGTATCACTGCTGTCATTCTGGGGGTGATTGCCGCTATTTTCCTGCTCACAAGTTTCATAAGTTTTTGTCCGCTGTATTTGCCATTTGGTATTTCCACCAGGAAGAAAGGAACAAAAAAAGCATGATATAAGATAAGCTGTCCGGAAAGTGCAATACCATTTCTTATGCTGATTTTTATTCATAACAACCGGTTATTGCTCACAGGCGGCTTTAAAAAAGAAAATAAAGGCAATAACAATAAAACAAAAAGACAACAATGAGCAGGAATGACCAGACAATTATTGATGTAAGAACTTCTGCAGAATTTATGGCGGGTAATGTACGCGGAAGCATTAATATACCCCTGCAACAAATTCATTTGAAAGTGGATGAAATAAGGAAAATGAAACAACCCATAATATTGTGCTGTGCCAGCGGCAACCGCAGTGGTCAGGCAACAATGTTTCTGAGCAGCCGGGGCATATCCTGCAAAAATGGTGGCAGCTGGATGGATGTAAATTATTCTATGCAACAAAAAACTAATATAGACAGATGATACAGGCAATTAAAAAAATGTTAGGTCTCGGACCGAAAGTGGATTACAAGGTACTTGCGCAGAACGGAGCGCAAATCATAGATGTAAGAACAAAGGCTGAATACGACTCGGGCCATATCCCCGGTGCGGTAAACATTCCTTTGCAAAACCTCGGTAGCAGCCTTTCAAAAATAAAAAAGGACAGACCTGTTATTACCTGCTGTGCATCGGGCATGCGCAGCGCATCTGCAAAAACGATCCTGAAATCCAAAGGTTACGCAGAAGTATACAACGGAGGATCCTGGATGAGCTTACACAATAAAATTTCGTAATTCCAGAGTTCTTCAGTATACACCAGGTAAGGCTTTACCGGAGTGGGGTAAAACGCCTGATGCGTCATTTTCCGACATGACACCGCCTGACAGGTACACGGTAAAGCCTTTTTACTTGTGCAGTGATAAAAATCTTTTAGGTGTATTGCACATGGCATACAAATCCTGCAACGCGTATTTTTTTCGCATACCCGTTTACGTTAGTTTCTGTTTCAAAAAGGCAACCGGCTACCAGACATTGAAGACCTCCCGTGATCCGGTTAGATACATATCTTGGTAGCCCTTCATTTTTTCTTTCATCTTCCTGGTTCCGTCTGTATCCTGCATATATTTCTGAAAGCTTTGCTCAAAAGCAGCGAGGCTGGCGTATTGGCTCACCATTATTACACGGTTATATTCCCCGGTCATATCGGTCATAATGTGAACTACCTCCGGGTTATCAGCCATTGCTTCTTTAAAGAGTTTGGCCATTTTGGAAGCATTGCCCGGCTTGCAGACGAATGTGTCGTGAACAAGGATCATATTGAAAAATTTAAAGGTGAACAATCGTGGAGAGAGGCTGTACTAAGGTAACGAAGTTTTGATATCTGTTTTTGCGGTTTGCAAATTTTCATATTATTTCTTCGCACGCTAATAAAGTAGTCGTACCGGTGCATTCACTTACCTTTGCCTCATGTCTGAAGACTTAACCATTGCAGAAGGTACCAAGGAAGAACAATACCGGTCTCTCATTCCGCAGATAAGAGGCTTGCTGGAAGGTGAAACTGATTTAATAGCCAATTTGGCCAACGTTGTTGCTGCATTAAAGGAACAATTCAACTGGTTGTGGGTTGGCTTTTATCTCGTAAAGGAAAATGAATTGGTACTGGCGCCATTTCAGGGGCCTGTAGCCTGTACAAGAATACAGAAGGGGAGGGGCGTATGCGGTACCAGCTGGGCTAAATGCGAAGCTTTAATTGTACCCGCTGTAGAAAAATTTCCCGGTCACATCGCCTGCAGCAGTCTGTCCCAATCGGAAATTGTAATTCCCATTTTCAAAGATTCGGAAGTGATTGGCGTATTGGACGTTGACAGCGAGTTGCTGAATCATTTTGATGAAACAGATAAAAAATACCTGGAAGAAATTGTTTCCTGTCTCTCTTTTTAATCAGGGATAGCTTCATTATGATGCCATTGATCTGACCCCGGGAAAGGACTGTAAAGCTTTTTCCCGGAAAGGGTAACTAACCGATATGTATATACGAAGTTTAATAAATTATAAAAATGAAAACAGACTTCCCGTTTCACAAAGCCATTGTCATTATCGCTCTTTTCTTTCTCTCCAAATCCTGGGCACAAACTACGGCTAATCGCCGGGATACCGTATATCTCTTAAAGGCAGATCGTGTTTTTGATGGCGAGCAATTGCACGAAGGCTGGCAGGTGGCAGTCAGAAACAACAGGATTGAAGCAGCCGGTGCTATTGAAAAAAATTACCCCGATGCCATAGTAATAAATATGAAAGGCTGCACTTTGCTGCCCGGATTGATTGAAGGGCACAGCCATTTATTTCTTCATCCCTATAACGAAACGAGCTGGGACGACCAGGTATTGAAAGAATCTGATGCAGAGCGGGTGGCGCGCGCAGTAGTGCATGCACAAAAGACGTTGTTTGCCGGCTTTACTACGGTACGCGATCTCGGCACAGAAGGTATGGGGTATGAAGATGCAGGCTTAAAGCAGGCAATAGAAAAAGGCGTTATTCCCGGCCCCCGTATGTTGGTAGCTACCAGAGCTATCGTAGCTACCGGAAGCTATGGGCCCAAAGTATTGAAGGATGAGATTACTGTGTTGAAAGGCGCTGCAGAAGCGGATGGCTACGATGCGCTTATTAAAGAAGTGCGTACCCAGATCGGTAAGGGCGCAGATGTGGTTAAATTATATGCAGACTATCGGTGGGGCGATAATGATGAAACTGAGCCAACATTTACTTTGGATGAATTAAAAGCTGCTGTGGAAGTGGCCCATAGCAGCGGCAGGATAGTGGCGGTACATGCCACTACTGCTGAAGGAATGCGAAGAGCCATTCTTGCCGGGGTAAATACGGTAGAGCATGGTAATGATGGTACGCCTGAGATATTTGAATTGATGAAGCAAAAAGAAGTTGCCTTCTGTCCCACGCTTGCCGCAGTGGAAGCGATTGCTGAATATAAAGGCTGGCGCAAGGGCATAGACCCGGAACCTGAGAATGTCATCAATAAAAAGAAAAGTTTCGGCTATGCATTAAAAGCCGGCGTTACCATTTGTATGGGAGGTGATGTGGGCGTATTTCCTCATGGTGATAATGCACGTGAAATGGAGCTGATGGTGGAATATGGCATGCACCCGATAGATGTTTTACGTTCTGCTACTTCAATAAATGCGGATGTATTTAAGCTTCAAGATAAGATTGGCCGCATAAAACCAGGTCTTTTTGCAGATATTATTGCCGTATCCGGAAATCCTGCTGTAAACATTCATGATATTCGCAATATACAATTGGTGATGAAAGACGGTGTAGTGTATGTGCAACACTGACAGGTGATGCCATTTATTCTCTTTTGCATCCTGTAATATTTACCGGCGCTGAAGCCCTGGAATATTTTATTAAAACCCGACAATATGACTCCGGCTGCTATGCAGCAGGGTAATGCGGGTTTTGAGTCTGCCTGATATTAGCCTGGTAAAACATAATATTATGAAAACAATGTACTTTTATGAAAAATCTGTGGTGTGATTTTCAGGTGGACCACTGCTCTCTTTTTGTTTATTGCCTTTGTTGCATATTCCTTCAGCTATTACGTTGTCGTTGTAGATTATTGCCTCAATAAGTCCGCCTATGTTCAAAACTGCGTCAACAAGGATAAACCGTGGATGCATTGTAACGGGAAATGCCAGATGCATAAGCAATTGACACAGCAACAGAACAATACTGATAAGCAGGCGCCCGAAAGGAGATCAGGCAATGACGGTCCGCTGTCGTGTAATTCATTCTTCGTTGATGAAGCAACCGCTCCCGGATTTTTGATTGTGCGAAGCTATCCTGAATCTTCTCCGGGTAAAGCAATATACATGCCCCGAAGCTTCTTCCATCCTCCCGGAAATCATCTCTCCTGATCTTTAGCCCTGCATTATTGCAGGTTGTATAGTCATTAGCATTTGTGCACTATTGGTTTGGCTTTTGGTTAATAAAACAAAAACCTCGTTGGTGGTATCATGACCGGTTGGCTTGTGCCGGGCATAGCAGGATTGTTTTAAGCAGGGCATATACCCATGTATAATGCACAGCGTAATAGCTAATGATATTATTTCTAATAATTTTTAAAGCGTACAAAATTTATCATGATAAAAAAAATCTATATACTCATCATATTTATATTATTTGCCGGCCTGTATGCCCGCGCCCAATCATTGAGCGGGCAATTGGTGGATTCCGCTGCCAACAAACCTGTTGAAGGCGCTTCCATCTATTTTCCCCAACTCAAACTTGGCGCGGTAACCGATGCAAATGGCAATTATATAATTTCTTCTTTACCTAAAGGCATATATGACCTGGAAATACATGCAGCCGGGTACGCCACCATAATACGACAGGTAAACATTTCTGCAAACGAACAATTAAACTTCAAAGCAAACATATCTTACAGTACATTAAAGCAGGTAGTGATCACCAGCCTGCTCAATATAACCAATACGCAACGTTCTCCGGTTCCGGTGTCTGTTGTAACCCATAATTCAATATTAGAAAATTCATCCAACACGGCTATCGACCTGGTAGCATCACAGCCGGGGGTAACCGAAACAACAGAAGGAGCCGGAACTACCAAGCCGCAGATCAATGGGCTGGGATTTGACCGCGTGCTGGTTCTTACGGATGGCTTGCCACAGGAAGATTTTCAGTGGGGCGATGACCACGGTATATTAATTGACCCGTATGCAGTATACGATGCTGAGGTAATAAGAGGCCCTGCTTCATTGCAATACGGAGCCAGCGCAGAAGCCGGCGTTATCAATTTCAAATCTGCTCCCTTTGCTCCCGGCGGAACAACAGAAGGCAGCTGGCTTTCGGAATATCATACCAATAACGGGTATATTGGCAGCTCATTTCATATTGGTGGCAACCACAATGGATTGGTGTATGATTTCAAAGCAAGCGGCGAAATTGCACACAGCTATAAAAACCCCAGGGATGGTTATGTCTGGGGTAGCGCATGGAACCAGGGAAATGCCAGGCTGATTTTGGGCATCAACAGGTCGTGGGGATATTCAAGATTAACATTGAGTGCGCTCTATCGCCGCATACAGGTACCGGATGGCAACCGCGATAGTGCTACAGGAAAATTTCTCTTTGATAACCCGCTCAGCAGCGGCAAGATATTTCCTGCCTTATCCAATTTCCGTTCGTATGATGCAAGCATTGCAGGAGACAAAATATTGGAAGAATACCAGGCGTGGTGGCAAAATCATTTCAATACGGGTAAAGGAAGCATCTCTTTCGATGTTGGTTTTACATCAAGTCTCCATTATGATATAGATTCAGGTTATGTGGGTTCTAATAATATGGTCGTATATGACATTCCTTATTCATTAAAATACCAGCTGGTCAATGCCACATCCGGAATTAAGCTAACCACCGGAGTAAATGGCGTCTATGAATTTGAGCATAACCTGCCTGCACCGCCGCCACCCTATGATGCGGATTATGAAATACCGGACTATAGAAATTTTGAGGCGGGCGGATTTGCCATAGCTGAGAAAAATATTCGCGCGTTAACGCTGAGCGGTGGCCTGCGTTATGATATAACTCATTTTACAGGTGATGGTATGTCGCTTGATGATGACGGCAACATTGTTCCCGGTGGAACGCCGGGCGCAACCGTTCAGTTTATGCCGTTCAATAATACCTATTCGGGCTGGTCGGGAAGCATCGGAGCGTCTTACCAGCTGCCACACAATAATTATATAAAATTGAATATCTCTAAAAGTTTTCGTGTCCCTGCTATCAATGAACTCACCAGTAATGGATTGAATATAGGATCTAATGCGTTTCAGTTAGGTAATATCAATTTGAGACCCGAGCAGGGTTATCAGCTGGATCTGGCTTACGGCTATAATGGAAAAAATGTTAGCCTGGAATTTGACGGATTCTACAACCATATCAATAATTTCATATTTGCAGATCGCACCGATTCAGTTTCACAGGGATATCCCGTCTATGAATACGTTTCTTCCAACACGGCAGTTCTTACCGGTATATCCGGCTACCTCAACGTTCATCCATCCTCTGTACCCTGGTTTGAAATGACAAATGGCTTTTCATACCTATATACTTATTTGCCTCACAGCACTGATTCAACCAACCATATACCATGGACACCGGCCCCCCGTTTAAATACGGAATTCAGGTTTACGTTAAAAGACAGAATCAACTCTCTCCTGAGAGGCACTTATTTCAAAGCAGGCCTTTCGCAATACTGGGCACAGAAGAATATTTACAGCGCTTTGTACACGGAACTGCCTTCGTCAGCTTACACACTGTTTAATGCGGGGTTAGGAACTGATATCATCTGCAGGAAAACAGGAAGCGTTATCTTTTCATTTTATATAAATTGTACCAACCTTACCAATGTTGCTTATATTGATCATTTAAACCTGGCCCAGTATTTTTATTTTCAAAATGGCAACCAGGTTACGGTTACTCATCCGGGCCAGGGGATTTATAATATGGGACGTGACGTCACATTTAAGATTATTGTTCCTTTTGGCGCCGGTAAAGCTCATGCATCAGAAGTTCATGGCGTAGAATAATAATATTTTGTCTTTTAATTTCAGAAAAGCCACAGGAAAATTATTCCTGCGGCTTTTTTGTGAATGGCGTTATGAAGTCATACAAATTCCGGACAACCAATCTTTTTATAACCGGGTAGTGTCTCAGTTTGAAATGTTAAATAGAATGAAAGGTGTGCAAAAACAGTAATGGAATTTTAGCAATGTATCAGTTTGAGTCGTATCCCGCTGATGTGTCCGCATTTGCGCTGATTTGTGTCATCTGCTGGAACTATTTCGAAATTGAGACACTACCTTGTAACCGCATTACTTATGGTAACACAATGAACTTTTGT
The DNA here is from genome assembly GCA_964627765.1 of uncultured Ginsengibacter sp. Taxonomy (GTDB): domain Bacteria; phylum Bacteroidota; class Bacteroidia; order Chitinophagales; family Chitinophagaceae; genus Ginsengibacter. Next base: position 16,651 of record CAZVKO010000049.1, on the reverse strand, counting down.
AATTTTATCCAACTTCAGTTGCTTATACATCGTTTCAGGAAAATTAAATTCAACATCATGAATAAAGACGACATATCACTTGCTCAATGGGCATTGGTGGAAGAAATAAAAGCCGGTAAATGGACTACCCTGGATTTTCCTAAAATTGCCCGTGAAGATTTCGGCCTCAACGGGATAGAGTTTGTAAATACATTGTTTGAAGTGCCTACTATCGAATATCTGAATACATTGAAAGCAAATGCTGCTGATTATAATGTGCAAATGATATTGATAATGGTAGATGATGAAGGGGACGGCTGCGCCTCTGCCGAAAAAGACCGCAGGCAATTTGCCATCAATCATCGAAAATGGATCGATATAGCGCATTACCTGGAATGCCAAGCTATTCGTACCAACTGCCGGGGTGAGGCAAATGTTGAAAAAAATGACGCCATGAAGTACGCCGTCGAATCTTATCAGCTATTGCTGGATTACGCCAGGGAAGCGAACATGCAGGTGCTGATAGAAAATCATGGGGGCGTTTCCAATGATCCGGACTTTATGCTGCAGCTCATGAAAGAAGTAAACGATCCTTTGTTCGGCATTTATCCCGACTGGCGACAGCCTTCGGGCGATTTTGATAATTATACCTATCTGCAAAAAACGCTTCCTTATGCAAAAGGAATGTCTTACAGGAATCAGCCAACAGAAGACCTCACGGCAAAGATGATCGCATTATGCCGCCAAAGCGGTTATCATGGCTGGTATGGAATTGAATCAAAGGGCAGAGAGGCTGTTAAGCAAGGCAAAGCTTTGCTGAATAAATACCTTCCTGGAAAGTAATATACTTGCCTGAAAAAATTTGCAATGGCAACTTATCAGCTAATAATGCCTTCAGGTTCATTAACGACCGAGGATATATTATACTCATTAGAAAAAGATTTAGCATAGATATTTTACCATTAAGGTTAGGTAAAGGATTAAGAACATTAAGAAGCAGAATGTGTAATGTATTCTTAACTTCCTAAAGGTTTAAAATTGGACTATTTTAATTTTCTAAACGGTATTAAAAAACGCCACACATCGATACAAAATACAAATACGCATTATTTCATTTAAAGCAATTCCCGTTAAATTCACAAACTCAATATTGTGAAGAATCATTGTATATTATTTTCACTCATAAGTGTTTCATTTCGGATATTGCATTGATTAAGCACAGGAATTTATCATAACGGTAGTGCCCGGCCCGTTCGAAAGCCATTCTATTTTCCAGCCTTCTTCTTCACACCTTTTTTTCATGTTCCCGATGCCGTTGCCATATCCCGGCGCCGGTTGCCTGTCGCCCGGCATACCTTTGCCATTATCGCTAACGGTAATTACCCAATGGGTTTCACTGCTGATGGTAATTATTATCTCTGTGCCGTGGCCGTGCTTCAGCGAGTTGATAACTGCTTCCTGTATGATCCTGTATAAATGGAATGCTTCCGCTGACGAAAGTGGGAGGTCACGCCTGATTTTTTCAAATACATTTATCGTAATATCCGGGTAGATGGGATTAATACGGTTTACAAAAAGCTTAATCCTGTCGCTGATAGCAGTAAGGCAGAGTTCATCTTTATTTAATACCCAGATAGTATCGCGGAGCTGTGAAATAATTTCCTGCGAATTGTTGCGTAATTGTACATACACGTCTTTGCCTGCTCCGGAGCCGCGATGCATTTCAATAAAATCTATGTTGGAAGCCATAGACACCGCATAGGCGCCGAGGTTATCATGGAGATCGGCGGCAATTCTTCTCCGCTCTTTTTCTTCGGCTTCGGCCACTGCCAGCTGCGAATTTCTTTTTTCATCTTCTCTCATCTGGTCCAGCTTCATTTGCTGCTGTTTTTTATTGTTTTTGAAGATGAGATAAGCGGCGGATAAGATTACCAGTGTCAGGAACAAAGAACCATAGAACAGGTAATTCTTTCTTTTCAGATCGAACTCCTGTTGTATAATAGTATTTTCTTTCTTTTGCAATTCATATTTGGCTTGCATTTCGGCCAGCGCATGCGCAGAGTTTTTCTGGTAAACGGAATCCTTCAGCTCTATTATTTTTTTCAGCGTGTTGGCATAACTGGTATCGTCGCCTGCAGCCTTATAATTTTCTGCCAGCGTATTATAAAGAAAAAAAAGCTTGGTATCGATATTATATTTTCTTGCAAGGGCAATCCCTTCATTGCTAATGGCAATTCCTTTTTCCGGCTGGTGGTTGTTGGCATAATAGATGCCCAGCTGTGCCATGTCTGAAACAATATAAAACGGATCTCCTATTTGTTTGCGGATGGCTACTGCTTCTTTAAGCGGCTCTTCGGCAAGTGACGCCTGGCCGGCCCTCGCATAAAGTTGTGCTTCTATTGCGAGGGAATTAGACAGGGCAAAAAGGTTTTCATACTTACGCGAATATTTTACTGCTTTATCAATGTAATAAAATGCAGAATCAGCATTTCCCAGCGCACTGTAGTTAAGTGCCAGATTAGCGAAGAGGATGGCGTATCGTCCCCTGAATTCTTCATCATTGGTAGTATTTAATGCCTGTAAATGCCAGTACAATGATTCCCTGTTTCTTCCCATTTCAAGATGGGCCCATCCAATTAATGTTTTACCCTCCATTTGCAATAAGGTATCGCCGCTCTGCTCGCCGCTGCTGATTACTTTATATCCCATATCGATTGCCTCTCCATATTCACTCTGACGCATATAGCACCTTCCTTTTTGGTTGTAAAACTCGCCGGCTAATACAGGGTTGTTTCCCTGTTGCAATTGCTTCAGACCTATATCTGTTATGGTAAGCGCAGCGTCAATAGATCCATTATTGGTAAGCCCGAATGATATGTAGTACAACGCTCTTGTGGCTGCGGTCTTGTCGCCGAGCTTATTCGCGATTTGTCCGGCCAGATTTGCATAAGTCAGTAAAGTATCCGGATGCATATTGCGCGCCTGCTCACATAATGCCAGCACCCACGTAAGTTTTTGCCTGTCAGAAGTGGCGGACGCAATTTCATTTTTCAGAAAATTGATGGATGAGGTCTGCGCAAAAGCAATATTGCTCAAAAAGATAATTATTATGAAGAAGACCTGATGTTGCAGAATTTTCATTGGTGAAAAATTAAATACTGAATGCGGGAAACCGCATAGTGCATGCAGCAAATTGGCAGCTATTCTATCCTGACGATGAATTTGTCCCGGCCTTATACACAGAACCTTTATATATTGATAAAAATAATCAAACCTGCATTAACTGCAAGCAGGCTTGTCAAAATTAAGTATGACGCTCCTGATACCCGGAATCAGGTTTTTTGAAATCGAAGAATTGAAATCATTCGCCGAAAAAAGAAGATTACCCGGCGAAAACCTCCATGGTTTGTCTGGCATGCATTGCATCTTTGTATCCGGAAAGCGGCAAAAGATAAGGAGATACCGGAACAATGAGAAGCAGCTTTTGTACAACATCACATCCGGGTTTACATTGGTTATAGAAAAAGTGCTCCCAGTTTTGGGAGTATTTTTTTGCGCTCCGGCCAGGTAGTTAGTTTATAACGGGAACGCCTATACGAAAAAGATTTATCCGCCATCTGTTTGAAAAGGATATTCCTGCTCTTTTGTCCTGCAACTTATTTCTTATCCCTTCCTCCTTACATAATCACTTCATTCTCGGATCCTGGGCAAATTTGATTTCAAATTCTTTCGGTGGATTTTTTCCAAGCAGGTTCTTAACAAAATAATCCCACCTGCGGCGCATCATATACAGCGACAGCATTCCATAACCGTGATGTGCATAGGGAAATAGTACAAGATCATAATCCTTATTCGCCTTTTCCAATGCATCTATCACCAGCAAGGTATTGTATGGCGGCACATTATCATCCATCAGCCCGTGCGCCAGCATTAGCTTCCCCTTCAGGTTCTTTGCATACACCTGGTTGGCCTGGGCTTCATAATTCGATACGCCCTCCGCATTCCATGTTTCCAGCCCGATATATCTTTCACCCCAGTCATCTTCATACTCCCGGTTATCATGATTGCCCGATTCTGAAATACCCACTTTAAAGAAATCAGGATATTTAAACATAGCGCAGGCGGTAGCAAATCCGCCCCCGGAATGCCCCCAGATGCCTATTCTTGTTGTGTCCATATAGCTGTATCGGGCAGCAAGCTGGCGAACGCCCGCTACCTGGTCGGGTAATGTATTTTCTGCCATAAAACCGTAGCTCATGTCATGAAATGATTTTGACCGGAGCGGATTGCTGGTACCTTCTATTTCCACTACAATAAAGCCGAGTTCTGCAAGCGATTCATCATCTCCACGCGTTGCATGAAATGACCAGCTGCCCACACTGCCGCCCTGCGGGCCGGGATAGATATAAACAATTACCGGATATTTTTTTGACGGGTCCAGTTGAGTGGGCGTAAACATTAAACCATAAAGATCTGTTTTGCCATCATGTGCTTTTACGGTAATAGGTTTCGGCGGCTGCCATCCTGTTGCTTTCAGCCTGCTCACATCCGTTTTTTCAAGCGGGGTAATGATTTTACCATCCGTATTTCGCAACACAGTCGTATTGGGAACGTCCGGTTGTGAATAGTCGTCAATAAAATATTTTCCCGATGGCGATAAAGTGATATCGTGATCACCTGTCTCCGGTGTAAGATCTTTCAGTTTACTTCCGTCAAATTTTATTTTGAAAAAATGGGTGAAGTAAGGATTCGCGGCATCTTTACCATCGGCAAGAAAATACAACATCCTGTTCTTTTCATCTACCTTCAGCAGGCGCGTAAGCACAAAATCTCCTTTGTCGATTTGATTTTTCAGCTTTCCGGTAACTGCATCGTATAGATACAAATGTCCCCAGTTATCGCGCTCGGAATACCAGAGTATCTCATGCGTTGCCGGAAGGTATCTCCAGTTGATAGCGCCCTGACCGGATTCGTATTGCGTAGGCACGGTTTCCTCAAACACCTCTCTTACCTGTCCACTAACGGCATCGGCTATACGAAATTTCTCCACCTTATGATCTCTCGACGTAGAAACGAACGCCAGCTCCGAGCCGTCAGGATTCCAGTCCACATCATCAAATGTGCCGCTGCTGGATATATCATCGCTCAGGGTGCCGCGGTGAAAATCAGGCGGTATCTGCAGGCGGATTACCTTAGGCACCTCTACATTGATAATCACACGTTGTATCATAGCCACCATGCTGTCTCCCGGCAACGGGTATTTCCATGTATGCAGTACCGGGTGACCCACCTTTGTTTCCACCAGGTACATATCGCCCACATTTCTTTGATCCTGCTGAAAGGTGGCGATCTTTCTTGAATCAGGCGACCACCGCAATATCGGTGCATCACTATGTTTCCATCCTGCATTGTCGGTGGCATAGCCAAAATCTCTGACACCGTCTGTGGTAAGTTGCGTTGTTTCGTTTGTACTAAGATCCCTTATCCAAAGATTGTAATCCTTTATAAAAGCGGCTTTTTTACCATCCGGGGATATTACCTCATCATACCGCTCACGCTCTTTCCTTTCTGCATTCCCATTTTCTTTAACAGCATAGGTGCTTAAATCCGCCGTCCAGTTTTTCCCGTCAGCATTAAAAGAAACAGATTTCATATCATCACTGTAATGCAGGCCGCTTAGAGGAAGCTGGTTCGCCGGATATGTTTTACCCGTTGCTGCAGACAGGGCCGACGCCAGCCTTTGCTGGTCAAATGCGGGCATACGGCTGCCTTTTACGGGATTTACCAATATAAATTCACTGCCCCCCGGGGTTAAAGTGCGATACCAGAATTTATCATCCGCCAGCCATTCAGGCCTTACATTGCCATGGTCTATATATTGCTGGCTGTAGTAGGGAAGAAACTGCTCCGCGTGTTTATAATCTGCTGCTGTAAGCGAATCTTGCTGTGCATGTACCGTTGCTGATAAGAATATTATCGCAACCGGAAGAAAAAAATTTTTCATGTTGGAAACTTCAGGAGATTGTTAATAATGGATCAACAAAGTAATTACTTTTTGCGTCAGCAACAAGAATAAGATAAGGAAGGACAAAAGATTTTCAAACGGAGGATCCGTCATCTGCAGTTAATATGGTGCAGTTCCGTTTCTCCGGACGAAAGGATAAGTCTGGCCGCCAAAAAAAATCATTCATCGAAAACAGGTCATACAGCGTTATTTCCAATGCATCTTTATACCATGAAGCAGCAATAAAAATTTAAGGACCGTACCATTGCCGCTTTTGTAATGCTGCTAACTCATTCGGTTTACCCTGATTATAAAAGTGCTCTCAAATAATTGGGGGTATTTTTTGATATCTAACGCTTACGCATATACGAATTTTCCATCGGCCGCTCTTGCACAAATAGTACGCCATGGCATGTACCCGGCCTTACAGTGACCCCCGACCATCAAAGTTTCTGCGAAACGTTCCATTATCAGGACCTGTATGGGCTATAAAAGAGTGCCTCCAAAAGTTTTGGAGGTTTTATTGAATTGTTTCATAAAGGCTTGGGTTGAACGAATCTTTTTCTGTGAGCTTTATAACGTGTAGACATATACGAAAATCAAGCGCTCATTTTTGGATCATAATAAAGCATAACAGCAGATATAGAAAAACCGTCTTCGGATCGAAGACGGTTTTTAATAGCAATTTTGAAGTACTACCTTGGGCCCTGGTATGTTAAAGTATCACGTATATACATTAGCGATCTGCCGTTTTGGGTCATAATATACGCAGCATAAATCGTTCCCGTACTGGGGTCATAACGGCTGTCTGTCACAGAGGGATCCAGATAAAGGGTTCTGCCTCTGCCATCATCAGGGGTTGTGTTAACAACACTTATCAAATCGTCAGTTGAAGGGTCAAATGTAAACAAAGGCGTTGTGGCTCCAAAACCTGTAGCAGCAGCATTACCAGCTGTCAGTGCAGGCTGCAGATTCCCTAACCCGTTTGAAGTATAGAAACTAACGCTGTTTGCACCGGCGGTAACCATATCTTCACCACCCGGATAATCGCCAGGCTCACCATCTGAGATTCCGAAGGCTCCCCACCCGTCGGTTTCAATTCTTAGTCCGTAATGGCCGTCATACTTATTCTTAATGACAATTGAATTAATCTCTGAGCCAAAATTTGGGCTAATGGTGCCATAAGAAGAAGATGTGATGGTCAACGGTATCGCATAACTGGCACTGAAATCAAATGATGCCGAATTGCTTAATGTAATAGGAATATACGCCTGTGTTTCTCCCTTTTTAATAGTTACGGTTGAAGGAAAACTAAACACTGACGGATCAGGAACCTCATAGCCAGTGCTATTTGCATCATTAAACGCATTTAATGCTGCAGTATCAACCGCTACATTCAGCGTTATATCTTGAGGAGCGTTCCCACCTGGTCCGTAGATTACAATTGCAGAAAATTTGGCCTGATTATTTGAATAAGTGGATGCATCAAATGAAAACTGATAAAGCGGATAAGGCTGTGTACTTGCTGCCGCATAATTGGTTCCTCCGCCACTGGGTCCGCCGTTGTCCTGGAAGGAAATAACATTTGGCGTACTCCATCCATAAAGCGGCGGATGACTTGTCTCCTTCAGACACGAAGCAAGGCCAAAACTTAACACCGCAAGAACCATTAAAGTTTTTAAATATGTCGTTATTTTAATTTGTACCATACTTTTAGTTTTTACGATTTCTTAATTTTTACTGGGCCCAGAATATAGTAGATGTATACACGCTGATATTCTGCGGAACATTGGAGGCATTCGTCGAAGTCTCAGAATTTGGATAAGGTAATCTCGTTGGCAAATGGTCCGGCCTTGTTGCCTGCGACTGAAGCGAAGTAAACGAACCATATGGATTGTTGATCACCGTTGGAGAATTTGCCGGGTAGCCGGTCCTTCTGTACTCGCTCCAGGCTTCCTGTCCATGAATAAAGTTTAGCGCAATATATTTCTGTGTAATAATTGCTTCCGTTTGTTGAGCCACGGTGGTAGCCAGATCAAAGTTAACCAGGTAGCTACCCGAATTTTCAGCGTGGTAGGCCAAATCATCCTCTGCCGGGCTTTTTGAAGCGGAAACGCTATTGTCGTCGGTTTTGTATAGATATGTAAATGATGCCAGAATACCGTTATTAAAATCTGTCTTGGCATCTCCGTTCAATATACCCCTTATATCGGCCTCCGCCTGCAGAAAGTCACTTTCAGCAAGTAGCATAAGCGGCTCACCCATATCCGAGCCCTTCATTATCCCAATCAATCCTGTATTTTGGAAATCACTTGTGCCTGCGTACCAGGCGCCTCCGGGAGCCGGAGAAGTGAGCGTATTTGCTGGTGGCTGATATCCTAATTGATTGGTAGGAGTCTGGGGAAATGCAAAATAAATAGCTTTCCCGCGGAAGGTGTCCAACAACTTATGGCCATCGTAATAGCCGAACACATAGGTGCTGGGAATCCAGGCATTACCTTCCCTGGTTCCGTTTTCATCAGCAACCCAGGCAATCCAAGACGGACTTACCTGCCCGCTTGCATTTTGGTATCCGGGGTTTACAATGGCATCATCTTTCAGGAAACCATCGGAGGAAAAACTTGTACTGGCAAATTGTGCTGCACCAGAAGCGCGGATGATCATGCGCAATTTTAATGTGTTGGCAAATTGTTTCCAACTGGTCATATTGCCCCCAAACAACGGATCGGTGCCAGATGTTAGCGGAGTTGGCGCCTGTGCCGCATTGATTTCTGTGATAGCAGTATCGAGCAGAGATGCAAGTGCCGGATATACGGTCTTTGCATCATCATACGTTGGTTTCAGCAATGTATCGCCCTTCAATGCATTGAAATAAGGCAGATCATTGTATTCATCTACAAGCTGCTGGAAGATAAAAGCCTTAATTATCTTTGCAGACGCGTTGTAATACATATTAACATCGCTGCCTTCCGTAGCATTAATTACATACTGGCAATTTTCCAAGATCTGATATCCGAAATCCCAGTAGCCTTCGCCATCGGAAGGGCTATAGTTATAAGTCCACGAAGATCCAAAACCTCCGTAGCCACCTGCATTGGCAGCGTAACCAACAACCTGTGAACCGTAATTATTGAGATTTGAAACAAAGCTGGCTGTATTCGTTATCGCCAGGGGTAGTACCAGGTTTGGGCTTGCTGTTGTTAATGAATTTGGGTTGGTATTAATATCTACATACTTTTTACAGGAAGTGAACACAACCCCACATGCTATTATTGATATTATTATGATTTTCTTCATAGTTCAATTAGTTAAAAGTTAACGGATACGTTGAAACCCATATACCTTGATGGCGGCTGCTGATAACCTGTCAGCCCTATGCCGTTAGAATTGTTTCCGGCATCGCTGTAGTCCGGATCTGTATATAAGTTATCCTTTGGTACCCACAGGAACAGGTTACGACCTTCAACACCTACTGAGAATCCTTTGATAAACTTGGTCTTGGACAGCAAAGACTGAGGCAGGTTATAGGTTAAAGAAAGTTCCCTGAGTTTCCAGAATGCACCATTCGTTAGGTAGTTAGAAGTAACGTCGTAGTTTTCTGTAGCATCTGTCCAAAAACCGCCGTTACCGTTACCGTTTTCACTGATAAGTATGCTGGTATTGTCTACCCATTTGCCGCTTCCATCCTGGTAAGTAGAATTAGGGAATACAAACCTTTGCCTGTTAAACTGCACGGTTCTGATACCCATACCTGACCAGTCCATATCAAATCCTATATTGTTATATCTCACAAATCCTCCACGGTATTCGAATACCGCTGCAAGCGTGAGCGATTTAAATGTGATGGTGGGTGTTACAGAAAATATATTTTTCGCATTTGCATTCCCTAACGGCACCAGCGTTTGATTTACCACAGGCATACCTGTAGAGGCGTCTACCACTACCTTCCCGTCGTGACGCACATAGTCAAATCCCATTATTTCAGGAAACTGGTAATGAGGAATTGCATAGGCTCCCGTTCCATCGCCATAGGATGCGAGGGAAAGATTATCCAAACCCGGAGTAATGGATATTACGCTGTTATCGCTGTAGGAATAGGTAAATCCGAGGTTGACCGTCCAGATATTGTTATTTATCGGTGTAAGTTTCAACGACGATTCCCATCCTTTCGATTCTGTCTCGCCTGCATTGGTCAGCAGGTTGTTAAATCCCGTTGTCCAGGAGATTGCTGTTGTCAATGTCTGGTTGGTAGTATGTTCATCATAATAAGTTACTGCTGCATCTACTATATTATTGAAAAGCCTGAAGTCCATACCTACTTCCCAGCTTTTGGTAAGTTCCGGCTTCAGGTCCGACGAGATTAACTGAGTGCTTAGTGCAAAACCCGGTATACCGTTATAGGGATAACCATTACCCTGCCCAAATGTTGGCAGCAAATTGTAGGCTCCGTAAGGATTAGCTCCCGGCCCAAGGTTTACCTGGCCTACTTTAGATACACTTCCACGTATTTTTAGGTAATCCAGCCATCCCAGATTATTGAGCGATTGGATCGCACTCGTAAGTACTATTGAAGCATCCGCTGAAGGATAAAAGAATGTATTATTCCCAGGGTTCAGCACAGACACCATATCTTGTCTGCCCGTAGTATGAAAGAAGAGGAAGTTTTTCCATCCCAGTTGCACGTCATAATAAGCGCCGACGTTGCGTGCTTTAAACTGTGAGTTACCTGCAGAAGGCTTATTCAAAGTATTACCAAGGTTATATAAGCCGTTCTGCACAAGTCCGGAAATACTGGCTCCCAGGTTATCCTGCATATCCTGTTCTACTGCGCCGCCAATGATTAGATTCGCCGAAAGGTCACCGAATTTCTTTTGAACAATTGCCTTAAGATTTTGTGTAAGCTCATCATAATACTGGGCTGATTGGGAATATCCACCTGCAATATTTGTCTTAAAACCACCGCTCGAAGCTGTTGCATATGCAGTATATGCAAAAGAATTAGTAAATGCCTTATAAGTTTGCGATCTTACCGTTATTCCGGAAGAAGATACGAGATCCAGCCATGGCAACGGCGTAAAGTGCAATTCAAGGCTGCCGGTAACATAGTCGTTATTCGTTAATCCGCGATTGTTGGCAGCAGTGAAGTATGGATTTCCATACCATGGGTTGTAATATCCGTTGGGATTGGCGTATTCATCCGTTTGCCAGTTTTTGAATTTCGTGATCGGAATATTTCCGGGCATATTCAAATACTGGTCATAAATGGAGGTAATAGCCGTAGTCACATTATACCTGTTTTGCAAATAAGAAACACCATAGTCAAAATGTATCTTGCTTCCTAACTTCTTCGATCCGTTCAAACGCAAACTTGCCCTGGTAAATTTATCACCGATCATAGTACCGGCAGTGTTAAGCCATTGCCCGGATAAATATACAGACGACTTGTCGTCGGCAGAAGAGAAGGAAAGGTCTGTCTGGTTGGAAAGCCCTGTTTGCCAGAATTTATCTCTGTCTTTAAAATACTCATACGGCGCCATTAGCTGGTCACCGTTTTCCAATGGATTACCCAATGGCTTCATAGTTCCGTCAAACTTTGGTCCATAAGATTCATTCTCCAGTGGAGAATAGTAAGGCTGACCAGTGGTATCGGTTCCATAGCCGCTACCTCCTGATCCATATTCATGTTGCATTTTTGGAGTAAACGCTACCTTCTCGAAGGTAACAGTTTGGCCGACGTGTACCTGCTGTGTACCCGCCCTTGGGCGTTTGGTAGTAATTACCAATGCACCGTTGGAAGCCTGCGAACCATAGAGCGCCACAGCAGCAGCACCGTTCAGGATATTCACATCATCGATGTCTTCCGGGCTGATATTGGTAAGCAGATCGTAAGTAACAATATTACCATCCAGTATCAGCAACGGCTGGTTGTTACCCGTCAGCGATCGTTGCCCGCGGATGATGATGCGGTAGTTAGGGTTTACCCCTCCACCCGTAGCCATAACCTGTACACCGGCAACTTTACCTGCCAGGGCGCTCGCCAATACCGTAGGCTTTGCCTCGGTAATGGCTTTGGAGCTCAGGTCAGTAGAGGCAAAGCCTTGCTGGCGCTTGCTTACTTTTGTTCCTGCTACAGTAGTCACTACTACTTCCGTAAGGCTGGATGTTTTGCGTGTAACCTTGATTACAAGATTTGACTCTCCCGAAATGGGAACGGTTTGCTCCTTAATTCCCGTGCCGCTGATCACCAGGCTTGCCGAGGCCGGTGCCTTGATATGAAAAATACCATCGGCATCTGCACTGGTACCGACTCTGGTGCCATCGATCCTTACGGACGCAAATGGAACAGGCTGACCCTGCTGATCGGTAATTTTTCCGGAAATTGTCTTGTTTTGAGCTTGTGTTGACAATGAAATCCACATCAACACTGTAAACAGTGATAGAAATTTTCTCATGTGCGTGTGGTTTAGTTAGAAAAACCAAATTTATGATTTCTTAACATTTCAATAACAGTATAGGGGAAATAATTTTATCCACCGTATTATATCTTATTAAAAAATTTTACGTTTTATAGAATATAATTTGATCATATTATAGTCATATATTAGAAAATAATCGACCTTAATCTTTTCCGTTTAAATGAAATATAAATTTGATGTACGGATATGAATTTTAATAAATAATGATATTCAAAATCATATAATCATAAAAATCTACCTTAAATTCAGCCAGATTGCTTATTTATCAGATATTATAATTTTAAATATGAATGCCGGTAATCGCCCGGATCCTTAAATAAAGTATATGGCCTGCCCTCAGCTACAGAGTGAGAGTGCCGGGGCATAGCGGTATCGTACTAACATATACGCATATACGAAATAATTCCGGAAATTGATATTTGTCAGTCTCCCGTAAGCGAATAGCCGCAGGGCGAAGGAGGGCCTTGTTTAATTATTACTGCTGCCGGCAGCAACGATGCTGGTAACTGACGTAAATACCCAAACAAAAAAAGAGGCGCCGCATGAATATACACGCTACCTCTTTTTATCCGCTCACAAAGCAGTATTGATCAGTAAGCCGTCCAGCCGCCATCAACCGTGAGCACAGCACCATTTACGAAACCGGCCTCTTCTGATGCCAGGTACAATACTGCGTTGGCAATATCTTCCGGCTTCCCCATTTTGGGATTCAGCGCCATGCCCGGCTGAATGATTTCGAAAGCACCTATATTCATTTTCTTCATAAATTCTCCTTCACCGATATTGGTTTCCACACCTCCGGGAGCAATGGCATTGCACCGGATCCCTTTTTTGGCATAGAGGAAAGCCGTGTTTTTCGTAACACCAATCAGTCCGAACTTGCTGGCGGTGTAAGCAACACCCGCCCTGGCTCCCGCGAGTCCACCAATGGAAGCGATGTTTATAATACATCCTTTGCCTTTCGGCAGCATAATGTTGATGGCTCTTTTTATCGCTTTCACCGGGCCGGTAAGATTAATGTCTATCACCTTCTGCAACATATTTTCATCCACTTCACCTGCGGGGCTGAAGTCGTCCATAATACCTGCATTGTTTACCAGTATATCTACCGTTTCGTAATGTTCAATAGCAGCATTGAACAATTTGTCTATATCGGCCGTTTTAGACATGTCGGCAATAACCGTGGTAATGAACCCGCCCGCCTGTGTCACTTCCTGAACCAGTGAATCCAATCCCTGCGGCTTAATATCGGCTGCCACCACTTTGCTTCCTTCCGAAGCAAACAACTTGGCCGTTGCACGTCCCATACCTGAACCGGCACCGGTAATGATGGCGATTTTGTTTTCCAGTTTTTTCATAATGCTCTTGTTTTATTTTGAAACAATACCGCTGCAAACTTCCTCATTGGCAGGGTATCAAATCATGACATTGGACGCTGTTCCTGTTGATACTGGTCATTTGCCGGTACCAGGCTCTTCCGGGCGGCTTTGCTGCCGGGGGACTCTGAGTGGGCGAATAATAAATGTAAAATTAAGGAAGCGAAAGTTTTTGCACCTTTTTCGTGTATCCTTTCCCGTTAGTTATTGTTGTTGCTGTGCGATTTATTCTAAAAAAAATTTTTAACTCATCGTGCGCAAGTAATCATAATAGCCTATATTTATTTAATTATTTCTCCTAAACCATTCACCCCGGCATGAAACAGTTATACGCCATTATAATGGCTGGTGCCATTTTTATAATTATATGCATAAGCACCTCCTGTAACAATTCACAAGGCAAAAAAACAGCGGACAACCCGGCGAACGATTCCCTGACTGCCATGGTCAGCAGGGGCGATTACCTGGTGAATACCGTATGCAACTGTATGCATTGTCATGCCGACCGCGACTTTACAAAGTTTGGAGGGCCGCTTGTTCCCGGAACAGCCGGAAAAGGAGGCGAGAATATTTTGCCGGGAATATATGTAAGAAATATTACTCCGGCAGTACTTGGCTCTTGGACGGATGATCAGATAGCCCGCGTTATTACTTCCGGCATTACAAAAGACGGCGATACCCTTTATGCAGTAATGCCTTTTCGCAGCTATTCAAAAATGACGACGCAGGATATCTATAGTATGGTTGCCTATCTCCGGACGCTGAAGCCCATACCAGACCATGTGCCCCAGCGAACCCTTGATAGTTTTCCTCCCGGCTTCTTTAAATCTGTATATACCAATTTTTATGTGAAACATGCAGATGAAAAATTACCAATGCCTTCTCCCGGCGACAGCATTGCCATGGGTGCTTATCTTGTCAATGCAGCAGATTGCCAGGGATGTCATAGCCCTGTTGATAGTAAGAAGTTCGATTTCAAAATGGACGCCTGGCTGTCGGGTGGCAATGTATACAGGAAGCCGAAGCTTGGTTTTAATGTAGCATCAGCCAACATCACCCCTGACAGCGCTACGGGCATCGGCACATGGACAGAAGAAATGTTTCTTAATAAATTCAGAAGCTACCGCGATCCCAAAAATTATAATTTCAACCCGGGGAAATATAATACGATTATGCCCTGGACGGTGCTGGCCAATATGCGGGATGAAGATATACGGTATATATATACTTACCTGCGCAGCATTAAGCGGGTTAAAAACAGTGTAAACAAATGGCCGGATTAGAAAACTAACATAAACGCACATACGAAAAATGCCCGTTGAGGCATTGATCTGACAGAATGTTGTATAACCTCATTCCAAGGATGCAACAGTAATACACAGGCATTATTACCGTAAATTCCACATCACCGGAATTCCGCAAAGATGCTCTTTCAAAGACTGCAGATGAAGGCTATATTTGCAATACGATTGATGAAACAGCTTTAATCAATTTTTCCAAATCCTCCGAAAAAGCCAACGCCAAATATCCCATAAAAGATCGGTAAGCCTCCAACCATCTATTCCAATACTTTTTGAAAGCCAGTAACTGGTGAAGTTCACCAACTACTTACTTTAGTCCCATATCGGTAAAAAGCTATTTTTGCCCTAATTAAAGTAATTGAAAGACCCCGCAACAGCGGGGTCTTTTTTATCCCGTTATCTGATGAGATACATATGAATCAGGTTACTTTTTCTTTGTCGGGTTTTCACAAATGGGATTTCAATAATTAAGATGCTTTCAGTGAAACACCGAAGCATTTCAAATTTGCAGTTTTCTTTTTAATTCTTCAGCCGGTTAAGGCAAGGCTATTGCCCAGGATGGTCTGCGCTGAAGACGAAGAAAGCCCTTCATTCGTCGAATAAGTATTACTACTTAGCGAAAACCAATCTCCCGAACGGCCTGTTTGAGCCATCTTTGTATCAGGAAAGCGGCGCACGAAATGAGAGAATAATATGCCCGCGCAGCCTTCGGATAACATACTGACAAATCTCGGGGGGTCACATTATATAAAGAGTACTTCCTTAGGGAGGTATTTTTTTGCCTTCATGGTACGTAATTGCACTCTTTATATACTTCCTTAACCTTTTGATTGATAATTACTTTCCCGGCAAGAGGACACGGGTATCAAAGTAATTCATAGTTAAGCCCGTTCACCGGCCAATGGGATAATACCGCGCCCAACGGTAATTTCCACATCATTATAAAGCCGCAAAGGTGCTCTTGCAGCACTCTGTCACCTGAACTATCTTTGTATTACAAATTGATTGATGATACGCTCACGGTCAATGATCCACAAATCCTGCCGAAAAAGCCAGCACCTGATATCCCCTTACCAAACCAATACCATATATCCGATAAAGAACCATCCAGTTCACTGAATATCCGGCTCCAATACCTGTTGTAATAAACCCAGATTCCTGATGAAAAAACCGCTACTTTAGTCCGATACCGGTAAAAACTTTTACCCCGCAATTAAAGTAATTAAAAGGCTCCGTTGTAGCGGAGCCTTTTTTAATGAAGCATAACGGCAGCCTTTCTGCTGGTCAGGTAATCAATAAACTGAATCCTTGTGCAACCCGGTGGCTTTATTACTCCATTGATATGGGCTGCAGCTATTATCCGGTTGCTCACCAGCCTGGGAAAATTCGAAATTCTTTCAAGCTTTATTTTATGCTATTGTGCCCCTTATTTGTTTTATTACAAAATGGATACGAAATAAAAGTAAGCCCGCAAATATGATTGTTCAAAAAAAGAGAATTGCAGCAGAAATATCT
>CAZVKO010000048.1:0-167655 GCA_964627765.1 uncultured Ginsengibacter sp. | reverse complement strand
CCGGTAGAATAATTTACCAACCGGTATAGGGTCATGAAGGAATTTATAGCCGCTTTGATTTACGTCAGTAATACTTTCCGTTCCGATAGTGGTCCACTTTTTTGAGTCAGCGCTGTATTCAATTTCGAAAATATCCGAATTCACAGCCGGTGTGGCAATAGTCCATTCTACTGCCGCTGTTGTAGGGTTTATAAGTGCAGCGGTAATACTGATAAACTTTACAGGAAGGGCTCCAAAGTTAAAAGGTGTGGGATTGTTTTCGCCCGGTTCTGTTGCATTCCCGTCGTTATTGGGGTCCACAGCACTTGCAGAACCATTATTGGAAGAATCCGCAACATTGCTAAAACCGGATGTGCCAATACTGCCAATAGTCGCCGTGCCGACTGCTGAGTTTTCATAAATAGTTGCATCATTCAGATTACTAACCCTAAAGGATACACGAAGTTTTACAAAATAATCGTTGCTGTTGCCCACCTGGTTGTTCAGGCTTTGCCCGGGTAGCAGGAGGAGCGTATCTGAAACGCCATCATAGGAAGGATTTGGCAGAAGATTGGCCGCATTACCGTCTGCCGTAAATGCCACTTCAATATTGGAAATAGTATGGGTTCCATATACGGAGGCCAGGTTGTCACTGATATTAATGTTGTTTAGCGCTACGTTGCCAAGATTTTTTGCATAAATTTCGTACGTGAGATCAGCAGTATTTTCATTTACTTTTATAGTGCTCACAAGTTGCTTCGCAACTCCAATCGATGGGGTTATACTGGTGTTGTCGATAGGGAGCTGGCCTGCCTGAAAACTTCTTGCGGAATCCAGCGTACCATCTGAAATGTGATAAGTATAGTAATAACAGTTTCCAAAAAAGTCAGTGCCGGTTAATTCGAGCAGTCCGTTTAAATAAGCAATACCATAACAGCTTTGGGGCAGAGAGTCGAGGAACACAGCCGTAGCCGGGGTAGCGGAATTATAATTTTTTATTTCGTAAAGTTTGGAAGGAAAGCTTCCCAGGGTAGCAAACATCCTGCCATTGGGTAATATAGAAAGATCGCCGCTTGATATACCTGTAGGAAAATATCCCTGCGGAAACTGAACGATTCTTGTATTTAAGACAGCGCCGCTTGTTACATCAAAATTATCAATATTGCATTGGCCAAGCGTATCAACATAGTTTGAGAAAGACCACAGGTTACCATTATTATCAAACTCAAAATTGTTGGAAATATAGTTATAGCTGTAGTCCGGCATGCTATCGAGCAAAGGGCAGTCAATGGTAGCGGGCAACCCGATATTAAGTTTCCAGATTTTTGTATTTATGCCGCTCCGGATATCGGCCAGGTAAAGGTTATTATCTTTTGGGTTGTAGGCAATAAAAACAGCAAAGACATCAGGTACCTGCCCGGAAAGGTTGCACGAAGTCAGCGTTGATGCAGTGTCGGTCAACGGATCCCTGATCAGCGAAAAAGAAGGTACAGAATCAATGCAGGAATGGGTTCCGAAGTTTACAAGTAACGAGTTTTGTGCATGATCGTCCCATGATGCCAGGAAAATGATCATCATTATCATCCCCTCATAGATGAATTTCCTTATCATTTTATTTTTTGAATGATAATAAAAATTAAATGGTCTTACCTGTTAAAATGTTGGATTGATACAATCACTGTAGATGAGGGCAGGAATATACAGTTTGTAAAGAGAACGTAAATATAATAATTTGGCTTCAGAAATTATAGCGGCACAAAAAATAATGATTTGATGTATGATGCTTTTCACTTTCAGGGAAAACGGGATTTTTTTCCCCTGAAAATTTATTTATTGCATTTTGAGTATATTTAAATTAATAAACTTGCTTATATGACTGGTAAAAACTTTCATTACCGAATCCCCCTTCTCCTGGTTCTATTACTCTATATGTTTTCAGCGCAGGCGCAGGACAGCCTGGTTATCCCGCTCTGGAAAAACGGAGCGCCTGGTTTTGAGAGCAGAAGAAATATACCCGAAGAGGCAAAAGACTGGTGGGTAAAAAATATTAATGATCCCACGCTTACTGTTTTTCTTCCGCCTGTATCAGGCGCTACACGCGCTGCTGCGATTATATGCCCCGGCGGCGGACACAGGGCGCTTGTATTTAATTCAGAAGGAGTGCAGGTAGCAAAATTTTTAAATCAATTGGGTATTGCTGCATTTGTGCTCAAGTATCGTTTATTTCGTGAGGATCATTCGCCTTATACTCCCGAGAATGCAAAACAGGACGTTTTCAGGGCCATCCGGTTAGTAAAAAGTATGGGAAAGCAATTTAATATAGATACTTCCAATGTGGGCGTAATTGGCTTTTCAGCAGGAGGAGAACTTGCCGGGTGGCTGGGTTATCATTTTACCGAACAACATTTTGCATCGCACGATGCCGTAGATGTATTATCAGCCAGGCCTGCATTCCAGGTTTTAGTGTATCCGGGACCGTTAGTTGTACCCGATTCAGTTTCTGCAAATGCACCCCCCACTTTTTTGGTCGCTGCCAATAATGATACTTGTTGTTCGCCTCCCGTAGTTACTTTAATGGAAATGCACAGAAAAGCGCATGTTCCGGTGGAATTGCACCTGTATGCCAATGGCGATCATGCTTTCAATATGGGCGCCCGGTCGCAATACCGGAGCCTTAAGGCGTGGCCTCAACGCCTGGCCGATTGGTTTACGGATTCAGGCATTTCACCCAAAAAAGAAAAATAATAAACAGTAAAAAAACTTTTATAACGCCGGGGGATATACGAAGAATGCCCGTCAGGAATGAGAAAACCTTTTTTTCACATCCTGGACAGCACCTTCTATATTATCTTTCAGGTCCATCGCTTTGTCTTTGAATTCGGAAGCTTTACCTTCAAACTGCTTTTTATACTTTTTTGCCTTGCGCATCCATTTTCTGCGGGTTTCCGCTCCTTCATCGGGCGCCAGTAATAATCCCGCGATGGCTCCTGCAGCTGCCCCGGCGAGAATAAGCAGCAATGCATTTTTAGCTTTCATATTCTTGATTTTTATTGATTAATTAATCATAACGTACTCAAAAACGCTGCCAGTTTTAAAATGACAGTTTCAGCCGTGCAGGAATTGTGATTTCCTTCAGGAAGCTTATCCCGCTTGTATACTGCATTCCGTGATTTTTCGTTATAAAAACACAAACAAATAGTTTTGAAGGAAATTCTTTACCTGCTAACTTTTTCAATATCAGCAAATGTAATTCTGGCACAGTCTTCTGTGGATACGGATACACTTAAGCTTGTTGCGCAGAAAGAGAATGTCATTACACCGGAAACAATCATCAAAGTGGAAAATGTGGGCGGGAGCGTGAATTCAGAATACCCGGAACTCAGGCCTACCATATCACCGGACGGGAACCTGCTTTTTTTCATCCGGCAGAACCATCCTTTTAATACAAAATACAACGAAGTACCCAATTCGCAGGATATATGGTTTTCAGAAAAAGATAGTGACGGGCACTGGAGCAATGCGGTGCATCTGGGTTATCCGCTCAATACCGCTGAATACAATGCCGTATTCTGGATTTCCCCTGATAACAATCGCATATTGATTCGAAATGCATTTATTAACGGCGATTATTTTGGCGACGGGGTAAGTATGTGTTATCTCACAAAATATGGCAACTGGAGCAAGCCTGAGATGCTTAAAATAAAAAATTTCGATAAATACAATAAAGGAAATCAGTACGGAGCTACTATGGCCGATGACGGTAAAACGCTTTTACTGTACCTGTCGGAAAAGTATGATAGTTTCAATAATGATATATATGTTTCATTTTTGCAGGACGACAACACCTGGAGCGAACCTAAAAGCCTTGGAAAAAAAATAAATCTTCCGAAGTACAATGAAATGACTCCTTATCTTGCCTCCGATGGTGAAACGCTGTACTTCAGCAGCGACCGGCCGGGCGGATTAGGCAATAATGATATCTGGAAAACAAAACGACTTGATGACAGCTGGCAAAAATGGAGCGATCCGGTAAATCTCGGCAGCCCTATCAATACTACCGGGTGGGATGCCTTCTTCACTTTGGATGCAGGCGGTGAATATGCTTATATGACTACCGATGATGGCGGTTATGGAGCAAGCGATATCGTTCGTGTGAAATTATTGGAAAAAGAAAAACCCAATCCCGTGGTGCTGGTGAGTGGAAATGTGTATAACGCAAAAACAAAAGAGCCCCTAAGCGCTTCATTGATTTATGAAACACTGCCGGATGGTGCCCAGGCCGGTAATGGCATTTCCAATCCAACGGATGGAGCATTCAAAATTGTGTTGCCCTATAATAAAAACTACAGCATCAGGGCTACAGCAGATCACTTTTTTGCTATTTCAGAAAACCTGAATCTTGATTCTTTGGTAAAAGCAGGATATAAAGAGATCCATAAAGATTTATATCTAGTGCCGATAGAGGTAGGGCAGGTGGTACGTCTTAATAATGTATTTTTTGATTTTGATAAATGGGATCTCCGTCCGGAATCTTATATTGAGCTGGACAGGGTAGTAAAGCTGCTTACTGAAAATCCGTCGATCGAGATAGAATTGAGCGCTCATACCGATAGCAGAGGTTCGGATGAATATAATTTTAAATTGAGTGACAACAGGGCCCGGTCCGTAATGCAATACATACTTTCTAAAGGAACAGATCCGAAAAGAATTACCGCGCATGGATATGGTGAAACAAGACCGGTTGCAGGCAACGATACAGATGAAGGAAGGCAATTGAACCGCAGGGTGGAATTTAAGATTGTAAAAAATTGACAATAACTGCTAATCCCTTGTGCGCCAGAATAAGTTGTCCAAGCTGGTACCAATTTTTATTCCGTTGAAAAAATAACTATCCTTAATTGCAGAATTTCCGCGGATATCAGTTGCCGCATTAAATGGCCTTGTACCGCGATACGAAAGCGCTACCGCTTCATTTCCCTTTTCCTGCTGCAGTATACCAAAGTCAACATAATTTTTGCTTACATCATCAAGATAATCTGTAAATGTGATTCTATAACCAAATTCATAACTGATATTCCACTTTTCTTTTATGGTCCACTTCCATCCAAATCCGACTGGAATGCATATTTGGTATAAAGAATATTTTTTTCTGCCGGGAAATTCCTTCAATCCTTCACCTTCTGTACTCAATGGCTGAAGAAAAACCTTCCTGCCATTATCATCAAATGCATATGGATTGAAATGAAATATACCGACTCCGCCCATTACATAGGGATAAGAGTCAAAGCTTTCCGGATCAAATAAGGTAAGTTCGCCCATTACATTTAGCTCAAAAATGTTGCTCCTGAAGCTTAGATTGCGCTCCTTCAGCAACGGCGAAGGATTGTCCTTATCATCTGCACCGATTCTTGCATAAGAAAAGCCAATCCGGAAATTGAAATAGTCCCCGGAGTTATATTTCAAATTCAGGGCTGCTGCAGGCCTAAAATAATTTAATGCGATTCTTCTTTCTGTAAGATCGCCGTTATAGGCTGCTACTCCCGGCATCAATTCCAAATCCCATTCCTGCGCCTGGCACATCCCGGAAATAAGTATGAAAAATGATAGCAGGTAAAATTTCATGAGTAAAAGTCTTCTTTTAGGTTACGATTAGCCATTAAAGAGTTTGAATTAAAATATGGTGCGTTATTAAAGGTAAATTAATATTCGTAAGCGGTGCGAAATTAAATAAAATCGTAGAAATTCCTGGTGAATGACGGAACTTTTACGATATGGTTAAAGAGCAAAATACGAATGCAACAGTAAAAATATAGCATTTAAAAATGAGCAGTGATACTATTGCACAAAGCAGGATGGTTATTAATTTTGTAAGAGAAGTTGGTTGACGATCAAAATTTTAATAGATCCAAATCCATGAAAATTACAAATTCCATATCCGCTAAAAAACCAATCAACCCGAGAAATCAATCAACTTCTATTTTATCAGCTTGTTATACTAAAGTCATTTATACCTATGAAAACCAGCCGTTAAATGGCGTCCCCGTATCCTGTTAAAACAAGACCCCCAGGATTAAAATCTTTATTGAGGTTTTACCGAAACTTCTGCAGCAGCAGAAGTTTTTTTTCTTTGTACGCGGATCGGGATACCGGTGGGGAAACTGCATGCTTCATATTCATTCTTTATATAACAGCAACGCCTGTACGAAACTCTTAAAGCCGGGCGGCAAAATATAAAATCACTTTACCGCTTACAATGGCTTATTACAGAAGTTGCGGGCATCCGGCTCTGCTGCAATCGTATTTTTTCCATATCGCCCGCCGTATAATTTCTATTATACTTATAGTTTATTTACCTGCTACAAAGTAATTTCAATATTCGGAAAATAGGGCAAAAGCGCTATAGTTCTGTGTAGCGCATACACATATCTTTGTTATAGAAGTTGATTGATGTTAAGCAAACATTAATCTAAAATCCAAGTCCGGAAAACCGAGATAATATCCATTGAAAATAGTCCATATCCAAATCCTGTAAAACCAGCAAAATTCGATATCAGTCAACTTCTTTTTTTGAAAATTGAATGTTTGATACGAAATAATTATCCCGTGAAAACCAGGCCAGAACGGCATCCGATTTATTCCTGAATAACCGCAAAAAACCCCAGGATTAAATTATTCAATCCACAACCTCCGCCAAAAGCTGAGGTTTTTTTATTCCTTTTACACTATCATAATACATACAAATAATTGTATCCTGTTTTAAAATTTTAGTTTCTGCGCTATATCATGCAGGTCGGATTACCTGCCCCGGATATCGTATAAAAATATTTGGCCAAATCTTTTATGCAAATGCCGTTTTTATTATAAGGTTTTTACCCTGGCATAAAGCAGGTAAAAAAATGATAATATAGTGCTCCGTTATATTCCGGAATTATAGCGCGAATGAACCTCTGCAGAAATGTTAACGCATATCACCGGATGCTTAAATGCTTGTCTTCTGCCTTTCCGGCCCGGAGCGGTAAAAAGTTAATATTTCGAAATAATACGAATGCATCCTATCGGAAGTTTACGAATAATTCCGTAAATCCAATACCGGCAAAATAGAGCGTTCTTGCTATTGGTGGCGGCCCTGGTGATATATATTTTTGTATTCAGAAGTTGATTGATGTTCAACAAACATTAATCAAAATCCAGATCCTGTAAAAGCCTGTACCAAATCCACGAAAATCCAAACAAATCTGATATCAGTCAACTTCTTTTCGATCTCATTATCCCAACTGAAAACAAGCCTGCAAAGGATAGACAATACTCCATAAAAACCGAAGAGCCCCAGGAAATAAATCATTTCTGAC
This sequence comes from uncultured Ginsengibacter sp., assembly GCA_964627765.1. Lineage (GTDB taxonomy): Bacteria > Bacteroidota > Bacteroidia > Chitinophagales > Chitinophagaceae > Ginsengibacter. The sequence continues at coordinate 160,327 of CAZVKO010000048.1, read as the reverse complement.
TTCCGCCGGCCGCGGCGGAAGTTTTTTATTTCTTATTTTTTGCCAACAAAGTGCAATCTTTGCATAGCGATTTATTCATCAGCGATTTTATCCTAACAGTATGAGGATACTTTTTATATTCATCTTCATTTTATTATTTCAACAAAAATCGTTGGGGCAAAATGATAACAGGAGTGATAAGAATTCTGAGGAGACCCTTTCCCAATTAGCAAAGAATGTATTTAGGTACGCCTCTTTCCAGCCAGGGACGGTATTTTATAAAGACAGTACAAAAAATGATGCGAAGCTTAATTATGACAGAATATTGGGAAAAATTCTTTACCTGGACCGAATGGGAAAATCTGTAGGGCTTGATAACCCCGAAGCAATTGCCATGGTAGTCATTGCAAAGGATACTTTTTATTTTTTTGATACCGCCTGCGTCCTGAAGTATACCCACTTTGGGTTACTGAATTTATATGTGCGTGAGACATTGGTGTATGCCGAAAAGCATAATAGCGGCGAAAGAAACAATCTTGATCCTGTGGTAATCACTAACGCCTCCGGACTTCCTTATAGCAAGGAAGAGTTTAAAGATGATGACAGTTTTAATAAAAATTCCATGTTCAGGATGATCAGTGAGTATTACATAGCCGATAAAACAATGAATTACCGCATGGCTTCTAAAAAAGATGTTTTGGAAATTTTCCCTTCAAAAAGAGAAGAGCTGAAAAAATATCTCAGGGAAAATGATGTAAACTTCAATAATATTTCAGACATTCAGAAATTACTCCAATACCTGAATTCGCTCTGATTCCATTCATAGCCTTGTTACAACCGAATCATCATTTTTTTCAACGAGAATACTCTTTATTGATTTTCCAAGACCCGGGTGCATGAGATCAGGCGCTATTTCCATTAATGGAATCAGTATGAAGTTTCGTAAGTGCAGACGCGGATGGGGTATTATAAGATGATCATCGGTCAAAATTCTGTCTCCGTAAAAAAGTATATCGAGATCAATAGTCCGGGGGGCATTCTTATTATCCTTATCGCGGTTCCTGCCCATCCCGGTTTCAATAGAAAGCAGGTTTTTTAAAACCTCCTGTGGGGTCAGACTGGTTTGTACACAAATTAGCTGGTTCAGAAAATCATTTTGATTTTTGTAACCCCAGGGAGCTGTTTTGTATAATGACGATTGTTTTATTACAGCCCCGATGTTTTTGGTGATTTCTGTAATTGCCTTATCAAAATTGTTTCGCACATTCCCCACATTGCCGCCAAGACTGATAAATACCTTTTCCATGGGGTTCATGCATTATTTTAAGCATGCAATAATAAAATAAATAATTAATACGGTAATTGCGATTACAGCGAATTTAAAAACCGGATAAGCGCATTCCTGTCTGAGGCGGAAAGATTGATAAATTGTTGCTTTGACTTTTCGGCTTCGCCGCCATGCCAGAGTATCGCTTCCGTAAGACTACGCGCTCTTCCGTCATGCAAATAATAAGGGGTACCGTTTGTTTTGGAGAAAAGGCCTATTCCCCACAAAGGCATGGTACGCCATTCGTTCCCGTTTGCCAGATAATCAGGCCTGCCATCAGCTAAACTATCGCCCATATCGTGCAGCAACAAATCCGTATAAGGATGAATCAATTGATTGCTCAGCATCGGCAAACGCACGTCTACGCCTGTTCTTATACCAGGCAAATGACAAGAGGTGCATTTGATTTCATTGAATATTTTTTCTCCGTGCAGGCATACGCTGTCGTGCACATATCTGCGTGCAGGCACAGCCAGCGTTCTTACATAAAAAATGGTTGCATTTAAGATACTATCGGTGATTTCAGGATCGTCGTTCAGCCCGTCGTATTGAGGTTGCCCAAAACTGCTTTCCTGAGGCAAAACAGAACTCGTAATACCCATGTCTTGCTGAAATGCTGAGGCAACCTGCATTTGAATAGTAGAGGTATTAGCTTTAAGACCAAATCTGCCAAGTTCCATCTTATTGGTTAAAGGGTTGAAAACATAATTCGCTTTACCGCTGATGCCATCACCATTGGCATCATCAGGATCCGCATGCGCCAGGATGGTTGCTTCCGGAATTAATTCCAGCAAGCCAATCCCAAAAACCGGAGGCGCCAGTCTTACCGAGATCATATAGTTTGCCGGAAGTGGTATATATGAATTCGTAACATTATAGGTTGGCTTTCTCAACGAAACGGTTTCTCCATCAGGAAAAGTGAAGGGTATTTCGGTATATGTTACGCTCACTTTTGCTTCAGGCTGACCATGGACGGATTTGTCCTGAATTTGCAGCCCAAAGCCGGGCGCTGCCAATGGGCCACCATTAGCATCCATTCCCGGAATACTGATCCTCGTAAGTAAGGAAGATTGCACGTCGCCTAACGTGGGCGTTCCTTTCCCGTCGTTATGATGGCAGGAGACACAAGAAACATTGTTGTAAACAGGACCCAGGCCGCCGAAATGCGGTGCCGGCGCAGAAACAAATACCTGGCTGAAAATGTCGTCTCCCACATCATGCACAAAAGCATCATAAGCCTGTAAGCCAGGAACAGGATCGCCAAACGCCTGTGAATTTGATAAAAAAGTAGTAGCCGCTCCGCCTGATAATTGTGAGTTATAATCCGAGTCGGGTAAATTCACTGCCTTCCGGCAAAATGTGCCCGCCAGAATGATTAGCCCTATAATACACATCACACACAGTTTCTTCATCTCGTTAAAATAGTTTTTAAACTTTAAAAGAGGTTGCCTGATTTACTTTTAAGTTTTAAAGCAATCTCTCTTTTTAAAAATCTCATCCGGCAAAAATTAATCTTTTACATATTGCTGGATGTAAGGCACCAAACCGTTTTCCACTGTTGATTTCAACGCGGTAATCTGGTCTATTACATTTTGTACAATGGGACGCTGGGTATAAATAGCCTGCTCAAAAGTAAAGCTCCCGAAACCATCGAACGAGCTGATAGCATTCGCAAAAGCCGTTCTAAGCTGGTTGTCGAGATTCTTATTATTGAGTTGTACCAGCGAACTCAAGCTTGTTCCTGTTTTGCCGCCATAGCTGCAGGTATAGCTGTTGTAGGCGCCCTGGATATTATTTTTAAAATCGGTAATGGAATTGTGCGAATAGGGCGATTCCGTTTGTGTAGAATCCGCATCTGAAGCCGTATTGCCAAACGGCGTGGGCATCTTGCTCTCGCCAACCTCATTGCAAATATCAATCAGCGCGTTGGCAATGGCTTCCAAAGCGTCTTCTTTGCTGGTGTAGCGGCTTCCTGATTGTCCGGCATTTATTATTTCATTGGCAAAGCCGCCTGTTGTCCAGCTTTCCTGCAACGATTTTTCATTGTTCAGAATATTGGCAGCCAGCGCTGTCATATAATTTTTTTGGGCGTTGGTGTAGGTTGCCGGGTCAACATCCCAAAGAAAATATTCCAGCGGATGATAGCCTTTCAAAGCATCGTCGGCATTATCCAGAAAATTATCAGTAATGTCTGTATTGCTGTTCAGCAGGGAATCTATCTGGTTTTTATCAGTAGGCCACGTATCCGTATTCGGGTCGTAGTTATTATCTTCTACGGGCCCTATAAGGAACCCTTCGCTTTGTTCCCATGTTACGCGAATATCTACCCACGCGTTTTGCGCAGCCGTTTGATTAGCCGTATTGGGCGTGGTAACCAAAGTCTGAACCGCATTGTTCAGCGTGGTTGCTTTTGTAACCAGGTCAGCATATAATGGTTCGCCTAATATGTTTACAAAATCATTCAGGGCATTTGTTTCTACCTGTTTGATATCTGATCCGGGGTTATCGTGATGTTTTGAGCAGGAGAGTAAGCCGGTTATAGCAAGAGAAGCTAATACCGCTCCATATAGAAATTGCTTTTTCATAATTTTTAATTTTTGTCGGGTTTAAATTATTTAAGATGAATAATAATCCGGATTAAGCTGTATCACCAGGTTTTCATTTTCAATCTTTATCGGTAAGTGCTGCAACGGGCTGGCAGCCGGACCTTTCACCACCGCTCCCGTTTGTGAAAACCTGCTGCCGTGCAGAGGACAGAAATAACCGTTCCCTGCTTTAGTGAGTGCCTGCCCTGCATGGGTACACATTAGCAGCAGTGCCAGGTAATCTCCCGATTTCTGTTTCACTATGGCTATATCATAATTATAATTATTTATACGAACCAGCTTACAATCATTTCTGGCAAAAGAGGCTAAAGGCACCGCCACCATATTGCCGGAAGAATTTGTTTTATATAAGCTTAAAGAAGACACTTTACAGGATTCCATTACCGAGCTCATAAAAAATGTTCCTAAACCAATAGCAGCGCAGGATTTGCAGGTGTTTTTTAAAAAATCTCTTCTTTCCATTCCTGTAATTTTTAAAAGGCGTAACCCAGGCCGATATTTAAAAATTGATTGTTTTGCTGATAAGGCTGCATAACGGAAGGCGGATTTATAATCAGCCCCGGGTTTTGCGGACCGGTATGCGTTATACGCACATCTGCCTTAATTACAACATTCGTTATCGGGAAATAATTTAATCCTGCAATAACATGCCATTGGCTTAATGTAGGATCGCTGATTCCATTTTGAGGAATCCTGGCATTCAGATCCAGGTTCTCATATCGGGCAAAGGCTACTAACTGGTGCTTTGAGCCCATATTATGCAGCAAGTCATAGCCAATTTCGCCATATACCCCATACATTGTCTGCGGCACATTGTTGGCAAATGCAGAATTGATATCGGAAGCATCGGGAAGAGAAACATACGTTCCCAAAGCCTTTGCAGAAAAGCCTTCATGATTGTATTGAAAGTCCGCTTCTCCCAAATATATAGGAGAGCCGAAAATACCGGATTGTAAATGCAGGCTGTCTGCCTGATAAGCGCCAAACCCGGTTGTTCCGCCGGCGTAGCCCGATACCTGAAACTGAAGGTCGCCGGTAAAATATCTCAGCGATGCGGTTAAGGCCAGGTTATCGCCGGTAGCCATTTGCCCTTCGCTTCTGCCGTCGGCAAAGCCGCTTCCGTGAGTAAAATTTTCTGAGTTCAAACCGCTTACCAACGCTATGCTGTAAGACAAAGGAAAAGTTGAGGCCTGGCCGTAAAAGCCTACCCCGATTTCCCTCCAGGTAGTGGGTATGATCAATTGCTCTACAAGCGGTCTTTCCGTGCCGTAATAATTTACAGGAAGATGATTTTCATTTGTAATCCCGATCCGCGGCACGAATAATCCGGCAACAATATATTGCCGTGAATTTAAAGAGAATTGCAGATAGGCCTGCTCCATACCTATCTCTCCCTTAGTTCCGCCGCCTTCCACCTTGGCGTCTTCTACTTCCAGCTCCGAAAAAAAAGCAATTTTGCTGTTAAACTTATGACCAACGAATAAAACCGCACGCGCTAAATCCAAAGTGGAATTTTTATGTTTGAAATCGTGCTGATAAACTGCCTCTCCATAGCCGGAAATAACGGTTTGCGATGCTTTTGCATTTCCTCCTGTTAATAAATCTTCCCCTGAACTTGCTATCATCTTCTGTGCAGGTGTAAGCAGGTAACCTTGTGTTTGCTTATTCAAGGAGCCCGCACTTTGCTGAGTGGAGTCTGATTGTGCGTAAACAGAAATTGTAAGCAATAATATTCCGGACACAACCGGTATCTTTAGCAAATTTCGCAGTCTGATCTGCGAAATTATTTTTATTAATTTGAGGGGAGGTGTTTGAGCAAATAGCTTACAACGTATCGGCACACACAGATTAATGAATAAGAAGTAAATAGCAGTTGATTTCATGATGGCAAAATTGCCGTTCAATTTTTTTTTTGATTTACGGATTTGGGAATAGAGATAGCCACCCGTTTACGGATTCGGGAAATTTTTTTATGGCAGAAATTTTTTTGGAAGTGTAATTGTTATTATAACCCAATTGATAGCTATAAACTGTCAGGTATTAATCAATTCCCTATTTCTGCGTCGGTTGGATGCAATACATTTGTGAGATCATAAGTCATTTCACATGAAATCAGCTATTACCAGGTTTTCAGACAGGGTAGAAGATTATATAAAATACCGACCCGGCTATCCGCCGCAAATGCTGCAAATACTTCAGCGCGAAATTCATTTTACCAAAGATTTTGTGATTGCAGACATTGGCTCGGGTACAGGAATCTCAACAGGTATTTTCCTTGCGAATGGGAATAGGGTATATGCAGTGGAACCTAATGATGAAATGCGGCATGCCGCAGAATTAAAGTTTTCCGTCAACTCAAATTTCATAAGCGTTAACGGCAGGGCCGAAAAAACAAATCTTGAAGACGACAGCATTGATTTGATATTTTGCGCACAATCCTTTCATTGGTTTAATAATGCTGAAACAAAATCAGAATTTGAAAGAATATTAAGCCCGGCAGGGCATATTGCACTGGTATGGAATGTCCGGAACGAAAACGACCCCTTTCAAAAAGAATATGAAGCGTTGCTCCGGGAAATCCCGGATTATAGCACGGTTTCCCGCATACACAATGCAACGGAAAGCAGTATACGCGAGTTCTTTTTGCCCAGGATGCTCCACCAGGAGTCCATTCCTAATTTACAAACATTTGATATTGATGGATTTAGGGGAAGGCTGCTTTCCTCGTCCTATTTTCCAAAAGAGGGAAAAGAATATGAAAGATTGATTGGAAAGGCAACAACATTGTTCGACAAATACCAGCAAAATGGCTTTATTCGCTTTGGCTACGATACCAAAATTTACTGGTGTTAGCCCTCGAAAATCCCAAGAAATATTCCTGTACTTAAACAATAAATTCAGGTTTTATCGTTTAATAATTGTGTGTTATAGTTATAATTAAGTTTTACCACTCCGCAAGGGGTGGTTTTTTTATCTTCAATCACAAGCCATTACTTTTATCGCCTCCCTATTAAAAAAGTAAATTATCATACCAACAGCAATTATTTGTGATAGTAAGCACTTAAATTGCGTTTTAAATTAATATTTAAGTATAGCACATCACAATAAAATTATCTTATGATAAAGAAAATCGTTGCTGCTTGTTCCTTCTTTTTTCTGCTCAATCAAATGCCCAGCAACATAATTTTTCTGATATCTATGTAACCGGGTGATACATTGCAGGCATCAGGTACAATTGAAAATTCTGAATTCAGATCCAAATGAAAGTTTGAGTGTGGGAGAGGCGATTATTTACTCAGACAAGCCTGCCGATGGCATAAAGGCAAACATGATGCAGTGAGGCAATTGATGAATCAGAATACTTTTGGATAAGCTGACAGTGAGATACTGTTTCATATTTTTATGATCCCGCTTCTTATGGCATACATTACTAACCCGATCCTTGTCTTTACACCGAGCTTTACGCATAGTTCGTCCCGGTAGCCATCAATGGTCCTGGGGCTCAGGTTCATTTCGCCTGCAATTTCCTTATAAGTCATTTCTGTGCTGCAGAGTTTCAGAAAAGTTACTTCTTTACTGCTAAGATCAACTACTTTACTTATGCCTTCATCCTCTTTGGTTACGGAATTTACAAACACCCCGGTAACCAGGTCAGAATAATAAAATCCTTTGGTCATTACCGCATTCAGCGCCTGTTTTAATTCTGCAGGATCACAATCTTTCAGAATATATCCTTTTACGGCCGCCCTGAACATTCGTATTATCGACATTTCATCGTCGTACATAGACAGCGCCAGCACCTTTATTCCCGGAATATTTTCTTTGAGCCACAATGCTGTTTCATATCCGTCCATCACCGGCATATTAATATCCATCAAAACAATATCAGGTGTATTGATCCTGTCGAGCTTTTCGAGAAAATCTTTTCCATTGTCGGCCTGGAACAATACTTTATAATTCCCGAAATCTTCGATGAGGTTGGCCAGTCCCTGTCTGAGTAAAATATGATCATCTGCAAGTACTACTTTTATCATATATATTTATATAGTTGTTTCTATCGGTAATGTTATAAGAATCCTGGTTCCCTTGCCCGTTGATGTAAAGGTAAATGTACCATTTATCATCTTAGCCCTGTTTTCCATATTTTTCAGACCGGATCCGGCACGCATTTTATCATTCCGTTTTTCTGTCTGGTGAAGCCCCATTCCGTTGTCGGCTACAGAGAGAGCAAATTCTGCGGGGCCAAAATTTATATCCACATTGATCTGCGTGGCCTTTGCATGTTTAATAGTATTGTGCAAGGCTTCCTGCACGATCCTGAAAAGGATCAGTTCCTGCTGGTCTTGCAGGCGGTATTCCCTGCCGCTTACATTATATTCAATCCTGTATTCGCCGGTTTTCCTTATCAGCTCCAATGCATATTCTACCGCAGATGCAATTCCCGAGTCGATCACATTATCTGTGTTGATGCTTTTCGAGAGATCGCGAAGATCCTGGATAGCTTTTGTAATGAGTGCCCTGCTATCGTTTATCTTATTGGCAAGGGCATTGGCGCTGGCCCCCGGCATTGTATTAATATTAAGCTTTACAAGGGTCAGCGCCTGCCCGATATTATCATGTATTTCCTGTGAAATAGTTTTGAATGTTTGCTCCTGAATTTCCAGTTTGCTCTCCAGTATTTCTTTCTCGTAAGCAGCCTGCAATTGTTTCTTTTCGTTGATGTACTGCAATTGTTTTTTCTGGTACACGAGTACCAGGAATATAATACCTGTGGCAACTGCCACCAGGAAGATGGTAATGATCAGTATGGTTGTCATGCCGGCGTTAGAGATACTGCTTGCGCGGAGATGTTTTTAAATACCCTACGAAGGTAATGATAGAGCATAAAAAAAGTATAATATTCTGCATAGCCCATACATTCCCCGTATCGTCGTAATCAACAGTACGGTAAAGAAGTATTATTATAAATGATCCCAGAAAATTGATCAGGTAGCCTGATACCAGCCAGAAGTTAAAATTATTGAGGATGCTTTTTTCACTGATGTTGTTTAAAAGCTGATTAAAATACATAAAGGAATATGCAACAAGGCAGATATAACAGATAGCATATACGTAACCGTTATAAGTGCTGATGAAACGATGTAAGATAAGATCATAAACAATAAAGACGGCTACATTAACCACCAGAGCCACCCATACAAATCCTTTTTTAAGCTTTGTTTGCAACAGGTGATAAAAATACCAGGAAAGCACACAAATATTTATGAAATGAACGGTATTATATATCCAATTATTATCCATATCGGGCCTGGGATATAGAACTAACAAACTGGCCCAGGTCATTAAAATTGTTGCCACCAGATAGTACCAAAACAGAACCCTTTGCTCTCTTTTTTTTTCCCGGACTAATTTTGAAAAAAAGATCGTGGCATAAATCAGATAAGCAAAGGGCTCAAGGAAATTCTTGAAAATTAAATCAATCAGTGACATTCACTTATAGCTTTTCAATGTAATCGTTAGTGGCAAGGCTGGGGACAGCCGGTTGTTCCACCCGATCCTGAGTCGTCACCACCACCCAAAAGGCTTCCCTTTACTGAACTTTTCTCTGACCCTTTGTATGCAGATGCAGATATCTCAAACTTCGGAGATTTACCCGGCGGATAAGTAGCTTTAAAATTGATAATGATGTCCTTTCCCTTTTTACATAATGCAGCTAATTCACTGCTTTTAAAATAACATTCAATTTCAGTTTGATTTGGCATAACAGCAAGTTTTTGAATTTAAAAAAATTAGTTCCGGTTAAATCTAAGCAATCTGTTTATTGTAATAAAATTAAATACAAAAAAGGGTGTTTTTCTTTAAAAAGAATGGTAAAAACACCCCTTGTATTTTCAGAAAAAAACGGTTGACTGCAAAATATCCGTTCAATATTTTTGTTCGGTTCCAAGTTAGCTCCCGGAAACTTCACTCCACAAAAGTATTGCTTTACAAATCTGAATCTCTATCAGGCGGGTTACTTAATTATGATTAAACACTGCCGGAAACATTTTTGTTAACAGGCAATCATGCATTCAATGTCGTTTACAATTGCAGGACCTGTTTCGTCTGCTAAAAGTACAAATGATAAATCTGTTGTATGAAATTCGACTCTTGTAATCAGCATAGTTTTACAAAAGACAACATCTATAGCAAAAAAAGCATTTGTATAGCTGCAGGTGATCTCTCTGAAAATAGAATGGAGTTTATGCGTTTTGAAGAAAAAAAAGATCATTTTATATGGGCGCATGCAGACGAGCTGTGTTTTGTAAAGAGCGCCGATCATTATATAAAGGCTTTAATACAATGCGGCGATCATTTTAAATGGATGACCAGACATAGCACTCTCAAGGAGCTGCTGGATATACTGCCTGCCGAACATTTTATCCGTCTTAATAAATTCTACCTGCTTAATCTTGATCACTTCATGCGTATCAGTATCCAGGAAAAGATTATTTTCCTGAAAAATGATTTTGCAATTCCGGTTCCCCACCGGATATCACCTTTTTTGCTCCATTTGCTCAAAACTGCCAATACGTGAAATGTGCTTCACGTAATAATTTGGTAAAGGCTTTTATGCAAACATATTTTTGGCCCGATAATATTTCTTTATTCTTTATAAAGAGTATTAAAACGGAGTATACCGAAAATCCGATTGAAGAGTAGGTGTATAAAAAAATTAATATGGCTAATCAAAAAAAAGTGACACAAACAGAATGTTGTCCGGTTATGAACAAAAAGCTTCTGTGCGAGATCATGCATTTCAGTTACCGGCTCAATTATCGTCCTGAGTCACCGGACTTTCTTCAAAAGTTTGCCAATTTCCCGGTAGGCATAGAACTAAAATTCACGTTTACGTATAAAAGATGTCCCGGCGATTTGGTGCAGGGTGATCTGGTCTATACCAATACATTATTACCGGGCGAGACCGTAAAACTTTTTACCTCCGACCGGCGGTCAAAATTTACCTATGATACATCGAGTGCTTCTGCCAACCGTAATGTTCAGTCGAGTGAAGAAAGCCTGCAGGCTCAGCAAATGAGCGATACAATGTTCGACTTTGGCAGCAAAGATGCAGGTAATTCAAGCTATCAGAATCAGGCTCATGTAGATGGCCATGGGGATGCCGGTATTGATATCCTCGGATTTGGTGGCGAAGCTAACATGAGCGGTAACTTCAATTCATCGGGAAGCTCGCAATTTGCAAGAGAACTTACACAGCATGCAGAGTCGAAGCACAATGAAAGTGTAATGAGTACCCGTAAGGCCAATAGTATTTCGGTTGGCGAATCCATGTCAAGAACCCATGCAGAAGGCTCTTCCGAAGATCAATACGAATCTTCTTCACGCGAATTTAAGAACCCCAATCAATGCCACGCAGTTACATTCCTGTTTTATCAAATTGATAAAACATATACTATAGATTTTACTTTGGACAGTATCACTGTACGTATATATAATAAACAGTCTGACAATGCCCGCGTATCAGCAAATCCGTTTGGCAACAGTAATGGTGTGGGCATCCTTTCGACCAATGTACTGGCTACTGACCCGGAAGCTGTGGCAGCGGGAAAAGTTTTGACACCCTCGCTTCTCATCAATCGTTCCGGTATAGCTTTCACCTCTCCGGTCAACCCGGGGGACACACCTCTTTCGAAATCGGTTATTACCGCAATCACCAATATAGTTATAAAAGAATTGGTTGACGAAGGCCTGATGAAGTCTGATGGAAGCGTATCCGATACGGCGAAGAAACAATACGGATTTCAAACAAGCATGGCACTTCCCACACCCGGTGTAATGGTAAAAGGTTGTATGGATGATTGCGACATCTGCGAACCTGAATTACAAAGAGCACATGAACTCGAATTGCAGAACAGGCATCTGCAAAATGAGTTGCTGAAAAAACAAATTGAGCTGCTTGAAAAATCCCGGGAATACAGATCTTATTCACCTGCTCCTGTTGCCACAGATAATTAGAAACCTTTCTATTTCACTTTTTAAAAACTTTTTATGACTGATAAAAAAACAAAAGAACTGGAGCATTTTAATCTGCGTGCAGGTTTTAAAGTATTACAATTGTCAAATGCCAATTATTTCGGCAATCTGAAGGAGAGCAATCTGAAGCCGGTAGTGCAAATTGCTTCAAATGTTTTTTACGAAGAACTAAAATGTGTAAGCTATAATCCGGCAACGCATGTATTGAATGCTGCTGTTACTATAAAACAAAATGGTGGTTATAATGGTGGTTCATGCACCCGCGGCAGCGTTGAATATGTTCGCTTTTACGTTGATTATTTGCGCAATGGCAACTGGATAGATGAAGGGCTTGTTGGCACCAATGTTCATGATCTTTCATTTGGCGGGAACATTTGTTATAATGTGCACCTGGCGCTTAATCCGAAAAATCTTGCATGTTGCGACGATCCTGCTGTTTTGCCAAGAGTGTGGGCAATTCTTTCCTGGAATAGTGCTCCACCTGCAAACACTCCTGTATGGACACCCGTATGGGGGAATGTTTTTGAAACAAATATTCAGATAGCACCTGCATTTACCATCTGGTGTCTCATTAAAAAAGGTATTCAAATACCGGTTGAACTCCAGAAGCAGTTGAATGTTAATTTACATCTTGCAGAACAGATATACCACCCGGTTCCGCCAAAGCCCGATCCGGGGCCGCTTTTGACGTTGCAGGAATTGAAAACAAATTATAAAGACAAGGTGGAGGATACACGTATTGTATTACCACAGGTAGCTTCATTGTCGAATTTTTCTGAAATCGCTTCTGTGAAAGACAGCTTTACTGCAAAGGCGTTCAACTGGGCGCAACTGGTTGGTGATATAGCCTTATTAAAATTCAACACTACCTACGAAGAGATCAGGTGTGTAGCTCTCAATCGCGAATTGGATACACTGCATGCAAGTATTATTGTAAAAAAGCCTTACGGATATTTAGGAGACCTTTGTCATGCAGGCAGCAAAGAATATGTGGCCTTTTATATGGACTTTGGTGCAGGATACGTCTATATGGGCGCTTCATCTGTAGATGTTCACGATATTAGCACGGTTCCGGGCGATGGTCTTTGGTATAATGTTGCAATACCGGTAAATCTGCAGCCTTATCAAAAACAATGGTGTACCGAAGGCAAAGCAGTATTAAAAGCCATTCTTTCCTGGAATATAGCGCCTCCTGCAAACAATCCGGATTATATTGCGGCGTATGGAAACTGGGCTGAGTGCACTGTAGAGATAAAGCCATTGCCACAGGGAGTTATTCCCGGCAATACCACAGTGGTTCTTGAAAAGCTCGGAGGCATGGCAGTAGAGGACATCAATGTTACAACCGGCCTTGCTACAACAAACTCTGCAGCATCTCTGGGTGGGGCAAAAGATAGCCCGTTCTATGGTACGATGGAAATGATTGGAAACATCTTCTATCCAGTACCAGGTATGAGTTATCGCTTTCTTATAACCAAACCGGGCGGAGCAGAACAGCCATTACTGGATACACAGATTATTACGACAGATACAATGGGCGTTCCTACCGACCATACTTTGAATCCGGATCCGCAAGGATGGATACCCTTCCTGCAAACAGCAAGTACAAATATTGTTGCCGGATTGCTGGGAAGATATTCTGCAACTGCTGAAGGTAAACACGTGATTCGCATCCAGGCCAAAGATGCGCTCAACAATATTTATGATGATCCGAATGGCGCCGTAAGCATCACAGCAGATGCACAGGCCCCCGATGTTCACATCCATATTGACCCTGCTATCGGTGGCGATTGTGCAGACTTCACGGTGGGGCAGGACATAACCGGTACATACAGTATGACTGATGCGCATGCAGGCTCGTTCACCATTTCTGTGACGCCTGCTAAGGGTGCAGCGGTGGATGTGGATGGTATGGGTACCAACAGCCTGAGTTATACCGGTGGCACATTACCGAACGGAGGCAAGGCAGGTGCATTTGTCATTCATACAGCTAATGTACCCAGGTGCGGATACAATGTGCGTATTGATGCATGGGACAGAACGATCATCAACTCGCATGGGATTGGCTTTTACAATTATGACGTACAGGGGTTCTGCCTGCGTAACCCGGGAACATAGTGATGAGTGTAACTGAACAATTACCATACGGGTACAAATAAATATGGGAGTTCGCGAATTAATAATATTCACCCTTGCGGTTTGGCGCATCACTCATTTGCTGAGCAAGGAAGATGGACCTTTTAATATTATTTTCAAATTTCGACAAGCAGTTGGAGCGGGTTTTTTAGGAAGCCTGCTCGACTGCTTTTATTGCACCAGCGTATGGGTATCTTTTCCGTTTGGTTTGTGGATGGGAGGGAGGTGGCAGGAAAAATTGATATGCTGGATCGCACTATCCGGTGCTGCATGCCTTGCAGAGAGAATTACTGATAAAGGCGGCAATGACCACGAATCATCAATATATTTTGAAGATAAAGAGAACTAACTACGCTTCTATTGTATTTACATTTCATTTTACGAACGATAAATTTTAAATCATTATATTATGTGCAATTGCGGGAATAACAGGGTAAGGCTTGCCCGGGAAACGCCCAATAAACAAAAAGACAACAGAAGTTCGCTACAGCCTCATGTTTGGAAAGACGCATATTTTAAATACGTCGGCGAAACCGCATTAACTGTGGCAGGCCGTATTACAGGAAAACATTATCGTTTTCAGTCAAAAGGGGATGTTCAGACGGTTGATTATCGCGATGTAACTGCAATGATGGCTATTCCGGTACTGGAAAGGATAGTTTAAGCAAACAATGAATGCCGCTTCATCGGCAATAAGATTTTGCGGGTATGAACCAATTTGATCCTCCGTCCTATTTATAATAACCAATCTTTACAATTTGATAGTAAGACGGATCATCGCCATTATACATTTTAAAAGATGTAAGCCTGTTGTTGCTGTCAAATTGCGCATCGGGATTGAATGTTACGTAAGAATTGCTGTATTCCCGGTAAACGGTGACGCCGGATGACGCATAATTTGTAAACTGGTAAAAGAATAAATTATCAAAGCCTGAAAAAAGTCCGCCAACGTCCGAATTGCCGGAAGA
This sequence comes from uncultured Ginsengibacter sp., assembly GCA_964627765.1. GTDB lineage: Bacteria > Bacteroidota > Bacteroidia > Chitinophagales > Chitinophagaceae > Ginsengibacter. Next base: position 145,277 of record CAZVKO010000048.1, on the reverse strand, counting down.
ATTTTCAGGAAGCTGTGAAACCCCGTTAAAAAGGATATTATTTAAAACTGCAAATTCATTTCCTTTGGTAGCAGGTGTTCGTTTTTCCCGGTCGTCAGTTCTTGCGGGCTGGGAAATGGTTCATGAGACACGAACCATGGCAAGGGTTGCAGGTTACAAGTTCCATATTTTGTTACAAAATTACTTGCAACCTGCAACCTGAAACTTGTAACCTGTAACTTTACTTTTATAATTTTTGTTATGGAATATCCTAAGAAAATTTTTTCGGGAAAAATGGCTGTGAAGCGCCTGGTATCCATAATAATATTGCTTGGATGTATAACCCGTTTATCCGCGCAAAAAGTATTTACACTCCATGCTGACAGCCTGAAAAAAAATATTGAACTGTCTTTTATATATGCCGATTGGTATTTTCATTCCGGCGATTTGCAGCAACCTGTTGTAAGTACACAAGGCTGGGATACGTTGCAAAACACCAGTTTCGGGAAAAGCGACCACCCCAGGAACTGGAAGGGAATGGGTTGGTTTGGATTGTGGGTAAAGGTGGATGAAAAAGCGGTAAATAAGAAGCTATGTTTACGTATAAACCACGATGGCGCTTCGGAAATTTTTGTGGATGGAAGACCTGTCGGCGGCTTTGGGAAAGTAGGTTTCTCGGCGAAAGAAATGCAGGGCGTAAGCTATGCGAAAGAGCTTATCCCGCTTTGGTTCGGCGATACATTGCCGCATTTAATCGCTGTTCGTTATTCTAATTTCATCGGTGTTTATCCTGATTTTTACGGCTTTCAGATATTTATAGGCGATTATAACCTGATGCGTCCATTGATAAACAGAAGCGTTAACCTGCGTAGTTTTTTACCGATGAACGCTGCCGCACAATTTATTCTTGCGTTGCTGCATTTATTGCTTTTCTTTTTTTATCCCAAACAAAAGCTCAACTTATATTTTGCTGCATTTGCGATAGTGTTGGGCGTCATTTCGGAAACGGCGTATTTATTTTATGAAACACATTCTCCCGTTGTTCAGTATTATGCCAAATTTATTTCCGGTGAATGTCTTGCATTGCTTTTATGGTTCGGCGGATTGTTGTTGTATTCCGTGGGATACGGGCATATTCCCAAATGGAAGCTGATAACGCTTGCGGCAGTTTCCTCAATTTATTTTATGGAACATCTGGTGAATGCCGTTTGGTACAATGCTTGGCATTACAACGATTATTTTTCTTTTGTTTTTGTAGTCGTTTTTTGCGATGCGTTTTGGGGAGTGTTCAAAGCTGCCCGCAAAGGGCGTCCGGGTATCCGGCTTATTGGCGTTGCTATGATAGTGGTTGCATTGGTGTGTTTTTTTACGTGGATGGATATATTGCATATATGGGCAACCCGGCAGGATGCGCTAAGGCTTTTTACTTTAAGTATGGGCGAATTAATTTTCCCTGTTTGTATCTCTCTTTATCTGGCGCTTGATTTTGCACGAACAAATCAAAATCTTTCAGATAAATTAAAAGAAGTGAAAACGCTTTCTGCACACGCATTGGCGCAGGAAGCCGAAAAACGTGCGCTGATTGCTAATGAAGCCAGACATTTGGAAGAAACCGTGCGCGAGCGTACTGCCGAAATACAACGGCAGACAGATAAGCTGAAAGAAATGGATGTTGTGAAATCGCGCTTTTTTACCAATATTACGCACGAGTTTAAAACACCGCTTACGCTTATCTCTAATCCCGCGCAGGAATTGCTGGCAAAGAATGAAGATGTATCGGTGCAATACCACGCAGGACTAATTAAGAAGAATGCGGAGCGGCTGCTGCAACTCATCAATCAATTGCTGGATTTAAGTAAACTTGAAAGCGGCTTGATGAACGTTACGCAGTCGCCTGTGGAATTGATTTCAGAGCTAAAAAAATATATCGGCAACTATGAACCTTTGGCAAAGCAAAAAGGAATTGAGCTGGTCTTTACATCGGATTGGGAAGAATTGTGGATTTTGTCAGACCATGATAAGCTGGAAAAAATAAGCAGCAATCTTTTGTCCAATGCTTTGAAGTTTACAGATAAAGGAACAGTAAAAACTGCTTTGGAAAAACGAGACGATATAACATTCACATTGTCTGTAAGAGACACAGGCAAAGGCATTGCGCCGTTCAAGCTGCCCTATATTTTTGAACGTTTTTATCAGGCAGACCCTTCCGATATCCGTTCTGCTGAAGGCACGGGTATCGGGCTGGCGCTTGCTAAAGAACTGGCAGAACTAATGGGCGGGGACATCCGTGCCGAAAGCGTGGAAGACCAATATACGCTGATGGAAGTAACACTGCCTTTGCTGCCCGCGCTTCCGCAACAACAGGATGAAATTGCGGCAATGCCGTCTGCAATACAATTGCAACCGGACATTTCTGTACTGTTCAATGGTACTGAAAAACTGCCTGTTGCCGACAATGACAGCAACCTGATATTGGTGATTGAAGACAATGATGAGTTGCGGGAGTTTATATGCCGCTCATTGGCAAACCGTTTTCGTGTCATCCATGCGCCTGATGGAAAAGCGGGCACTGCGCTGGCGCAGGAACATATTCCCAATGTCATTATTACCGATATTATGATGCCCGAAATGGATGGTTATGAAGTTTGCTCTGTTTTGAAATCCGATGAAAGAACCAGCCACATTCCGGTAATTATGCTTACCGCCAAATCCGGAACGGAAAGCAGGATACAAGGTATCGAAACGGGCGCAGATGCTTATCTTGGAAAGCCTTTCGTACAAAAGGAATTATTTGCTGTGATGGAAAACCTGATGAAAACACGCCGCCTGTTACAGGAAAAATACAGCAAAAACAATATGATCTTTACCAAAGCTGATGAGCTTCCGTCCATTGAAAAACAATTCCTCGACCGCGTTCAGTCTGCCGTGCAAAACCATCTGGACAATGAACTGTTCGGAGCAGACCAGTTAGCTGCTGAAATAGGACTTAGCCGCACCCAGCTGCACCGCAAGCTCAAGGCATTGCTTGGCAAATCTCCCGGTGATTTCATCCGCACTATACGGATGGAACACGCATATCATCTTCTTAAAGAAAGAATAGCTACCGTTTCAGGAGTAGCTTACATGGTTGGATTTTCTAATCCCGCAAGCTTTTCCGCGAGCTTCTCCCGCCACTTCGGTTTTCCGCCGAGCGAAGTTGTTGGTAAAAAAGCCTGACCTGCTTACTTCATGCAACAAAATCACAAGTATTTGCAACAAACGCTAAAGCCTTTTGTTTGGCGCTTATTTATTTTAGCGGCGCATCTTTAAAATATAAAAAGATTACCAATGAAACGCTCATGTAAATTTTTCATACAGGGGAATGTTAATAAGCGTTCCATCCGACCAAAAGAATCGTCCTGCAGGAACAAACGAAAATATTTACGGATGAAACAGGTAATTATATTGCTGCTGTTTGGTATGCTAACCATAACAGCACAGGCGCAGTGGAGCAACACTACCAATCTTTTTGCCGACAGCCTGCATACACCTGTATGCAATGCTCTGAAAGACCAGAACGTTCCTATAATCGTGCGAAGCTACCCTGACAGCGGCTATTTTGTTATCTGGCAAGACCACCGTAATGACCCCACCGGCTACAACGACATAGCTGCAATATATGCACAGAAGTATGATAAAACGGGCAAAGCGCTTTGGGCAACGAACGGTGTGCCTGCATCTTCCAGCACAAACAACCAGCACTATGTCTTCGCTCAGGGGCGGGATTATCACGCATACTCTTATGCTGCTACGGACAGCGCCGGCGGCTTTTACATAACTTATGCCGATGACAGCAGTTCATCTTATACCTATCAAAGAGTATGCGTGCAGCATTATAAAAGCGATGGAAGCACTGTTTTTGGGGGTGCCGGAGCCATCATTTTTTCCTCTGTTGCCGGCAATGCCGGTGTACACCCGCAACTAATTGCCGATGGCAACGGCGGTTTTTTTCTTTCTTACATAGAAAGTATTAATGGATATAACTCATCCTCACCGGATAACCTGTATGTTTATTGCTATAAAGATGTTAACGGCACTTTGGTAAATTATGGTGGCGGACAGGTAAATGAAAATGCTGTTCAGGTTACCAATTCTTCCGCCTGCGGCAATTACAGTACATTAAACTATCCTGCTGCCGAAGTAGGAGATGATGCTATTTTCAGCGATTTGCAGGGCGGCTGTAATGTAGTAATGTATTTAGGGGTAAATGGTGTGAGCGGACCTATACTGGCGTACAATAAGCTATTCAGGGCAAAGCAAAATACAACTGCTACACAATATCTTCGCGACAAAGATTTTAATCCGGTGGCTGTTACAGACAATTACACAGCGGGCAATGTGTATCGCTTGTATTATTTAAAAACAGACCACCAGGAAATTAGTTGCGGCAACGGCTCGGATGTATATGTAATTAACCAATACCGCTTGGTGCAAAACGGCTTTTTGGAAATTGACGGCGGCAGCGCTCTATACGATATAAGTAATATTACAGGCGTTACCGTACCTACTGCGGGCAATATTAATGCAAGCTTTTTAGCTGTAAGCGAAAGAACTTATTCGCAGACAGACGGAGTATCGCGCCGTATTGTAAAGGGGTATGTTGTGAAGGAAGAAATATACGATGCTATCCCTTACCAGCGTACTTCTGCCGAAAGCCCCGATTATCCCGGTTATAACCAGGCAGAGCCTGCGGGTACAAATAAGCTGAATAATTTCAGAGATACCTTGCTTTGGTCGCCTTATAATTATGATTTTTCTTTGAGTGGCGGCGGCAATCAAATTTTTTTATCGGAAGAACAGGATTCATCGGGTGTAGTGCGTTTGCAGCATCTTGCGGTTGAAGCGCAGTCTGCCGATTCATTTGCCATAGTATATAAAACCGATGTAAAACAAGGAACAATAATTGGGCAAGGTTATTATGGCGCGCCACCCTTGGTTACTGTAAACAACAAAGGCGATGCTTTATTTTATGCTATGGAATATAGTTCGGGGGGAGGGTCAGCGCTCATTCATGTTAGTCCCGTTCTTAACGGAGCGGAACTTGCATGGGGCGCTATGGGTGCAAAAACTACGGAAAATTATGATGCGTATGGGTCTTCATCTGTTTTATTAGACCCTGTAAATGGTACCGGATTAATAGCATGGGTAGATAACAGAACTGAGGGAACCACAGGATATGATATTTATATGCGCCATTTGGATAGCCTGGATAAGCCCGGTTATGAGCCGCCTTACCTAAGCGTGAAATTTGCTCCCGACCCTTACGGACCTGTAAACTCTTCTGCCGCGCTTTACGGCTCAAGCAACAATCTTACTACTTTTGAAATCAGCGACGGCGGCGTTTCTCCTGCGGTAGCTATTTCAGATAATTACAATCTGGGAAATGTAAACGTGAGTGTTTATGATAATACAGGCAGCATTCGCTCTTATAACGGCAAGCCGTATTTAGACAGAAGTTATGTAATTACTCCTGATAATAACCCTAACGGCGCTGCCACAGTTACCATTCGTTTATTTTTTACCACGGCTGAATTTGACGCCTTAAAAGCTGCCGATACGTCCATTCATACACCGGGAGATCTGGCAGTTATTAAACAACCTTCGGGTTCTGGTTCGGGAAGTACATACACCATTGTGGATGGCGAACAAACTGTTATTCCTCAATCTTGGGCTGCTGTTGACGGCGGTTATTATATTGAAATACAGGTAACCAGCTTTAGCAATTTCTTCATCTTTAAGAATACGAATACTTTAGCCGTAAATTGGCTGGGCGTTCAGGCGCAATGGCAAAATGCTACTCATGCTAAGGTTAGCTGGCAGGTAGCGATGCAGCAAAATGTGCAAAGCTATACGGTGCAATACAGCCCGGACGGAATTTCATTTACCGGCGCTTCCACTGTGCCGGCAGGCGCGGCAGAAACGCAATACAGCAGTATTGTTCCGGCTAATGATGAAAAAAATTATTATCGTGTTGTAGAGACAGATATTGACGGAAGGGAAAATTACAGCCAGGTAGTAACATTGCAGGCAGGCGCTCAGCCGGCATTATCAATACATCCAAACCCGGCGAACAATATTTTGTATATAGAAGGATTGGCTAATTATAAAAGCATACAAATAGCAGATGAAAACGGAAAAATTATTTTGCAGCAAAATATTATATCTCCAATGCAATCAATCAATGTCGGCCATCTTGCACCCGGGGTATATATATTAACCGTGAGGAGAAATAATGAATTGAAAACATTGAAGTTTAATAAAATGTAAAATAGCGTTTTTATTTATGGTTTAATATGCATTGTTTAACTTTCTGCTTCTGTTGGTCTTGTAATCTCAACTATTCGTAAATGAACTTTTTAAAGTTTTCTTTCCTGCGTTAATTCAAGCATGAAAAAAAGGTAACCTGATGCCTGCGCCATTACAAGGGAGTAGACCCCTGAGACTATATATAAGTATTCATCGGCCAGGTATTATGAGATGAATCAGAAAGTTTTTTCATTTTTGAAGGACTTTGTGGGAAGTAAATCAGGGAAGGATAGATGTGTACAATTATTTTTAATTATCGACGTTAAATATTATTTGGCATGTCAACACAATCCTGATTATTACCTTTTAAACTTCCATGAAACAATTATTCCTTTCCGCAATTATCATCTCATCAGCATCATTCTTTTTTTCATGCAACAAAGTGGCTGATACACCTCCTACTTCACAGCAGGTAGATTCCGTAAAAATCTTTGGAGTGGATTCAACTGAATTGGTGAAGAGTTTGACAAAAATATGGACCGATAGCCTGGGCAACTTTCAGGACTCAAATATTGTTTACTTTTATTATGACACTACAGGCCGAAGAATATTTTGGGATGCAATACCTAACACCGATCCAAACCCGGATCACCATGCCTTCGTGTTTAGTTATAACAGTAATTATCAAATCAGCCATGTAAAAAGAAACACAACAGATTTACAGGATACCGGTTCGGCTGTTACAACTGACTTTGCGTACGATAACGAGAATATCATCAAATCCGTAACATATACTTATACAAGCGGGGTTCCGGAGGTTGAGAATGTTTCCAAAACTTCATTACCATCTGGTGGCTACTCCCTGAGTACAGTAGATGAAGGTTACGTTGGGCACAATGAATTAACCGTGTACAACTTTGATGCGAATGGCAGATTTGTTTCCTGGGCCTCATATACTATTCCGAGTGCCGTCCCAAATATGGCTGATACACTGATTTATGATGCTTCGGGCAACATTGCTACAGTAGTTGAAAGCGACACTTCTTCTTGGACATATGCTCCTGAAACATTGAACTTATACCAAATGAGCTCACGTGCTACAGAAGGAAATGAATTTGCAACTTTAAATAAGATATTATACAACGGAGTTTCTCAACTCCCTGAATTTACTTTCAGCAATTCAGCAATAGGCAGCGGACTTACTAACATAGATGATTGGTATTATTATCAGTTTACGAATTATCCGGCCTCAAGTGTTACCGTTTATCAGGAAGGGACCAATTCTTATGTTACTTTTAATCCCAACGCACAATTTGATAGTAAAAACAGGATAGTTTCTTTTAGAATGTATAACGGTGATGAACCTTATTATTATGAAACTGAAAAGCTAAGCTATTATAAGTAGAATCTATTGATTATTGTTTGACGGACTAAATGCTTCCCCACATTAGTTCAAACATGAAAAAAGGTACCTTGGCCCGGGCATCCGCTTGTGTCCGCTTAATAGAAATACCCGCAACTACCATGAACAAACTGTTTATTGGTTTTATAAACAATTATTGAACGAAAGGTTAGATCCTTTAAATTACATAGAATAAGATAAGGCATAAGCTTATGCTCGCATCATTAAAGGGTTTGATTAAATTTGGAACACATGAAAGCAAATAATTCACCAAACATAAAAGACGGCGATGCCGCAAACCCGATACAGTAAAAGATTTTCATGTCAGCAAAACAGGCCACCTGACAATTACCGTAGAGCAAAAAACCGGTGTGCGGTTTAAAACACTGGCTAAAAATGTAAGCATCCAATCACCCCAAAAAAGTAATTGCCATAGTCATTTCGCCACAAAATTTATGCTGAGGTTGGAGAGAGCAGCCCATCAGTGACAATATAAAAATTTTTGTTAAGAGTATCCGGTGATGCAGCATCAGCAAAGTAATATTGCTCCATATAAGGTGTATGAGAAAATGGATGATTGCTTTATCAGCATGTATACTTAGCGGTACAGGATGCATTGCCCAATTATATATAGAGCCCATTGCAGGTTACCAGTACGACCTGAATAACCACGGGCATTTTAATCAACTTAATACGGGTGTGCAGGCTGCGTTTTCCAAAGGAAGAAATTATGAGCTGGTAGTAAAAGTGCAAAAGAGCTGGGGCTTTCCTTACCGCTCGTCAGACTCTTCTTTTACGGCCAATCCTTCATTGCCTTTATATGCTGCAGCCAATAAAACAATTCGTCCCTCTATTTGGTTTTTTTCTGTTGACCATCGGTTTAAAATCAACAGCCGCAATCCCAAACAACGTTTTTCTTTTTTGCTGTTAACCGGCTTTACCGATCAGAGGTTAACTGTAAACTACCAATACGATAAAGTGCATTATACCATCTTAAATCCTGATGCCACACAAAAAATGTTTAGCTTGTATGTGGGAGCCGGAGTGGAATATATGCGGTTTATTGGCAATAACCGGGTATTTGCACAGCTTACTATTTCGAGCCCGCCTGTAAGCAACGCGATAAAATATCCTTCTTCATTTTCGTATATGGCGCCGTTAGCTTTTAACGCAGGTTATTCCATCTTCATCAAAAAAAAGAAACATGAAAAATAAACGGATATGGCTGGCAACAGCTGTATTGCTATGCGGCTGCTATAAGAATATTACGAATTATTATGCCGACGGGCAGGATAAAGGCCTGGCTATTTTTTCGAACACGGGCAACAATATCTTTACCTGTTATGTAAACGGGCAGCCCTGGCGAACGGTTAACAGGATTACCGGCGGTTTTCTAACAGGCAGCACGTCAGAGATACATATATATAAGCAGACAGACAGCACTGCCCCGGATTGGATGGTTATTGAATGGGATGGCTTTTTAGAAGCACAACCGAACGATTATAATACGATTGCATTGTACTTAAAAGTTCCGAAAGGATTTACGAGAAATGGTATTGACAGCTTGCAGGGACAGCGCATTGCAATAGACAGTTCCAAAGGATTTTTCTACGCAAATATAAGCGGATATAATACCGAAGCAGGCTCCGGCAATATTTATTTTAAAGCAGCCGGTTTTGACTCTACCGCTGCCGGAAGTTATAGCGGCGGATTATCCGGAATACTGGAAGCCACTTTTCCTGACTTTACGATAACCAGGGGGCGATTTGATGACCAGCTTACAGAGTTGGAAGTGGAATTTTAGCCGGTAATGCTGTTTAAAACAAAACTGATGTAAATGCTTTAGCGGCGTTATGTACATGTATAGACCAATCATCTGCAGCTAACCCGTCTGCGCCATCAGAAATATATTTAAGGCAGAGAAAGGAAATGCTTTCTTTCATGGCCACCAGCGCCAGCGCATATGCTTCCATATCTACCAGGTCATAATCATCGCTGAGATGATTCATCTCAAACGTATCGCCGGAGCCGCAGACAGCATGAGACAATGGTAACAGACTCATTCCATATTCAAGTATCGCCGGAATACCAGACAAAGGAGTTTCGTATTGGTGAAAACCCAATCCACGTACATCCATATCCCGCTGGATAAATTTTGTGCAACAAATTACCTCGCCTTTTTTAAAACGACTGCTGCCGGCAGAACCCAAGTTAATAATGAGTGACGGCTTTGTATGCGATAAATATTTTGTGAGTGCATAGGTGGCGCTTACTTTGCCAATGCCGGTAAACAAACAATTATAATTGGTAAACTCATCCGCAGCTTCAGATTCGAGTGCAAATATAAATAGTGCATCTTCTGTGGAAAAGCGGTTCCATGAAAATATGTTAGACATGCGGCAAAACTAATTCGTATTTATCAGAATGAAATTTCAGGAGCAACGTTTCTATTCGCAAGGCATAGCTGAACAGAATAATATTAAAAAGAAAATACACTTCTTTATCCTTACTTCATTTCATCATGGGCGCCGGGAAGCAACCTCCAAAAATACCGTGTATTAAGTATTTGATGTATTACAATCTGTCTGGACATTTGTTTTCTGATATCTCTATTAATAACCGGGCATTAATCCTGTACTGCAAACTAATTTTTGTTGCAGTTGGTTCTGCTATATGAATTATACAACGGCCGGCAGGTAACATAACCATTCTTATTCATTTTAAACCCCGGTAATCATGAAAAAGATTTTACTTTTTATTGGATGTCTTGCTATCCGCTATGCATTTGCACAAAGCACCTTTACCGGTTCAGTCGGTACCAACTCTTTTGAAAGATTTGATGACGTGGTACAAGCCGGCGATGGCAATTACATCGCAACAGGAATATCTGAGGCGGTTGATGCTGATTATGGTGATTTTTATATTGCCAAAATAAATACAAGCGGCCATCTGGTTTGGGCCAGCAACATCGGCTCAGACAGCACCAATAATCCTGCTGAAGAAGCCAACGGAGTCATTAGCACCAGCGACAACGGTTTTGCAATCGCGGCACAGTTACAAAATGCGCCGGGGCTTTTAAAATTTACTTCGTCAGGCGCTTTGCAATGGGCAAAACAATACCAGGAATACGGAGTATTTGGCACCACCATGATTCCACAGGGAGGTATTGGTTTTAAAACAGTACAAACGGGTGATGATGGTTTTATGCTTTGCGGAAATATCGAGACTACCGGCCAGGGCAAGGGAGTGATTGTAAGAACCGATGACACGGGCAAAGTGGTGTGGGCAAAATCTTATTTCAATTATGAATTTCCTGACATCTCTATTGTGGATTTAAAGAAAACAAACGACAATAATTATGTTTTTATATCAAACAATCCCGGCTTGTCCGGCGGAACCGATACCACCTACATTGTAAAGATTGACCCGTCGGGAAATGTGCTGTGGAGCGATTATATTTTTTCTCCTGTTGCCAATACCGATGGCAAAGCGGTATTGTCTGCTTCCGATAACGGATTTCTTGTCGCGGGCACTTCCACCAGCACTACGGTAAATTTAACCCCGGATTGTTTTATGTTTAAAGTGGATAACAACGGTAATTTACTCTGGTCGAAGGAAACCAGTAATACGGTAAACTCCGGCGCCACTATAAACGGAGCCATAGAAACAAGCGACGGGGGATACCTTGCCGCAGGCGATGGTTTTAATCTTAGCACAGACAGCAGCTATTATTATCTTTTGAAAACGGATAAAGATGGAAATCTTTTATCAACAAACACGATAGAAAAGCAGGGCGGCTCCGATTATAGTTCTATATACGCTATCATAAAAACAACCGGTAATAATTATATAGCGGCAGGTACTTATTTTGACGGTTATGATGCAACTGATTATGATGGTATGATGATGGAATTAGATAATAACCTGAATGCCTGCCAGCCGGAAGGAACTGCAGGCGAACTGAAAGATTATGGAACATTTGCATCCGGAAGCGTAGCGGTTGTTACAGACGAGACATCGTTGATGGTTGTTGCCGGTATTGGCGTTACCATTACTTCTGTTGGCAACCTCATCAGCATTTGCAATACATCGCTGCCGCTTGCATTGCTATCCTTTACCGGTTCAATACAAAATAATGCTGTGCAGCTGCATTGGCAAACGGCTAACGAAACAAACACCAGCTATTTTGATGTGGAAAGAAGCAGCGACGGAAATTCCTTTACTGCAATTGCAACGCTGCCTTCAACTGATAATAATGCAATCACGAATAGCTATGCCGCCACAGACAACGATCCTCTTGAGGGAGCCAATTATTATCGCCTGAAGATGGTTGATATGGACGGAGCATATACGTATTCAAAAGTATTACAGGTAAACTATGCGGGCGCTATACCAGGCATTGTATTAACTCCAGACCCCGTGAATGATGTGCTTACATTGCACATAACAAATGAGAACAATTCGCAGGTTCGCATAGCGCTGCTGGATATGAATGGCAGGATACTTTCGCAACAATCAGTGATGCTGGGTGAAGGAACCAACAACATTGAGTTCAATGTTTCCCGTTTTGCTGCAGGTATTTATACTGCAAGGATTATAGGGCAGCACGGCGTACAAAACATTAAATGGATGAAGGCGGGATAACGTATGACGAACATAGTTTCTATGGTTATCGTTATGTAAAATTCATTTACGACCGGGTCCCGCTAATGGCAGTATCCGGCTAATACAGGGTAACCTTTAGTAATCAGGAAATCTCTTGCAGCATGGCCTTCATGAAATATTTTCGGCAAGGAACAAAACCAATTTATTCTGCGATCAGCTTATTGATAAAATCAATGAACTCCCGGGTATCATAATTGGCAGCGCCTTCTTCGTGAAAAACGATTTGTCCTTTTTTATTAATAACAGTTGTTGCGGGTAATGTTCCGTTAAACAGATCATCGCCTGCTGATGGGGCAGCAAACACCGGCAGATTGTATTGATGATGATTCATAAAAGGCAATGACTTGCTGAAATTATTATCTGCATCCGCCAGTATGAATACAACATTGCTGTCATTTTTAAAATGCTCATACAGGTTGTTTACCGGACCCATTTCTGCAATGCATGGCGGGCACCACGTAGCCCAGAAATTCAGAAATACCACTTTGCCGCGCTGCTCACTGAGATGAAGCGGCTGCCCAGCTGCATTTACAAATACGGCATCCGGCGCCAACGCAACGGTATTATGAGAATTGGCTGCAGGTATGCCGGGTTTCATAAAACCCATCTTCATGAAACCCTTTATCAGCAAAGCTTTTGCATCGGGATTAAAAATAAGTATACTAAGGAACAGCAGGAGCGCTATATTGAGCCAGTTGCCCCTGATCCATTGCCTAATGTTTTTCTTTTTTTCGGTTTGCATGCACATGATTAATATAGCAAAAGTACGTCTTCTATGCAGCCGGTTTCTGCTTCCCGGGACGCTTATAATTCATTCGACAGGAAGTTTCATTAATTTAGTAGCACTTCGCTGACCGGCGCATGAATGAAAATAGAGTTTAATCATATTGAGCCTCATAACCTGCTCAGGCCCTACATTAAAAAAATGTGGGTGTTTGAATGCACCGGAAAACTGCCGTCCGATGATTTAAAATTAATCGTTCCCAATGGGACTGTCAAGCTCACCATTTTTTCTGCCAATGGAATAACGGCCGCTGTTAATGGAAAAACTATCACGGCAAAAGAAGGGAGCATCAACCTGACAGGAGTTGCAGATGTGCCGGTGAATTTAGATGCAGAGAAGGATGTATACACGCAATCTATAGGGATAGAGTTCAACCCGAAGGGCGCCTATCGTTTTTTTCAATTTAATCTTGGTGAAATTAAAAACCGCATTTATCAGCTCGGGGATGTAATAGGGCCGGCCGGCAATCAGTTGGAAGAACAGGTTATAAACGCCACATCCGTACGGGGCAAAACAGATGTGGTGCAACAGTTCCTCATTAAACAACTGCTGCAGCATAACGGGGATTTAATATTCGAGTTTTGTGTTGATAAAATAATTTCATCCAAAGGAAAAATTACCGTGAAAGAGCTGGAGAAAAAGACAGGCTATAGCAGCCGCTGGCTCAACATGAAGTTTACAGAAAGAATAGGGGTGAGCCCGAAGAATTTATCTTCCATCATCCGCTTTAGCGAATATTATCGCCTTTTTACTTCAGATAGCCTGAAAGAAATATTCAGGAATGAATTTTATGAACATTATTATGATCAATCCCACTTCATAAAAAATTTCAGGCACTTCACGGGCTTTTTACCTTCGGGAATTGAACGAAGCTCAAACGATTTTGGCCGGAAGTTTTACCAGATGTAAGTACTTCCGATTTTTACAATTTTAGATGCTCCCAGGTTCCCACCTTTGACAGGGTAATCAATTCAAAAAAAGTAAATGCCGAAACTGGTTTGAAATTTTTAAACAAAAGACCTGAAATATATTTTAAATGGAGAACAAAAATTATACAACAGCCAACTATACCGTATCGATTGCGCTTACAAAATCTCCCGGCGATGTCTTCAATCATATCATCCATGATGTTTCAAAGTGGTGGCCCGAAGACTTTGAGGGAGAAAGCGCCAAACTCAACGATGAGTTTGTATTTACTTCAGGAGATTCGCATTATTCAAAAAATAAGGTAACTGAACTGGTGCCTGATAAAAAAGTGGTGTGGCTCGTAACCGATAGCATTCGCAGAACGGACAATTATGTATGGACAGGAACAAAAATGATTTTTGAATTAGTGCCTGACGGCGATAATACCCTCCTCAAATTTACCTATGATGGGGTTGTTCTTGAAAATGAATATGACCGGCTGGTTCAGATATGTGATTTCTGCATCAGGGAAAAACTTTACAGGTTTATAGAAAGCTGCACAGTAACAATTGAAGTTGCCAAATCGCCGCAGGAAGTTTTCAATTGCATCACCGATGTTACCAACTGGTGGAGCAAAGATTTTGAAGGTAGCAGCAAACAATTGAATGATGAGTTTATCATTCATCATCCTGATCAGCATTACTCAAAACAAAAGTTGGTGGAAGTAATTCCCAACAAAAAAATTGTGTGGTTGGTTACCGAAAGCACACTCTACTGGATTCAAAAAGACAAACACGAATGGACAAACACAGAAATGATTTTTGATATAACAGCAGCCGGTGATAAAACAATTCTCCATTTCACTCACGAAGGGCTTGTTCCCGAAAAAGAGTGTTATGCTATGTGTGAAAAAGGCTGGAGCACCATTATCAAAAGCTGGTTGTTTCACTTGCTCACGCACGGCATACCATCGCCTGAAATGGATAAGGCTGCTGAAATCAGGAATCAACTTCTGGCTGATAACGCAAAAGCAAAATAAATATGACAAACAAAAATTTTCAAAGCAGCATCACTGCAAAAGTGGGTGCAGATGAAGCCATCAAAAAGATCAGCAATGTGCCTGATTGGTGGGGAGTAGCCTTCAGCGGAAGCGCCGAAAAACAAAATGATACGTTTGTTGTAAAGATGGGTGAAGATGCTTTCTTCAACTTTACTGTAACAGAATTGCTTCCGGGCAAAAAAATTGTTTGGCTGGTTACTGACTGCTATATGCCCTGGTATTCCGATAAAAAGGAATGGGTTAATACAAGATTGATTTTTAACCTCTCCGAAAATAATGGTGAGACCACGGTAAATTTTATACATGAAGGCCTTGTACCGGGCATCGAGTGTTACAAAGATTGCGACTCCGGCTGGACGCATTGGATACAAACCAGCTTATTTTCTTATCTTACTACAGGAAAAGGTGTTTTCAGGCCAGCCACCAGGAGTTAAATGAGTATACGCTGAAGTAATTGCAAATACTACCCTAGTCTCTGACGATTCTTCCGCGAGCAGACCCGTCATTAATCAGAAATGAAACTACATCTATTGCCTTCCGAAAGGAAACCCGTCGTTAAAAATTTCCCTATCTTCCTTTAATGAATGTTCCTTTTTTACAGGCTGTCATTTTTTTACTTATCGGCATTGTCATCATCATTGTACTTACGGCCAGGTATCATGTGCATGCATTTTTTGCACTCATGATTGCCTGCTTTGTTACCGGCCTCGGTGTACACCTTTCTTTACCGGCAATTATCACTGCCACTAAAGATGGTTTTGGCAATGTAATGAAATCGCTTGGGCTTATCATTGTGCTGGGCACTACCCTCGGCGCATTGCTGGAGCATACCGGCAGCACCAAAGTGATGGCCAATTATATTTTAAAAAAAGTGGGTGAACGAAATGCCTCGCTCGCCATCAGTCTTACCGGTTTTGTTGTGGGGCTTCCTGTGTTTTGCGATTCAGGGTACATTGTATTGAGCGGTTTGAATACATCGCTGGCCCGGCGCACGCGCACTTCAGCAGTGATAATGAGCGTATCCCTCGCATCGGGCTTGTATAGCGTACATTGTTTGATACCTCCGCACCCGGGCGCTACTGCGGCAGCAACCACCCTGGGCGTTGATTTCGGAAGATTGATGCTGTATGGTATCATCATTGCCATTCCTGCCATGCTGGTGGGTCACTGGTGGTCATTATATATGGGCAAAAAATTAAAGCACGTTCGTGCAGAAGAAGAGGAGATGCCCGAAGATGTTTCCATACATCCGCCTGTTATCCGGGCATTTTTACCCGTACTGGTTCCTGTTGTTTTAATTGCACTACGTTCATTTTTTGTTGCATATATTCCTGCGAATACATGGACCGATAATTTGCTGGCATTGGGTGATCCTGTATTGGCGCTGGCTATTGGCGTATTGCTTGCATTTAATGTAAAGAGAAAATGGACGAAGAAAGACATCAATGCATTGCTTCATGATGCTATTGAAAAAGCGGGCAGCATACTCATCATTATAGGAGCGGGCGGCGCCTTCGGCGCCGTATTGGCTGCAATAAATATCGGTGCCGGTCTCGGGCAATCACCGGTGCTCAGGGGCATGGGTATTGTATTTCCTTTTTTAATTACATTCATTTTAAAAACCGCGCAGGGCTCCTCTACCGTAGCCATCATAACTGCGGCAGCTATTGTGCAGCCATTGCTGGCAACACTTGGATTGAACAGCAGCAACGGGATATTGCTTTGCGTACTGGCAATGGGCGCAGGTTCTATGATGATATCACATGCCAATGATGCCTATTTCTGGGTGATTGCAAAATTTTCAGGACTCGATGTAAATACCATGCTGAAAGTATATTCCGTTGCAACGATATGGATGGGATTAATCACTTTTGTGATGGTATATGTTTTGTCAGTAATAATCCATTAATGTGAATGCTGTTCGTCCGGCCTTGTCAAGGGCATCCAAAGCAAAATGAATACAAAAATCAAAACTCCCCTTTAGGGGCCGGGATATGAAAATTCTTATTGCACCCAATGCTTTTAAAAATAGTCTGGATGCCGCAGCCGTAGCAGCGGCTATCAATACGGGACTGCAGCAAAGCAGGCTCGATTGTGTTTGCAAAGAATTTCCCATTGGGGATGGCGGCGATGGCACTGCATCACTATTAATACAGCGCCTCAAAGGAACCATTGAAACAACAGAAGCGCATGATCCGCTGGGAAGAAAGATTATTTCATCATTCGGCTTGATTGAAAAGGGTACAACCGCAGTAATCGAAATGGCGGATGCTTCCGGTTTGCGCCTGCTGCAACCGCATGAATACAATCCGATGAAAGCAACCACTTATGGAACCGGTGAATTAATAAAAGCGGCGCTGGATAAAAATGTAACGAAGATGATTCTTTGCATCGGGGGCAGCGCTACCGTTGACGGAGCCGCAGGCATTATGCTGGCACTCGGGGTACGGTTAAAAGATGACGCAGGAAATGATCTACAAAACATTCCTTCTTCGTTGATTCATCTTGCAGCAATAGATATAACGGATATGGATAAACGAATATTGAATGTGGAGCTGATCGTATTATGTGATGTGGAAAATGAATTGGCTGGGGAGCAGGGTGCTGCTACCGTATTCGGTCCGCAGAAAGGAGCGTCTCCGGATGATATAAAACAATTAGACGCAGGGCTCGCCCAATTGAGCAAAGTTGTTCTTTCTAAAACAGGAAAGGATATGTCATCGGTAAAACATGGCGGAGCCGCGGGCGGTGTTGCCGCAGGTTTGTATGCGGTATTCAATGCAACACTCGAAAACGGCATTGAATATTTTTTAAGCATCACCCGCTTTGATGAAGCCCTGCAAAATGCAGACCTCGTAATAACAGGAGAAGGGAGCATTGATGCGCAGACATTACAGGGCAAGGGCCCGTACGGCGTGGCAAAGATGGCAAAAGAAAGGTCAGTGCCGGTGATAGGCATGGCAGGAAGAGTTCCTTTGAAAACAGATACAGCACTTCAAAAATATTTTGATATACTGCTGCCTATCAGCAATGAAGTAATGGATATTACTACCGCTTTGAAAAGCGCGCGTGATAACCTTACCAGAACTTCGGAGATGCTGGGAAATTTACTTGCCCTGAATAAATAAAGAGAACAATCGCAGCAGCTTTTCCGGAATAACAGATACCATTTTCATGACAAGCCTCCCCGCAAAACCGCGCTGCGACAGGTTATTAGTACCGCCCTATTCCGCATTCCATCCGCCGACAACTACTTTCGGTTGCTTTCCTTCCAAGTCGGATGTATGACACCAGACAGAAATAATTCTCTCTTCTCCCGGTAACAATGTAAAATAATTGTCGCTCCAGAAAACAGGAGCTGCAGATGCATTGCTGTCGCCCTTCTTTATATCCATATATACCATAAATGCAAGATGCGAAGTGGGATTCTTCACTTTTACATGAATCATAGTTCTTCCATTCTCCGTATTCGTTATCTCACCCGTTTGCAATTTTACCTTCGGCAGCTGCTGCAGCAGGGTAAGATCTGCATAATGCGTTTGCGGCGTTACAAACCATGTGCTCTTCTTTACATCCAGCGAATCATATTCTGTTGAAAGAACATAAAAATTGTTACTTACATTTTCGTGATGCTGATTATACAGTTTCAAATCGAGGAAGTAAGTTTTGCTGAGAGTAAGATCAGCCGGTAAAGTGAAAACCTCTTTGGTTTCTCCTGATGCAATAGCCTGTACCGAAACTGTTTTTTTCAACACAGATTTCAAGTCGAAATTCAGCACATTTATTTCGGCGGTAAGTGCGCTCGCTGTTTTGCCCGTATTGTTCATCACATCTACTGCGTTGTTGCCATAATTATATGAAACGTGCAGTGGTTCATTAGCAAGCCGTGCGCCATACAAAGCGCCGGTGGGCATCAGGTAATAATCATACAACTGCCACCAAAGCTTGGGCCACGAAGCATTGTACATCCATTGAATAATGCCGGTGGCGGTAAACCGGTTCGCTTCAAAAGCTTCGTACATGGCACGCATGCCTTCATAATTGAGGTATTGCGCTTTTCGTTCATAATCCTCTATCGAAGATGGAGCGCCCAGCCTTTCGTCCATTGCATTATTATAACGGCTGAGGTTGTGAAACTGTCCCCTCGCTGCATGATACAGCCACGAGCTGCCGATAGGCCACAGAGAATCTTTGGGTATCATTTTTTCCAAACTTTCCAACACCGGCACTTCAGGGCCAGGGCCGGTTTCAGTATTAAACCCAAAAGCGCCGCCATAAGTAGTATCGATATACCAATAATCCGGCGGCACATAATCATATGGCCCGCGCATCTTCATACCGGTAGGGCCTGTTATTTCGCTGACCCATTCCTTTGCTGATTGCGCATACGGCCGCGTGTTATCACAGGTGGTTAATACATTCAGGTAATTTGTTTCCAGCGCCGGTCTTGGCCATTTATCGCTTCCATACAGCCATAGGAAAATGCTTGGATGATTTCTCAGCCATACTACCTGGTCGTGCAAAGATTTGGTGGCAACCTCGATTTGCTCCGGCGTAGAGATAACGCCATACTTATCGTCTGTTGCAGTTCGCATGAGGCCTTTCCATTCCCACTGGCAGCTGAATCCCACCATCAATAAAATTCCTTTTTCATCGCACAGGTCGTAGATATGCTGATTTTCGCCCCAGAAACCTTCCATACGCAACGCATTAAAATTCATGTGAACCGCATAATCAATGCCTGCTTCTTCATATTCGGGAGTAGCGCGCAACAACATCGGGTCTGTCCATCCGCCGCCTTTTATCAGTATCTTTTTCCCGTTCAGGCGATACGCGCGAAATCCTTTATCCGTCATATAACCTGATACAGAGCGGATGCCAAATTTTAATTTCCGTACATCAGAAACTTTATGATCTGTTTCAAAATTCATTTCGAGAGAATAGAGATTCGGTTCTCCCAAATCGTGCGTCCACCAGAGTTTGGGATGATCAATACTTAATGTTTTATAGTCTTCCGGCCTTAGAACAATCTCTTTTGTTTCATTGGCTTCTAACGAAACTTTTTTTGAAATAGGAATATAATTGCCAATGATCGTATTCAGGGTTCCGTTAATATTTTTATCAGAATGATTTTGAAGTATAACTTTTATTGTAACATTTGCATGATCAAGCGTAGCCGTATCCACATCAGTAATCACAAAAGGCTGATCGATAGAAACGGGTCCTGTTTCTTCCAGATGCACATCGCGCCAGATGCCCATATTGTTATCAGCGGGTTCCGGATTCCAGTCAACAAAACCAATGTTGAGATCGCCGGGGCCGGCCTGTGCCACTTGTAATGCCAGCACATTCTCACCCTTTTTAATGTACGGTGTTATATCAAAAATGAACTGGCGAAAGCTTCCTTTTATGGTATCGGCAGAGGCAATCTTTGTTCCGTTCAGCCAAACATCGGCGCTGTAGCTGATCCCGTTAAAGCGGAGGCGATATACCTGTCCCGGGTTAATATCATTTATGGTAAATGTGCGGCGGTACCACCACGGCACGTTAAATAAGCTATCCGGAATTTCTTCAAGATTGCGGTTAAAGAAAATATTTTTAAAGACACCATCATCCACCAGCGTGCCCAGGGTGCTGTTGGGAATTTTTGCATCATACCATGTTACAGGCTTGAATTGTAATGTTGAAATATTATCTCCGCCGGCAGATACTTTAGCAGAAGATTGTATTTGCCAGTGATCCTGCAGCTCGTCGTTCTTCACGCTCCACGAATTAGTTTGCGCAAACAGGGATAGCGGCAGTACCAGCAGCATGCCGGCCCAAAACTTACTATTGATTTTTCTCATCGGAAAATTGTTTATCGATATTAAAAAGCTCCCCAATTTATTACCAAATAACTGATAAATGAACACCAGACAAAAAATTTTGCAATCGTTACCGGAGGCGTATAAAATTAGTGAGAAAATTTGTTTTGATGGGATTGATATTTATCAGCCGGGCATCGTCTTTTTCGGGAGGCGATGCCTGACAAAACAAAACCGGCCGCAATGGTTCGTGCGGACACAAACCATGGCAATGGCTTTCTACGTCGCCTTACAGTCGTTTGACGAAATTTGGCTCTCAAAAATTTATTCCCTGTGTCCAAAAACAAGTTTTTGTCCACTCATAAATTTTTGAAAACTTCGTCAAGCGCAGCGTTGTGTGTAACCCTGTTTGACCACGTTTCATTTCATAAAAGCAGTCGTTTCAAATTCCCAAAACATTACGAGCCTACATCCAAATTGTCTCTGATAAAATTGTCTCTGATAGAAAATAGTGCCAAGACAATTCCCTATTTTTGCAAGACATGAAAAAAGCAGCAGTAATAGTTCTAATTTTCATTTACGCTTTTGCTGTAACCGGTGTTGCAGTGAAAGTAAATTATTGCTGTAATCATTTCAAATCTGTAAACCTTATTCTTGTTGATGGTGCAAATAACAAAGGTGGTTGCTGTAGCGTAAAATATCAATCACTAAAAATAAATGATGCACATTCCAGCGCCGATATAATAACAGTACCTGCTTTATCATTCAATTTTATACATACATTCAATTCGGTCTTTCAACTGAATGAATTTGTTGATGAAAACAATATTCGTTTTATAAGCATTCACGCCCCACCATTACACACCAATATTCCGCTTTATCTTTCTAACTGTGTTTACCGAATTTGATTTTATGTTTTTCGTTTGCAGGCTATCAACATTTATTGCCTGCTATTTTAAGTTCTATTTATACAGAACTACTGCTTAATTTTTTTAAACATAAAATCATTTCAATGAAATCTTTTATTATCTGCTGTATGGCAATGTTAGTAACTGCCACAGCATTCTCACAAAAAGCAAAAAGCAATTCTGATACAACAATTTCGTTTAAAGTGTTTGGTGTTTGCGATGTGATGTGCAAACCTCGTATTGAAGCTGCTGCAAAAGGGAAAGGCGTAGAGATTGCAATTTGGAGCGCAACTACAAAAATGCTAATCCTTACTTACAATCAAACAAAAACCACACTTGAAAAAATTCAAAGTCGTATTCTTGATGCGGGGCATGACCTAGACAATAAAAAAGCAAATGATGAAGTGTACAAAGCCTTGCCGTCATGTTGCTATTACCGTTCAATGCAAACGATGAATGATAATAAAACAGAAATAAATACAATAACAGTTGATAGTAGCAACAATGCGGATATTATTAAAGGCGTTGTGCTTGAAGAAGATAATAAAGGTTCGTTTAAGCCACTTATTGGTGCAAGCATTATTTGGCTTGGAACAAATGACGGCACTACAACTGATGAAAACGGTACTTTCAATATTGTACACAAAAACAATAAGCTTGTTGTAAGTTATACAGGTTATAAAACAGATACAATTTCTGCGTTTCCGGCAAATAATTTAAAAATTATTTTGGCAAATGGCAATCAATTAAAAGAAGTAAAAGTTACAGCAAGCCGTGCATCTACATATTTGTCATCAGACATTGTTCGCACTTCAGTTATAACGCAAAACGAATTGTTTAAAGCAGCATGTTGTAATTTGAGTGAAAGCTTTGAAACAAATCCATCCGTTGATGTTTCGTATAGCGATGCGATTACTGGCTCTAAGCAAATACAACTTTTAGGGCTTGCAGGAATTTATACGCAGCTTACAGTTGAAAATCTGCCGGGGCCGAGAGGTCTTGCAACATCGTTAGGCTTAAATTCAATTCCCGGTACATGGGTTGAAAGCATCCAACTAAGCAAAGGCACTGGCTCGGTTGCAAATGGTTTTGAAAGCATCGCAGGGCAAATAAATGTAGAAATGAAAAAACCTGTTAACAGCGAAAAACTATATGCTAATGTTTATGTAAATGGATTTGGTAAAACAGATGTAAATATGAATGTATCGCAGCAGCTTTCAAAGAAATGGGCAACTGCTTTACTATTGCACGATGATTTTTTAACGAATAAAAATCTCGATTTTAATAAAGATAATTTTAGGGATTTGCCAACGGGCAATTTATTTACAGTGCTAAACAGATGGAGCTTTGATAACAACAAAGGGTTGATGTCTCAGTTTGGAATAAAAATTTTGCAAGACAACAAAACCGGCGGCGAAACCAATTATAACGCATCGCAAGATAAATTTACAACTAATAGTTACGGACTTGGCATTAATACAAAACGCATTGAAGGTTTTGGGAAAATTGGTTATGTGTTTCCGCAGAAAAAATATAAAAGCATTGGGTTACAATTATCGGCATTTGATTATAAACAAAATTCTTATTTCGGTTTTACAATGTATGACGCACACCAGCAAAATTTTTATTCAAACTTAATTTATCAATCCATTATCAATACAACTATGCACAAATTTAGAACAGGTTTAAGTTTTGTATATGATAATTATGATGAAACGTTAAACAGTACAAAATACAATCGTATTGAAGCAGTACCAGGTGCATTTTTTGAATACACTTATACACCTTCAACAAAATTTGATGTAGTTGCCGGCATTCGTGAAGACCACAACAGTTTGTACGGATGGTTTACCACACCGCGTTTCAACCTCAGATATGAACCTGTAAAAGGAACAACAATAAGAGCAAGTGCGGGTAGAGGGCAACGTACAGCAAACATTTTTGCAGAAAATAATGGCGTGTTTGCAAGTGCAAGAATTATAAATATTATTTCTTCGTCTCAACAAGGAGCTTATGGTTTAAAGCCTGAAGTTGCATGGAACAAAGGCATTAGCATTGATCAGCAATTCAGGATTTTTAATCGTGCGGCAAATATTGGTATTGATTTTTATCGCAATGATTTTACCCACCAGATTGTGGTTGATTTGGAAGACGCAAGGCTAATAAAATTTTATAACCTTCAAGGAAAGTCTTATTCCAATAGTTTTCAAACAGAGGTATCATTTATACCTGTTCAAAAATTAAATGTTCACTTGGCTTATCGCTTATTTGATGTAAAGACAACGTATGACAATGAGCTTTTGCAAAAACCATTTACTGCAAAAAACAGGGCATTTGCAAATCTTGCTTACGAAACAAATGGATGGAAATTTGATTACACGATTAGTTATAGTGGAAAAAAAAGACTGCCATCAACAGCTATAAATCCACCGCAGTATCAACGTACTGATTATTCACCATCATTTGCAACAATGAATGCACAAATCACAAAAACATTCGGAAAGAAAAATCCATTTGATGTTTATATTGGCGGCGAAAATCTTACTAACTTTTACCAGCACAATGCTATCATTGCCGCAGACGACCCGTTCAGCAATTACTTCGACGCATCACTAATTTGGGGACCGCTAACCGGAAGAATGTTGTATGGTGGTTTGCGATTGAGAATAAAATAAATATTGCTAAATGACACAATAGACAGACTTCAATATAAACTGTGCAAAATCAACACCCAACTAATGACAGGTCAAAAAGAAGGGTGTACACACAACATTGGGTTTGCTGCTATGCTATTGCTGCAAGCGGGGTTTGACGTTGAAACAATCAGCTCCAAATCGCTATCAGCAATAGTTCGAGCTTGGCATTAAAAATTTAGCTTTAGTTCTTAACTTCAATTTTTAAAACAAAACAAGCTGCAGTTCAGGCTTGACATTATAAATATCCCGCCTGCAGCAATACCGAACCGTTAGCGGTCATTGTAAGGCAACATACCGCAAATAATCAAAAAAAACAGACAATTTAAATTCAACCAAATGAGAAATCTAATCTATGCAATCAACCTTACCATCGATGGTTGCTGCGACCATACAAAAGTGGGCCCCCCTGATGAAGACTTGTTTGATTACCATATAGACCTTGTCCGAAATGCCGATGCGTTCGTCTATGGCCGGAAAACGTATCAATTGATGGTTCCTTATTGGCCCGACATCGCAAAGAACCCTGCCGGTGAGACAAAAACAGATGTCGAATTTGCCCAGGCGTTTGTCTCCGTCAAGAAAATTATTGTTTTTTCAAAAACACTGGACAAGGCAGAAGGGAAAAACACAGAAATTGTGCGTACGAACCTTAAAGACGAAATACTAAAATTAAAACAGGAACAAGGTAAAAGCATACTGACCGGGGGTGTAGATATCCCCTCGCAACTTATACAGCTTGGCCTCGTGGATGAATTTCGTATTGTCATTTTCCCGGTATTTGGAGGAGAAGGGAGACGGTTGTTGGAAGGCATTAACCTGCAGGAGAAATCACAATTAAAACTTGCGGGGGCAAAGACTTTTAAATCGGGGAGTGTTGCGCTTCGCTACTTAAAACAGTGAGAGAAAAAACTGCGACAGGAGCGATACACTTTACAATGAGCCATCAGGACAATAAACAACGAACCGCCAACAAACGGTTTGGCGGCAGTCGGGGGGGACAGTAAACGCAACATCAGCTTCGCCTATCTATTACTTGGTATTGTTTTCGTTTGTATTGCAATAGCCTACTTAGCTACAAAATTACTTTTGCAGACAAAGATTCTTAAATCACATGAAGGCTTTGTTGGCCGCCATGGTTCGTGCGGACACGAACCATGGCAATGAGTTCCATCTTGACGTTTGCTATTCAGCTTTAGTTCTAACCATCAACTTTTATATCTTTGTTTAGCTTCAGTTGTCGGCTGATGTTTTTCAAATGCCCTGCCGAACGCAAAGCTGCCAACCGTTAGCGGCAATTTTGTATTAACTCTATGCTTATAAATAAAATGGCGGACACATACTTTTGCTTTAGTGATGAATGCGGAGATTATAAACCTAACATGACTGACAAACAAGTTAGAAATCATCCCTACTACATTAGGACAACATTTTTAATGAATTCAAGTGAATGGAAAGCTCTTAATAATAAATTTAAAGAACTAAAGAGCAAGTATTCTTTACCTCTATCAAAGGAATTAAAATGGGCTCATTTGTGGACAATCCGAAGTCATCAGAAAAACAATAAACCAATACCTGACAAACTTGGTTTGCAACATCTTGCAAATTGTAAATATCATCATCTTATTGACTTTGTGGAAGAAGCTTTATTACTGGTAAATACATTAAATGAAAAAAAGATTATAGCCACTTATACAAAAAATTTAAACAAGTATCCTATAAACGAAAAGTCAATGATTTGTTTCCATTTACAAGAACATATGCAAAGACTTGAGATGGAACTTCAAGTTGACGAAGGAAATTTAGGAGTTTTGTTTTTCGACCCCGTAAACAATGAAAAGAATGAGTTATTTCGTCAAATTTATAATGAGCTTTTTGAAAATGGAGATTTTATCAAAAAGTATAAGTTTATAAAGGACAGCCTAAATATTGAAAACTCACATCACTCTGTAGGAATTCAATTAGCTGACTATATATCTGGAGCATTTAGCGCAATTCTTAAGGCTTCAATTGACAACGATTATTCAAGAGGTATAAAAATGTTTTTTGATAGTGTACATCCTAATTTAAGACGCGGATGGCAAAATAACATTCACGGGTATGGAATAAGAGAAGTTCCAAGAAGTGTTCCTACAAGAAATTGGATGATTGAACAAATGAATAATTTTAAACCAAAATCAGGATAAAAACTATCGCCAACAAGAGTATTGCTGCAAGCGGGGCTGACACAGCGCAGCATCAGTAGTAGTAATTCTGTTCAGCTTCAGTTCCATCGTGACGAAGCGCAGGTGAGCAACAGTGCATAAACATCGGCAATAAAACATTAATTTAGCTTCCCTGCCTGCGTGGTGCAGTCATGCAGAGGCTGTCGGCTGACGTTTTCTAAATACCTGCCCGACCGCCAAGCCGAAACCGTTATTTGCCATACTATACAGCGGTTTCAACAGTATTGGGGCAACAGTAAAAATGTTCTTTATCATTTACGCGCCCTGGTTCGTGTCCGCACGAACCAAAAGAGATAATATACAGATATCAGCGTGTTTTTTCTCAGCATATCGCAAAAAGAGGAGAGGAGCGCCGTAGCAGGACATGCTCAATTAATAAAAAAGAACTTTGGTAACTTTATCCGGCACTGTCGTTGCCGGTTATAGCGTACCCCCTGAATAAAAACAGGGACAACAGATATAACCTTTTTCCAAAACGTATCTGTACCATGTGACACAAAATTTATGTATTATGGAAAATGCAAGAGTATTTAAAATGTCATTTGCCAGTGTGTATCCGCATTATCTTAAAAAGGTAGAGACGAAGGGGCGCACCAGGGAAGAGCTGAATACCATCATTTGCTGGCTGACCGGCTATGACCAAAAATCGTTGCAGCAGCAAATTGATAAGAAAACGGATTTTGAAACCTTTTTTGCACAGGCGCCGCAACTCAATCCCAATGTTTCAAAGATCACCGGCGTAATATGCGGCTACCGGGTGGAAGATATTAAAGACCCCCTCATGCAAAAGATCCGGTATCTGGATAAGCTGATTGATGAACTGGCAAAAGGAAAGACAATGGAAAAGATTTTAAGAAAGTAGAATGGACGGTATATTCACCCACAAGTAATTCTTAGAGCCTGTTTAAACTTGCCATTAGCGATAATGCTTTCTATAAAAAAATTTAGTCTGAATATTTTACCATTAAGGTTGGTTAAGGAGTTAAGAGCATTAAGAAGCAGAACGCTTACTCTTCTTAATTTCTTAATGGTTTAAAACCGGGCTAAAAAAAAACAAATACAAAATTTCCGGGAATCATTTTAAACAACTTCTTATGCTGTCATAAATATAAAATAGCTGCTTTGCCGGTCTCTTTCTGCATCGTTCCCCGACCTGCACAATGCCCCTTGTAAAAAAATCAAATAAAACTATCGCTGCAGCAATCTGCCCGGCAACATTATAATGCCTTTCAATAAGCTGAAAACTCCGTCTACCGCTATCCCGGCTACCCTGAAAGGAAGGGTGAGCAGCCAAAACAGAGGATATAGCACCAGCGCCAAAATTGCCAGTGGCCAGCAAAGCACAAACAGGATAAGCCACACAATTAATGTAAACATGGTATAAAGATAGTGCTTCATTGGAAGCTGCCCTATCTGTTTATATGAACGGCGAAATGAATTTACAGATAATTATTCCGGTTGTACAAAGTGATTTGAATCGAAAAGAAATGTGCTGCCACTTACCATAGCAATGAGGATACAACTGCTGTTGCTTTTTATCAATCAACTTGCAAAATGCCGGTTATTAATATCTTTATGATGAAGGCGTAACAATAACAAGCATGAAACAAGGAATTTATCTTGCTGTTTTTCTCGCAGGTGCGCTTGCATTGCCGGGCTTTAAAAAAGGAGGGCATTACTGGATAACAGAAAAACACGACGGATATACATTGATATTTACCCCGGCGGACAGTAACAACCGGTATGAATATAATTTGCTGATCGAAAAAGGCATCCTTTCTGTAAAAAAATTTTTCAGCGACTCTTTCAAAAAAGAATTCAATGTCGTTATACATCCCGACCGGCATTCGATAGATAGCACGTGGCAAAGAGACTGGAACATGCCCGGCTTTCATTCAGAATGCTGGATGGTAGCAAGCGGTATCGCGTCAAAACTGGATATGATCTCACCGCGCATGTGGAGCACGGAGTCGTGTGAGCATAATGCATCAGATACGCTACAAACGCAACGGCTCATCACACACGAACTGGTGCACGTGTTTCACGGGCAAATAAATGCAAGCCCGGATTTCAGCAATACGGAAAATATAGATTGGTTTGTAGAAGGGTTGGCTGCGTATGCGTCCGGGCAAATGGATGCTGCACGACTTACAGAGGTAAAAAAGGCCATTGCAGACAATAATGTTCCTGCCACGCTTGATGATTTTTGGAAAGGAAAATTGAAATACGGCCTTTCCGGTTCTGTAGTGCTTTTTATAGATAAAAAATATGGAAGACAAAAACTACAGCAACTTTTACCATTCACTAAAAAAAATGAAATTCTTTCGGCGCTCCGGGTAAGCGAAACAGGATTATTGAATGAATGGAAAGAATATATGCAGCGATGGTAGTAAAGTAACCTGCCGTTTTAAAATAGCAATGGCATAAATCTAAATAAAGGACAGTTATCAGTTAAAGTTCGGGCTTTATGATTAATAAAACCGGCATTGATGAAATAAAGAGCAAAAGGATAGGCATTGTACTGTCGGGAGGCGGTGTCCGTGCTATTGCTCATCTTGGCGTATTGCGCGCATTGGAAGAATATAATATACGGCCTCACTGTCTGTCCGGAACAAGTGCAGGAGCCATTGCAGCCGCCTTCTATGCAGCAGGATATCCTGTTGAAGAAATTTACAACATTGCAATAAATATGCATTTTTTTTCGCCGCGTATTGTTCGCAAAACAAAAAGCGGTTTGCTGAGCATGTCGCCGTTGGAAAAAGTATTTGCAAAGTATCTTCCCGGCGATTCTTTCTCTTCGCTAAAAATTCCGTTATACGTAGCGGCAACCAATATCAATAAAGGAAAGATATTTTATTTTAATAAAGGATCGCTGCGGCAGGCCTTACTGGCAACAGCCTGCCTGCCCGTAATTTTTGCGCCGGTAGAAATTGAGGGTGATATTTATTATGATGGCGGGGTAATGAACAACCTGCCGCTTGAGCCCATAGAAAACCAATGTGACTTTTTAATAGGAAGCCATGTAAATGCAATGGAAGATGCAACGGGCAAAACAATCAAACGCATGGAGGCGTACGATCGTGCCTATCACCTGCTGCTGAATCATTCCGTATATGAAAAATCAGATCGTTGCAATCTATTCTTTGATCCTCCCGGCATGACACGTTTCGGTTTGTTTCAGTGGAAAGCCGGCCATGATATCTACACCTTTTCCTATACCTATGCAAGAGAGCTTTTACAATCAGTTTTTGGCAAAGCTCCGGTGTAAGCATCGTTATTTATATAAACGATATATGTGTACCTGCACCGCTGCCTTGTTTATAAAAGGTTACTCTTGCCCGGAAGGGCTTATATGATATTTGAGTTACCCGGCCTGATGAAGCTCATAGCAGCGATAAGGAATGTTAAAAAGAGTGCTGACGGGCGTTATAGAAAAGCAGCCGGATGCTCCCAAATGAATAAGCGCATTCCGTTATTTATTCAGTATGCTTAAAATAAAAAGTAAAAAGGTAGAAAACTATCCTGATAAATTGATAAGACATCCACCGGGCCAATTGTCTGAAAATATTGCCGGTCTTTGTTTGCCACGAAGGAGTTATCCGGATACAATCATTGGTAATAATCTCTTCCAGTAAAAGACGGATGTTTTTTGCAAAAGAAGCATTTCGCACGTCCAGGTTTAGCTCAATGCTTGCGTAGGCGCTTATATTATTAATATTGTAAGAGCCGATGGTCATCCACTCATCATCGCAGGCGGCAATTTTGCCATGCAGCACATTTTTCTGGTATTCGTACAGCTGCACGCCCTTTCGCAGCAGCCAGTCGTACAGCCAGCGTTCTGCATATTTTGAAAGCTTTACATCGGATGGGCCGGCAGCAATTACACGCACGGCAACACCTCTCCGGATGGCATAAACAATCTGTTTTCGTATAACCTTACCCGGTAGAAAATAACTGCAGAGTATTGTTACGTGTGAATGTGCATGCCGCAGCATGGATATATACGTGGCTGTAATTTCATTTTTACGCCGTACCCAGTCATTACGACACATTCTCACTTCATTTTGTTCTGCATACGGAATATGGAATGAGACCTGCTTTTCTTCGCAGGGCGTTAATCCCATATTGGGTGCAAAACCGTACCATGTTTTCCAGCAGAGCACACATAGATCTTTAGCAATAGGCCCTTCCACTAATAATGCAAAATCGAGCCATGCATTTATACCCGGCATATCGTTATAACGATCGGCGATGTTGATACCGCCCACCAGCGCATACGCCATATCGGACACTATCACCTTATGATGCATGCGCCTGCCGAAATAAAAATTCCGGCTCTTCAGTAAAGGCTCAAAAAAACGAAACTGAATGCCGGAAGACCGCAGGTCTTCTATAAATGTTTTGTGCAAAGGCTGCGATGCATAACCATCGGCCATTACATACACCTTTACTTTACGTGCTGCTGCTTTTTTCAATTCGCCGGCAACGAGCCTGCCCGTTTCATCATCGCTTAAAATATACACCTGCAGGTGAATGCTCTCCTGTGCATTACTGATGAGACGCAACAGGGCACTAAAATATTCTTTGCCCGCCCGTAAAAGCTTTACGCGGTTGCCGGGTAAATAACGGGCAGATTTTTTTCTTCGAAAAAGCATTTTGGTAATACCGGAATATGCCGCTTTGTGAGCAGTCAGATTAAATGTATGATTTTATTGCTATTGATGCGCTATAAAGATGGGCGTTTTATGTTGCCTTATAGCATCTACAACGAATCCCTTGCTGAACAATTCAGAAATACCCGACCGTCCAAATGAACCACTTACCAGCAAAGGACTTTCCCGGGAAGTCAGCCAGTTATAAAAATTACTCTTTTCTGCACCGGCTATTTTACTTACATCCGGATTTTTAAAATGACAAGTGAGCAACTCCTCAATCAATTCTTTCTCCGGGATATCATTATTCTTGTCTGCTACATACACCAGTGTTGCCGGCAGGCTGCACAAGGAAGGGAAGAGATTAACAAACTGCCGTATGGCATATACGCAGGCAGCCGTTCCGTCGTAAGCGAGAATGATTTGTTTTGGCCGGTCAAATTTTTCCGGAACAATTATTACAGGGCATTCCGTATCGCGAAGCGCTTCTTTCAGATATTCCAGCGGGCCCCCGCTGCCCACGGTGTAGAATGCCTCACTGCCAATGATCATCATATCTGCAAACCGGGTTTCTTTGGTGAGATGATGTATCGCAGCATCATACAAACCTTTATGAACCCTGTAGGTGATGTTATATTTTTCACATAGGGAGGTGAAATGATCTATATTTTTTGAAAGGCCTTCCTCGTCAACTTTTTCATTTAAGGGTATATACGCCGGAGCAGTAAATGCCGAAGGAAAGAAAAAAAATCTGGCATAGTCTACCTCCGGTAAAAAAACACCTGCTATCATAACAGGATTATGCTCATGCAACATCCTTGCAAATGAAAATGCGCCTTCTGAAAAGCCGGCTCCTTCAAAGGGAATAATAACTTTTTGCATCATTATAATTTTGCCTGCATAAAGTTATAACATGTATAAATGAAAAAATCACAACCACCATTGGCATTTGCCATTCATCTTTCTTTTATCATAAAGTTGGGAACATTAATATAAATTGCGCTGCAATTATATTTCAGTTGTTAATGATGCACACTTTGCCCGTGATTATGTTTTAAATTTTTTACTTTAATTAAATAATAATGATGAAACGATTACTCCTGTTTATTCTTCTTTTGTTTGCAGCTCATGAATTTATCCAAGCGCAGGATTTATATATGCCGCGCAACATTAAAAATGCCTACGCAAAAGGTACCCGCTCCTTATCCGGGGCGCCGGGCCCGAACTACTGGCAAAATGAAGGTATTTACAATATTGATGAAACGGTACATACAGACACGAAATCCATTTCGGGAAAAGAAACCATTGCATATTCCAACAACAGCCCCGATACTTTAAAAATGATCGCCATTCGCTTCGTAAATAATCTCCATAAGCCGGAGGCGCCACGGTCGGGCTATGTGAGCCCCAATTTCCTGGATTCCGGTTTGCATATCTCGTCTTTTAAAATTAACGGTACAGATTATAAAATTAACAGCGATAACTGGAGCACCGTGAATGCAGTAAGATTGCAATCCGCAATGATGCCGCACTCCACCGCAACGCTGGAAATTGAATGGAGCTATCCCTTATCAAAACAAAGCGGCAGGGAAGGACAGATTGATTCCACTACTTTTTATTGTGCGTATTCTTATCCCCGTGTTTCCGTGTACGACGATTATTACGGGTGGGACATGTTGCCGCACAGCGACCGGCAGGAATTTTATAATGATTTTAATGACTATACTTTATCCGTTACCGCTCCCAAGAATTTTGTAGTATGGGCCACAGGCGATTTCCTGAATCCTGATGAAGTGCTGCAACCGGCAGCGGCTGAACGTTTGAAAGCATCGTATACATCAGATAGTATAATTCATGTTGCAACACTTAGCGATATGCAACAGGGGAATATTACGCAACAAAATGAATGGAATACCTGGAAGTTTAAAGCCAGCCACATCACCGATGTGTGCTATGCCGTAAGCAATCATTATGATTGGGATGCCGGAAGTGCAGTGGCAGATCCCAAAACAGGAAGAAGAGCCAGCATGCAGGCTGCATTCAACGATAAGGCGCAGGACTTTCATCATTCGGTTGAATTTGGATTACATGCATTTAAATTTTTTGCTTCGCAATATCCCGGCGTTCCTTACCCGTTTCCAAAAATGACGGCCTTTCAGGGCTTTGCCGATATGGAATACCCGATGATGGTGAATGATTCTCATACAGCCAGTTTATCTTTTGCTCAAATGGTGCAGGATCATGAAATGGCGCATACTTATTTTCCTTTTTACATGGGTATCAACGAAACGCGCTATGCCTTTATGGATGAAGGATGGGCCACTACTTTTGAATACCTGATCGGTATAGATGAGGTGGGCAAGGAAGAGGCCGATAAAGTGTATAAAAATTTCCGGATAAGAAGATATATCAATGACCCTTCCGGGGAAGAAGACCAGCCTGTGATTAGCATGTCCACCCAGGTAAGCGGTGCAGGCTATGGAAACAATTCGTATGGCAAGGCATCTTTGTCTTACCTCGCGCTGAAAGATCTTTTGGGAGATGATCTGTTTAAAACCGCGCTCCATCATTACATGGATAACTGGCATGGCAGGCATCCGATACCATGGGATTATTTCTTTTCTATCAATGCAGGTGCAAAGCAAAACCTGAACTGGTTTTGGAACAACTGGTTTTTCAGTAATAACTATATTGACCTGAAAGTAAAATCCGCACATACGGCAAACAATAAAACAACAGTAACTATCGAAAATGTGGGTGGCTTTGCCATTCCGTTCGATGTAACAGCACAGTCTAAAGATGGTAAAGAAAAACAGCAGCATTTTACTCCGGCAGTCTGGCAGAAGAATCAAAAAATAATTACGGTAACCATTGATACGCCGGCAAAACCAGCGTCAATAAAAATTGATGGCGGCATATTTATGGATGCAACGCCGGATGATAACCTGCTCAACCTGTAATGAATACATCTACGGGCGAACCATTCAATTACCGCATCATTGCGGCAGGAGTATTATTCGCCCTGTTCTGGTCATCGGCTGCATCGGCCACCAAGATCGGCCTGCAATCTGCCCAGCCTTTTGTGGTAGCCATTCCAAGATTTTTTACTGCAGCAGTCATTATGTTGTTCATCGCTCATGTTGTTTTAAAGAAACGATTGCCGGCCGGCAAGGAATGGGGCCAGCTGGCAATATATGGCCTGCTCAACATCAGCATTTATCTCGGCATGTACGTGATTTCGATACAATACGTATCTGCAGGATTGGGCTCCCTGTCTGTAGCTATTAATCCTGTATTGATAAGCATTATGGCAAGCATTTGGCTGCATCATCCCATAAGGCCCGTTGCCGTTATCAGCCTTTTGTTGTGTTGTACCGGAATTGTTATCGCCGCCTTGCCACTTTTTGAAGATAGCTATGCAACCCCGGGCGGGATGGGGCTTTTACTTGCCAGCACAATATCTTACTCGGCAGGTGCCGAATATATTTCAAAACAGCGATGGAACAATTTATATATCCTTACCATCAATGGCTGGCAAACTTTATTCGGCGGAATATTTTTATTACCGGCATTATTCATTACCTATCACGCTGATAAAAATCATTTCGACAGCAAATGGACGGGCTCTGTATTGTGGCTGGCAATTATTGTTTCCATCTTTGCCATCCAGCTATGGTTGTTCCTGCTGCGGAAAAATCCCGTGAAGGCTTCCTTCTGGTTATTTCTATGTCCTGTTTTCGGCTTTATCATTGCTGCGATCCTGTTGCACGAGCCGATCAGCCTGTATACAGTTGTTGGAGTGGCGCTGGTGATTGCGGGATTGTATTTAGTGCAGAATAAGAAGGCCGGGAAAGTTTAAGTAAAATGTATTGCCTGAGAGAATGAGAAATCTGTATTCTTTCAAAGCTTTCCCGGAGAAACATGATAACGGTAAAGCGTAAACGAAAATAGTCCTGTACTTTACCGCAACGGCACAAAGAATGTTCCATTGCTGACCGACATGCTGTCTGTTGCATTTTCTTTTCTTAACATACCGCTGAAAGTTCCCTGGAGGCCTGACCTGAAAAGATTGTCAACCGATATAGTAAATGCCGGATGAAAAGAAGTATCGGTCTTCCAGATACTGCCGGAATTATCTGTATAAATGAAATAGGCCGGGGGAGTGGCACTATCATAATACGCACCCTTACCAATAACGCCGGCACTGTTTATTCCAAAATCAATATTATCGACGGCGCCTGCAATTGTATCGGCGCCACTAATGTCAAGTCCCGGCAACCCTGAAACCCCGGGTAAGGTGCTGTTAGT
Organism: uncultured Ginsengibacter sp.; assembly: GCA_964627765.1. Taxonomy (GTDB): domain Bacteria; phylum Bacteroidota; class Bacteroidia; order Chitinophagales; family Chitinophagaceae; genus Ginsengibacter. The sequence goes on along the minus strand of CAZVKO010000048.1, from coordinate 109,606 downwards.
TGCAAAAGCGCTGCCGCTGAAATTTATAAATGTACCGTCAATCAAACAATTGAGATAATAATGCGGCGGCCCGTTTGAAATTACCGGCACCACAAACAGGCAACTGCTGCTGTCGCCACTCCTCGGTGTTACGGTAAAAAGGGTGGTATCCTCTGCAATGGGCGTTCCCGATCCGTTAAGTACTACCGTCTGCCTGCCTGTATCAGCAAAGGTGCCGATCTGACTAAAAAAAATACCATTGGAAACATTAGTTGTGATCCAGTAGGGGCCTGCTGTGGTCACCTGTACGTTTATGGTTAATGTATTCGATGCCGTTAGCGGTGTATCTGCTACATATTGTCCGGAAAGTACGGCTCCTGTGCAGCTATCGCCATTACCTATCGTATAGGCAGCCAGTACTGCGGGCGTGTAGGTTATTTCCTTACAGCCGCAGGCGAAAACAATAATAAGAACGGGGATCAAAATGATTTTCATAAAGAATGGGGTCAGAATTTTGTTTTCAAATTTGGGGAATGTGATTTCAAATTTAATACTTCGCCCGGCTTTTACATTTCCTTTATTCCGGCCGCTGCCGGCGATTACAAAACAACGGGAATACCGGGCAAAAATTATGCAAGGGTTATTGGGTTCAATTATATTCCTCATTCTTCTTACTGTCCTATAAATAAAAAAGTTAAACTCCGGTTATAATTGATTTTGGAAAGGTAGCTGTTATTCTCAATGCCTTCTATCCTTCGTAGATTTAATAACCGGTATTATACCCATACAGACCAAAACGTACTCTGAGAGATGAACAAAATTTTTTCAGCCATGGCCGCAGGATTGATATTGTCGTCCTGTGCCACTATTTTGAACAGAAAGACGCAACAAATTTCAATTGATACCAGCGACAATATTACAGTGACGGCTATCGATAGTTCGCCGGCTTTTTTCCGGGAAGGACATTCGATCCAGGCCGGGGTAATGCGGTGCAAAGAGCCTTTAAAAGTGAACATCCGCACCGGCGCTACACAGCAGGTTTATGTGTACCAACCGCATAGCTCGCTTGCCTATTGGGCCAATATTTATTTCAATTATGGTTTGGGAATGCTGGTTGACAAAGATAATCCCAAACGATATGCCTACCCTAAGCACATATATATAGGGGTTGACCGTCGCGATGTCATAGCCAGCCATTTCATTCCATCAAAGAAAGGATCTGTAAACTGGCATGTCGCGATGCCCTATATTAATAACATCCTTCTTAAAACGCCGGAGAGGTATTCGGCTTTTAATGGATTTTTCGGTTTGGAAACGGGGATTGACTATTACTACAGATATGGAAAATTTTTCTCCCTGTATGCAGGGGCCGCAAGCAGCTTTCCCGTTCCTTTTCCGGTGCCTCTTGACCGGTTCGGCGAATACCAGACAGCATCGGCCGGCTTTGTGAGCCTGAGAAATAATTACGCATGGAGAAGATTTGGTGTAGGGTATGGGGTACACTATTCCCGGTTGAGGTGGCAGGAATATAATATTGATTCGGTTGTTACTTCACAAACAAAAAATAACTCACTGCTGGGATTGAGTCTTCATTCATCTTATCGTCTCGGCAACTCATTTCAGCTCGGACTGCTTTATCAACCTTGCTTGATCAATTTTGATAAAAGATCAGCGGTGGATTATCAACATCTTTTTTCCGTGGAGTTAATTTGGAAAATCCACATTCATAACGGCAACGAATAAACGAAATACGACATCACGATTCAGGTCAGCTGTGCCTTACCGGAGGCGTCCTATTTTTTTACATCTATCACCTCCACATCGAAAACCAAAATGCTGTTTGGGGGGAGCTTTGCATCTACAGCATAAACAGAATATGCTAACGCAGAGGGAATAATCAGCCTTATCCTGCCGCCTTTCCTGCATTTTACCAATCCATACTGCCATCCTTTTATCAGCCCTTTAAGCGGAAAAGTTGCAGGTGTATCTTTTGTTGAGTCAAAAACTGCTGCGCCCAATACCCAACCCTTATAGAATACAGAAAGCGTATCACGCAGATTTACCAAATCGCCGTCGCCTTCTTTCAGGATTTTATAATATACACCATTGCTCGTTCCGGTTGTATCTAATTTTCCTGCAGCAATGGAATCGCAGATTTCTTTATTTTCTTTTGCAGCTTCAGCCACACTATCTGCATTTTTAAAAAGAGCGATTCCCGGCTTTTTACCAGTGGCCGCCCGGGAAAATTTTGTGCCGTAAACAGTATTCGTATCTGCAAAGCCGCCATTCCATAAATAAAACAAATTATTTTCTGTGCCGCCGCCAAAGTCAATCCTGTCAAGCGCCCGCCCTGTTGCATCGCAGGAAAATGTTGCCTGCGTCAATTCTTCCCATTTTCCATCTTCCGTTCTTATCCATTGATTGCCGTAATATGCCCTGCGATATAAATTGCCATTCACGCCCCAAAAATTTTCAAGAAAAGAATAGAGGTGAGTGAGATATTGCCCGTCTTTCGGCGCTTTAAAGCTGGCGATCAGCTTCCATCGTTGCAATTCAGGAATAAAAAAATAACCGCTATAGATAGTGCTGCTGGTAGCGCTGTCGGGCAAAGCCGTCACATAAAACCTGTAAGTATCTCCGGCCTTCCAGTTATAAATAAAATGACTATGGCCGCCGGTTCCTTCATTACCAAAATCAGTGGCTACTACATCTTCCCCCTTGCCCGTCAGCTTTACCTTATTGTCATCACTAACCTTATTTCTGTCTACCGCTTCATTGCCTGCATCCCAAACGGAAAATATAATTCTTCGCTCGGTAGCGCTATTTACCTGCATACCGAAATAGCCCCTCGAAAAACCACAGGCCATAAAATAGGAATATAAATGGTCTGCATTTTTTGGAACCGTTACCTCGGTATAAAATCCGGTCGCTTTGGCAGAGTCGGGCAGGGGATACATCAAATGAACAGACGCAGCATTGCGCCGGGGCTTTTTATTAAAATGCATGTCTTTCGCAGCCGGGCCGCTCAATTCGATCGATTGTATATCTGCAATATTGCTTCCCGCTTTTTTGGAACAAATAATTTCGAGATCACAGAATCCTGTTCGCGGAACGGTAATGGAGCCTGCATTCACTTTTTTAAACTGTTTAGCCTTGGGTACAGGCAGCAAAAAGCTTTTATTGGCCAATTTTATCTGTAAAATATTGCCTGCAACGTCGCTTTTCGCCACCAGGGCAATATGAAGCGGTCCTGTATTACGCAGGTAAAAATAATAATGTATCTGCCGGCGCTGATCCTCCCAGTTATGCACACCGTCCTTTTCGCTGAATAAAATACTTTCATCCTCTTCATTGCTCTTTTCTAACGGTAACGCATAACCGGTAAATGCGGGTATGGAAACTGTTTGCGCAGAAATTTTTACTGCGGCAAATAACAGGAGAACGAAGGAAAATGCCCGGGTAAAATATTGCATGGCTTGTGTATAAAATTCAAACATAAACAAAATGCCGGAAACCCGCTTTGAACCGGCAGGTTCCCGCAATACTTTACCGGTGTATTCAAAATGTATCGCTAACTTTGATTCATTACATTAAACATCCAGCGAATGCCATATTTGTCAAGGCAACATCCCCAATAACCCCAGAATTCCTGCCGCATGGGGGCGATATCAGAGCCTCCTTCAGAAAGCAAGTTAAAAAAACGATCGGCTTCTTCTTTGGTGTCAGGCTCAAGAGAAATGGTGGTATTGTTGCCGACAATAATCCTGTGACCCATACTTTCCAGGAAATCAGTGCCCATGAGTTGGGTTCCGCCCAATATAGGCATGCTCACATGCATTACACAATTCAATTCATTCTCGGGCAATTCAGGCGCATTGGGATGAGGCGGTGCATCTTTCATGCGCATGATCGGGCTTGAAAATTCTGTTTTAAAAACTTTTTTGTAAAAATTAAAGGCTTCTTCTGTTTTGCCCTGAAAATTTAAATAGATAGATACTTTTGACATACTGTTTTATTTTAGTCGTGATTAATGACGCAAAGATGAATAAGAAATATAAAATCGTCAGTGTGCAGAAGCGACAACTTAGAGGGCTAAGTCCGACAATGGGAGAGAATCCGGTTTTTAAAATGATTGCGCAAACAGGTTTAAATTTTTATAAACCATTTATCATTAGCCTCTAAAATTACCTAACTTACGGCTTGAATTAAAAAAGTTTATGAAAAAATATAGTCTCCTGGCTAAATTATTGTCCGGCTTACTACTGTTTTCCATATTTTTTTCCTGCTCAAAAGATAAAAACAGCACAACCGGCACCTATTATTATAAAGCAACTATTAATAACGTATCGTATAATGAACCCGTAACAAACGGGGCCAGCGTTCAGTCAATTTCCGGTGTCAATGGTACGGATGATGTAGTTATATATGCAGGCATTATCAATCATGTGGGCGGCACCAGCCTTTCTATTTCCAAAGGCTTAATGCACAATTTTACAACGGCTACCCAAACGGATCTGAAAAATTTTTTCGCTACCGGCTCATACCCGTATTCGATAGATGCACAGAGCGGAATACAGATCGAGTGGCAGGATTCAACCAGCAAGGTATGGAGCACTTCATTCGGAACAGGAGACCAAACCGGAAGCAACTTCCAGATTGTGTCCGTTACGGATAATCCTGATTCTTCCGGAAAATATTATGTAAAGGTAAAAGCCACTTTTAATTGTATCTTTTATGATGATCTGGGGAGCGCTTTACCGGTAGTAAACGGAGAAATGGTCGGTTCATACGGACCGCTTAATTAGAATCTGATAGTTCACTTTTTCCCGATGGCTGCTCTGACTTAATTTATTTTTTAGTCAATGCCCATGACTTCTCTACATAAATGCAGCACTTCGTTCTTAATTTTTATGTACGATATGCGTGCGTATTAATGCGTTACCAGCAAAACATTATAATGACGACAGGAACAGAATTAACAGGAGAGAAAGAAACACTTTTCATTACACTATCTGCCAGGGCGTTCGATTATCGTGCAAGGCATTCCATACTGAAAGACAAAAAGGCGGATGAGATTGCCAGGGCAGTCAATCTCAATATTTCAAAATATAAAGGATTCGGCAATAGGGCGACGCTTGTCCGCGCCAGGCAATTTGATGAATGGATAAAAGAATTTATTGAGGCGAATAAAGATGCTGTGGTGGTATATGCCGGCTGTGGCCTTGATACCCGGTTCGACAGGATAAAACCACCGGCAGGAATAAATTGGTTTGATGTAGATTACCCGGAAGTGATCAGTTTGCGAAAATCATTTTATGCAGATACCGGGACATATAAAATGATTGCATCGTCTGTAACTGATCCCTCCTGGATTGAACAAATTCCCCGCAACCGGCCCACGATAATTGTTGCCGAAGGAATTTTGGAATACCTGGCGCCGGGTGAGGTAAGCATTTTTTTAAACCGGTTGACTGACCATTTCATTCATGGTGAGATCCTTTTTGATGTACTAAGCTCATTGGCTGTTAAAGGTGGAGAAAAAAAACTAAAGGAACTTACCGGTGCGGTTCATAAATGGGCCGTAGACGACACCACTGACATTGACAGAATGAATTTAAAATTAAAAAGAGCAGACGATATATCACTGCTTAAATCCCGTTATATGAAAAAGCTTTCTACAGGGTGGTGGCTGATCTTCACTTTCCTTTCTTTTTCTCCGCAATATCGAAATATTATGCGGCTCATGCGGTATCGGTTTTGAAAATGTAACCCGGCATCGAAATAAAAATTCCCAACTTTGCCCCATGTATGCAATCAGCCAGTTGTTTATTTACCCGGTAAAATCACTCGCAGGGTTTGAAGTGGATGAAGCGGTTGTTACCGATCGCGGCCTGCAATATGATCGTCGCTGGATGCTGGTAGACAGGAACCATTGCTTTCTTACCCAGCGGGAATACCCGCAGATGTGTTTATTGCAAACAGCCATTTCCGGTAATGATCTGGTTGTTTATCATAAGCAGGATCCGTTTGACAGAATAATTGTTCCGGTAAATAATGAAAACAAGGTACCGGCCCTGGAGGTAAGAGTATGGGATGACGTATGTACCGCATTACCTGTAAGCGCAGCAGCCGACGAATGGTTTACCCGTCATCTGTCCTTACCATGCCAACTGGTATACATGCCGGAATCAACTCACAGGCAGGTGGATCTCAAATATGCGCAACCCGGCAATATTGCCGCTTTTTCTGATGCTTATCCTTTGCTTGTCATAGGGCAGGCATCCTTAGATGATTTGAACAACAGGCTGCCGGAACCTTTACCCATTGAGCGTTTCCGGCCAAACCTGGTATTTACAGGCGGATCACCTTACGACGAAGATGCAATGAATCATATAAAAATAAATGGCCTCGATATGTACGGGGTAAAGCTTTGTGCAAGGTGCACCATTCCTACCATCAATCCATCCACGGCCGGCAAAGGCAAAGAACCGCTGACAACACTTGCAGCTTACAGGTCAAAAGATAATAAAATTTATTTCGGGCAAAATGTATTAATCAGGCAAACAGGGTTGATCAAAAAAGGAAATGCAATACAAGTAATCAGCACGAGGGAGCTTATCAGATTGTAAATACAAATCGCATCGTTTTGCAGCGTAAAATATATCGGTATTATCTTAATAAAATGACCGTTCCTTTTTTGTTTTGCAAAGGTTCGCCGCTAAACTGTATGCTGCAGACCCATACAAAAACTCCATTCTGCTGCAACCTGCCATTTGCATAGCCATGCCAGCCTTTTGTTGTATCAGCAGTCTGGAATACCAACTGGCCCCATTGATTATAAATGCTGAAATTGTATTGTACAACACTTCCCGTAATAACCGGTTTGAAAATATCGTTCCTGCCGTCGTTATTGGGAGTGAATGCATCCGGGATAAAAATTTGTGCGCAGGGCGAAACAGTAATCGAATCTTTTCCTGAACAACCGTTGGCATCTGTAACCTCCATCCAATAGGCTCCCGGTTGATTTACTGTTAATGAAGAACCATTGGAATTATCGCTCCATAAATATGATTTGTAACTTTTATCTGTACGAATGGTAAGTGTATTGCCACCACAAATCTCTGCAGGCGATACATTCGCAAAAAGAACAGGGTCAGGTAAAGGCCATACCGTTAAAGTAGCCGGATCGGAATACAGGGGGCATGTTGCATCTTTTATGTAACAACGATATTGATACGAATTCATGCCTGTATCTGTCTTATCAATTCTGAGGTTGGCGGAATATGAGCCGGAGTAATAACCGGTATCCTTAAGATAAGTCCATCCCGAACCCGAATTTACCTCCCAGAAAAATCCGGTGGAACCGGGATACTGAACATCAAAAGAAGCGGCGCTTCCATTACATACCGATGTATCAGCAGGTTGCTGAGTTACCGGGTTCGATGATAATGGAGCAGTAGACAAATAAAAGCCATCGTAAGCCATATAAGCGTCTAAAGGCCCACTGGCAATTATTACTATGCTTGTTGAATCCGCAGTCAGCGCTCCGCAATAAGTATTCCATTGAAAAAGCGGACCGCCATAATCAGGGTTAATATACCCTGTGGCGCCGTGAATGGCAATATTGGGTGTTCCGGAACCCTGGTCGAATTGCGTTATGCCCTGCGATGTATAATAATACCTGAAATAATAAACGACTCCGGGTGTAATGCCATCAATCGTTTGCATAACCCCTTCGCCGGTGAAAGTATTTTGCCAGGTTCCTCCATCGGGCGATTCAACAGGATGGCCGTTAGACCAGTTGAGGCCCGGAGTAGATAATAACGGACCTGCGGTATCATTGATATCAGGCGTATTCCGCGGATCTATGTAAGACTTTACCCAGCCCGGCGCAACTACATCTGCGCCTTTTATGCTCGTCATGGAACCATTTACTACCAGGTTCTGGCCCAGGATACATCGGGAAGGAGCGAACAATAAAAGCAACGAAAAGAATTTTAGAATCAGCCTGTGTATTGTTCTTAGCGGGAGCACTTATTAAATAAGCAATCTTTTATTAAAGATACATTATAAATAAATGCAGCAAAATAGTATTTGATGAATAAGGAGCTGATAAAGCGCAAAGAAATTTCCCCGTGATGTTTGTACATTAAATTAAAAAGGAACGAATAGTTTTTTGCATCTCTTTCTTATCTTTAACTATCATCCTTTTACGAAATTGATATGAATCAGCAAGACCAAACGCTGCAAACTACGACGGCACAGCCAAATCCCGCAATTGAATCCGGCATTGAAAAAAAGATGTCGCAACGATTGTATTCACTGGATGCATTACGGGGCTTCGATATGTTCTGGATCATGGGAGCAGAAGAAATTTTTCATTCGATGGCCAAGGCCACAGGCTCGTCTTTTTGGGAAACTTTATCCAACCAATTCACCCATCCGGCATGGAATGGTTTTCATTTTTATGATTTAATATTTCCCCTGTTTCTTTTTATAGCAGGCGTAGCCACGCCCTACTCGGTGGGTCGTGAATTGGAAAAAGGGAAGTCGAGACAGCAACTGCTGTTTCGCGTGATCAGGCGCGGCCTGGTATTAGTATTATTGGGTATTATCTATAACAATGGCCTGGAAATAAAGCCCCTTTCGGAAATCCGTTTTGCCAGCGTACTGGGAAGAATCGGGTTAGCTTATATGTTTGCCAACATTATTTATCTATACACAAAAAAAGACCTGGCACGCATCATCTGGCTTTGGGGAATTCTGATTGGTTACTGGCTGTTGCTCAAATTTACTTCGGCGCCCGGTTATCCCGCCGGCGATCTCACTATGCAGGGAAATTTTGCTTCGTATGTCGATCGTTTATTTTTACCCGGCAGATTGTACCTGGGCATTCACGATCCGGAAGGCATCCTGTCCACCATTCCAGCAATCGGTACAGGTTTGCTGGGTATACTTACAGGGAACTTTATCAGGAAGGGTGGTTTGCCACCGGCGCAAAAAGCGCTCCGCATGGCCCTTGCAGGCATAATATTGATCGGGCTTGCCTTGTTGTGGAATCCTGATTTTCCTATCAACAAAAATTTATGGACCAGCTCATTTGTATTAAATGTTGGCGGTATCAGCCTGCTTTTGCTATCGTTGTTTTATTATATCATTGATGTGAAGGGATATAAAAAATGGGCTTTTTATTTTAAAGTGATCGGCATGAACTCCATACTTATTTATATGTCGGGACAGTTTATCAGCTGGGAATATACCACCAATGCTTTTTTCCATTGGCTGGGGCAGCTAACCGGCGACCCTTATAATGCCGTAATACTTGCCATTTGCTATGTGATGGTGAAATGGGCATTTTTGTATTTTATGTATAAAAAGAAAATTTTCCTCCGGGTATAGGTACTATCGTTTTAGATTACTCTATAGCCTTATTTGCGGTACAAAAGAAAGTTCGTTTTTTAATGGTATCTGCGACAGGAATGAAACAGGTCTGTTTTAAAGAATAAGCTGATTATTTTGTTGGTAAAAAAGCTGCAATGGCCTTTCTAAAAACGCTTAGCCCGTTCCATATAAACCGGTTATTATCGTGTCCTTCTTCTCCTATATCGATTACTTCAGCGTGCCCGATTGCTATATTGGCGAGCTTGTCTGCCCAATCGAATAAATTCAGCGAGCGGATCGCAATGGCAAACTTTTCAACATATATATGGGCCCAGATTTCAACAGCCATAGACGCATCGCTCACCGTAAAATTTTTTGAATAGGCCTGGTGATAAGCCGCTTTCATGGCAGCAACCACTTCATCTGTCGCGGCTTCTGTATCGCGGGCGAGAAGTGCCCGTAAATTGTGATTGATGGTAAGATGCAACGCGAACTCTTCCATCTCCAATTCAAGCCTGGTATCCCGGACGCAAATAGTAGTTTTCATCTGGCAGTAAACTTATAATAACTTCAGCATTTTATGCTAAAATGAACGTTTATTGCTTTGCCTTTATAATTTATACTTCGGTATTGGGTTTTACAACAACAACGGGTACCTGCTCCGGTTTGGGGAGATACCGGGAAGTGACCTTTCAGCATTGCGGGGGCTGCCGGAAGCAATTATTTTTTATAGCGTGTGCGTTAGTACAAGGCCCTTTACCGTATAATTCTAACGATAGCTTTAATTATTAATTGAGATGGATATGTATATTGGATCAAAATAAAAAGAAACCGTGTCTGTGCAGCAAGCAACGACACGGTTTATCAAGCGTAAATACCAAAATCAGAACCTGAATGAAACCCCTGCAGTTAAAAATGAAAAACTGGTATAACCTAATTCGGCATGAATACCCACTGAAGAGCTCGGATAATAACGGGCTCCCAGGAATATTCCCAGCCCGACTCCGCTTCCCTTGGCTGCATAATTTCCTCCGCCATTATTATCGGTAACACTCACGATAACATACCCAAGAGTAGCGCCGACATAAGGATCAAACTTGGTGCTATTGGCAAAATGATAGGCGCCGCGGGGACCTACCAGGACACCGGAATATTTAACCGTATATCCCTGTGAACTGTATTTTGCGGCTGAATAAGACAGGTTACCGCCTACGCCAATCTTATCAGTCACCCCATATTCATAACTTATTGTCGGATTTACACCCAGACTATTGGTGACCCCGGAACCCCAATAAAAAGTTCCGATACCGACACCGATGTTAACAACGCTTGTTCCCTGGCCAAAAGAGCCGCCTTCATCCTGCGAAAAGCAGGCAAAGGAAAGAAGCAGTAGTGAAAGGCTTGTTACAATCTTTTTCATAAATGTTTGTTTAGGTTTATTTTAATTCAGTTAACACTCCAATAAAGAGTGTATAAATTATTACCACAAAATAATTATTTATGCTGGTATTTTAAAACTTCGTTATAAAATCAGTAAGCTATATCCATGCAGTAACGTCAAAAAACCAATGCTGCATAATGTAGTGGTGTGTCCGCTTTTACAATCCTTACCAGGCAGGACGGATTTTGAATTTCAAAGAGTAAAGATTTTTAAATACCTAAGACCCTATGGATTAAAACCTGGTTATACCGGGCTTATAAGAACATTATTTTATAAAACACCGTGTATTATTTCTCCTGTAGAATAATTTTTCGTATAACCGTTCCCGTAGGTATTAAAAAACTGCAGGTATAACTTCGATTCGGGATAGAAATCGAAATTCCGAATTAAATTTGAGTGTTAAATCAATAAAAATATGGGTAAGATCTATGTGGATGCAGCCATTTCGCTGGATGGATTTATCGCAGGCCTTAATCCCGGCCCGGCGAACCCGATGGGAGAAGGCGGCGGGCAAATTCATAACTGGATTTATAAGCAAAAGGCTTTCCGGGAGATTCAAAAGATCGGCGGGGATGGTGAAACGGGTATTAATAATGATTTGCTTATTGAGAGTCTTAACAGGCCAGGCGCCTGCATTATGGGCAAAACGATGTTTATCACAGGAGAATTTAACTGGCCGGAAGATGCTCCTTTTCACTGTCCGGTATATGTATTGACCCATGAAAAGCGTGAACCGTGGCCGAGAAAAGGTGGAACTACATTTTACTTTGTCAATGATGGCTTATACAGTGCATTGGCGCAGGCAAAAGCCGTTGCAGGAAATAAAGACATAAGAATTTCAGGAGACGCCAATGTAATTCAGCAATTCATAAACGAAGGCCTTGTGGATGAAATGATGATTCACGTGGCGCCGGTAGTCCTGGGAAAAGGGATTCTGCTGCTTGAAAATATTAATCCAAATAAAACAAGGTTTCAAATCGCAGAAGTATTTCATTCGCCGGAAGTGACGCACATAAGATACAATTTAAAGAAAGTGTAATTCCCGGAATAGTAATCTGTAAAACAATTGCAATAGCATACAATGAAAAGCCGGCTACCCGTGCAAGACAAGTTATTTCCTCGAATCATAAAAGCACAGAGGAGAAAAAATGTTTGGTGTAAAAAGAAAACGTAGCCTTCTTTACTGCGTACAGGCACTGGTATTAGTCAGGCTTACTACAATGCACATTTTTTTGAAATCACCCTAAAATGTGATTTCTGTCACAGTTACAGATGGTTCTGCAATTTAATTTTGCATCTTTAAATTCTATAACATGTATATCGAACAAATCTACACCGGCTGCCTGGCGCAGGGCGCATACTATATAGAAAGTGAAGGTGAAGCAGTGGTAATCGATCCTTTACGCGAAGTAGCGCCCTATATTGAAAAGGCAAAACGGAACAAGGCCCGGATAAAATACGTTTTCGAAACGCATTTTCATGCCGACTTTGTAAGCGGTCACCTGGATTTGAGCAGAAAAACCGGTGCATCGATAGTATATGGACCTGCTGCAAACCCGGGCTTCGAAGCAATTGTTGCTGAAGACGGGCAGGAGTTTAAAGTGGGTAAAGTAACTTTTATCATCATACATACACCGGGCCATACTATGGAAAGCACCTGCTTCCTGTTAAAAGATGAAGCAGGAAAAGCTGTCGGCCTGTTCTCCGGGGATACTTTATTTATTGGCGACGTGGGACGTCCCGATCTTGCCCAGAAAGTAAAACCCGAACTTACAGAAGACATCCTGGCCGGCTACCTCTATGAATCATTACATAATAAGATACTTCCCTTAAACGATGACATTATCGTATATCCGGCTCATGGCGCCGGCAGTGCATGCGGAAAAAATATGAGTAAAGAAACAACGGACACATTAGGTCATCAAAAGAGAACCAACTATGCGCTGCAGCCAATGAGCAAGGAAGAGTTTAAAAAAGAATTACTTACCGGCCTCGTAACGCCTCCGGGATATTTTCCAAAAAATGTGCTGATGAATATACAGGGATATGAAAGTATAGACGATGTTTTGAAGAAAGGCCGGCATGCGCTCGGCCCCGGTGCTTTTGAAGCTGCAGCCAATGAAACAGGCGCCCTGATATTGGATACGCGCGATCCCGGCGTTTTTGCAGATGGATTTATTCCCAATGCTGTCAATATAGGAATTGACGGTAGCTTTGCTCCATGGGTGGGAACATTGATACCTGATATTAAGCAGCCCGTATTGCTGATAGCAGAAACAGGAAGGGAAGAAGAAGTGATTACCAGACTGGCACGCGTAGGGTATGATAACACGATTGGCTATCTGGAAGGAGGTTTCGGGGCATGGAAAAAAGCAGGAAAGGATATTGACAATATCCCGTCAATAACTGCAGCTGAGCTTGCTGATAAGATGAGTAAGAAAAAAATAAATGTACTCGATGTACGGAAGAAAAGTGAATATGACAGTGAGCATGTTGTAGATGCAATAAATGCACCCCTGGATTTTATTAATGATAGTATGACGCTCATTGATAAAAACCAAACCTGTTTTGTTTATTGTGCCGGTGGCTACAGGTCTATGATCTTCACTTCCATATTGCGTGCAAGAGGCTATAATAATTTGATACAGGTAGAGGGAGGTTTCAAAGCCATTAAAGAAACGGGTAAATTTCGCGTAACCGACTATACTTGCCCGACAACGCTTTTGTAACATATTCCATAAAAATTAAAGAAGACCCAATGGAAATACCACAATACATTACCCCATCGTCAAAAAAATTCTCTCACAGGAGATCATATATTGGAACATTGCTGCACCAGAAATGCAACCATTGCAGGCAGGGAGATCTTTTTCAAAACAGGCATTCTTACAGTAAAGGATTTATGAAAATGAATGAAAGATGTCCTGTATGCGGACACCCCACTGAAATTGAAGTGGGCTTTTACTATGGTACAGGTTATGTTAGCTATGCACTGGCAATAGTCTTCAGCATCGCAAGCTTTATTATATGGTATATTTTTATTGGTGTGTCGGTAGACGATAACAGGTTATTTTATTGGCTGGGCGCTAATGCACTGCTTATTATTCTGCTGCAACCTTATCTTATGCGTTTGTCCAGAACTTTGTGGTATTCTTTTTTTGTAAAATATAATGCAAACTGGCAGCAGGAAGATCAAAAGAGTTTTGAAAGAGTAAATGAATCGCTTAAGAACGAGTGGTAAGCCCGGAGAATGTTTTAATATGCCGGGCCTGAATTTTGATCGTCTGCTAATAGGGGTGAGTGGTTCAGTTAATTCTGTTTTCAGCAAATCAAAAGATGTAAATAAAAGCCTGCTAATATTTTATCATAAAAGATTTTAGGGAAATTCATATTACAAAAAGGGTGATCAATAACGATCACCCTTTTATGAGTTGATAAATTTTGTTCAATATTAATCCCGCGCTTCACTCATTCCTTATATTCCCGATCTTACATCACAGGAATATTATATTGCCTGTCGTTGTAAGCATTTTTTTATTTTATCAGGTTAAATTCATGTATAGCGCCCCCCGGTTCAATTACTTCAAGATGATACATGCCTGCAGAAGCGCCTGAAGGAACTTTAATTAAGTGTTCGAGGTATCCGCCGGGATTGGAAACTGTTTGCCTTAAAATCAGCTTGCCTGCATCACTTATTAACCGTACATTATAATCGCCGGCAGGCTTATATAAAATACGCAGGTGTATGGTATTGTTTGTAATCGGATTGGGATAGGCCGTGATGCCCGTGTTTGCTGCATTATCTATGTTTACCTTAACTATTTTTGAATAGGCAGTTTTTCCGTCAATGTCGGTGCTCATTATACGATAATAGTTCATTCCGCTGGATGCATCAGAATCTATGGTAGTATAGTTCGCTGCACCGCCATTGTTGGCGAGGGGCGATTTATTGTCAATAGTGATAAAGCTTATGCCGTCTGTTGAATGCTGCACTTCATAGCCTTTAATATTTGTTTCATTGGACACATCCCATAAAATCTTCACGGCATTGTCATCTTTTACAGCAGACACTCCGGTAAAAGTAACCGGTAAGATACCGGCCGGAGCGCTAAATATGATTTCAAAACGGTTTGCTGCATTTGACCCCGCTGCACTCGTTACAGAAAAGTTTACAGTAGTGCTTCCATCCGTTTGCAAAGGTGTTTTGGCTCCGGTAAACTTGTCTAAAAGATAACCCGTTAACGAAGGCTGGGACAAACCTGTTGCATCAATTACAAAATAATAGTTTTGCGCGCTTATCCCGCTCATATTAATATTAATGGTATCGGTATTGCTGACTGGCTGCCTCCGTTCAACTACCAGGAGCGAACCTTCCCGTTTATCTGAAAGGTTCTCAGATGAATTGGCGGATTTTATTGCATCCATATCGTCAACCGAGTTACTGAACTGGGTTCCATAATCTACTATAAAGCCATCAGCCATATAACTCTGACCACCCGGATTTCCATACAGGCTGACGGTAAGCCTGGGAGAGGGCAATCCCTGCATTCCATTTACGAGCCTGCTGCCGCTGGTCTTTGCAGATTCTTTCATAGTTACGCTTCCGCCTGAGCTTGTTGCCTGCATAAAAAATGCCTGTCCGCTCTGAATATAATTGCTTATACTCCCCATGGGACCATAACTGCCTCCACCGGGAATAACAATATAATTGCCGTTTCCATCGCTGGAAAATGTCTGAAACCCTCCATAGCCATAAGTTCCACCCAATAAAGGATCCCATACATAAAAGAAGTCTTTCATGCCTGTTTTGGTAATGTTGCGCATATCCAACGCAGAAGGATAGGGGTTGCCTATTACGGCAAACTTAGATGCAGGAACAGTAACAGGAGATTGTGTACCTGTATAAATCGGGCCTTTGGAACGCAGCACAGTTGCATCCGAAGATGCAAGAGTAGTAATTACGCTTCGGTCGCCCCGTACAAAGATCATGTAACCACCTTGTGTGGCAATATTTGTGGTATTCGTTGTGGGTACACCAATATAAGCGCCGGTGGATGGATCGTAAGTTTTCATCGACGGAGAGCCCGACATGGCATCAAAACCTCCGCTTACTCCTGCAGGACCTGTGATTTGTGTTCCATAACCCGATGTGCAATTCGAATCGGCCCCGCAACCCTCCTGCCATGCAGCTTTTATAGTTTGCGTGGTATTTGTGGGAACCGATAACAGGCGCCAGCCTTTCTTAGCCTGCAAATACCTTTCTACTGTTACTTTTCCAATAATACTGTTGCCTGTCATATCACCTACAGAAGCCGTTCCATTAGCGGTTGATTTAATAGTAAGATTATCATTTGTGTTCAGTTTCATGCCCTTTCCCGCAAATGTTAAGGAGTTATAAATATCAAGCGCTCCTCCGAGGGTAACACCGGAGCTACTTGAATTATTTATTACAAGACTGTATACCGCATTGTTAAAAAATGTATTGGCAGGAATGGTTTGAGCAGAAAGCCCGGACATTTCAACTGTTCCTGCTGTGTCTATAAACAATCCGTGATTGGTTATAGCACCTGAAATGTTAATAATACCACCGGAGCTGACACGTAAAAAGGCGCCGCTGTCAATTTCAAGATTATTAACGGTAATATTTCCTGTTATCACAGGCATGCTGGCAGCGGAAGATGATATTGTTATATCAGAACTGATTTTGGGTAATGAACCATCACACCAATTGCCTGTACCATCCCAGTTACTTCCTGAATTTCCTGTCCATTGCCCGGGGGCAGGTGACAGAAGTGTAATAGAAGCTGTGGACATACATCCTGTTGAAGATGTTGCTGCCACTGTATAGGTACCGGCGCTTGCAGAAGTATATTTGAAGGCCGGGCTTTGAAGGGTGGATGAAAATGAATGGGGGCCTGACCATAAATAATTGGCGCCGCTAATGGTAGTAGCCTGAAGCGTAATAGTAGATCCAATACACATAGAACCTGATGTTGTTGCTGTTATAGAAGGTGCAACAGCAGTACTTATGTTCAAAGTCGTGGAGGTGCTCCCGCAGGTATTCGATGCCGTTATAGTGTAGTTTCTCGCAGACGTTATAGTTAATGGAGTGCCGGTTATTGCCCCGGTTGATGAATTGAGGGTCAATCCTGCCGGCAATGACGGAGACACAGAGTAGGTAATTGTGCCGCTTCCCGTAATTGACGCAACCGTATTATTTGCAGTTCCCGCAGTACAGTATACCAGTGGTCCTGGATTAGTGTAAGTGAGCCCTGAAACAGCTGCGGTTACCGTTATATTTAAAGTTGTTGTTGTGGAGCTGCAGCCATTGGAAGCAGTAACAGTATAATTTGCGGCAGCAGCCTGCCCTGTTGGTGTTCCCGATAGAGTGCCTGTTGTTGAATTGATGCTTAATCCTGTTGGTAACGATGGCGATATTGAATAAGATATCGTTCCTCCTCCGGTCAAAGTATTGACTTTATTTTCAGTAATTGCACTTCCGGAACAGTAAGTCAGCGGCCCGGAATTCCTGTAAGTCAACCCGGAGAGCGAAGAAGAAACCGCGATGTTTATAACAGCGGTAGCAGAACTGCAGCTATTGGAAGCCGTAACAGTATAATTTGCAGCAGCAACCTGCCCCGTCGGGGTTCCGGATATTTTTCCATTAGAGCTGTTGATGCTAAGTCCTGTTGGCAAGGATGGAGAAACAGAATATGTAATTGTACCACTGCCGGAGATCGATGATACAGTATTGGCGGTTATCTCACTTCCTGCACAATAGATCAGCGGGCCTTGTTGTGAGTAGCTTAGTCCTGAGACTCCTGTGATTACCTTTATGGTTATTTTTTTTGTAGTTGAGCTGCAATTGTCAGATGCGGTTATTGTATAAGTTTTAGAATTCGAAGTTACCGCCGGGGTGCCTGAGATGGTTCCGGTAGAGGAATTAATGCTCAGGCCGGTTGGCAATGACGGAGAAACTGAATAAGTTATTGTGCCGCTTCCGGTAATTGCAGAAACCGTATTATCGTCAATAGCGGCTCCCGTACAATAAGTCGGGCTTGGATAAGAATAATTTAATCCCGATAGTGCAGATCCAACAGAAATAGTTGCATTGTTGTTTGATGATATTGCATTGGAACAAGATCCCATGGATAGATTGGTAATGCTTATTGTTGTATTGCCGCTATTTGAAAGTGTAGCGGTAGAAAAGGTTCCTGACCCGGCTGTTACAGTCATTGTAGCGGTAAGACCTGTTCCGGAATTGGCTCCGGAAAGATTATACGTTACAGTATAAGTGCCTGCCGGCAGGGCGGAAGCTGAGCCGCTAAGTGTGATAGTTGACGCATTCCCCTGGCAAACCGATGATGCGCTGGTTCCGCTCAAGTTATAATTGACACAATAGTAAGTAACATCCACCCGTCCATCGGCTCCGTTTCCACCTGTATAATTAGTGTTACCGGTCGTATAGGCGCCACTGCCACCGCCACCGGCGCCTGATCCGTCAAGCCCTTCTCCGGGAGACGAAATACCATCTCCGCCATCGCCTCCGCCTATAGATGTACCTGAACCCCCGTTAAAATTCCATGTGCTTCCGTCCCCGCCATTGCCACTGGTTCCGGCACCTCCGCCGCCTGTTCCGAAATAATTATAACCATCCTGCCCTGAGCCGCCCTTGTAAATAATAGTTCCGTAGCAACCGGAAGAAGAGCCTGCTCCCGGATTGCCATCGTCTGCCTTACCTCCCTGGCCTCCGGTAGCTAAGACGGTGGAGGCAGATTTAAACCATGAATTTCCGCCGTCAGCGCCATCGCCGGTTTTCCCGGTACCGCCCTTACCCACCGTTACAGTATAGGTGGCACCCGGTGTAACGGCAATATTATCATTTTCAGCAAAGCTGCCTCCGGCACCTCCGGCGCCTCCATGGGTTCCGTTCTTCTTAACCCCGCCACCGGCGCCACCGGCGCCCCAACATTTTACCTTAACAGAGGTTATCCCTGCAGGACATGTCCATGAAAAAGTACCACTTGATGTGTAGGAAGAAGTAGTTTGCCCAAACGAAGACAGGCACAAAGCAGAAAAAAAGAATAGCAGTGAAGTAAAGGTTTTCAATGGATTCAAAATTTTTTTTAATTATGAAATAGTTTTGGAATCCCATTGATATTCCATTTGTTTAACGGGATCCCCAAGTTTTCCCCGGAGAAATATCAGCTAGCTTACTTTTATAAAATGCACCTATACAAATCGCAATCGTTAATTGAAATTCTGATACGTACTTTTTAAATTTCTCCTGTCATACACAAGTCAAAACGCTTATGAAGGTTAAAATATTATGCAAGGCAAGTGTTTTCACTTAGTAAGGACGGTAAATGGCTCTGCGCAACAATAATTTTAATCAGGAGCAGCGTGGCTGAGCTAAGATGTTTTACCTGACTACTTTCAGTAAATATTGCTTGCGGAATTAAAAAAGTTATAACCGGTGAAGAATATGAATTTTCCGGCCTTCTGATGTATTATTCCTTCATTAAATGCTGATTAAATCCCGCCGCAACAAGATGTTCATAGGCATTCCATACATCAGGCGGAATTTCCTGGGGTATCTGAAATCCTTTATCAGGATAAAATTTTATCCTTTGAAGGTCGCCCACCATTATATTGATAACGCGTTCAATATTTATTTCTTTATTGGGATAGCTTTCGAAAGAAATCTGAGGAGAGGTAACGATCAATTTTTTATCAGGCCAATGCTTCTTAAATGTTGCAAAACTTCGCCTCTCCATATATGGCTTTTGAACGAGTATGAAAGATTCCGGATGCATGTTCTTTTCGGCAAGCAGCTGCTGCGTAAATAAAATATTTTCGCCCGTATTGGCCGATTTATTTTCAATGAGAATGGACTCTTTCGGAACCCCCATTTGCATGGCTGCCGATGCAAACAGATCGGCTTCTGATTCTTTCCATAGTCCTTTTGTAAAATTGCCGAGTCCGCCGGAAAAGATAATTATTGGCGCCCACTGCTGTAAATATAAATCTGCTCCGCGCTCCGCCACCCGCAGGTCATGACTGCCTAATACCAAAATACAGTCCGCCTTCTCAAGCGAATGACGCATATGATGGTAATCCCAGATTTTCCGGGCAAGCGCCAATAATTCATTTGTTATCATAGATTGACAAGATAATACATCCAAAAAAATTTTTAGCTGAAATACTCAATACCCGGATCTAAAAAATGCAGGACAGCATATCCGAATCATTCTTTAAATGTATTGAAAGGAATAAAGTATATTTAATAAACATTTTAACAGCAAAAATATTTTCGATTATACATATCCGTTAGTATTGTTAATGCCGGCTTTAATTGCATTTTGAATATCAGTCGGCCACTTCATTCAGCTTAACAACAAAAATTTCAGAAGGAATATCACCGGGCTTTGCGTCAGACAGATCAATCACACAATCTTTACCGCGTTGCTTACAGCTAAAAATTTTATTGCAACCCAAAATAGCTGCCTTTGTTGCCGGTGTAATTTTTAAATCATGTATCTGTAACTGTGGTGCATAATCCGGAACAATGCAATAAACACTATTATTCTTTTTAGTAAAGAAATATTCAATATGGGCTTCGTTTGCTTTTGGCTTTACAAGCTCAGCTGCATCATATCCTGCCATAAAGCTTTTGTCATTTTTTTCCGGCATCCTGCCTTCGCTCCATTGGGCAGAATGTTTCCACGCCACGGTGGCATAAATCGCCTCCCCGTTTACCGATAACCATTTACCCATGTCGGTCAGGCGTTGTTGCATTATCACGGGGATCCGGCCATCGGCCGTAGGGCCTATATCCAGCAACAGGTTACCGCCCCTGGAAACAATATCTGCAAGCATCAATATCAGGTCGTGACTGCTCTTGTAATCGCTGAGCTGTTCATTCCGGTTGTAGCCGTATGAATGGCCGATGCCGCGATTTTCTTCCCAAACCACATTGGGGCTCATGCCGCTGCCATATTCAGAAGTAGCGTACATGCAACCTTTATTTTTTTCACGGGTATTACTTCCCCAGCGATCGTCTACTACCACCTCTTTCGCTACCGGCGATTCATTAAACAACCACGCGAGTAATTCAGGGCTGTGCCAGCCGGTATCGGGCAGCTCCCATTCACCATCTGCAAAAATTACGGAAGGCTTGTAGCGTGTTACCAGGTCTTTAAACTGTGGAATCATGTGCCGGGTTACGTAAAGCTGCTTATCGGCAAGCCACAAAGGATTAAACCATTCATACAGCGAATAATAATATCCCATCTTTAATCCCGCTGCACGAACTGCATCCGACAAATCGCCTAATAAATCACGATGAGGCGTACCGGTCACTGCATTCCATGCCCGTCCCCAGTCGCGGTCGGCTTCGGGGCCATTCCATAAGCAATATCCCTCATGATGTTTGGAAGTGAGCACCACGTATTTTGCACCGGATCGCCTGAAAATATCGGCCCATTGTTGCGGATCAAACATGCTGGCTGTAAACTGCGATTCAAATTGCTGGTACTGAAAGTCCGCGCCATAGTTTTTGTCATGAAACGCCTTGAAGTATTTGTCTCCCTCATGAATTCTATACCAATACCATTCTGCATAACTCTCGCCGCTGTTCTCTATCACCGGGGCATACGATGGCACGGCATATACTCCCCAATGAATAAAGATGCCAAACTTTGCTTCTTTAAACCATGAAGGAATTCCGCGTTTATTCAGCGACTCCCAGTTGGGCTCGTAGGGTTGTGCGAAAGAATTTACAGTGAAAAATCCAAGGATAACCAGCAATAAAATTTTTTTCATATCAGCATAGAGTTTTATAGTGTGCTTCAAAGCTAATTAAATTGAGGAAAGTTCACCCGATTAAAAGTTTTAAAAAAGCTTTCTTCATGCAGTTGGATAAAAAAGAAGAAAATAATTCCATCCTGCTTATTACCATAAGTGAAAAGGAAGAACCTGATTAATAAAACAAGCTATTGCCCGGTAAAAATTGGCAAAATACTTGCGCTAAATGCTATTGAGTGCTGACAAAACTTAAAGTATAATAAACCAATGAAAAAAGTATTTGTAGTTGTGGCTGTTGCTACTCTGTACGTGCTCTGCATGCAGTCTGCTCCTTATTCCGGCATTGACATTGAAATTATTTTCGGATTATTTTTCTTTCTGCCTTTTGTGATACTGTATATGACGTATGTGATACTGAAATACGGAAAACCATCATCGCATACATTTGAGGAAAGATTTTATGATGACTGGGATTATACAAGAAATTCTGTAAAGCATGCCAATGAAAGCGACCACTAAGTGTGTAACGTTATCAGCCGGGCAATCATTCAAAATTTTTAATAAGGCTTATATTATAGGCGGGATGAAAACTATGGCTAATACTGATTGACCTCTTTAAAATATTTCATCACCCTTTGTTCTGCATCAGCATGTAAAACGATATTAGTCGCAAATAATTCATTTCTCAAATGGCGGTAGAGCGACACGGCCTGTTGCAGGCTTTCCAGTATGGAATCTTTTGAATAAAATGCGATGGTATTTTTAATGCTTTCAACATCCTTTTCCTGCAGGAGAAATTCTGCCCTGCGAACCCCTCTTGGCAAATTGCCGTTCTTAATATGCAGCAGCGGGCCTAATACCATTTGCCGCAGGAAGCTGAGCGATTCAATTGCCTCGAAGTATTCACCACGGCTTATTTTTGTAAGCATATAGTGGATCCATACCCAAAACCTGTCTTCTATCCATTGGTAATCCGGGTATGGAAATTTAGCCTCTGTTTGCCGCAGAATTGATTTTAATGTATCGCCTTTATCCAGCAATATAACCGGCGTTTCTATCCGTTGTTCAAATTCTTTCAGGGTCAAAAACTTAATATCTACATGCAAAAGCGGATCATCATACAAACAAATTAATAACCGCGGTTCACCAACATGCTCGCCCGTAAAGGCGGAGAGCAGCTTACCCAAACGCGTGGCATAATCCACCATTTTATTTTTATCGGGAGAAATTTTATCGTGTGTAACAAGAATGAGGTCAAGGTCAGAATATTCATCTATTTCATTTGTGATCCATGAGCCGCCGGCTGCAAGCCCAGTGACATTTTCATCATCCCGCAAAATCTGCACAGCCTTATTGGCAAATTCTTTTTGTATCATAGATCGTAACAGTGTTGTTTATGATGATAGCATTATGGCAATGATGAATAAATGCCGAAATTTGCTGTGCCGGCACCACCACCGGAACAAATAATGCCGCCAGGAGTAAATACTTCATGCGCTAATTTATGCAATTGCCCCGTGTGATTTTTTCCCGGCAAATTTGATTTATCGGGAAAATGATAACCGGTACATACAAAGCGCGAAATCCCCAAAAGGGGATTTCGCTGCGGAAAAATTTTCACGAAGTACCAGGCATAAATCGCGGTAAAAATAACGTCTATTGCACCCATAGATTTTTAGAAAGTACATAGCTGCCTTTATCCATTACAAGCGTATAAATGCCAGGCGCTACTGAAGGGCGCAATATTTGAATATGATAAATATTCGAATAAGAATCGTAGTTGAGTTGCTGCGATTGTATGAGCACTCCGGCGCTATTATAAATGCTCAGCCTGTAATTTCCTGCCGGCGCCGCCGGCGGCATCCGGAGTCCAAACAACTTACCTATTCCGCTGAGATAATAAATTTTTAATCCTGATGACGAACCGGCGCCTCTTATGTTGATCGCATTGCTGTAGGTGAAATTACCATCCTCATCCATTATTTTAAGACGATATAAATTATTTTCCGACACCGATGCATCATAATCCGTCCATTCATAATTACTGCTGACACCGGCAGCATTCTGTGCGGCCACTTCTGCAACATCGCGGAAAGCTGCGCCCGAGGTGCTCTTTTCAATCTCAAATTTTTGCACATTTATTTCATGCGATGTGGTCCATTGCAGCAGGATATCATTTCCGGAAATATACCCCTTAAAGGAAGTTAGCGTAAGAGGCAACGGCCCGTCATCTGAAACCCAGTTGGATGTGCTGCCCATAAGAGTAAAATTATTTAAAGTGCCGCCGGATGAATTTCCCGTTACATCGGGCAACGTGGTAATACCGGTATTATTCCCTCCGCCAATTCCCTGATCGAAATTATAATACCGTACCAGATCGGTTTGAGGCACGGTAAGTTCAATATTTTCATCGGCCTGTATATCCGCCTGGCTCCTGGCCACATCCCATATCCTGAATTCATCCAGCGCACTATTGGCCATGTCATAATCACCATACACGCCGTTTCCATAGCCCATTGTAACATTCGTTGTCGGCAGCAATATTCCCGACCCCGTGAGCGTGTTCACCAGCGAACCGTTGATATACACTTTAAGGTTGGACCCGTCATAGGAAAAAGCCACATGGGTCCATTGTTGAAGCGGCAGTGCAACAGATGAATTGTATTGCGCCTGGTTTTGATCCCATATGGAAATCGTATGATCCTGTTCTACATATACCCCTCTTTCATCAGATTCATTGGCAGACCAGTACACACCCTGGTACAGGTTGCCCGCGTAATCGAGCAAAATCCAGAACTCTACTGTGAACTGGGAAGGAGACACACCTGATAAGCCCGTAACGCTGGCATCCGTATCAAAGTACAATGCGTTATTGGATGCGAAGGCATTAAAAGATAAAATAAGAAATACAAAGAGTAGCAATCGTTTCATAACAAAGTTTTTAATTGGATAAAAAATAAGGGAGAAATAACAACTGGCAGAATTTTAAAGTGCAGACATACAATAAAAACAGCTTTTAACGCGGGGATGATATCTATACCTTTCATAAAATCCGGAGGCGTTCCGGTCAAGGAACTTTTTTAAGCCGATCATTGCCGGCGGGTATAACAATTTCATGATCACAAAACCTGCATTAAATACAACCATCGCATCAGCCGGCAATGTTATGAATCAGGAATATAAAGTTAGTCCACAATTTTTATTCCGGATTTAAAAAAGTTAATAACAAAAATGGCTCTTGGCTGCTGTGCTATATATTCATTCGGTGCCTGCAGGCAAATAAATATCAAAGAATAAGCTTTACCATTTTTGTTTTTTGTTTTCCATTTTTTCCTGCTTTCGCGCAGGTAAGAGTCTTTACTAAAAGTATCCTGTAAAAACGCCGTCCGGACAAAATAAATTTATTGAAGCTACCCCATTGTTCATTATTAATTATTCCTTGTTCAATATTCATTATTTATTATGAAATACCTTTGCCGGACCACTCGCGACTATGAATACGGAAATTCTTTCACGGATACAATTTGCCTTCACTATCGCTTTTCATTATATCTATCCTCCGCTTAGCATTGGTATTGGTTTGATCCTGGTGATCATGGAAGGAATGTACGTGCGAACCGGGAAGCAGGTATATTATGACATGACGCGTTTCTGGATAAAGATTTTTGCGCTGATATTCGGCCTCGGCGTAGCTACCGGCATCATCATGGAGTTTGAGTTCGGAACTAACTGGGCCGTGTACTCGAAGTTTGTGGGGGATGTGTTTGGCAGTGCGCTGGCTGCAGAAGGCATTTTTGCTTTTGCAGTGGAGAGTGGTTTTCTCGGCGTGCTGATATTCGGATGGAATCGTGTGAGCCCGCGCGTACATTTTATATCAACCATAATGGTATGGCTGGGTTCTATGTTCAGCGCGGTATGGATCGTGGTGGCAAATAGCTGGCAGCAAACGCCTGCGGGCTTTCATATCGTGGGCACGGGGCTGCATGCAAGAGCGGAGATCACTGATTTTTGGGCGATGGTATTTAACCCGTCGAGCATGCAAAGGCTGATGCATGTGTGGTTAGGCGCTTTTCTGGCAGGCGCATTTTTAGTGCTTAGCGTAAATGCATATTATATTATTAAGAACCGTTACTTGGATATTGCAAAGCCTGCCTTTAAAATTGCGCTTGTGGTGGCAACGGTTTGTTCGCTTGCGCAATTATATGCCGGCGACAGGAGCGCGGAAGGTGTTGCAAAAAATCAACCGGCCAAGCTCGCAGCAATGGAAGGCCACTTTGACAGCAGCGCTGCAGCGCCAATGTATATTTTCGGATGGGTAAATAAGCAGAAAGAGAAAACAACGGGATGGCATATTCCGGGTGGATTGAGTTTTTTGGTGCATGGGAGTTTCAGTGCACCGGTAACAGGATTAAAAGCTTTTAAGCCCGAAGACCGGCCCGGACAGGTGAATGCAGTGTTCCAGTTTTATCATCTGATGATTGCCATTGGGGTGATGCTGATCGTGCTTACCCTATATGCCTGCTGGCAATGGTGGCGGGGAAGGCTGTTTGATAAACGATGGCTGCTGGTTGTATTTACATGGAGTGTGTGGCTGCCACAGCTGGCCAATCAATTCGGGTGGTACACTGCAGAAATGGGTCGGCAGCCCTGGGTGGTATACGGATTGCTTCGCACCCCGGATGCATTATCAACCATTGTAAAAGCCAACCAGGTTTTGATATCATTAATATTGTTTACGCTGGTGTACATCACCCTGTTCCTTTTGTTTTTGTATATGATGAACAAAAAAATAAAACGCGGGCCTCAATATTATATGTCACGTGAAGATGAGCAATCGGAACATTTTGGGTTCAAAGAAAATTCAATGATACAAACACAATGAAATAAGATGTTCCTGGGAATTAATTACAATACATGGTGGTTCCTGGTATTCGGTGCTGTCATCAGCGGCTATGCGATCCTCGATGGGTTTGACCTGGGTGCGGGTGCATTGCATTTGTTTTTAAAAAAAGAAACGAGCAGGAGGATTGCAATGAATGCAATAGGCCCGGTGTGGGATGGCAATGAAGTATGGCTCGTAATCGGCGGCGGTGCTTTATTTGCAGGATTTCCAGTGGCGTACGCCGCATTGTCTTCCGCATTTTACCTGCCGATATTTATTTTCCTGATCGGATTGATATGGCGGGCTGTTGCCATTGAATTCAGAAGTAAAGAGCCCGGATTAAGATGGCGGTTCATCTGGGACTTTACATATTCATTTGCATGTATTGTGGTTACGTTGTCATTGGGATTGGTGCTGGGCAATGTTGCATTGGGCATGCCATTAGATGCCAATCATGAATACACGGGTGGATGGCTGCAATTCTTTAATTTATTTTCGATACTGGTGGCGGTAACAACGCTGGCTTTGTTCATGATGCATGGCGCGATATATCTTGCTATGAAAACGGAGAACCGGTTGTACACCAAGCTTACGATATTGGCCAAGAGCTTCAATGTATTTTTTATTGTGGCATTCAGTCTTACAAGTGTATATACATTGCTGTATGTACCCCATTTGAGCGATAAACTAAAAGCGAATCCCCAATATTTTATTTTTCCTGCTTTAATGGTTCTGGCCATTGCAAACATTCCGCGCCAGCTGAAAAAGGGAAATTATCGCTTTGCATTCCTGAGCTCATCCGTAGTGATTGCTTCGTTGCTGATTGCCGTAGCAGTGGAGGTATTTCCTAATTTATTATATGCCAGTAATAATGCGGCTAACAGCATTACGATAGCCAATGCAGCATCCTCTCCAAAAACGATGAAAATATTACTCACTATTGCATTAATCGGAACGCCGCTGGTAGGCGTGTACACGGGTTTTGTATTCTGGACTTTTAAAGGGAAGGTGAAATTGGATGAGAGTAGTTATTGAGATTGTAGTAATAAATGTTAGCCTGGTTGTTAATTTTTCATAAGCAGTTCTCAATTCTGAATCATTCATTTTGGAAGCTTTTAGCAGCTTATTCCAATGCTTTCGAATTTCAAACCTCATGTACTGATTACTATAAAACTCAAAGGCGTGTCCGGAATTAAATATTATGTCTCCAACTATTCCCCGGGAATTAAGGAGACATGAGAAAATAATGTTGGTGTCAACAATTATTTTCTTCATTTAATAAAACGTTTGCGATTTTTCTTCCACCATCCTCTTTTTACTTCTTTAGCAATTTTATCAACCTCCTCTTGTGTAGCTTTGGAGTTTGCAGTTGCTTCTTTATAAACGAGATAGTCAATAAAATTTTGAAGACCCTCCGTATCTATAGACGCCGGAAGCCTGATGATCACTTCTTTGGAAGTTCTTTCAATTACCATTGTTATGTTTTTTTATTAACTAAAGTTAAATCAAATGGTCGGATCAGCCGAATCTATAAGGAGAGCATTGAAATTTTTTCGTTGTTCTTTTTCGCAAAATACCTCACACACGTTAAAAATTAAACATTCCCTTCACAAAGAATTATTTCTTTTTCTTCGCAGGTGAGAGAGGCTTTGGTAAATTGGTGTACAAAATATAAATCAACCTTTATGAAAAAAATTATATTCATCTGCCTTTTATTACAGTCATCCCTGGCCTTTTCACAGGCAGCTCCCGATAACGATATTCGTATTGACAGCTTCAATGTACATGGCTATGTAAATGGCATACGGTTAGACAGCATCCATGCAGAATATGCACAATGTACTTCAGTTGCCCTCGGTAATAAAGAATATTTTGAATACGGGCGACCCGGGCAAAGAAAGCTGGTATCCAACGGCAGCGGCCATGCCCTGAAATTCAACAACAAGGCTAATGATGCCTTCGTGCTGAACTTTTTTTATTTTAATGGTTGGGAGTTTGCAGGCTATTTGGGTAATGGAGAAATTGTTTTGAGAAAACGAAAAATGAACTAATTATTTTTTGGGCAGTCTCTCAATAGCGGATCATAATAACCTATTTTGAAAAATTTCCTTTTAAATTTTCTGTCAATAAAACATTATTTTTCTATTATCAACATTTGAATTTTATTTTATCTGTGAAAATGAATGGCATTAATCTTTACTTTTAATGCATCAATTGTTTTATGGATACAAGAAGAGAATTTCTGAAAAAAGCCATGCTGCTTTCCGGTGCAGCAGGAATGGCCACATTGCCACCTTCCATTTTAAAAGCATTAGCCATCGATCCTGAGGCGGGCAGTACGTTTATGGATGCAGAATATATTGTACTGCTGATGCAGGAAAACCGCTCTTTTGATCATGCATTCGGAACGCTGCGCGGAGTGCGGGGTTACAACGATCCAAGAGCGATCACGCTTCCGGATAATAATAAAGTATGGTTGCAGAAAAATGCAAAAGGGGAAACGTTCGCTCCTTTCCGGCTCGATATAAAAGATACAAAGATCACGTGGATGGGCTCGTTACCCCATAGCCGTGAAAGCCAGACGGGTGCGAGGAATAACGGCCGCTATGACAACTGGATTGAAGCAAAGAAATCAGGCGACGAGGAATATAAAGATATGCCGCTTACGATGGGTTACTATACCCGCGACGACATTCCTTTCTATTATGCATTGGCAGATGCATTTACTGTTTGCGATATGAACTTTTGTGCATCGCTTACGCCCACCGATCCCAACAGGCTTCACTTCTGGAGCGGCACGATAAGGGCAGATAAGAAACCGGAACTTAAAGCTTTTGTTGATAACGGCGATATTGAGAGAGGAGTTGAATGGAGAACATTCCCGGAGCTGCTTGAAAAAAATAATATTTCATGGAAGATATACCAGAATGAAATAAGTGTGGATGGGGGCTTCACAGATGAAGAAGATTCATGGCTGGGCAACTTTGGCGATAATTCGTTGGAATATTTCCATCAATACAATGTAAAGCTTTCGAAAAGGTATATTAATTACCTGCCGGTAAAAATAAAAAAGATCCGGGATGATATAGAAGTGCTCCAGGGAAAAATACCGACCCTTGCTGAAGGAAGTGAAGATCTGAATGCCGCTCAAATGAAGTTGCAAAGCCTGCAAAAGGAGCTGGTCTATGTACAATCTGAGCAGGAAAAATGGACCCTGGAAAAATATGAAAGCCTTTCGCCGTTTCAGAAGACCCTTCACGAAAAAGCGTTTGCAGTAAACTCCGGCGATCCGTACCAGCATGAGCTTACCCCGCTGAACTACAGCGATGATGGTACTGATCGCGAAATCAATATTCCGAAAGGAGACATCCTGCATCAATTCAGGAAAGATGTGGAAGAGCGCAAGTTGCCCACCGTATCATGGCTGGTAGCGCCGGAAACTTTTTCTGATCATCCGAGCGCACCATGGTTCGGCTCCTGGTATCTGTCTGAAGTGATGGATATACTTACCAAAAATCCGGAAGTATGGAAGAAAACTATTTTCATTTTAACCTATGATGAAAATGACGGGTACTTTGATCATGTGCCGCCGTTTACCGCGCCGGATAGCCGTGATAGCAGTACGGGCAAGGTTTCCAAAGGAATTGATACCAGTGTTGACTGGGTGCACATGGAAGAAGATTTTCCCGGTTCCATTGGTCTTGGCTTTCGTGTGCCCCTTGTAATTGCCTCTCCCTGGAGCAGGGGAGGCTGGGTAAATTCACAGGTATTCGATCATACATCATCTATCCGGTTCCTGGAAACATTTCTGAATAAAAAATTTGGTAAGAACATTAAAGAAACCAACATCACCGATTGGCGACGCACTGTAAGTGGCGACCTTACCTCTGTATTCAGGAAATATAACGGGGAAAAAATTACGGGACTTCCTTTCATTGAAAAAGATCCTTTCATTGAAACGATTCACAAAGCGAAATTCAAAAATGTTCCTTCCAATTACAAAGCGCTCACCAACGATGAAATGGCCACCTTGAATTTTGCGCCGGATAAGTCGCCTTACATGCCACAGCAGGAGAAAGGTATTCGTGATGCTTGTGCGCTTCCTTATGAAATTTTTGCGGATGGAAATTTTAATGCGGATAAAAATAGCTTTGAAATAACAGTCGGCGCCGATAATAATATTTTCAGGGACAAAGCACTTGGTTCACCCTTCATTGTATATGCACGCAACTTTCAGCGATACGATTTTAAAGAAAGAAATTATGCAGTAGTTGCCGGAGACAGTTTGGAGGATGAATGGCCGGTGGGTGATTTTGATAATAATCAATATCACCTTGAAGTGCATGGGCCAAACGGATTTTCAAGATGGTTCCGGGGAAGTGCTGATGATCCGCAATTGCAGATTACTGTAAAACATTTGTCCGATGGAAATGCAGAAATAAAATTTAATAACACCGGT
This sequence comes from uncultured Ginsengibacter sp., assembly GCA_964627765.1. Lineage (GTDB taxonomy): Bacteria > Bacteroidota > Bacteroidia > Chitinophagales > Chitinophagaceae > Ginsengibacter. The sequence goes on along the minus strand of CAZVKO010000048.1, from coordinate 78,658 downwards.
TCGCAGAATTATGTTGTTATGATTACTGATAATGCTTATGGTAATTCAGCAATCAGTAAAAACATTGAAAGCAAAGCAACCGGTGTTGTAAAGCCTGATCTCAGCAGAAGTTATGGCTGGTATGACTTTACCTTAAAAGTGCAGGGCAACCACAATTTTGAAAAAAGATATACCGGCAGGGTAGAAACCGGAAAGCCGACGAAGAGCGATCCTGTGATGGGATGAGGCGGTGCACAGGGCTTTTTAAGATAATCAGCTTTGCACTTTCATATACATTGTTTGTAATTTCTTACCTGATAAGATTTAATAAATCCGGTTTACTGTCCCTGTATTTTTTATTATTTCCGTAATCACCACACAGAAAGAGCTTTTAAGGTAATATCATTTCAGACAGGTGGAAAACCCTGTCCACCACAACCATTGCAATGCCTGTGAAAATAATAGAGCCGATTTGCAGTGTCAGCTTTTTTGCTACCATTTTATTTTTTACGGTTCGCCATACAATCGGCAGATTTATGATAGCGCTTGCCAGAGAAGACAATACGGCCGCGCTTCCTGCAAGCGACGGGGTGATAGTGCCGTGCATTGCCAGTGTGGCTGCTGCGGTGGTAGTGCTTGCGCTGCTGATTAATCCGCCGAAAAACCCTGTTGCCATTATGCCATATCCGCCGAAAGCTTTTGTAAGCAATATGCCGCCTATCTGAATGACAACAAACAAAACGCCGAATTTCAAAATCTTTTTCACGGAAACGGGAGAGTCAAGTTTTAAAACACTTCCGGAATTCTCTATTTGATTATTTTGTTTATAATCGCGCCACAGCCACAACGCAGCCACTATGGACATTGCCAGCAGCGGAATAAGTGTTGCCGCCAGTGACTGCGGCGAAAATAGGGTTGCCAGAATCAGGTTCCTTACAAACATGGCAATTGTTGTAAGCAGGCTCAGCGCGCTTAGCTGCGAGGTCAATCCCGTTGTTTCTGCCCGCTCGCTTATTTCGGCAATAGTTGCTGTGCTGTTGATGAGGCCGCCGAAAATAGCGCCGAGGTACAGCCCGCGTGTGCTGAACACTTTCAGAAATACATAGTTTACAAAACCTATGAGCGCAATAGCAATGACGCTTATCCATGCATCGCTCGGGTTAAACAATTGCCAGTGGTCAATAAATCGGTCGGGCAATATCGGATAGATAACAAAGCCAATCAATCCAAGTATAATAGCGCTTCTTATTTCGGAAGGTTGCAGGCCGCCTGCAAACCTGTCGAGTTCCGTTTTCCATGCAAGCAGCATAGTCATTACAATAGCTCCTGCAACGGGCGTAAAAATATGCCCGGCTCCCACCAATACCCCTAATATAAAATTCACTATCAACGCTGCAGAGGTTGTTATCTCGAGCGATTTATCATCAAGCATGCTGCGTAAGTTGATAAGAGCGATCAGCAGCAGCACACCCGCCATCGCAGTTACAATATATGCTTCGCCAAGCATAGAGGTGAGCATTCCTAACAGAGCCACCAGCGAAAAGGTACGGATGCCTGCATCTTTGTTCGACCATTTGCGTTCCATACCTACCAGCATGCCAATGCCTGTTGACACCACTATTTTCAAAGCGATAGGCGCTGCAGGATAATGTAAAAAATCTTCGGGCACTTTTTTGTTTAAAAGCTAAACTGTTAAAGATACGGAAAAGGAGCTTATGAATGAAGTAAAGCCCTCATTATTGGTAGAGAAGTAAAATAAATATGAAGCTGCTTAAAAATGCCTGCCGAAAATTTTGTATTTGTTTTAGCCCGCAGATAGGTGATGAAAAAAGTTTTTTCTCTGCGGGAATATATTATCACTAATGGCAATTTTAAACAGCTCTGATTCTGTTACGCAGATATTGTGATGGAACGGGAGCAAGATCGATTACTATTGCTGACAACTTCGATGTAATCAATTAACATTTCTCAACAATTAATAATCATCAGTTACAGGTAAGCCGCTATTGCCAATTTTGCGCTAACTTAGAAATATGGACAAACAAAACCTAAAAAAGATTTTCCCCGGACTGGAAGAAGAATTGTATAATGAACTGGCAGAGCACGGGGCGATAAAGGAAATAAAAGCCGGAGACACCTTGCTGCGGATGGGACAAACCATTCGTTCCGCCATGCTGATATTGGAAGGTTCTGTAAAACTATACCGCGAGGATGATGAAGGGCAGGAATTTTTTATTTATTCGCTTACTGCGGGACAGGCGTGTTCGCTCTCGCTCATCTGCGCCATACGGCAACAAACAAGCGAGGTACTGGCTAAAGCCATGACCGATACCGTAGTATTGAATGTGCCTCTTGAATATATGGATAAATGGATGCACAGGTATAAAAGCTGGTACCAGTTTGTAATACTGTCGTACCGCGAACGTTTTGAAGAATTGCTGCGAACGATTGACGCCATTGCCTTCAGCAATATGGATGAACGACTGGAATTTTACCTTAAGCGACAGGCGGAACACTTCGGCAATAACCTGAAGCTGACACACCAGGAGATTGCCAATGATCTGAATTCTTCACGCGAGGTAATCAGCAGGCTGCTGAAAAAGATGGAAGCAAAGCAATATCTCGTATTGCACAGAAACTCCATCGAATGGATGGGAAAAGTAAATGCTGCAGTGTGATATAAATCACCGTTCGGGCGTTTTTCATAAAGCAATTTCGCGTGATGGAACTGACCGGCTATATTGGCGCATTATTCATCGGGATATCTTTAGGACTTATTGGCGGTGGGGGTTCCATTCTTACGGTGCCCGTACTGGTATACCTCTTCGGCGTAGCGCCTGTGGCCGCCACTTCTTATTCCCTGTTTGTGGTAGGTGCTACCAGCCTGATTGGCGCTCTTAACAACTGGCGCAGGCGCCTGGTTGATTTCAATACTGCTTTTTTATTTGGTATTACATCCATCATTACCGTTTTTATTACACGCAAAATTATCATTCCGCATATTCCTGAAAATATTCCCATGGGAAATACCACGTTGCATTTTTCTGTTCTTACCATGGTATTTTTTGCAGTATTGATGTTGCTCGCCTCCGTCTCCATGATCAGGAGTACGGATATGAAAACAGAGCCGGGGACGCCTGCCGCAGCCTTTGCCAAACTAATATTATATGGAATGGGAATAGGGCTCGTAACAGGCTTTCTGGGCGCAGGCGGAGGGTTTGTGTTAATACCTGCATTGGTATTGCTTCTGCGCCTTCCAATGAAAAAAGCCATAGGTACCTCTTTACTGATTATTGCACTGAATTCGCTTGCAGGATTCCTGGGAGACAAGGGGCATTTTGAAATGGACCGGACGTTGCTGCTCTCCGTTACAGGATTGGCGATTGCCGGTGTCTTTGTAGGCGGATGGATCGGAAAAGTGGTCAATGGCAATAAGCTCAAAAAAGGTTTTGGATGGTTCGTATTATTGATGGGCATCTATATTATCATAAGAGAAATATGGCTGCGATGATGTGCCATAACACAAGTTGCAAAATAGCATATCAATTTTTCGGTTGCTCGTTACCGTTAGTCTTATAATTCCACTAAGGACTTACTGTGATGCGCATGCACCGTGAGTGGAAATTTCCCCTCTGTTCAGGGATGCATCCGTTACGGATTTATGGCCTGCTTTTTCAGGACATATAAGTGATTCGCCGTTACATAGCTGCCCGCATGTGCGAAATTCTTCCTAAAATATTCAATCATTTTTTTAACGCTCACCGGGTACAGGAGGCATGATAATTGATTTTTCAATAAATGATTCGGGATTAATGAAAAAAAACGAAAAATTTTTATTCATCAAAAAATCACTTTATGAAAAAGATATTAAAATACATGATTCCTGTGGTAATAGTAATTATAACAGCGCAGCGGTCGATAGCGCAGGTAGGGGTATCCATTACTATAGCACCTCCGCCTTTGCCGGTATATACACAGCCGTATTGCCCGGGCGATGGATACATCTGGATTCCGGGTTACTGGGCCTATGATGATAACAGCGGATATTACTGGGTTCCGGGCGAATGGGTACTGCCGCCTGAAATCGGCTTTTACTGGACTCCCGGCTATTGGGCCCTTGCTGATAATTATTATGTATGGCATACCGGTTATTGGGGCCCGCAAGTAGGTTTTTACGGAGGTATAAATTATGGCTGTGGTTATTTTGGGACGGGCTTTGTCGGTGGCCTGTGGCAGGGCCATGTATTCCGCTATAATACTGCAGTTACCCGCGTAAACACTGCGGTAGTACACAATACTTATGTTAACAGAACTGTAATAAATAATACCACGATTGTAAATAACAGGGCAAGCTTTAACGGTCGCGGTGGGGTAAATGCAATGCCTACTCCCAGGGACCGGCTTATTGCCAGGGAGCATCATGTAGCGTCAACATCTGTACAACTTGCACAACAAAAGATGGCGCGCTCCGATAAAAATCAGTTTGCATCGGTAAATCACGGCAGGCCCGAGCGCTTATTTGTAGAAAAGCCGGTGCACCAGGGTAATACCCCGGCTGAAAAAAATAATGTGACAATGCACAACAGCAAGATGCGTATATCAAATTCATCCAATGTACACGGCAATATGATTCCAAAGCGTCAGATAAATAATCCCGCGCAAAAGGAGCAAAGCGCACCGTTAAATACGGCAGCCCACACCCCACAGCATATAAACCGGCAGAATCGCCAGCCGGGCGTTCAAAAAACGGAGGTACCCACAGCGAAACATTCCGAAACACGACAACAGGTTTTTCATCCGGAAATGAAAAAAGCAGAAATGCACGAAGCCATGCGCGAACCACACATGCAGGGAGCCGGCCATGACGGCAAAGGCAGACATAAATAGGAATTTGAAAATAAATATCAAAAGGGGTATGTCTTGCTATGGGATGTATCCTTTTCTATAATCATCACTATCATTATAATAGCGACGGCATGGGAAAGTTCCGTTTGTTCTGGCCGTGAAACCATCGTCAGGAACATCATTCTCTCACTATTAATTCAAACTTTTTTGGAAAACAGTAAGCGTTTAAATATATTTATTGAAACTTGCTGATGAAAAAGTTGGCTCTTTTAATGCTCGCAGCTGTTTTTTTAGGCTGTTCCGCGGCAAAGAAAGCCGCAAAGCATGCCGGGAATTTTGACGGCGTGTGGATTCCCGTGCGGCAGGAGCTGGGAGGAAAAGCCCTGCCGGCCTCTCTCTTCGAAAAGCAAAAGCTTACTATTGCTGACAGCAATTATACTTTTGAAGCGGAAAGTACAGATAAAGGAATTGTTATTCATCACGGTAATAAAATGGATATCTACGGGAGGAAAGGAGTGAATGCGGGCAAACATTTTACCGCTATCTATAAATTCGAAAAAGAACAGTTGCTCATCTGTTATAACCTGAAGGGAGATGCCTATCCCGCCTCTTTTGAAACAAAGGCAAGCCCTGTTTTTTTTCTTTCTGTTTTTAAAAAGATGCCGTGATAAATCCCTGGTTGTATACCGGCTTTTTCGTATAGCCTTTATTGTTAGTTTTCAGGATCTGTCAGTTCAGAAACAACTGCAAACGCTTTGCGGATTCCGGGAAATATAAAGATGTAAAAGACCTGCAGCATAAATTTGCCAGGCACGCCGGAATTTTTAGAAACAAGAATTGGCAACCCATCATTAATACAATATCTTTAACAAAATTTGACGGCCATTACAGGAAATTCTTATAAAAGATCGGGATTCTATGCAGGTAGAGAAGTTAAAAGATTTCATATTTAAAAAACTGGAGCAGGAACTTGCTCCCCATCTGGCTTACCACAATGCGGCACATACCAGAAGCGTATTTAACCATACGAAAGAGCTGGCGGCAGCCGAAAAGATCAATGGCGAATCCAGGCAGCTTCTTTTAACCGCTGCCTTATTGCACGATGCAGGCTTTTTGAAAGCATATGATGACCATGAGGAAGCTTCGTGTGAAATAGCCGCCGATATTTTACCGGATTTTGGCTACACACACGAGCAGATTGAAAAAGTAGCTGAGATAATTATGGCGACAAAGCTTCCGCAACAGCCAAAATCAAAGCTCGGCGAAATCCTGTGCGATGCCGATCTTTATTACATCGGAACCAACAGGTACACTACCACCGCGCAAAAATTATATCATGAGCTCCAGAATAAAGGCATTTTTCACAATAAAAATGAATGGACGCAAAAGCAGGTAGAATTTATCAAAAGCCATAAATTCTATACACACACCGCTCGGCAAAAGCTTGACAAAAAGAAACAGGAAAATCTTCGTATGCTTCAAACCATGAAGCCGGTGGTGAAAGAATTGAAGCATGATGGCTTTAAGCCCGGCGACATTATGCTGATTGTTTCCGGGGTAATAATAGCCGGTTTTGCGTTGCAGGGCTTTTTGGTACCCAACAATTTCTTTGACGGCGGCCTTACGGGTATCTCCCTGCTCATCCACGAAATTTATCATTTCAATCTTGCTTATGTAATTGTGCTGGTAAATCTGCCCCTCATTATTATGAGTCGTTTTTCTATCAGCATACATTTTGCTTTAAAAACGCTGCTTTGCATTATTCTGCTGGGGGCCTGCCTGTATTATTATCCCTACATACTTCCCCACGGTGTAATTACAAGAGACAACCTGCTGGTTTCTGTATTTGGTGGATTTTTTCTCGGTGTCGGCATCGGCCTCACCATGCGTGCCGGCTGTGCGGTAGATGGTATTGAAGTGCTGGCATTATATACCTGGCGGCGGACGAGCTTTACGATAAGTGAAATCATACTTGCATTAAACATTGTTATTTTCAGTATTGCTGCGATAAAATTTGGCGTGCCTACTGCGTTGTATTCCATACTCACCTACTTCACCGCATCCAGAACGGTGGACTATGTAGTGGAAGGTATTGAAGCATATACCGGGGTTACCATTATATCTGCCAAAAGTGAGATCATAAAAGACAGGCTGGTAAACGAATTGGGCAGGGGCATTACCGTCTATAAAGGCGAGCGGGGATTTCTGCCCGGCAAGTTTGAGATACATGAAGAGTGCGATATTATCTTTACGGTTATTACAAGGCTTGAGCTGCGCAAGCTTAAGAACCTCGTAAATGAAGTAGATCACAAGGCATTTGTATTTGCCAGCGCTATACGTGAAACCTCCGGAGGCGTTATTAAGCGCAGGCACATGCATTAACCGCAAAAGAGGATGGCCTGATAAAGACCTTTGAAAGTAACACCGGGAAAAGACCGGAACCAAAAACTGCAAAGAGTGGCCTCCCGGAGCAACAAGATTTCGTGTAGGCGTATCCGTTATACCAACGGCGCTTTACTTACATTTTATATATAAATTGTTATGGCCAGCCACAATCCCGGGAAGAAATATGCTGCTTATGATAAGCTGAAAATTCAGTTAGCAGAAAAAACCCATGAATTAAAAATTGAATCATGCCTTTCTAAAGTGCGCTCCACCGCTTTGCGCATGAAAGAACCGGCTGATATGCTGCGGATATGCAAAGCGGTTCCCTTGCAGTTGCAAAAGCTGGGGGTGCCTGAATCCGCAATGTGCAAACAGCTATTTTTTATGACCACAAGGACACCTGTATGAACTATGAATATTATGCAAAGCACAATAAACTGTTGACCGCCGAAGTTCATTATAGTCTCAATAAAGAACATTTAGCATTTACCAACCGAATGCTGAAAGGAGCCGGAGGGTTTTATATCCACACCTTTGATGATTTCGTGTTCGGCATATTGTTCCCATGTTCCCGAGCGAATCATTTTTTTAAAATTCAACACATCCATTTATCGCCGATTAAAATAAACGCCTGTAATTCATCTTCAGAAAAATTCAGGAAACGTTTTTGATAAGCAGCGCTTAATATTTGGTAAATATTTATCGCAATAAGTGCAATGCCCCACACAATCGGCGTCCATTGCGGCTTTGGGGAGATTAGCAAATTGTAAACAATTTCGGGGCTGCCGCTAAAACAAAAGCCCGCCGCAGGTATAAAATATTTCTGAATCCTGAACCGGTGGTATAAAGTGCATTGGAAAGATGGCCGGGGAGGTCGGGTGGGCTAAACATATTCTATTTAGTTAAATGAAATGAAAAAATGATGATATAAATTCAGGTTGTGTTTACGTGAATCACAAAAGAACAAACCAATCTGTATTTGCGGCAGTCAATAATTTTTTATTCGCACAACTTTAATTCATCCTAAATGTATAAATTTATACAATGAGGTAAATAAGCTCACAATTTTCTTGCCCGAAAATATATTCCAATAAATTTATCTGATGAAATGGCCTTCATTATTATTGCTTCTGGTTCTGCTGAATGCCGGATCGGGTTTGGCCCAGAATGAAACAATTAACCGTTTAAGAAATAAGCTGAGCTTAGACCTTACAGATACCGCCAAATGCAATACCCTTGACAGCCTCTCCATGCATAACATGTTTTTTAATCATCAGCAGGACAGCACGTTGTATTATTGCAACGAATATATAAACCTTGCCTACCCGCTACCCGATAAAAAATATCTGGCCCTGGCTTATGCCCGGATAAGCTTTTATTATATCAATACAGGACAATACAAAGAAGCGCTTAATATGGCTTTGAAAGGATTGAACCTTTCGGAGCAATATAACATCCGGGATTACCTCTCGGCATTGTATTATGATTTGACATGGGCTTATTTTAATTTAGATGATGATAAGGAAGCTTTGAATAACGGCTTTAAGGGAATTTCATTTTTGAAAGTAAGCAAAGATCCTTTTTTCGACCAGGCGCTTCACTTATATGCGCTCACCGGGGATACATACCTGGACATTAGAAAGCCGGATTCAGCTCTTTTTTATTACAAAAAAATGGATTCAACTGCCGCTGTTTCCAAAGAATTAGCAGCAGACATTATCACTTATTGGTCCTGGACGCAGTATTATTTGTTTTATAAAAAAGATTACAAAAGGGCGGACTCTGTGATTGCGGCGGCAATACCCGAATGTTTAAAATACGGCGAGTTTCTCATTAATTATTTTTATGCTTTTTCGGCTGACTCATACCTGAAACAGGGGAGAATTAACGAAGCAATTGCACAAGCAAAGGAAACTTACAGGCTTTCATTGCCGATAACTGATCCTGCAGCAGAATTACGCGCTGCAAGTGTGCTGAATATTTGTTATGAAAAATCTGGCAACCGCGACAGCGCTTACCACTATCTCAAATTAAAAGACAGCCTTAACGATATAATTCAGCAACATCTCAATGCCACAGAAGTTCAGCAGTCGCAGTTTAATGAACAATTGAACAGCAAAGAACAGGAAACAATCCGTGTAAAGAATCAAAGCAAAATACTGACTTATGTTTTTCTTACCGCGTTGGCCTTTTTTCTGCTCATAGCGGCCATCCAATGGCGCAATAGCAAGCAGCGGCAAAAAGCAAATATTTTATTGCAACACCAAAAAGACAAAGTGGAATCAACATTATCAGAATTAAAATCAGCGCAAGCGCAATTAATACAAAGTGAGAAAATGGCTTCGCTCGGAGAGCTTACTGCAGGTATTGCGCATGAAATACAAAACCCTTTAAACTTCGTGAATAATTTTGCTGAAGTAAATATTGAATTGGCAAATGAAATGAATAATGAAAATGATATGGATGAAATAAAAGCCATGGCAAGCGATATAAAACAAAACAGTGAAAAGATTTTACTTCATGGAAAACGCGCTGATGCCATCGTAAAAAACATGTTGCAGCATTCAAGGCAAACAAAAAGCACAAAAGAGCCCGCCGATATCAATGCCTTATGTGATGAATATTTACGATTGAGCTATCATGGCATGCGTGCTAAAGACAAAAGTTTCAACGCAGGGATGAAAACGGATTTTGATGAAAGCATTGGTAAAATAAACATCGTTCCGCAGGATATGGGAAGAGTGTTATTAAACTTAATCAACAACGCTTTTTATGCAGTAAGCGAGAAAAAAAAGCTATCAGCTAACAGCTATCAGCCGTTAGTTGAAGTTAAAACACATAAAATAAATGATAAGGTTGAAATTACTGTAAAGGATAATGGAAACGGTATTCCTGATTCTATCAAAGAAAAAATTTTTCAACCATTTTTTACAACAAAGCCCACAGGAAGCGGAACAGGATTAGGCTTGAGCCTGAGCTATGATATCATAAAAGCGCATGGTGGCGAAATAACAGTGGAAAGTAAGGAAGGCGAAGGAACCAGTTTTATAATTGCATTGCCGGGTTAAATTTTACAGATTCTAAAAATCCTATCCGACAACCAGCTCCATTCCTTCTTTAGCCAGCAAAGAATTGGAAAATGCCTTTTTACATTTCTCCACCACCACATCAGGAAATGAATCATCATGGTCGGGATCATGATGAGAGAGGGGCATTTAAAAACGTTTTTGCCTTGTATAACCAAGCCGGATAGCTGCAGGCTTTATACGGAATGTCCTCTGTTGGATGCAAAATATGCAAAAGAAACGCCGGCATACTTTGATGAGTTTTACAAGACTATTAATGATCCCGCAGCCGCAAAAAGAGAATTTACCTACCCGTGCGACAAAAATGGTACGGGCAATGTAATTATCAAAGGCCTGAAAAATGATTAATCAACGGTAATTAAACAAACGATTACGATACCAAACTCCCCTCGCAGCTCATTTATATAATATGCTTACTCATTTCCTGCATTGCTGATAAAAGTATTTTTTACGCTGCACGGATCACTAATAGTATTGAAGAAATCACTGAGATAGCGAATCATATCTTTTTTGCTGGTTGCAGAAATCAGGCTGCAGTTATTGATCAATGAATAAATATTCTCCTTTTGCTTTTTAAAAATGTCAAATACATTCAATTCATCCATAGTTCTCGGGAAACCCTGTATAATGAAAGTGATAAATGTTGAAGATGATGATACATTTTTCTCCGGAGATCATCCGCAACATACCGGGCAACTTTTTCATTATAATAATTATCAAGATAGCCGGCAACGGCGCCGATGGCGGTAATAGCAATAAAACTGATTGCCGCTACCGCAGCCAGCTGCATGCTTTTTTCTGCAGGGAAAACAGCATCCATCCAATTGAACGTTGCTTCAATTCAATTTTCGCCAGTAAAGGATGTTTTGGTAAAGCTTTCATATTTTACCGGTATACAAAATAATAATTCCGCATTGAAATTAGGGTTAAAAATTCAGAGAGGAACTGCCGTACTATCGATGGTTCTGCTGCAGGCATCATGCAGCAGTAAAATTCTGATATTTTAGAATTATTTTTATAGATAAATGTATGCTGAAAAAGAAGAGCAGTTATTTCCCCGAAATTACCTGTCCCGGGAAACGGATAATAAATTTACTTCATGAAACAATCCGTATGCCTGCTGCCCGCTTTGCTGCATATCGCACGGAGCTTTGCGCAAAATGAAACGATCAGCCGCCTCAGGTACCGGTTAAAATTCATATTTCGGAGTTGAGATATCTACTTTTCAATACGTCATCAAAAAACCAGATTAGCCTTATCTTTAGCAAACCATATAGATGAAAGAACAACCGGCAGGTTAATTGCTGAATTGCTGATTCGATAACATAAAAATCATACCATGAAATTTTTTAAGCCAGCGTTTATTTGTGCTACGGTCACTTGTTGTATAATCAGCCATACTGCATTCCCGCAGTCATCATCGCGCTTTAGCTTCAACAAATTCATTGACGGTAAAGACACTTTAAATTACCGCATGCTCTTTCCCGATGCAGATACATTCAGGAAGTATCCGCTGGTTATTTTTTTGCATGGATCAGGCGAGCGCGGAAATGATAATGAAGCGCAGCTCAAATGGGGTGTAATGAATTTTGCCACAGATGAAAATATGATGCTGCATCCTGCATTGGTAATAGCTCCCCAGTGCCCCGAAAAAAGTTCATGGTCCGCCTTTTCAGGAGCGGATATGAAACTGCAGCCTGCCCCTGCAAAGCCTATGGAGCTTTTGATTAAACTCATTCATCAACTGATAAAAACGATGCCCGTTGATACCAACCGGATTTATATTACCGGGTTGTCTATGGGTGGCTATGGCACTTATGATGCCATTGAGAGATACCCGGATTTATTTGCCGCCGCAGTTCCCGTTTGCGGCGCCGGCGATACTTCGAGAGCAAGCGTTATAGCGCATATTCCGATATGGATCTTCCATGGTACGGAGGATCCCGCTGTAAATCCGAAATATGATGTGGAGATGCTTTCGGCATTACTGAAAGCGGGCGCTCATCCCGGGTTCACCTATTATCCGGAAGTTGGACATTTCTCGTGGCTGGCGGCATACAGCGATCCGCGGATGCTGGAATGGTTATTCAGGCAGCATAAATGAGACTTTTGTATAAGACCATGAAAATTTTGGTGCAGCATTTCAGGGAAAATCAATTATCTTTTTGAACATAACGGCAAACCAGGGATTAATAAAAATACATGTCGCTCGAATTTATTATAATTATCATAGTTGTAAGCTACCTGCGTAAGAGACTGCAAATGTCACTGACCATGCCTGAGTGGAACAGGCGGTTTCTCTGGCTCCTCTATGGTTCTGTCGGACTATTGATACTCCAGGTGTCTGTTCCAAGATTCAATGCCGTGGGTAACTGGATTAGTATTGCAGTATTGGGCCTTCTCCTTTACATTATTTATAAAGAGAAAGTATTCGAATCCGAGAGGTTCCTGGTAACTGCGCTGCTACCGCTCCTCGGTGTGCTTCTATTTGAAGATACCATTATTCTTATCAGCAGGAGCTTTTACGACAAATGGAAATCATGGATTGACCCTTTGCATGCATTTGCTGTTATATGGGCTCTCGGAACATGGATTGTAACCCGGAAGCAAAGGAGCGAGCTGAAGAAAGCAAGAGAAAAGGCTTATGAAGAAGAGCAGAACAACAGGATAATCAGCCAAATGAAAGCCCGGCTTGAAGTTCAGGTAGCGGAACGGACAGCAGCGCTCACCCGGCAAAAGGAAGAGCTGGAGCATACCCTTACCGAGCTGAAATCAACGCAGGCACAGCTGATCCAGTCTGAAAAAATGGCTTCTCTCGGAGAGCTTACTGCGGGCATTGCACATGAAATACAGAATCCGCTCAACTTTGTCAATAACTTCTCCGAAGTAAACAAAGAACTGCTGGAAGAGCTAAAGCTCGCAATAGACAAAGGGAGCATGGGAGAGGTAAAAGCCCTTGCCGATGATATTATTGAAAACGAGCAAAAGATAAATCATCATGGCAAGCGCGCAGACGGTATTGTAAAAAGCATGCTGCAACATTCGCGAAAAAGCACCGGGCAAAAGGAGCTTACGGATATAAATGCTTTATGCGACGAATATCTGCGGTTGTCTTTCCACGGCCTGCGTGCCAAGGATAAGAGCTTTAATGCTAAATTTAAAACAGACTTTGATACGGCTGCAGGCAAAATAAATATTATGCCCCAGGAAATAGGGCGGGTACTTTTAAATTTATTAAATAATGCTTTCTACGCGGTAAACGAAAAAAAGCAGGAAGGAATTCAGAATTACGAGCCTGCCGTAACCGTTCAAACAAAAAAGACCGGAAATAGTGTATCCATTACCGTTAGTGACAATGGCAATGGCATACCCGAAAAAATCAAGGATAAGATTTTCCAGCCTTTTTTTACCACTAAACAAACAGGGCAGGGGACCGGGCTGGGGCTGAGCCTGAGTTTCGATATTATAAAATCGCATGGCGGCAATATAAATATGGAAACAAGGGAAAAGGAAGGAACAAAATTTATTATTACTTTACCAACATAAAATGTATGTCAATGAAAATACTGGTGGTGGACGATGAAAAAGATATCCAGGCTTTGTTTGAGCAACGCTTCAGGAAAGAAATCAGAAGCCATGAAATGGAGTTTAGCTTTGTGTATTCCGGTGAAGAGGCCCTGGCTTTTATGAACGATCATATCCATGAAGCAGTATTAATATTATCGGATATTAATATGCCGGGCATGAGCGGGCTGGAGCTTTTGAAAAGAATAAAACAAAGATATGAGAACCCGCCGCCGGTAGTAATGATGATTACCGCCTATGGCGATGAAGAAAATTATCAAAAATCGCTAAGCTACGGCGCAGATGATTTTTTAACCAAGCCGCTCGACTTTTTACTGCTAAAAGAAAAATTGAAAAAAATAGAAGTGTAATGACTAAAATTCTGGTAGTAGACGATGAAGCTGATCTCGAAGCACTGATAAAGCAAAAATTCAGGAGACAAATCCGGGAAAAAGAATTTGAATTTGTTTTTGCCGTCAACGGGGTTCATGCACTGAAAACTATAGAGGACAATCCTGATGTGGACGTTGTTTTGAGCGACATCAACATGCCGGAGATGGATGGATTAACGTTACTGGTCCGCCTTTCAGATATGAGCCCGGTAATCAAGACCGTTATCGTTTCTGCCTATGGCGATATGGATAATATTCGTGCTGCGATGAACAGGGGCGCATTTGATTTTATTTGCAAACCCGTGAATTTCGAAGACCTGGAAATAACTGTCAGGAAAACCATCAGGCAGGTGGCGCAGATAAAGCAAACTTTAAAGGCCATTAAAGAGAACAATATTCTTAAGATGTATGTGGATGAATCGGTGCTCAACTACATGAGTAAAAAAGAATTTGAGAAATCCCTGATGGCAAATGAAAGCGTGGCAGCCACCGTGGTGTTCATTGATATCTGCGGATTTACAAAAATAACAGAGCATGCAGAGGCCAATGCAATTGTAAAGATGCTCAACAGGTATTTTGATGTGATGGTGAAAGAAATTATTGCTCAAAACGGGCATGTTGATAAATTTATCGGCGATGCGGTGATGGCGGTATTCAAAGGTGAGTTTCATTTAGACAGGGCTATAGATGCCGCTCTCGCGGTACAGAGGCAAATTGAAAATTTGCCCGCTGAAGATTCAGGCTTTAAGCCACACGTATCTATCGGTATCAATACAGGTGAACTCATATCCGGCAACATAGGATCGGAAAGCCTGAAAAGGCTGGATTATACAGTAATAGGGGATGTGGTAAACACAGCACAAAGGTTGCAATCAGTGGCCAGGCCCGGGCAGATATTATTTTCCGAGATGGCGTACAACCAGGTAAAGGAATCTTTCAGGTGCAGGGAAATCGGCGAAGTGGAATTAAAAAATAAAGAAAAGTCTGTTAAGGTTTACGAAGTATTGGAATAGCAAAAACGCCCGGTAAAATAATATGGCAGGTAACAGGCTGCCATCTTCACTGGCTTGCAGATAAAAAAGAAGGGATGAATACGAAAATTATTTTTGAGATAAGGAATGAAAACAATAGTATATCAGTTGATATGACTCACGAAGGGCTATGGCCGGAGATGGAGTGCTACAATGATTGCAGGAAGGGCTGGGATTTTTATATTTCCGAAAGCCTCTGTAAATTATTTAGCGAAAACAAAGGAATACCCGAAACGCCGAAAGCCAAAAGATAAAGCAGCAACTCCAATATAAATATCACCTCTCCCCGCCATGGAAAAACCATGGCTTTTTTGCACCAAATCATCTTTAAAAAATATCCGTTCAGCTTTTATATGCCAATGTGAAAATTAGCTTTTTACATGCAGCCCTGACAAAAATCATATTTGAATCAATCGAAGATCATATTTCATTTTTTTATATGCTGTTACTTTAGCGGTTAGTTTCATTATTATTTATTGTATCAATACTCTATTTAAAGAAAATGTTTGGGGCATTAAGCGCTGAAGAAGTAGAAGAATTTTTAAAACAGGAACTCGTAGGAAGAATAGGGTGCCATTACGATGATACCACGTATATCGTTCCTATAAGCTACATCTATGAGGACAACTGTATTACCGCACATACTACAGAAGGTATGAAAGTGGATATTATGCGCGCCAACCCGTCGGTATGCTTTGAAGTGGAACATATTGAAACTCTGGGCAACTGGAAATCCGTGATAACATGGGGAACTTTCAAAGAAATAAAAGACAATGAAGAAAGAAAAAAAGCAGTGAAAAAATTATATAAAAGGGTATTTCCTGCTGTGGTCAGCGAAAAGGTAAAATTGAACAACCGCTGGCCTTTTGAACCCGGGGATGATGAATATATCCCGGGAGTGCTGTTTAATATTCATTTGTATAAAAAAACCGGTCGCTTTGAACTAAGTGATGCCATTACATTTTAGTAAAACATCAACCTTACCTGCATGAAAGTACCAAAGCCTGAGGCCAAAGTTTCAAAGTACGACCAGTTCGAGCACGAGAACCACATGTGGAAAAGATCACTGCAGTTTTTTAAACAGGAAAATTCCTCATTGAAAACACGCCTCAGCCAGGTCATTGATGCCACTGATAACAAAGACTTTTTTAAGCTTGCCGAATATTTTCAGAATCTGTTTCTGTTAAAAGATGAATTGGGCCAGAAATTAGAAGCCGAAATTACCAGCCAGCTGGAACGCCTTAGCGTATGCCCGCATATAGGTTATATTTCCACAGAAATTCAAAATAAGCAGGAAAATCTCCGGCGGGAGATCAGTTATTTTGAGTCAGATTTTTTAAGAATGAAAAATGAATTTAATCAGTTGGTGCTCCAAAGTCTTTAGTTTACCAGGGAGGAAAGCTTTTTTTCATTGGCAATGGTAATCTTGCCGCCGTTTACCTCAATCATTTTCTCACTTTTAAAATCGCTGAGCGTTCTGATTAAGGATTCTGTGGCGATGCCTGCCATATTAGCGAGGTCTTCTCTTGAAATTTGAATAACCGTTTTATCGTTATCTTTCTTATACTTTTCCTGGAGCATCAGCAATGCATCCGCTACGCGTTTTCTGAGCGAGTTGTAGGCCAGATCAAGGAGCTGCTGCTCTTTCTCGCTTACGTTTTTTGCAAGCAGCCGGATAAATGTTTGCGATACTTCTTTATTATTGCTGATTAACCGGTCAAAATCTTCCCTGGATATGCAGCATATATCGCTCTCTTCAAGCGTTTCCGCGGTTTCTGCATACTTCGCATCATCGAATAAAGCCGTATAGCCGAAAAAATTGCCATCGGTTAATAAATCTGTTATCAGTTCCTTGCCAAACTCATTGGACTTATAAATCTTAACCTTACCCTTTTTCAGGAAAAACAATTCATGCGGGTAGCTTCCTTCCCGGTATACTACCTGTTTCTTTTTATAAGATTGCAGCTCGCTGTTGTCCGCCAGGTCTTCCAAAGAACTTTTTGCATCTTTAAGAAAAGCATTGAGCCCCTCTTCGGTATATTCATAATTTTTCCTGATGAGCGAGGTTTTTCTAAGCCGGCTTTCAACGGCATTTAATAATTCGATATCACTAAAAGGTTTGGGAATATAGTCATCGGCCCCCATTTCCATGCCTTTGCGAAGATCGCTGCGTTCCGATTTTGCAGTAAGAAAAATAAATGGAACGCTTGCCAGCCCGGGGTTTTTATTAATGAGATGAAGCACCCCGTATCCATCCAGCACCGGCATCATAATATCACAAATAATCAGATCCGGTTTCTGCTCCATGGCCAGCCGGACTCCCTCTTTTCCGTTTTCGGCAGCTATCACGCTGTAGTTGGCCATTTGCAATATCTCGGACGTATTCTCTCTCAACTCATCATTATCCTCTATAAGTAAAATGCGTGTCATAATGTAAAAATAATTTTTATTTCGGTTCCTTTCTCCAGTTTACTTTTTACTTCGATACGTCCGTTCATCAGCTCTGCATATTTCGCCACGATATGAAGCCCGAGGCCCGTTCCCTGGATGTTAGATACATTCGTTCCCCTGAAAAACCGCTCAAACAAATGCCGCTGGTCTTCCTCAGAAATACCGATCCCGCTGTCTTTTACCGAAAGGGTAATCTTGCCCGGTAAAACACGGGTAGTAATTGCGACGGCCGAATCTTCCGGTGAAAATTTTATAGCGTTTGAAACTAAATTAATAAGAACATTTTTTAACAGCGTCTGATCAAGATTCACTTCCGGGTTGCCGGAATGCTGGTAGCTAAAATGCTGATTTTTCTTGAGAATTCCGTTCATTTCATTGCAGAGGGTATGTATCAGGTCCGGCAGATTAAATAATGATTTTTTTGCCGCTATCTTACCTTCTTCAATTTTTTCAATGGATAAGAAATCATTGAGAATATCGGTAAGGTTGTTAACTGCTGACTTAATCCGTTGCGTATGCTTTTCACGTTTATCCTGCTCTTCGGTAAGTGCATATTTTGACAGGAGGGAGGCAGATGACAAAATAGTGCTTAATGGCGTTTTGAACTCATGAGATGCCATCGCTACAAAGCGGCTCTTAAGATCGCTCAATTCCTTTTCCTGGCTCAGTGCAATGGTGAGCTCGTCTTTTGATTGTTCCAGATCTTTCAATGTAATCCGCAGCTCCTGCGTTCTCCTGATTACCGTGTCCTCCAATTCAAGATTTAATTTTTCCATTTCCTGATTAAGGGATCTGAGCTGTTCCTGCTGTTCTTTAATAGCTTTCTCAGATTCTTTTCTTTGAGTAATATCTATCACGAAGGCAATTATAAAAAAGCCCTTTTCATCAGTATAACTGCTCAGGCTGATCTCAACAGGAAATTCGCTGGCATCTTTTTTTACCCCGAATAAATCCCTTCCGGTTCCCATGGGCCTTGTGGAAGGGTGCTGGTTATATTGATGCCTGTATTGTGTATGGTGCGAATGAAATCTTGACGGAATCAGGTTCTCTACTTTTTTCCCAATAAGCTCATCAGCTGAATTATATCCGAATTGCTTAAGTAAAAATTTATTGACAGACAAAATTTTTCCCTCCCCGTCAATTATCAAAATACCGAGGGATGCATTTTGAAATATCGCTTCAAACTGTTTTGTCTCTATGATAGCAATATGTTTTTAAAAATTATGAGCACAAAAATATTTAAATGTTATTTCCTTTTCCAAAAAACGGGTTCCTGATTCCGGCCCGGAAGTTTTTCGTGTAAATTTCGCTAAAAATAGACAAATAGAAATCATTCATACAAATGTGGTCGTTGAAGTACCGCCCTTATAAAGCATTTATCTATGCGACCGGAAGATAACAGATAAAAAATATTTATAAAATTATAGGAAAAGAGAATACTGTTTTGGAACATATAAGTATGCTTCCGGCAGGTATCTGCAGAAAGAATGTGGTTTTGCTGTTGGATACACCGGCAGTTAAGTTAGTGACCCGATGGCGCAGAAGATTGTGCGGGATACTCAAAAAGGGAAAGATAAAGATCGCAAGCTTCGTAAAGGCGTCCCGGCTATAACAATATCAATCACCCATAAAATGCCAATAGGTTTCTTCCTGATGAAAGTTCGTATCGGGCCAGTGCGCAGGATCAAATCCGGGAGCATCGATAAGTTTTTCTTTATCTCCTTTGAATACAAAAATTCTTTTTTCCGGATCTACCCCGAGCAACCTGAAAGGAATGGCAAAATATTTTGTGCCTATAGTAAGGAAGCCGCCAAACTCCACTACCACGTAATCAATAGTGCCGGTAGTAACGTCAATCATGATATCTTCAATTTTACCCATCGGCTGGTTGCGCTCATCGTGCACCTTATCACCAATAATAGAAGAAGCGGCTAAATAGCGCAGCGGCGTATTGGGATAGGGCTTGCCTTCATATTTTCCGGTAAAATTATCTTTTGGGAGATTTTCCATAGCGGGATGCTTTTAGTACGTCCCAAGATAAGTCAAATTGTGAAAAAATCCTACCCGGGCCGAATGATTTTAATTATAAGGCAAAGCACAGAAAATTTATTTTGTCAATTTTACAATTACAGGATGACAAAAATAATATAGGGTGGCATACAAAATTTTTCCCGGCTTTAAATAATGAAAGCAATATTATTACCATTACCGGTCTTTTAAATAACTGTTAATGTGCCGGTCCATTAATTTTTATCGTACCTACCTTCTTTCTGTTTTTAAATAATACTTTTGCGTTTTTAATTCTATGAGCCAGGTAAAAATCGGAATGGTACAAATGAGTTGTGTTGCATCCAGGCAGCAAAACATTGATAAAGCTGTTTCCGCAATAAAAGAAGCAGCGGCAAAAGGCGCGCAGATCATTTGTTTGCAGGAGCTGTTTGCTTCCCTTTATTTCTGCGATGTGGAAGACTATGAAAATTTCAAACTGTCGGAAGAAATCCCGGGGCCGACGACCGGTTTGTTTTGTAAGTTATCACAAGAGCTGAATGTGGTAATTATTGCCTCTTTGTTTGAAAAGCGGGCGCAGGGCATCTATCATAATACCGCAGCAGTAATTGATGCAGACGGCACCTATCTGGGTAAATACCGGAAAATGCACATTCCGGATGACCCTGCCTATTACGAAAAATTTTATTTTACGCCCGGCGATCTGGGCTTCAAGACTTTTAAAACAAAATATGCCAACATAGGCGTGTTGATTTGCTGGGATCAATGGTATCCTGAAGCGGCGAGGATCACCTCTTTAATGGGAGCCGAAATTTTATTTTATCCGACGGCTATTGGATGGGCCCTATCGCAGGATGAACAAACCAACAGTGAGCAGTACAATGCATGGCAGACCATTCAGCGAAGTCATGCCGTTGCCAACGGAGTGCATGTGGTAAGCGTAAATCGGGTTGGCTATGAACAAAACGGGGAAATGCAATTCTGGGGCGGTTCATTTGTAAGCAATCCGTTTGGAACATTATTATATAAGGCTTCACACACAGATGAAGAAGTGGCCGTGGTTGAAATAGACACAAAAAAAACCGATAGCTACCGGACGCACTGGCCGTTTATGAGAGATCGCCGGATTGACGCATACCAGCCCATAACCAAAAGATATATTGATGACCCGTGAGGGAAATTGTAAACACTTTATCTTCTTTAATGAATTCCTTAAATAACTTTTCTAATTTCCCTCCAGGAAAAGAAGGCCCGACACCCAAACAGCTTGGCTATTATTTTCCGGCAGAATTTGCTCCTCATAATGCCACGTGGCTTAGCTGGCCGCATAAAGAAGAAAGCTGGCCGGGAAAGATTGACAAAATTTATCCCAATTATAGCTTGTTCGTCAAATATCTTTCGCAAAGCGAAAAAGTGTGCATTAATGTGAAGGATGAGGCAATGAAAAATTTTGCTCTCGAATACCTTTCAAAAGCCGGCGCAGCTATAAACAATGTGGAGTTTTTCTTTCATCCCACCAACGACGCCTGGTGCCGGGATCATGGTCCGGCATTTTTGATAAATCCCAGCGCTGAACAAAAAAAAGTAATTGTAGACTGGGATTACAATGCATGGGGAAATAAGTATCCGCCATTTGATAAGGATGATGTAATACCGGCTTTAATTGCAAAAGAATATGACATTCCCGTGTATCATCCCGGAATAATAATGGAAGGCGGCTCCGTGGATTTCAATGGCAACGGCACGCTCATTACATCCAGGAGTTGTTTGCTCAATGTAAACAGGAACAAAGGCTGTTCGCAGGAAAAGATTGAATGGTTTTTATGTAATTATTATGGTGTTGACCAGGTGTTGTGGATTGATGACGGCATTGTCGGCGATGATACTGACGGTCATGTTGATGATACGGTTCGTTTCTTTAATGAAAATAGTGTAATAACGGTGGCTGAAGATAACCGCAATGATGACAACTACGCAATATTGCAGCACAATCTGAAACAATTACAGCAAATGCGCCTTATTAACGGCAGGCCATTAAACATCGTGGAACTGCCCATGCCTGATAAAGTAATTTACCAGGATCAGCGTCTGCCGGCGTCCTATGCCAATTTTTATATCTGCAATAAATATGTGATTGTACCTGTTTTCCGGTGTGCGAAAGATGAGAAAGCATTGCAGGTCATTTCCGGTTGTTTTCCCGGAAGAGAAGTAGTGGGCATCGATTCAACAGACATCATCTGGGGCCTCGGCAGCTTTCATTGCCTGAGCCAGCAGGAGCCTGCAGTATAAGGGACGAATTTCGTGTATGCCTGCACGTTATAATCTTCAATTTTCAGCTTCATCCAGCTTCCGGCGTATTATTTTCTTATCGGCATGGGTTTTGGCAAGATGAAAAGCCTTTTCAAAATTCATCCTCGATCGATCAGCATCAATGCCCCGGTATAATTCGCCTAACAGGGTATAGTAATAATGATTGCCGGCGAGCTTTAGCTTTTCTGCTTCTCGGATAGCCTCTTCTTTGCCATTTGCTTTGGAAAGCGCATAGGTTCTGTTCAGGGCGGCGATGGGAGAATACTGCATTTGTAAAAGACGATTATACAATTGCAAAATATTTTCCCATTTTTCTGCCGTATCTTCCTTAATCGTGTGCCAATAGGCAATATTGGCTTCAAGATGATAGGTGGTGATAACGTTGCCGCGGGAAGATTTGCTGAGATAATAAATTCCTTTTGCAATGAGCTCCTTATCCCAAAGCCTTTCATCCTGGTCATTATATAAAATAATCTCCCCGTTCTCGCCCTTTCTTGCTTCAAACCGCGATGCATGAAAACACATCAGCGATAACAATGCATTTACCGGCGGCAGATCAGTCGGCTCCTGTATCGTCAGCAAGTGAGTCAGCCGCATCGCATCGAAGCACAGGTCTTCCCGTAATATTGCATCGTTGCTTTCAGAATAATATCCTTCATTAAACATCAGGTACAAAGTTGTCAGTACGGTTTCCAGCCGGCGGCCAATTTCCTTTGAAGAAGGAAATTCGATATTCACTTTTTCCTGCTGCAGCTTCTCCTTGGCGCGATACAATCTTTTGCTGACCGTTTCTTTACTGGTCAAAAATGCATTGGCAATTTCCTCGATGCCAAATCCGCAGAGGATCCTGAGCGCCAGCCCGATCTGCGATTCAATAGAAATGGAAGGATGACAAATAGCGAACAACATCTGCAGCTGGCTGTCTGTAATATTTTTCTCTGAAAGATCGATATCAACTTCCTCAGTGCTTACCGGCACCTGTTGCAAGACCGGGGTGATCTTTTTGATAAATAGCTGCTTTCTTACAATCTGATTTTTCGCTTTATTTTTTGCAACGGCATATAACCAGGCCACCGGGTTTTCAGGAATACCTTTATACGACCACGTTTCAAGCGCTGCCAAAAAGGTCTCGCTGGTGATATCTTCCGCAGTTTCTATATGCTCAATGCCGAATAGCTTGCAAAGCACGGATACAATCCTGGTAAACTCCGTTCTGAATAAATGCGGTACTAATTGTTCTTCGTCCATAATAAAAAACCTCTGTAAAACTAAGCATACAGAGGTTTTAATTTAAAAATACATGATTACATGGGATCCACCTCCCGTACCTCAACACTGCCGCCGGCTGCTATTATCGGGCAACCCTTTGCTATTTCTACTGCCTCATCGTAAGAGGAGGCTTTTACTATCGAAAGGCCGCCGAGTGATTCCTTGATATCAGTATAAGGGCCGTTCGTAACCACATCGCCTTTTAAAACTTTTCCGGTATTCTGCAACCGGTTTCCTTTGCTTACCAGTTTATTTTGTGCGGCAATGCTCCCAAACCAATCCATCCATTTTTTCATCGTTGCTTCTGCTTCCGCCGCTGACCTTTGCGACATAGCGCTGTAATCTGTTCTGTACAGAAATAAATAGTCTTTCATGTTTATAAATTTGGTTGATAAAAAATATTAATGAGCTCCATCGCGCCTGGCAATTCTTCTGACTTCCACGCTGTTGCCATCGCCCTGTAAAACGGGCGAGCCTTTTGCAAATTCCACTGCTTCCTCCACACTGTCTGCCTTTACCATAATAAAGCCGCCTATGGTTTCTTTAATATCTCCAAAGGGGCCGTTGGTAACGACATTATTATGCCATACTACTTTGGCATCGTCAAAGG
This sequence comes from uncultured Ginsengibacter sp., assembly GCA_964627765.1. Taxonomy (GTDB): domain Bacteria; phylum Bacteroidota; class Bacteroidia; order Chitinophagales; family Chitinophagaceae; genus Ginsengibacter. Next base: position 54,729 of record CAZVKO010000048.1, on the reverse strand, counting down.
GCAAACCGGTTCCGCTGATAAATTTATTTTTCGCGGTAATACCGGCAATCCAATCCATGGTTTGTTTCATCCATATTTGTATTTGTTCGGGCGAAGCAATTTTTGTTCCGTCCGGGTGCCTGAAAATCAAAATGTACTCATCCATTGTCAGAAATTTTAAATAAAAAATTGATCGTTTGATTATATAACAATTGGGGATTCAGAAATTGGACAAAAAAAGAAAAAAATTTTACACCTGATCCCGGCGGATTTATCAAATTTTTGTTGTCCGCCTGCTATGTCAATGCCTTACCTCAGCAGGTTCGGGAAAAAGAATATTAGCCGGGCTATAGAATTTTTGCAGGCCTGAGGGGGTCACCAAACAAAACAAATCATAACATTATCTTACAGCGATCTTGGCAACTGCAATTTTTGTTTTGCCAAACAACCTGTCGTCTTTTCCTGTTATATACATATTGTCGCCAATGACAGAGCCCAGGCGGGGCATAGCAGTGGGCACCTCTGCATTACTGAAAAATTGATTTCGTGTATACTTCCCCGTTAGTTCATCGAGAGATACGATAAAGCAATCTGATTTCCCAAACCTGTTGGTAAGTTTTACCCTTTGCCCGGGTTGGGTTACCTCAGCATTTTTGGGATTGTCGTTAAACAGGATGTTAACAATGCCGTTGGTTTGCATGGCTCCGAAACCCGCATAGAACGGACGGTTTCCGAAGTCGAAAAAATCGGTTGTAAAGAAGCCGGTAGAGCTTCCGTCCGAAGTCACTTCCCGTTGCGATTTTGGTAAAACCTTCAGCCAGCTTAAGTTACCCGCGGCATCAATTTTGGTCATCAGGATATCTCCGCATTCATACACGTAATAGGTAGTGTTGCTCCAATAGCCCGTGCCGTTGGTTCCGGGAGTATAGCTGGAGGTAGTATAGCTGTAATGATGATAGTGCTCTGCCAGCACAATGATGCCCCCGTCGCTGGTATAAAAGATATTTCTGAACTTCATATACCGCGAAAATCCTTCTCCTTCGTCTTTAATCTTATCTAACCGTTCGCGTTCTTTTCGCTCTGCTTTGGTTTCATCATCTGCCGATTCATCGCCGCTTGAATCTGAGGCAGCAGTAAGCAATGAATTATTGATTTCCTTTTCGCTCGTTGATAAAACATTACCCGAAACCGGGTCAATCCGCTCTACCAGCATACCATCAATGGATTTCCCTCTTTTTTCATTGCTGTAAAATGCGGTCAGCACCAGGTCTTTATCATCTTTCTGAAAAACCTTGGTGCTCATCAGCCATTTGCCATTAATATCAGTATTTACTTCCGCCTGCTGCTTTCCTGTTTCATCATAGAGCCGGATATTATAATTTACAAAGTCGAGAAATTTATCTTTCTTCTTTTTTCCTTCTTCGTATTCATAGATGCGCCCGACCAGCAATATCTTCCGCGTATTGGTATATACCACATCCTGCAATTGAAAAGTTTTTGGATCAAATTCATTGGCTATCGTTACCGGCTTTGCCGACGGGTTAAGCCTGTTGTCGAATTCCTGTATCTGGTATGTATTCTTTTCTTTGCCCTCTACGCTGCTTACCAGCACTATCCGGGTACTGTCGCTGTTAGGTACTATCTTAAACCGTATCTCATCTTTCTTTTCATCCTTTTGCAGTGTGATGAGCGGCGTCCATCCGGATGCAAGCTCTCCCGAGCTTTTATCTACTTCGGCTCCGTACACAGAAAGCGCCCTGTCTCTTTTACTGTAGTCAGATGCGATAATGAAGATCTTATTTTGCAGTGCAAAAAACTCTTCAAACTCTTTTCCCCTGAGTTCTTTGTTGAAATCGTTGTGATATAACTCCGATAAATTATTATCCAGCTTTATCAATGTGGCGGATTCCCGTACCGATGCCCCTATCACAAAATAACTTTTTAATGCGAGGTGGCTTTCCTGCAAATACACGCCGCTTTTATCTGCGCTGAGCACATCAAGATCAGTACTGCCCTTATGAAGCTTGAACTCGTCTCCCCAGGTTATTTTGGGTTTTTGCGAAAAGACGGAAGAACTGTACAGCAGCATAACAGCAAAGAGTCTGACTGGTTTCATATGGATAGTTTTATTAAGAGCAATTAGTAATTTTTTTTGACAACAAATTATACCTTACTGTAACGCATATCCGAAGAAAAATATTTTTTAGGATCCCCGGTGTTGGTAAATTCCTAAAATATTTCCGCCCGGGTCCCGGAAGTGAGCCGTTATTTCAGGAAAATCCTTACCGGTCTCCTGCGTTATGACACCGCCGTGTCGCCTTATCGATTCCAGCGTTGCTTCAGCATTATCCACCATAATGGATATAATGATACCCGGATCCGAAAGTGGCTTCCGGCCGGTAACCCACATGCCGCTTACACCACCCACGGTATCATCAAATGCGGTATGGCCCGTGTTATCCGCTCTTATCTTCCATCCGAAAACCTTTTCATAAAACCTTGCTGATGCAGCAACATTCTCTGCAGGAATTTCAAGGTAACAGATTTTGCCGTGTGCGTAAGTGGGTTCAGCATTACTCATTGTTTTTGATTTTGGGTAAATTGTTTTGCTTTACAAAAATTGATTACCTGCAAAATATTAATTTAAATCAACATTATTATTTGATATGGGATATTGAAGGCTGCCATCGCCATAATTTAACTTTGTCCTCAAAAAAATATATGTACAGAAATATAGAAAAAATTATACAGGCCCCCCTGGTTGCCATGGGGAATATTAAGCTGAGGCAGCCATTGCCCATTGCAGGTTTGCAGCAGTTGAGCCCGTTTATTTTGCTGCATCATTTTGACATCAATATGCAGCCGGGCCATAACAATTTTGATGTGCCTCCTCATCCGCACCGCGGTTTTATGCCGATTACGTTCATGTATGAGGGCGAAGTAGAACATAATGATTCCCTCGGAAACACACATATTACCGGCAATGATGAAGTGCAGTGGATCAATGCAGCGAGAGGCATCATTCATTCCGAAAAAACAGGAAAAGCCTTTGCAGAAAAAGGCGGCCGGTTTCACGGCATACAATTATGGATCAATTTACCCGCTTCTGAAAAAATGAAGACGCCGGGATACCAGCCGATAACAAAAGAGGAAATTGTACTGATGGAAGACAAGGGGGTTCAGTTCAGGCTGGTTTCGGGAAAATACAAAGGGGAAAAAGGTCCTGCCAACTCAGACGTAATTACGGCGATGATCAGGATGCAGGAGGGAAGCGACTATGCTGTTTCCCTTCCTGAAAACGACAATGTTTTTTTATACGTATTGGAAGGAGAAATCAAAATTAATTTAGAAACAACCGCGAAGCAGCACAGCTTTATTGTATTCAAGTATTCAAAAGAAAATATTTTGCTGCACGCTAATAGCCAAGCATCCTTGTTGCTCGGTTCAGGCAACCCAATCGATGAGCCGCTGGTAACGCATGGCCCCTTCGTGATGAATACCCAGACAGAAATATTGGAAGCAATGCGGGATTATCAAAATGGCAAAATGGGCTTCTTATATTAAAAGGCAATGCAAAACCGGGGCAAAAAATATGCGCCAACAGCATCAGAATAGAAATGATATTGGGAATATTATCAGGGAAAAAATACCGGGACGCTCCTAAAGATGCTTTCGGCAATATTTTCATAACATACGGAAATGAAATATCACGGTAAGCGTTAAGCTTCTTCTAAAATCTTTCCGGGTTATGGGTTATGGCGGTAATAATTGTAAGATGAAAATCCGGTTAGCAATGGCTCATAAACTTAAATTCTGATGAATAAGTTTTCAATATATTTGGGAAACATTCCTTCCATTTATTCGTCATCAGATAAAAAATGAAAATGAAAAAAATAATAACTGCCTTATTGCTTGCATCAGGCCTTATGGCAAGCATTCGGCTAAGTGCGCAGTCGGAAGAAGATAAGAGTAAAAGAGTAAGCCTTCCCGATACCGCAACCCAAAAAATAAGCACAGGCGCTAACATAGTAATCGCTTATAGCCGGCCGTCGGTCAAAGGCAGAACGATTGGCAAAGACCTTGAGCCTATGGATGGAAAAGTATGGCGTACGGGGGCAAATGAAGCAACTACTTTTGAAACCAATAAAGACGTAACGATAGACGGGCAAAGATTACCGGCCGGCAAATATGCGTTGTTTACTCTTTTTAATGGCCGCGAGGTTACCATTATTTTCAATAAAACATGGAATCAATGGGGCGCGTTTAAATATAAAGAAGCGGACGATCAGCTGCGCGTGAAAACAAAATATACTGACGGGCCTCATTCAGAAAAAATGACTTTTACGATTGCTAAAAGCGGTGAAGTACTGCTGGCATGGGGTACGAGAAGAGTCAAATTTAAGGTGCGGTAAGCACTTGTGCCAAAGGCATGATATCCGGGTCGCTTTTATGCAGCCCTTTTTGTTTACCCGTGAATAAGATTCCTTTGCAGCAAAGAATAAATGATTGTATCGTGAAAAGCTCCGTTAAAATAATAGTCCTCTTTAAAATAAGCCTCCTTTACAAAACCTAAAGATTCCAAAAGCCTTGCTGATGCTTCATTTCCGGGGTTGATCGTGGCTTCAATGCTGTGTAATCCCATTTTATTGAAAGCGTAGGCTGATAACGCAGTTAATGCTTCTTTCATAATGCCCTGCCGCCAAAAATCCGGGTGGAGCATGTAGCCTACTTCGGCACGATAATGTTCCGGTACAATCCGCCAGTAACCAATATATCCAATGAGCTTTTCCGGTGACCCCGTAAAGGTTATTGCCCACATAATACCATTATTGCTGTTGATGGAGGCCGCTATTTTATCAAGATAATCTTCAGCATCTGCTATCGTTTTACTTTTTTCGCGGCCTATATATCGCATCACTTCATTGCTCGAACGAAGAAATAAAATTTCCGGTGCATCGCTTTTTGTCATTTGACGAAGAAACAAGCGTGGTGTTTGTATCACGGGAAAGGGAGAAAAATTCAATTGAAGCATTGGCTAATCACTCAATGGTTATTCGTTATGGTACTTCTTTTTGATAAAGTGTTTTTGCGGTATTTTTTCATCACCCATTAAATGACCCCAGGGCTGTAAACTCTCTACCCGGTCGAAAATGATTTTTGTAATCGCAATAACGGGTATTGACAAAAACATACCCGAAATACCCCATAGCATTTCCCCGATAACCACCCCTAATAAAGTCACAAATGCATTGATCCTCACTTTGGAGCCAACAATCAGCGGAAGTAAAACATTGCTATCTACTATATGCACTGAAACAACCGTAATGACCACCAGCAAAACTTTTGAAGCCAGGCCGGTGGTAGCAAAAGTGATGATCACATTTAATGCCAAAGCTGTGAAAATGCCAATATACGGTACAATGTTGAACAGCGCCGTAATAAGCCCGAGCAGTATTGCATATTTAATACCGAGTATCATAAAAACAGAACAACAAACAACGGCAACCGTGGTCATCTCCAGCAACAGGCCGGTCAGATATTTTCTTATTATAAACTGAATGCGCTCCACTATATCATGAACCACCTGCGCATTTTCTTCCTTAAATACATCAATAAGAAATTTCATCAGCCGCCGCCTGTAAAAGAGCATGAAAAAAGTATCCAGCACAACAAATATGAGAAAGAATAAAATGGAAGACAGCGATACTACGGTAGCGCCAATTACTTTAGGCGTGGCATTTTCGATTTTTGAAGTGGCGCTGTTCACATAATCCATTTGCTTTTCTATGTTCACGTGAAACGTGGCAGATATCCATTGCTGGAAACTCTGGAGCGACTCATACACCTGTTCTTTCAACTGGGGGAGGTCGTTGGAAAGTCTTGATATTTGTGTGCCGACCACCAGCAAAATTCCGCCTACGGTAACCAGCATTACCAGCACTGCAACCGCAGAGGCCGCATTCCTGCGGAACTTTAATTTTTTTTCCAAAAATTCAGCAACGGGCAAAAGCAATATTGAAAACAGCAGTCCGAAGATAAGCGGGCTTAATATTTCTTTACCGGCAACACTCAGATACCCAAGACAGATTAAACCCACGAGCACCGCCGCAAGCTTTATATAAAAGGGTTGGGGATTGGGTTTGGTAATACTCATAATGGATACCCCTGAAATTTGATGTAAAGAAAAATAAAATTAGCTGAAAATTTTCCCTCTTTTAAAATTAAAATTTAAGACTTATAAAACAGAAGGAATCAGATAACTTCATACAAATTTCATCCATGAAAAGAATTAACTGGGGAATTATCGGGTGTGGCGACGTAACGGAGAAAAAAAGCGGCCCGGCTTTTAACCTCGTAAAAGATTCGGCGCTTATAGCGGTAATGCGGCGAAATGCGGACAAGGCAAGGGATTACGCAATACGGCATAATGTGCCCAAATGGTACAGCCATGCGGACGACCTGATAAATGATAAAGAAGTGAATGCAATTTATGTGGCAACGCCTCCTTCTTCACATGAAGAATATGCGCTGAAAGCAATGAATGCAGGCAAGCCTGTCTATATTGAAAAGCCCATGAGCGTGGATGCGGCATCTGCAGGAAGAATAAGTGATGCGGCAAAAAATGCAGACGTTAAATTATCGGTTGCGCATTACAGGCGGGGTCAGCCATATTTCAATGAAATAAAAAAGTTGATAAATGCAAAGGCAATAGGAGAGGTGCGAACCGTTCAGCTCAATTTTTGCAAAAAACTTTTTTCACGGGAAGAATTGAATTTACCCGGTAATAAATGGAGAGTGGATCCCGTAATATCCGGCGGAGGCATTTTTCATGACCTTGCACCCCACCAGTTAGATATTCTTTACTATTTCTTTGGAAATGTGTCGGAAGCCAAAGGCATCGCAATCTGTCAATCGGGCTTATATGAAGCCGCTGATGTGGTTATGGGAAGCATGCTCTTCAAAAGCGGAATTGCCTTTAATGGTGTATGGAGATTCAATGTGAATGCCTGGGAAGAAGAAGATGTCTGCAAAGTCCACGGAACGGATGGAACCCTTACTTTCAGCTTTTTTAATGAACAAAAAATAACGACAGACCTCAAAGGCAAAAGAGAAGAAATTTCATTTACGCCCCCGTATCATGTACAACAACCTTTGATTGAAAAAGTAGTAAGGTATTTTTTAAATGAAGGACCCAATCCCTGCAGTGGCGAAGAAGGCGTTGCCATAATGGAATTAATAGATGCTTTTACAAAAAAATAGCTGTATCAAAGAGCGGCTTCAGATCAACTATTTCTTGATGCAACCCTGTTTAACAGAGGCATATTACACCTTAATGTAAATTTTTCTCTTGTCAAGCCAGCAGCCTGCACTCCAGCATACCAGCATATAGGCCAATGCAAATAGTAAAGAACCCGGGTAATCACCTGCATGGCTAAAAATATTCCCGTAAAACCAGCGAAACAGGTTATCAGAGCCTGCCGGAATGGTGTATAGAATTGTCGCCAGCAATTCCGACAACAGATAAATAAAGAGCGTATTCTTACCAAAAACCTGGAAAAAGTGGGTCCATTTCTCTTTACCCCGGAGCTGGATAAAATAAACGAGTAATCCTATAATGACACAATCAATTCCTATCGTGTAAACAACAAAACTGCTGGTCCAGAGTTTTTTGTTGATCGGGAAAAGCAAATCCCAGAAATAGCCACCTACCATCAAGGCAAAACCCCACAGGAGCAACTTAATAATGCCTTCATAATCGCCTTTCTTCTGAATCCACTTGCCCACCAGATATCCGCCAACAGCATTACTGATGGCGGGCAACGTGCTCAGCCAGCCTTCCGGATCAAATGCCACTCCTTCGCCATGGTACATGTGATTTTCTCCCATCAGCCACCTGTCGAAATAGAAGCCGGCATTTCCCTGCATCGACAATGGCTGCGCAGGATCGCCGAACATATATAACAGTATCCAATACACGAAAAGTAAAATAACACAAATGATTACGGTAGCTCTTTCTTTTAAAAAATAAATCATCAGCGATGCAATACCATAGCACAAAGCGATTCTTTGCAAAACGCCCATAATTCTTGTACCAGACATAGGATACCAGTAAAAATGGTGATCTTTATCCAATCTGAAAAAGGGAAACCAATACATTAAATATCCCAACAGGAAGATGATGGCGGTTCGTTTTAAAATTTTCCAGACCACGTGTTGGGTAGACCATGTTTCCCATTTCTTCATAACGAAGCTCATCGAATTACCTACGGCGAAGAGAAATGAGGGAAACACCAGGTCTGTTGGCGTAAAGCCATTCCACGCTGCATGATGCAACGGCGAAAAGGTGGTATCTCCATTGCCGGGCGTGTTAACAATAATCATAAAACAAACGGTCATCCCCCGGAAAACATCTAATACAAGATTTCGTTTTGGTGAAGCAGGAACAGAAAGTGTCTTTGACATTGAATCAGGATTTAAAAATAAGCAGCCCGTATTTTGCATTTAAGAATACGGCATTCATCTTTACCAGATATTGCAAATAAAAAATCACCGGGTTTCTCCCCTCATGCGCCTGCAGAATTCCACCTGAACCATTTGATGCCTAAGAAACAAAATACAACGGCATAGCCAACAGAAACAAATAAAGCAATCGTTGTTTCATGATTCCAGAGATGGGGGTCCATGCCGCCCGTGAGAATCATCCGGACCGTTCCGAATGGCGACCAGTGAACCATTTGATTAAAAGTTTCCGGAAATTGGTTCAGTTCGCCAAACATACCCAGCATTAAAAAGGCGATATACACCAGCCTTGTTGTAGAGCTTACTGTTTCGGCATTTTTTACAAACCCGACAATAGACTGGCCCAATCCAAGATACAATGCGCCGCCGATAATTCCTGTTACAAAAGTCAATGCATAGCCTGCGGGAGAAAGCGTGATTTTGTCAAATTTGTACCCCACGATAAAAACGCACGCAACTAATAAAACAATCATGGCAAGCTGTACCGTCAGCCTGCTGATCATAATAAAAAAATTGGGAGTAGGGGTGGCTCTTAATCGCTGAAATATTCCTTTATCCCGGTCGCGGGCTACCGAAATCGCATACCCCATCAGGCCTATTGAAGTAAGGCCAATGGTCAATGATATTGAAATGACAAAGGGGCCGCCCAGTTTATCAACAAGCCCCTTCCATGAAATTAAGATAACGGTTGGTACAAGAACCGACATTACAACCGCACGTCGGTTTCTCCATTGAGTGGTAAAGTCAGCACGCATTAATGATAAAAATGCGTCCTTGGGTTTTGGTATTTTAGTTTCCATCATATTATGCACGAACTGTTTTGCCTGTTAAACCGATAAAAACATCTTCCAGCGTAATCTTTCCTTTTCGCGAAGCAGCAATTACATTCGGATCATTCCGGTGCAGCTCAATCAATGCCTCGGGAGTGTTGGTAGCAATCACACGGCCATGATCAATAATGGCAATTCTGTCGCAAACCGCTTCTGCCTCTTCCATGGAATGGGTGGTGAGTAAAACGGCATGCCCCTTTTCTCTTATGGCCTCCATCCGGCCCCATAACTGTCTTCGCGATTGAGGATCCAAACCTGTAGTCGGCTCATCCAGCATTACCAGGATAGGATCGTGAATGGTGGCGATTACTAAGGAAACACGTTGTTGCTGGCCGCCTGACAGCTGGCCAAATCTCTTTGATGCGGCATCTTCAAGCTTTATATCCTGGAGGATGGCATTTAACCTTTGCGAAGTAAGCGGCACCCCGTATATACCGGCAAATAACCGGATAATCTCTGTAATGGTAAGTTCGGGCTGAAAGCTCGTGGCCTGCAATTGTATTCCCATATTGGCTTTTGCATGCAAAGGCTGCTTGCTTACATTGAACCCCGCAACGTGAATATCGCCGGAATGCGGTTTTAACAAGCCTTCCACTGCGCTAAGGGTACTCGTTTTACCGGCGCCGTTGGGCCCCAGCAATCCGAAAATCTCGCCCGGCCTTACTTCGAAACTAACATCCTTCACTGCCTGAAAAGAACCATAAAATACATTGAGACGATCTACAGTTAAAATTGAAGAGCCTGTGTAGTCAATCATTTTCCAAAAAGAAGGTTTTAGTTTTACAAATGTATAGGCTGTCCGCTTATCAATCATAAAAATATTACAGCCGGTAAATATTCAGATCTCCAGTGTTTCGAGATACATGAGCATATTCACCAGTTCCGTCCATGCGCTTTGCCATTTCTTTTTCGCCTCGTCCACTTTTTCATGATGTGCTGCCGTCAGGTTATCTTTTGTTTTCAGGTATTCATCTACCTTTTCAAGAGATTTTTTATTCAATTCTTCCAGTTGTTTTTTTTGCTCCATTTTTTTATAAAAATACGCCTTATCTGAATTAAAATATTTGATTCAGCATCTCCTGAATTTGTTTTTAACCTTCTGTCAAAAAAAATTAGCCTGAGTAAACTCTTTCGCATTATTTTACTCTTTATAAAAAGTTCAACTATGAAGAGAGGGCTCTTTATCTTAATTTTTTTTGCCGCATCCTCATTGGCACATGCGCAAAATCTTTACCGGCCGCGTGATTTAAAACAGGCTTATAAAAATCAAACGAGATCAAATGACGGCTGGCCGGGAAAGAAGTACTGGCAGAATGAAGGCCGGTATACCATTACGGTGACGGCATTGCCGCCCGACAGAACGATCAGGGGAAGCGAGCAGGTTACCTATATTAATAATAGCCCGGATACTTTATATGGCCTGGTCTTTGATTTTATTCAAAATATACATAAGCCCGGTGTAACAAGGATGGGGAACGCATCACCGGATTATCTGACCGACGGTGTGTATGTAGACTCCTACACTGAAAACGGCAATGCAAAAAGCTGGGGACATACCGGGGGAGGCACTATTCAATTCAAGCGTTTAACCCATCCTTTATTGCCACACGATTCGGTGCAGCTTGCTTTCGACTGGCATTACCAGATATCATTAAAGAGCGGGAGAGAAGGCATGATAGATTCCACCACTTATTACCTCGCATATTTTTATCCCCGTGTGGCGGTGTATGATGATATAGCAGGGTGGGACGATATAGAGCACAATGATGCCCTGGAGTTTTATAATGATTTTAATAATTATGTATTGAATGTAAAAGTCCCGAAAAATTATATCGTATGGGCAACAGGTAATTTGCAAAATGCTGGCAAAGTACTACAGCCCGTGTATCTGCAAAGGCTCAATGAGTCAATAAATGCAGATCATACCATTCACATTGCAGACGCTTCTGATATCGCTGCAAAAAATATCACTGCTCAAAACGATGTCAACACCTGGACTTTTGCCTGCAATGATATTACGGATGTTGCACTGGGGCTGAGCGACCACTATGTATGGGATGCTTCAAGTGTAATGGTGGACGATAAAACAAAAAGAAGAGCAAGTATACAGGCGGCTTATAATGATACGGCAAAAGACTATCATCGCATGATTGACTTTGAGCAGAGCGCATTACAATTTCTATCGTCGAAATGGCCCGGAATTCCGTATCCTTTTCCAAAAATGACTGTGTTTCAGGGGTATGCCGGAATGGAATACCCGATGATGGCGAATGATGAAACTTACCAGGATTTCAATTTTTCAAGGTTTGTGGCCGAGCACGAAATTTCACATACATATTTCCCTTTCTACATGGGCATAAATGAAACCCGGTATGGATTTATGGACGAAGGATGGGCTACCACTTTCGAACTTTTATATAACCGCTCGGTAATGTCAAAAGATTCTGCGGATGATTTTTATAAGCAATTCCGGATAAATAACTGGATTGAAGATAATAATGCGGATGAGGATCTGCCCATAATTACTCCCGGCGAGAATCTTTCCGGTCGTGGATTGGGTAATAATGAATATGGTAAGCCCTCGCTGGCCTATCTGGCATTAAAAGATATGCTGGGCGATGACCTGTTCCGAAAATGTCTTCATGGCTTTATGGACCGCTGGCATGGCAAACATCCTGTGCCATGGGATTTCTTTTATACTTTCAATAACATTTCGGGAAAAGACCTGAATTGGTTTTGGAACGCGTGGTTCTTCAGCAACGATTATATTGATGTGGCAATAACCAGCGTTCATAAAATACATGGTGGTTATGAAATTCACCTGGAAAATATCGGTGGCTTTCCTGTGCCGGTTAATATACAAATCGATTATTCGGATGGCAGCTCGCAAACAATTCACCGGTCGCCCGGGGTATGGGAGCAAAATCTGAAGCAGGCGCAGCTGCTTATTAATACTAAGAAAGATATCAGGTCTGCCCAACTGACAACAGACATCTATGTAGATGCCGACACGTCAAATAATTCTTTTGAGACAAAAAAATAATACGGGAAATAATAAAAACAAAAAACCTTTGATGTGATCAAAGGTTTTTCTAAAAACTTTCCTACATCGGATATGTTAGAGCCCGGTAAGTACGGCTGCTAAAGCCATGAGCCCATAAAAGCCAAGAATAATTCCGATAGCAACCAGGATGTCCGTGAATTCAGTAGAGTAAACTTTTTTCATAAACCTACAATTTAAATTGGTTAAAAAATCTAAAAGTGCTCGGTTTCCCAGGCAACTTCAGGATTATGACTTGTTTACAGAGGGAGCGGTTTAAAGATGACGCTAAATTAACAATTGAGTTTCAAATAAGCAAGTTTATTTTATTAAAATCCGGTAGGGCAGGCAGCTTCCGGCGAATTTCTTATTTTTTTAACCGGATAAATCTGCCTGGAAATTCCTGCATAAGTTACAGAGCTACTTGGTCTTGATAACATTTTTTACGGATTTTTGTGAATTTTATGTATTTTCAGTAACTTTCTTCAAAACTACTTGATATGGTAAAAGACATTCTCCAGCGTAAGGGGCGTAATGCAATTTCTGTTTCCCCTGATACCAAAGTTTTAGATGCTCTCCGGGTAATGGCCGACAATAATATCGGATCGGTTATGGTAATGCAGGATGATAAATATCTTGGGATTATGACGGAGAGAGATTATTCCCGCAAAGTAATTCTGAAGGGGAAAAACTCCACAGATACAAAAGTTTCCGAGATCATGTCAGCCGATCTCCCTCATATCAAACCGGAAGATTCCATAGAACACTGTATGGAATTAATGACGGCGGGAAATATCAGGTATTTACCTGTTTTCAGAAACGATCATCTCGAAGGCATCATCTCCATTACCGATGTGGTAAAAGAGACTATCCTGAAACAGCAACAAACCATCATGCACCTGGACAGCTACATTAATTCCTGATTGCGGTGAAGCTGATAACCTGAATTTTGTACAGAAAGAAAAATTCCGGAATGTTTATTTTTTAAGAAACATTTTTAAAATATTTCCTGCTGCGTTCCGTTAGTGTATAGAGTTTTCCAATACCTTTACGCCCCATGAAGCCTGCCTTTATCCCCTTTATTTTTTTATCATTTTTATTGGTTGCATTTTTAAACTTTCATTGCAATAATGCTACGTCTGCAGATACTTCAAAGCAAGACTCTACAGAAAAAAAGAAAGAGGATCTGAAAGCTTTACAAGCCAGTGCCCTTGATACTGCGGAATACAATAAGAAACTACTGGAACTCGCCAACGGGGATACTACGGGCAAATGGCCTGCAAAATTTCCATATCCATTGCCCGGCGCCATATTACCTTTCAATCGCATCGTTGCTTTTTACGGCAACCTGTATTCAAAAAAAATGGGAATACTGGGTGAGCTGCCTAAAAGTGAAATGATTGAGAAACTGCATAGCGAAGTTGACAAATGGCAAAAGGCGGATAGCTCACTGAAGGTAATTCCTGCCTTGCATTACATTGCCATAAGCGCACAGGGAAGCCCGGGCAAAGGCGGCAAATACCGGGCGCGAATGCCCTTTAGCCAGATGGATACTATCATTAGCTGGGCAAGGGAAATTAATGGATTGATATTTCTCGATATACAGGTAGGCCTGAGCACAGTAAAAAACGAAGTTCCTTATTTGGAAAACTATCTTAAAATGCCTGATGTGAATTTGGGTATCGATCCCGAATTTTCAATGAAGACCGGTTCTGTACCCGGTAAAAAAATAGGAACTTTCAGTTATGAAGACATCAATAATGCAATTGACTATCTGGCCAACCTCGTAAAGACTTACCATCTTCCTCCCAAAATACTGATTGTTCATCGTTTCACCCAGGGTATGGTAACCGGCTATGAAAAGATAAAGAAGGTTCCCGAGGTGCAGATTGTAATGGACATGGACGGATGGGGTGATAAAATTTTGAAACGTTCCACCTACCTGCGTTACATTTATAAAGAGCCCGTAGAGTTTACAGGATTTAAACTATTTTACAAAAACGACACAAAATCCGGGCACACTATGTACACTCCCGAAGAATTGTTGAAGTTCATACCAAAGCCGGTCTATATACAATATCAGTAATACACTTTTATCTTACATTCATGAAGAAGCTGTCATTTACCGCGATTATATTAACGCTGGCCGTTATATCGTGTTCACAAAATGGTTCAGATAAGAAAATAGCGAATAAAGAAAAGACATCCGGAAAAGACACTGTAAAAAACGAAACGGGATCCCAGGTCTCCGCTACCGTGGCAGACCTGTCCTCGATACTTGCATTGAAACAAATTCCGGTATTGTGCTATCATCATATCAGGGATCCAAAACCCGGTCAGAGCGAGTCGATGAAAAGCTATTCTGTTTCGCCGTCCCAGTTTGCCGAACAAATGAAAGCGTTAAAGGATAGCGGGTATGAAACAATTTTACCGGATCAGTTATATAACTACCTGCTGTACTCCGGCAAGCTTCCCGCGAAATCTATACTGCTTACATTCGACGATACGGATGAAGAGCAATACAGCATCGGGTGGCAGGAAATGAAAAAATATGGCTTCAAAGGAGTATTTTTTATCATGACGATTTCTATTGACAAACCCCGCTATATGTCCAAGCAGCAGCTGAAAGATTTATCGGATAGCGGCAATGCGGTAGAATCACATACATGGGATCATCACATGGTAACACGTTATTCCGGGGATGACTGGAATAAGCAACTGATACAGCCAAGAAAAACAATAGAAAACATCACGGGTAAAAGTGCTGATTATTTTGCATACCCTTATGGATTATGGAACCAGGCCGCCATACCTGAGCTAAGGAAAGCAGGATTTAAAATGGCTTTTATTTTGTCTACTAAAAGAGATTCCACCGAACCGCTTTATACAATTCGCCGCATGATTGTTCCCGGGCAATGGTCCATACCGGGAATGTTCAGGGCTATGAAGAGCACCTTCAAACTCTGACTACCTCGTTTCTGTCTTTTTATATTCCTCATCAATTTCCGGCACGATGATCATGGTGTAAGTTGTAATTTTGTGGTATAAGCTTTGTCACTTAACCATTAACTAAAAAAATAAAAGATGGAAACACATATTGGAATTACTCAAAAAAACAGGAGCGCGGTTGCTGCTGAATTATCAAAGCTATTAGCCGACGAATTTGTATTATACACCAAAACAAGAAATGCTCACTGGAATGTAGAGGGGAAAGATTTCCACGCAATGCATTTGTTCTTCGAATCGCAATATGAACAGCTTGACGACATAATGGACAGTGTGGCAGAACGCATTCGCCAGATTGGTCATTATGCTCCGGCAACACTCAAAAGTTTTTTGAAGCTTACGCATCTTTCTGAAAATACCGAACGCGGAAACGACAGCCTGGATTTTATAAAAGAACTGGTCGCAGACCACGAAAGTGTCATTACCTTCATCAGGGGTCTAATTGACCCGTTTGATGAGACTTATAAAGACAAGGGAACAAGCGATTTTATAACAGGCCTGATGGAAACCCACGAAAAAATGGCGTGGATGTTAAGAGCCCATCTTGCCTGAGGCAAAGCTCAAATGCTATCGGAGCCGTTATTCATGTAAGAACACTTCGTATACGCATATACGTTATAAATAATAATAAAGCAGCCTAAGGCTGCTTTATTATTTACGTGACAATTTGTTTATTTTACAAACCTGATTACCTGCCGTTCATTATTATTTACAGCCTCTAACAAGTATACCCCGCGTTCAAGATTTACAGGAAGACTTACCTGGCCATTTTCATTTTCCAGTGTTCTTGTATAAACAACCCGGCCGGCAACATCCCTGACAGTAAGTTGCAAATTGCCTGAAATATCGGAAAGCAACAGGCTGATATAATCCTTTACGGGATTAGAAAGCAGCCGGACATTCCAATGCGCATTTCCGGAAATCTTCAGGGAAATTACATTGGTTAATGCCGTTCTTCCATCCTGGTCATTTTCTACCAGGCGATAATAAGCAATTTGCCGTCCGCTGCTCATAATGCCGGCGTCTGTGAAAGAATATTTAACGGATGAGGAAGTATTGGTAACAGATGCCACGGTACCGATATCTTCAAAATCCTGCCCGTTAAAGCTTCTCTGCACGGTGAAATCTTTACTATTGACCGCCTGTTGTATCGTCCATTGAAGCAGGGCATCATCATTCCGGGGTGCTACTGTAAAATTCGTAAGTTGTAATGGCAATGCAGTAAAGCTTCCGTTAACTACAAACAGGTCCGTATTGGTGGGATCATCGCCATCCGTAGCCGTAAAATATATCTTACCTGTAATCACCTCAAAAGGATCCATTTCAGGATTGGCATCCCCCGCATTGGGGTTAATATCTTTTACAATGGTGGTTCCTCCCGAAGTACCATCCGTTACCCACAGTTCATTACCGTTGGTTCCATCGTCTGCCGCAAAATACAGGGAAGTGGTAGTATACAAATAAGTTTGATTGTTGTGGATTCCATCCCCGGTGCCGGGATTAATATCCTTCACCATGTTAGTTCCCCCTACAGTACCGTCAGACACCCAAAGCTCGTTTCCGTTAGCAGATGAGCCGCCCAGGAAGAAGAATTTATTTCCCTGGAACAAAGGCTCACTTTCACTTAGGGTACCTGCTGAAAAATCTACATGAAACGGTATATAAATGATGGGAGCGTCTCCCGCCGTGGAAGGAGTAAATGATTTAAACAAAGATGTTCCTCCGGACGTTCCGTCCGATTGCCACAATTCTGAACGCGTGCTGCCATCGCCGAAAGGAAAGAAAAATTTGGTAGGATAGTTGACAGCATCAATTACTAATGGAAAACTAAAACCTGTAGTACTGTGGGTCAGGTCTGCCAGCATTGTTGTATTGCCTGCTGTACCGTCAGTACTCCATATTTCACCATTACTGCTTCCGTCGGTAGCATTAAAGTAGGCCTTATTATTAAATGTATGGAACGACTCGAACAGGGGAAAAGAAAAACCGAACAGCGATACTGATGTACTGCTCGCTGTACCCGGATTGATGTCTTTTACTAAAACAGTGCCTCCCGCTGTACCATCGGTCTTCCAGAGCTCTTCACCATGAGTTGCATCGGTAGCAAAAAATAAAATAGTACTATTTAATAAATAAAAATTATTTGGATTAGAGGAGTCAGACCCTGTGTTGATATCTTTCAGCAGGCTGGTACCACCCGTAGTTCCGTCAGATTTCCACAACTCAATGCCTGATCCGGATGATTCTGCAGCAAAAAGTAAAAAAGAGCCGTTGGTAAAAAGATGAAAGCTGTCTTCCCCGCCATTGCTGCTGCCTGTGCCCGATACTATATCTTTTAGAATGGTGGTTCCGCCGGAGGTACCATCAGATTTCCATATTTCTCTTCCCTCCGTAGCCGTAAAGGCGCTGAAATAAAGATTACCGTTGAAAACAACCATATCTCCCGGATCAGAGCTGGCGGCACCGGCATTAATGTCTTTTACCAGGGATGTACCGCCGAATGTACCGTCTGTTACATAAAGCTCGTTTCCATCTGCTGATGTGGTACCGCTGAAATAAATTTTTCCGTTCAGGTATCCGGTACTGAATGTGTATTTCACAGAAGATATCTGAACTGTATTTCCGGGAGTTCCGTCTGTTACCCAGATAGAACTGTCTATGTCTGAATAGTACACAACCTTTCCATTATTCACCGGGCCTATGGAATGAAGGCTGTTATTATTATTAATTTGGGTAACCTGGGCTTTAATTAGCACGGGGATCGTAAAGCAAAATGCTGCGAGTAAACCTGTTTTCATGTTCTCGTTTTAAAATGGTTATTTAATCTTTTCCAACGTAAATTAAATAGAAGCTATAGGCATTCTATTGCTGTTTTGGGTAAAAGGGCAAAGAGATTAATCCAACTTTTGGTCAGAAGAAAGGGTTTCAAAGGATATTATCGTGGCGGGTGTGCGGTCAGCAATATCAAAAGTATTTTATCAGATATTCTTTATTAATCAGAAACGAAAGATATTGAAATTTCTGTAATTAATAAAATAACAAAAGTGTGATAAAGTCATGTTGCAAAATTTTGTATAGGCGCTGTTATGTGGTTATTGCAGCCAAAGGAATGGCTTCTGATAAATTTTCTTTCATCCCCCAAAAATGTGATGTGCTGCTCACACCGCATGCTGCGAATTATTATAAACAGGTAATCTTCGTACCAAAAAATTTACACAATATCCATGGCTTTGATTTCCTGCTTATACCCGGGCGGCAGGATAAGCGACTTGACCAGGCTGTCCAGCCTTAATGTACGGCTCAGCTTGTAAAAGGGAAGGAAAAGATTCAGGAAGGAAAATTTTCTAAAGTGAAGTAATTGTTTTACCTGCTCAGGTACTACAATAATTTGTCCTTCTATCAAAACACGGTATCGAAAGCTACCGAGATGTTTCTTATACTGTTTGTAAAGATCCGTTGTATACTCACTTTTCACAAGATCATGCTGCAAATCTTCATTTCTTGTTGCAAGCCATTTATGGTAATTATCAGGCAAGCCTTCCAGGTGCATTCTTTTTCCGAAACGGTAAAATACATCAAATACTTCTTCTTTCTCGGCTTCGGAAAGCTTTCTTTCCAGCGTTTCATAAGAGGCAATGCTATAATGGATCAGCATAAAGAGAACATCCCTGTAAGCCCACGCGGGTATAGACTGTACGCGGGCTCTTTCAATATTTCTGTGAATGGAAGAGATACTGTCAATTATCTTTAGCGCTTCCCCGTACCTGGCAAATAAAATTCTTTTGGAATAGCTCACGGTCGAGAATAACCTTCCGAGGGGATCTGCCGGAAGCTTTCCTGTAAAATATAACCAGTCTACCGCCCTGTTAAGCGCAAACTCTGCCGCTGCGCCGGCAAATATGAAAAGTACCGTATCACTTTTCCCCCAAATCTGTCGCACAATAGAATTTTTGTCAACAAAATAATCCATAGCAGTACGCAAGTTATTATCAAAAACTGATAAA
Organism: uncultured Ginsengibacter sp.; assembly: GCA_964627765.1. GTDB lineage: Bacteria > Bacteroidota > Bacteroidia > Chitinophagales > Chitinophagaceae > Ginsengibacter. The sequence continues at coordinate 35,350 of CAZVKO010000048.1, read as the reverse complement.
CCGGGCCGGAGTATTGCACCGGTAACGAAAATGCGCGTTAAAGAAATCTTTTAATAAGGTTGATGATGATGGTTAAAACAACGCTTATGAGAAGCATGGTAACGATCGGGAAATAGAACCGGAAGTTTTCCTTTTCCAATCTTATGTCTCCCGGCAGTTTGCCAAACCATTTAAAATATCCATGGAAGAAATAAATCAGCACGCCGGCAATCACGATGCATATCCCGGCAATAATGATATATTTACCCGTTTGCTGATCCATGTATCATGTTTACCCAAAGCTATTTATTTTATCGCGGTTACATATCCGCGAAAAGATATCGGATCCCTTGAAGTGCTTGTTACATTCAGGCTGGCACTTCCATTATTGAAAAGCGTAAAGGAATAGGTAAGGCCTTCCCTGTCTTTTACATTTATTACTACATTCCATCCATTCTTTTTATAGGCCGACACCGTATAGGAAAAAGCAGTCGAAGTAAAATCGAGAGGTGAGTCTACTGATCCTATCTCAGCTTTATATGCTCTTCCAAAATAAGGCAGAGAACTTATTAATGTATCGCCGGCAACCTTTACCTCGTAATCCGTGGTGAGGTTTCGCGAGGTCATTCTCATCGGCAGCGCCGTCTGCGCATAAAAAATAAAGCGCTTGTTCTTTATACCATTCTCTATTGTAGTTGTATCCTCTCTTTTTGTAGTCTTTTGCCCTGATATATGTTTCACCGAAAGTACCGCGGCCAAAAAAATAATAAACAGCGATATATTGCCATTAAGGTGTTTCATTTTTATTTTAAAGTTAGGCTAAATGGCGCGGGCAAATATTTATCGAAATGTGAAAGATTATTTTAAGTTAATACCAACAATTAAAAGATAGCACACAGAATATAATAATACCTTTAACAGAATAACAAGCTTTATCCATATTTCATACCGGCACGCCCCATACAAGTGAGGCCGGGTATGAAACCGGGGGTATACTATTATACCAGGTAATCACGACAGCAGGCAATGCTAAAATCAGGATCTTTTCAGTAAGCGTATTTATTCAATTTCGGCTTCGGGCAACAGGAGCCTGCTGGAATCTTTTCAAGCCTTAATCAAAATGCCTTTGACAGAGGCCACGGGAAATACTATATAATTCAGATAATATACTGAAATTTATAGTGATTATCCTCCAATAAAATTTGCTTTTGCTCTTTTGAATATTGGGTGACCCTGCACGGGAATGTTTTATTGATTTTCCAAAAAAAATTACGGATTCATTTTTATAAATCAAATTATTTTATTAGGTTTGTAGCCCCAACCTAAGCGAAACCGCTGTCCTTTTCCTTAAAACTGCTTCCTCATATCCGGAAACATTGCTTTTTTAAAGTAATCCTCAAAAACCGTTTTTTCCCTATTCCTTCGAATTCCATAATTATTACTTCACTTCTAAAACTTTTTTATGGAAAAGAAATTTACGTTTACTGCAAAAGCAATAACGTACACCTTATTATCATTTGTTGCATTTGTTTTAAGCGGGTTTCTCTCCGCAACAAACGCACAGCTTAGCTGCCCTAACCAAACAGTAATTTATAAAGAGACTTTTGGAACAGGAACAGTTGCCACGAGCAGCCCGGACGTGGTAAATTTAACTTATCAGGACACCGGCTCCCTGATTGGTGAGGCCAGATACAGGATCATCAACAATACTCAACAAAAGCCCGAATGGCAAAATTCACCCGACCATACAGGCGATGTTAACGGAATGATGTTGGTAGCCAACGGCGAGGCGGAAACTTTTTTCATACATGAAATAGACCGGCCCCAGGGATTTGACGCGGGTAATTATACTGCCACGCTGTATGCAATGAATGTAGACACAGCAGGCCTTTGCGGCGTCAATGCATTATTGACAGACATGAATTTTCGGGTGGAATACCTGGACGCTACAAACAACTGGGTTCCACTGACTGGCTCTCCATATCAGGCTGCGCCTATGTCCCAAACCTCACCGTCATCGCCAACATGGGTACAACTGGGCTCCACTTTTACATTGCCTTTCTTAAGCAATTTTACAGTCAAAAGTATCAGAATTATATTATCGGATGGTACGGTCGGCGGTTGCGGAAATGATTTCGCAGTAGATGATATCCAATTCGCTGAATGTCCCCAGGGAGGTCAGCTTCCTGTAAACTTCCTGAGCATAGGCGCCCGCCAGCAGGGAAGCGGGGTAAATGTAACCTGGTCAACTGCACAGGAACTCAATACCAGCAGTTTTGACGTTGAAAGAAGCGAGGATGGTATCAATTGGGAGGTTGCTTCTTCCATTCCTGCTGCAGGCAATAGCTCTGTAGTCAGGAACTATACTGTATTCGATGCTCATCCTGTAAACGGAACAAATTTTTATCGTATCAGGGAAACAGATATTGATGGCAAAACCAATTACTCAAAAACAGTCTCCGTTACTGTAAACTTTGCAAGCACGGATGTGCTTGTTCTGGAAAATCCTTTCCATAGCACCCTGACAATTGATTTCTCAAGCCCGACCGGACAAATTGTATCCGCCCGCCTGATCGACATTACCGGAAGACAGGTGAATATGCAGAAATGGACTATTGCTGCCGGAAGCTCAAGACAGGTGCTTACAGGCGCAGGTAATCTGCTGCCGGGTATTTATATACTAAGCATTTCAAATCAGAATGGTGAAGTACTTTACAACAACAAGGTTGTAAAGCAATAAATAATACACATGCATTAACCATAAAGAAGGGAACCCAAGGGTTTCCTTTTTTATTTAATGCATTGCTTAATTGTTCCCGATATTTACATCTTATGAAAGCGGCTTCACTAAGCGACATTAAATCAGAGCTGGAAACCCGCTCCGATAAGGAGCTGGTGTCTTATTGTGTGCGGTTGTCAGAATTCAGGAAAGAAAATAAGGAATTACTTACTTATGTTCTCTTCGAAGAAAACTTCCCGGAGATTTTCATTGACAATTTCAAACAGGAGATGAATCAGCTGTTCAGTGAAATCAACCGTTCGAATATATATTATGTCAGGAAAAGTATCCGCAAAATTTTAAGGTATACCAATAAGTACGTAAGATTCATAAGCTCCGCACACCTGGCATGCGAAATGCTGATCCATTTTTGTAACAGCATCATCATCTTCGATATACCCGTCCGCAAGAGCGCACAGCTCATGAATATTTATGACGGTCAACTAAAAAAAATTGATTCGATAATATCAACCCTGCATCCCGATCTCCAGTATGACCTGAAAAAGCAGCTTAAAAAGATTTAGTGGCATGAAATTTTATAGTAATAAAAATGAATGAATTTTTCAAATAAAAAGATTCAATTATACACTTTTATTATTAACTAAAACCCTATCTATGAATCTAAGAAAACTATTACCTGTTTTATTAATAACCCTTTCTGCAACACTTGTAACTCCGGCCTTTGCGGCCGCCAAAACACCTCCTGTAAAAACCGGGACACCGGCTGCCAACGCTCGCAGCCAGCAATTGGAAGATAGAATCAGAGAAATTAAAAACATGGATAAAAGTAATCTGACCGCCAGAGAGCGGCATGAGCTGAGACGGGAATTGAGACATATCAAGGATGAAAACCGCCATAATGGAATTTATATATCTGTGGGTGCTTTCATCATTATTATCCTGTTGCTGATTTTACTTCTTTAAGTGGTATGTTAATTAAAAAGTGCCGGGCCCTGCACTTTTTTTGACATGATAAAAATTATGAAGGGAATTAAAAAATTTTTCCTGCCGGTCTTTTTATCACCTTTGGCAAAAGTTTTCAGATGCCGGCAAAACGCAAAGCTGCTTTAGGATTCATTTTCATTACGCTGTTGATTGATGTCACCGGGTTGGGAATAATTATCCCCGTTCTACCTAAGCTGATAGAAGAATTAATTCATGGGAATGTAAGCGTGGCTTCACGTTATGGCGGATGGCTCACCTTTGCCTACTCATTCATGCAATTCTTTTTCTCACCGGTGGTGGGCAATCTCAGCGATAAATATGGTCGCAGGCCGGTATTGTTATTTTCACTTTTTGGATTTGGCGTGGACTATATATTCCTTTCTTTCGCGCCCACAATAGGCTGGTTATTTGTCGGAAGAATTATTGCCGGAATTACCGGCGCCAGCTTTACCACAGCTACGGCATATATTGCCGATATCAGTAAGCCGGAAGACCGGGCGAAAAACTTTGGATTGATAGGCGCAGCTTTTGGTTTGGGATTTATTATCGGCCCGGTAATCGGTGGCTTATTAGGTCATTTCGGATCAAGAGTGCCTTTTCTTGCGGCTGCCGGGCTTACATTTCTGAATTTCTTTTACGGCCTGATCATTTTACCTGAATCGCTACCGGTAACGAATAGACGAAAATTTGAATGGAGGCGTGCCAATCCCTTCGGCGCCTTTAATCATATAAGAAAATATCCCACTGTTGCGGCATTGGCCCTGTCTTTCTTCCTGGTATATATGGCCGGACAGTCAGTGCAAAGTGTATGGTCATTTTTTGGCATTGAACGCTTTCAATGGAGTGAAAAAATTATCGGATTTTCTCTTGGAGTAGTGGGCCTTATCTTCGCCCTTGTTCAGGGCGTGCTGATAAGATTCATCAATCCTAAACTGGGCAACACCAAAAGTGTGTATGCCGGGTTTGCTTTGTATACAATCGGGCTGATACTCTTTGCCTGCGCCACAAAAGGATGGATGATGTTCCTCTTTTTAATTCCCTATTGTTTCGGAGGTATCTCCGGGCCCGCATTGCAATCTATCATTACCGGCCATGTTCCGCCAAATGAACAGGGAGAATTGCAGGGAGCCTTAACAAGCCTGATCAGTATTTCGGCTATTGTGAGCCCGGTAATTATGACCGGCCTGTTTTCTTATTTTACTTCCGGATCAGCGGCCATCTATTTGCCCGGCGCTCCATTCATTTTAGGAGCAGCACTCATGGCATTGGGCGGCCTTGTTGCATATAAAGTATTACATAAGGAGAAGGAAGAAAAGGATTTTAAAGTTCAAGCCACTCCATAATATTACAGGAGATGGCGAAATGCATCTTCGGCTTTTTCAACGGGATTTTTACAGGTTTTATTTTGACAAACGTAAATGAGCGTTCTTTTATCCGCAAGCTTATTTTCCAAAAGAGGCAACTTACCTTCACTGCTGCCGCCTGCAAATATGGCGTCAGGCAAATAGTGTTGTTGCATGGCTGATAATTTTTGTTTCCATTCATTTCCGACAATAGCAATTTCATACGGGCGTTTTACATATTGAGCCATCGTCATCGCCCAGTTGCTGTAATAGGAGGGAGTTTTCCTGATGTCTTCCAAAACATTCTTTATCATTTGCAGCGATATTTCCTCATAACCGGTGTTATCAAAATACATTGACAAAATAAACAGGTTCTTTGCCATCTCGCTGTTCGAGGAAACAATCACATTATCGGCTACTTCCATCTTCCGGGCAATGAGATTGCTGTACTTGTCATCTGTATAAAAAAACATCCCTGAGCCTTCATCATAAAAATGCCCCAGCACATAATCTGTAAGGTCTTTGGCTTTCATCAGGTATTTTTCATTAAAACTTACCTGGTAAAAATTGATAAGCGCGCTGATGAAAAATGCATAATCATCCAAAAAGCCATGTATGCCGGCGTTGTTATTTTTGTAATTCCGGTAAACGGCGTTGTTTTCCGTAAGAATATGATTTAAATAAAAATCAATACACTGCCGGGCCATATCAAAATATTCCCGCGCTCCGAAAGCCTTATAGGCATCCAGCAAACCCGTTATCATAAGCATATTCCAGGCCGTCAATACCTTATCATCCGTCCGGGGACGAATTCGTTTATGCCTTTCCGTTAGTAATATTTGTTTTAATTTTTTTATTTTTTCCGCCAGCACCTCTTCACTTAGCTGATATTTTTTAGCAATACTGCCGGCTGCCGTCATGCTGCATTCAGGAATATTCTTCCCGTGTTCCCAATTGCCTCCGGACGTGATATGGTAATATTCACAGAAAAGCGATGCATCCTCCTTCAAAAGATTGTTTATTTCAGCAAACGTCCAAACGTAATATTTTCCTTCTTCTCCTTCGCTATCGGCATCTAATGAAGAATAAAATAATCCTTCCGGCGATAGCAGCTCGCGCTTAATAAAACCGGTCGTTTCAAAAACAACATTACGGTACAACGGGTTTCGTGTAACCTGAAAGGCATGGCTGTAAAGACTTATCAACTGGGCATTATCATACAACATTTTTTCAAAGTGGGGTATATGCCATTTCGGATCTGTTGAATATCTCGAAAACCCTCCTCCAACCTGGTCATAAATGCCTCCGGAAGCCATCCACTGCAAAGTGATATTAACCGCGTTTAACGAGGGTTCATTCCCGGTGAAATAATGGTAATGCAGCAAAAACTCCCAAACGGATGGCATAGGAAACTTTATGGAACCCGACATACCTCCTCTTTCCCGGTCCACTCTTTTTATTATACCGGAAAAAGATGCATCCAAATCACTTTGAGAAAATGAAATATCCGCTTTGTTCTTAGGCACAAGTTCTATCTCGTTTATTCCTCTGGCTACATTTGCAGCCTGCTGCTCAAGTTTGTTTCTTTCCTGTTGGTACCAATCAGCGAAATAAGTAAGCACCTGTATCCATCTTGTTTTTGGAAAATAAGTGCCTGCAAAAAAAGGCCGGCCATCCGGCAAGGCTAATGCATTCAGGGGCCAGCCCCCATTGCCGTTGATCAGATAGGCAGCGTTCATATATATCTGGTCTACATCGGGTCTTTCTTCACGGTCCACCTTTACGCAAATAAAATGTTCGTTCATGATCCTGGCCACCTCATCATCTTCAAAGCTTTCATGCTCCATTACATGACACCAGTGACAGGCCGCATAACCTATGCTTATCAGCAACATTTTATCTTCTCTCGCGGCCCGGGCCAGCGTTTCATCATTCCACGCATACCAGTCAACCGGGTTATGTGCGTGCTGCAACAGGTAAGGGCTTGCTTCATGTATCAATGAATTTGTTTTCATAATTTTTGTAAAAGTAATCATCAAAAATTTTACTCATAATTTAGCAGTTGATGAGTACGCAAATATTCACAAATATCGGTTGGCTGATAAGCACCCGCGGGCAAACGAAATTACTTCGCGGAAAAGAGTTGGGTGATCTTCCTGCTGTTAAAAATGCATACATAGTTATAGAAGGTAATACGATTGCGGAATATGGGGAGATGAAAAGCTGCCGGTATAATGATAAGCAATGTATGAATATTCCGCCGGGCACAATTGTGATGCCATGCTGGTGCGACAGCCACACGCATCTTGTTTTTGCCGGCAGCCGGGAAGATGAGTTTGTGGATAAAATAAAAGGATTGAGCTATGCGGCAATTGCTGAAAAAGGAGGCGGCATTCTTGATTCTGCGAAAAAAATTCGCGATACCTCCGAAGATGAGCTCTTCCATCTGTCATGGAAGCGATTGCAGGAGGTGAGCAGGCTGGGCACGGGTGCTGTTGAAATAAAAAGTGGTTACGGGTTATCAGCAGAAGATGAGCTGAAGATGTTACGCGTTATAAAAAAATTAAAGGAAAAGAGCTCCCTTGCAATAAGATCCACTTTTCTCGGCGCACATGCGTACCCGTTAGTGTATAAGGAAAATCATAAAGGATATATTGATTCTGTAATCAATGAAATGTTGCCGGTAATTGCAAAGGAAAAACTGGCTGACTTTATTGATGTTTTTTGTGAAACCGGTTTCTTTTCTGCGGAGGAAATGGAGATGATCGTAAATGCCGGCAGACAATATGGCTTACTACCAAAGCTGCATGTGAACCAGCTCAGCAGTATCGGAGGCATTCAAAAGGGAATTGAATTAAATGCACTGTCACTGGATCACCTGGAAACACTGACGGGTGAAGAGATTCATTTACTGGGCAGCTTTTCCGGCTGCGCTACCTTATTACCAACTGCCGCCTTTTTTCTTCGCATGCACTACGCCCCGGCAAGACAATTAATTGACGCAAACGCTGCGGTAACCCTGGCATCCGATTACAATCCCGGATCATCACCTTCGGGGAATATGAACCTCGTGATGTCCATGAGCTGCATTCAAATGAAGATGCTGCCGGAGGAAGCCATTAATGCCGCTACCATAAACGGCGCATATGCATTGGCGTTAGAAAACGAAGCAGGGAGCATCACTATTGGTAAAAAGGCAAATCTGATCTTTACCAAACCGGTTCCGTCGTTGGCATACCTCGCCTATTCATTCGGGACAAACCTGGTGAATAAAGTAATGATCAATGGAGAATTTATCAGTTAAAATTTCAATAAATAAAATTAACCCGACATACATGCAACTTATAGAATGTGTTCCCAATTTCTCAGAAGGAAGAGATACAGCCATCATTAAGCAAATTACCGGTGAGATAGAAACGGTGGAAGGTGTCAGCTTATTAAATGTTGATCCGGGAAAAGCGACCAACCGCACGGTCGTGACTTTTGTCGGCAACCCGGAGTCCGTTGTGGAAGCGGCTTTCAGGGCCATAAAAAAAGCAGGTGAATTAATAGACATGAGCAGCCATAAAGGCGAGCATCCGCGTATGGGGGCGACAGACGTTTGCCCGCTGATTCCCATTGCCGACATTACTATGGAAGAAACAGCCCGGTACGCACAGCAACTTGCTGCAAGAGTGGGGAAGGAATTACAACTCCCCGTTTATTTGTATGAAGAAGCGCAACCTGATAAAAACAGAAGCAATCTTTCAGTGATCAGGGCGGGAGAGTACGAAGGCTTTTTTAAAAAGATAAAACAACCCGAATGGAAACCTGACTATGGGCCCGCAGAATTTGATGCAAAACGGGGTGCCACGGTAATTGGCGCAAGGGATTTTCTGGTAGCCTATAATGTAAATTTAAATACCACATCCACACGCAGAGCCAACGCAATCGCATTTGATATACGGGAAGCAGGAAGAAAAATAAAGAATGAAAAAGGTGAGGAGATAGTGCAACCCGGTTCCCTGAAATCGGTAAAAGCAATAGGATGGTTTATAGAAGAATATGGCATTGCACAGATTTCCATGAATCTTACCGACATTAATGTAACACCCGTGCACATTGCATTTGATGAAGTCTGTAAAAAGGCAAATGAACGTGGCATTCGTGTTACGGGAAGTGAATTGGTTGGTTTAATTCCTTTACAGACTATGCTTGATGCGGGGAAATATTTTTTAAAAAAACAACATCGTTCTGCAGGTGTGAGCGAAAAAGAATTAATCAGAATTGCGGTCTTGTCAATGGGGCTGGATGAACTTTCTCCTTTTAAGCCTGAAGAAAAAATCATCGAATACAAAATGGCAAATCAATCCGGCAAAAAATTAATCAGGATGCCGCTGGCAGCATTTGCTGATGAAACAGCAAGTGAAAGTCCTGCTCCGGGAGGAGGTTCCGTAGCCGCTTATGTTGGTGCATTGGCTGTATCGCTGGGCACCATGGTGGCCAATCTTTCTTCGCACAAGAAAGGCTGGGACGATCGCTGGAAAGAGTTCAGTAACCAGGCCGAGAAAGGACAACAACTAAAGGATGAATTGCTCCGGTTAGTGGATGAAGATACGCATGCGTTCAATGAAATCATGAATGCATTTGCGCTGCCTAAATCTACGGACGAAGAAAAGAAAATGAGGAATAAGGCTATTCAAACAGCCACGAAACAGGCAATCGAAATTCCTTTTAAAGTAATGCAAACAACTTTTGCCGGAATGGAAATCATTAAGGCAATGGCAGAAACAGGCAACCCGAATTCTGTTTCTGACGCGGGTGTCGGCGCCTTGTGCGCACGCAGCGCCGTGATGGGTGCATTCCTCAATGTTCGCATAAACGCTGCAGGCTATAATGATACAAATTTTGTAAACGAAATACTGGCAAGTGGAAAAGAAATAGAAAACAATGTTATTACCGCTGAACAGGAAATATTGAAAATAGTGAATGAAAAGATTGGAGTGTAATAATTTCTAATAATGCATTAGTGAGTTTCTCAATAGCTTTTCTTTCATCGCCGGTGCTTAATCCGCAGCTCATGGGCCGGGGAATGCAGCAGGCGGTGAGAAATGCGGCCGGACGAAACTCCGGCAGCCCTGACTATCGCTGATGCATATACGACGGCCGATAGCCAGAAAATAAGCCCGGTAAAACCGGGCTCATAAAATTCGTGATAAAAAAACTATTGCGGAGCGAGATATTGCGAGTAGGAATATCCTTCCACGCCGGCATCGGTTTTGATGAGATACCACTGATCATTTGTTTTGCTGAGTATTGTAACAATCTCATTGTGCTGCGCTTTGCCGACAATCGGCTGGTCGGTGCCCGGGCCTTTGCGAATATTGAGCGCCGTACTATCGGTGGTAACTTTGGCTTTGGAACCGGTTGAAACGGCAACGTTTACATTTAAAATGAGATCGCCGGCACGATAGTCAGGATCGATCTTGTTGTAAATATTCCAAAGTTTATCCTTGGTGGCGCCGTCGGGTGCATCGCCATCTATATGCAACACACCGCCGTCTTCAGCAACTTTTAAATTGGCAACGCCGCTTGCATTAGCAGCATCTATAAGCTCTTTGTATTTATCTTGTAATGCAGACATGGTGCTTTATTTTATGGTTAACTTATTTTCGATTTTTTTAGGTTTGAGTGAATTCAGACTCATCATGAGCCTTGCGAGATCGCTTCTTTTAATATCCCCGGTGAGCGTAATAACACCATCCGCTACAGTAGCTTTTACACCCGGAAAATCCTTCGTAGCGTCGGCAACGCCCTGGGTAAGAGCATCGGTAGCAGCAGTGGTATCAACAGTTACTGGCGGAGGAGGCGGTGCTACGGTACAATTGTTGACTACCGATTTCACGCCCTTTATATCTTTGGCGGCATTGACTACGGAATCTTTCGATGCCTCGTTCTGGCATTCACCTGTAAAGGTGGCTACACCATCTTTCACCGTAACGGAAATACCTGGCATTGTTTGTAGGTTTTTTTCGATGTTAGCCTGAATATCGGCATCTTTTGGTTTGCAGCCAACCAGCACAACTGAAGTGATCAGCGCAATAGCTAAGGTTGATTTTAAAATTTTCATTTTAATAAATTTTAAATGATTTAGATGGGCGAATGTATTTAAAAAATATTAATCCTGCACCGTGCGATATATTATCATTTTTAAGAATTTTTCAACAAACGATTACCCGGTATCGGCTACTTGCATCTGTAAAATTTAACTCTCGTTTCGCCGGTTATTATGCACAGGATGACCAGCTTTTTTGTGCGTAGGGTGATACTTCACCAGGGTGTGATGTTTATGATAGATGTGACGGGGCTTGTGACGACGCACATGGTGAACGGATGCTTTGTGAGGTGTCTTATGCGATATTTGCGCAAAAGATATTGAAGTAATAAATAATGCAGGCATCAATAACAGGAATAGTTTTTTCATAATAAAAATTTAGCTTATAAAGCTATATAATTGTTGACTACAGGAATAATTTTTGGAGGGATTTCCGGAGTTATTTGTTAAGAAAAAAAAATTGATTATACTCATTTTGTTTATTCACAGGCTGTTTAAAACATTCAATTTTCTTTACGTTTTCGTTGCCCTATATTTGGCGCAATCGGTTGGAAAGAGCAAGTCCGTACAGGCCTGATTTTAAAATATGAAAAGCAATGGTGGACAAGAATTTATTTGACTATAATGAAGATTCCATAAAAAGCCTCGACTGGAAGGAACACATCCGGCTGCGGCCCGGTATGTATATCGGCAAGCTGGGCGATGGCAGCAGCCCGGACGACGGCATTTATGTACTGCTGAAAGAAGTGATTGATAACTGTATAGATGAGTATACCATGGGCTTTGGCAAACAGGTGGAGGTAGAAATAAACGATAAAACAGTAACTATAAGAGATTATGGCAGGGGAATTCCGTTAGGCAAAGTGGTAGATGTCGTGAGCAAAATAAATACCGGCGCCAAATACGACAGCAGGGTATTTCAAAAAAGTGTTGGCCTTAACGGCGTAGGTACGAAAGCAGTAAACGCGTTGAGCAGCTATTTTAAAGTGACGGCATTCCGTGAAGGAAAGAAAAAATCCGCAGAGTTTGAAAAAGGCTTCCTCGTTAAAGAATATAAAGAAGAAAAGACCGGTGAGCAAAACGGCACAGAGATCGTATTTGTGCCGGATGACAAGGTGTTTAAGAACTTTCACTTTGTACCGGAATTCCTGGACAATCAATTCTGGAATTATTGTTTTCTCAATGCGGGCCTGGTAATTAATTACAATGGCAAAAGATATATAAGCAAAAATGGCCTGCTCGACCTGCTGCAACGCAAAACGAATGAAGATGAAATTCGTTACCCGATCATTCATCTCAAAGGTGAAGATATTGAAGTAGCTGTCACGCATAACAATCAGTACGGCGAAGAATATTACAGCTTTGTAAATGGCCAGTTCACTACGCAGGGAGGCACCCACCTGGCGGCTTTCAGGGAAGCATATACCAAAACAATCCGTGAGTTTTACAAAAAAGATTATGACGCAGCGGACATACGCGGAAGCATTTGCGCAGCTATTAGCCTACGCGTACAGGAACCCGTTTTCGAGAGCCAGACAAAAACAAAGCTGGGGTCACAATACATGCATGAAGGTGGCCCTTCGGTGAAGAACCATGTAATTGATTTTTTAGGAAAAGAGTTAGATAATTACCTGCACAAAAATCCATCTGCTGCAGAGGCGCTGAAAAAAAGAATAGAACAAAATGAACGCGAAAGAAAAGAACTGGCAGGCATAAAAAAACTGGCTAACGAACGCGCCAAAAAAGCAAATCTGCACAACCGGAAATTGCGTGATTGCCGCTATCACTTTAATGATGCTGCCGAGGGGAAAAATAAGGATGAGATCAATACGCGCAGGATGGAGACCACCATTTTTATTACGGAAGGCGACAGCGCAAGCGGTTCTATCACCAAATCGAGGAACGTGGAAACCCAGGCAGTATTTAGCCTCCGTGGCAAACCATTAAACTGCTTTGCTCTTACCAAGAAAGTGGTATATGAAAATGAAGAATTTAATTTGCTGCAGCATGCCCTGAATATTGAGGAAGGATATGAGGATTTACGATACAACAATATTGTGATTGCCACCGACGCTGATGTGGATGGTATGCATATACGATTGCTGCTGATGACATTCTTCCTGCAATTCTTTCCTGACCTCGTAAAGAATGGACATGTGTATATTTTAGAAACACCGCTCTTTCGCGTACGCAACAAGCAGGAAACCATTTATTGTTACGATGAGAGCGAAAAACAAAAAGCAATTGAAAAGATAGGCGGTAGACCGGAGATCACGCGATTTAAGGGTCTCGGTGAGATTTCGCCCGAAGAATTCGGAAAGTTTATAGGCGAAGACATACGACTGCAACCGGTAATGCTTTTACCGGAAGTACATATACAACAATTACTGGAGTATTATATGGGAAAAAATTCTCCTTCCCGGCAGGATTTTATTATTGATAACCTCAGGGTAGAAATGGACCTGGCAGAAACAGTATAAGAAATTTTATAGAAAATCAAATTAATAAGTATAAATGATTCATGTTGTTTTCCAGGCAAATGATGTGGATACCTTGGAAAAGGTAACAGCGCTGGACGAATCACTGGCGGGAAAAATTGTCTTAATAAAAGATGATTATGCTGTAGGGCCCATCGCCGGCATATACTCACAGCAAGGCATAGACGAAAGAAAGAACTGGTGGAAGGATGTGCTGGCCGGCGGCGATTATGAAGGGCTGGTCGAGTCAGGTGAAGTGGATGACGTAAGTACCGTTGCTTCATTAATGGATGAGTTGAGAGCAAATAAAGATGAGGCAGCCTGGATCTGGGCGGCGCCGAATCAGCATGATATTTCGGGCTATTACTGGCTTATCAGCCAGCTAAAGGACTTCCAGGGAAGGATTTTTATTCTTTACCTGAACAATCTTCCCTTTATCAATCAAAAGGGACACATTTTTTACCCGGCAAACATTTTCGATATTCCGCCAAAAGAATTTTTAAAAGCAAAAAAGCTGAACCGGCCGGTGAGCCTCGCAGAATTTGAAACAGACACGGATGACTGGACCCGGCTGTGCAATGAAAATAAAGGTATTCGTATACTCGAAGGAGGCAAAAAGCTGTTACAGCACGATTACGATTTCTATGATAAAGAACTATTGAGGATCATCAGCCATGACTGGCAAAAAGCAAGTAAGGTATTGCACACATTTTTTTCAAAATCAAAGATTCTTACAGGAGATGCATTTCTGTTGTGGCGGATCAGGCTTATGATAAATGAAAATAAAATTGAGGCGCAGGGAGATATTAAAAACAGGAGGGACTTTGAAGTAAAGACCAAATCATTGGAAACAATAATATAACGGATAAGCATACCCGAAAAATGAGGCATAAAGAAGAATAGAATATGACCAAGAATGTAAAAGACGAACCCATAAAAAATGAAGGCGGCATCAGTGGCCAGTATAAAAACTGGTTCCTGGATTATGCAAGCTATGTAATACTCGAACGTGCCGTGCCGGCAGTAGAAGACGGCCTCAAACCGGTACAACGCCGCATTTTACATGCCATGAAGGAAATGGATGACGGACGTTTTAATAAGGTAGCCAATATTATAGGACAGAGCATGCAGTATCATCCGCACGGAGATGCCAGTATCGGAGATGCGCTCGTAAATCTTGGCCAGAAAAACCTGTTGATAGAAACCCAGGGAAACTGGGGAGATGTCCGTACCGGCGACGATGCAGCAGCACCCCGTTATATCGAAGCAAGGCTCAGCAAGTTTGCTCTGGAAGTTGCCTTTAACAATAAAACTACCAACTGGCAATTAAGCTATGACGGAAGAAAAAATGAACCCGTTACGCTGCCCGTAAAGTTCCCATTACTGCTGGCACAGGGAGCGGAAGGAATTGCCGTTGGATTGGCAACGAAAATTTTACCACATAACTTTTGCGAGCTGATAGAGGCGACCATAAAATATTACCGGGGAAAAAAATTTGAGCTCTATCCTGACTTTGCCACCGGGGGCATGATAGATATTACCAATTATAACAACGGTATGCGCGGCAGCAAGGTAAGAGTAAGGGCAAAAATTGAAGAGGTCGATAAGAAGACCCTGTCAATAAAAGATGTTCCGTATGGTATCACTACTTCACAGCTGATCGACAGCATCGTTAAAGCAAATGACAACGGGAAGATTAAG
This sequence comes from uncultured Ginsengibacter sp., assembly GCA_964627765.1. Classification (GTDB taxonomy): domain Bacteria; phylum Bacteroidota; class Bacteroidia; order Chitinophagales; family Chitinophagaceae; genus Ginsengibacter. Next base: position 20,032 of record CAZVKO010000048.1, on the reverse strand, counting down.
ATCAAAAAGGTGACGGACAATACTGCAGCGGAAGTAGAAATAATTATTGACCTTGCCCCGGGCATTTCTCCCGATATTACCATTGATGCCCTCTATGCATTTACCGATTGCGAAATCTCCATCTCGCCCAATGCTTGTGTTATCGTTGATCAAAAGCCCGTCTTTCCGGGGGTGACGGAACTTTTGAAAATTTCCGCTGATCATACACGGGAATTATTGAAGAAAGAACTGGAAATAAAGCTCAGTGAGCTCCGGGAAAAATTACATTATACCTCTCTTGAAAAAATATTCTTTGAAGAGAAAATCTATAAAGAATTGGAAAAGAAATATGAAACATGGGATAACGTAATTGAAGCAATTGGTAAAGCATTTGTACCCTTCCGCAGGCAACTGAAGCGCGACATTACGAGAGAAGACATTTTAAAGCTAACGGAGAAGCCTGTACGAAGAATCTATAAGCTGGATATTGATGAGCTGAACGAACAGATTCAGGCGCTAAACGCCGAGATCAAAGAAGTAAAAAACAACCTCGATAATCTTACCGGTTATGCCATCAGCTACTACGAAACATTATTAAAGAAATATGGACCGGGCCGGGAAAGGAAGACAGAAATAAAATTATTTGATACTATCCAGGCAAAGGCCGTAGCTATTGCCAATACAAAGATCTATGTAAATCGCGGGGAAGGATTTATTGGCACCGGGTTAAAGAAAGATGAGCCGGTCGGCGACTGCAGCGATCTTGATGATATCATCGCATTTACCAAATCCGGTATCATGAAAGTGGTGAAAGTAGCGGATAAAGTTTTCATCGGTAAGGATATTATTCACGTGGCGGTATTTGACAAAACCGATGACCGCACTACCTATAACATGATCTATACAGATGGAAAAAAGGGAATAAGTTATGCAAAGCGATTTAATGTAACAGGTGTTACCCGCGACAAAGAATACTATGTAACCAAAGGAGAGGAGAAGAGCAAGGTGCAATACTTTTCGGTGAACCCAAATGGAGAGGCGGAAACTGTTAAGGTTATTCTTTCACCTGCCGCCAAGGCAAGAAACAAGGAACTGGACTTTTCTTTCGATACTCTTGAAATACGCAGCAGGTCAAGTTTGGGTAACCAGGTAACGAAATATCCGGTCAGAACTGTTAAACTGGTTGAAAAAGGGAAATCAACATTGGAAAAGCGCAAATTATGGTTTGACGATACTTTCGGAAGATTAAACACAGAAGAAAAAGGAATCTTTCTCGGTGATTTCGATGCAGAAGACAAAATACTTATTATTTATAAGGATGGCAATTATGAAATAACCGGGCAGGAGCTTACGCAGCGATTTGAACCCGGAAATGTGGAGTTGATCGGAAAGTTTGACCCGGAAAAAATTATTACCGCTGTATATCTCGACAATGAAAAACTCCAGTACAATGTAAAGCGTTTTAAGATTGAAACCACTACACTGAATACCAAATTCTTTTTTATAAAAGAAGGGGAGGGAAATAAGCTTCTGAAAGTTACCACAGCCGAAGAACCTATTCTGGAAATGCAAAGCGGGAGAGGCTCTCAAATACGACGGGCCAAAATAAAACTCAGCAAAGTTGCAGAGGTAATGGGATGGAGAGCCGTCGGTAACAAGCTGACCGATTATTCCAAAAGCGACCAGATGAACTGGGCGGAATTACCAGGATCCACCATACAAAAAGAACTATTCTGACAAGAATATATTGCCATAATACTAACATTCTAAACATGCCACTTTAAATAAATGACTAAAATGTGACAGTTGTAAAATGCTTACCTGTCAATAAACTAAATATTTTGCCGTTGAATAAATGTAACTACTTATTAGAACATATTGAACAGCTTAGACTTAAGAGTCCCAATATCCTTAAACAATTTTCATGAAGTCAAAGTTTCGGTTTATCAATTGTACGCTTTTTGCGGTAATTATTTCTCTTTTTTTCAATTCATGCCAGGTTATAAAAAATCACGATAATGATGCAGATGATGAGGAAAATGAAAATCCTGCATTTACCATAGAGCAGGAATTCCTGCAGGAATTTAACAGAACCAAAGATCCTGCCACAGGTACAGTGCCCAGAGAACGATTACTGCAGGCAAACGAACAGGTAAAACAATACTTTCAGACAAAAGCAGCTGTAACAGGTATCGATGCTGCTATAACCGGTATCAATTGGGTAGAGCAGGGACCTACCAATATAGGAGGCCGTACACGGGCCATTCTTTTTGATAAAAATGATGCAACCAACAATACGTTGTTTGCCGGTGGTGTTTCAGGCGGAATCTGGAAGTGTACCAACCTTAGTGCTGCAACGCCATCATGGACAAAGGTGAGCGATGTGCTGGATAATATCGCGATATCATGTATTGTTCAGGACCAGACAACTCCTTCCGTACTGTATTTTGGAACCGGTGAAATATGGGGAAACGTAGATGCATTAAGAGGTCTCGGTATCTGGAAAAGTAGCGACGGCGGCGCTACCTGGAATCATCTTGCTTCTACCGGGGGCAGCCAGTTTACCTATGTACAAAGTATTGTGATAACTTCTTATGCGCTCTTTGCAGCAACAGGGTCAGGATTACAAAAATCAACCGATGGTGGCAACACCTGGACTACGGTACTGGTAAATTCGATCAGCGACCTGCAGATGGCTGCAAATGGTGATTTGTATGCCTCCAATTTTTTGGGAAATGTATATAAATCTACTTCAGGCCAGCAAGGGTCTTCGGGAACATGGACCAACCTGGCATTGCCCGGAAACCATCAAAGATTAAAACTTGCCACTGCGCCATCAGACCCTAATAAAGTGTATGCCATTTGTCAGGGAGCCGGCAGCCAGGAAGTAGATGCCATATACAGAACTGATGATGGTGGTACCACCTGGAATACATGCGCATTGCCAACCGTAACTGACCAGGGCACTTCCTCAACCTTGGCAAGAGGGCAGGCCTGGTATGATCTTGCGGCGGCGGTGGATCCCAATAATGCCAACACCGTCGTTATCGGTGCTATTGATGCATTAAGATCTACTGATGGCGGCAGCACATGGAACCAGATCACCTGCTGGGCATTACCTGTTACCAATTTCACATTGACCGTACATTCAGATCAGCATATTATTCTTTTTTCGCCGGGAAGCTCCTCTACTGCTGTATGGGGAACCGACGGAGGCATTTATTATACAGGCAACGTTAATGTAACCCCCAATACAACAAAACCAACATTCAAAGCGATCAATACAGGATACGATGTTACCCAATTTTATTGCGGGGCAATTTATCCTACTGCAGGCTCAAATTATTTTTTAGCCGGAGCGCAGGACAATGGAACCCAGGAATTTCCCGGAACCTTATCATCTTACCAGTCTACGAGCGCTGCTACAGGTGGCGACGGTGCTTTTTGTCATATAGATCAAACAACGCCTGCCAACCAGATAGCTTCTTATGTTTACAGCGTTTATTATCGTTCTACAAATAGCGGCACAAGTTTCTCTAATAAAATAAACGACCAAACGCATGGCACATTTATAAACCCGACAGATTATGATCCGGCCACCAAAGTGCTGTATGGCGATTATACAACAGTGAGCACCGGGGCCGGTGGCTATTATTCCAGATGGCTTACTACCGGTACTACCAATACCGGTGTCGCAGTATCAAATTTCAGTGGGGCGAGTGTAACCAGCGTATATTGTTCACCCAATACAGCGAAACGGGTATATTTTGGATTGTCAAACGGAAGTGTAGTATATGTAGATAATGCAAATACGGCCACTTCTACTGCAGGCGTACTGATTAAAACAGGCGTTGGCTCTGTTTCCGGAATAGCCATAGAATCCGGCAATGAAAATCATATTCTCGTTACGTATTCAAACTATGGGGTGACCAGCGTTTGGGAGACCACCAATGCTGGAACATCCTGGACAAGCGTTGAGGGTAATTTGCCTGATATGCCGGTCAGATGGGTAATTTTTAATCCCAATAACTCCGACCAGGCCCTGATTGCTACCGAGCTTGGCGTATGGTCAACAGACAACCTCAATGGCACGTCTACAATCTGGGCACCTACCAATACAGGCCTTGCCAACACCCGTGTTGACATGCTTAAAGTAAGGGCCTCCGATAAGACGATCCTTGCAGTAACCCATGGCCGGGGACTTTATACAACAACACTCGCCAATACGGTATTACCTTCCGTATATTTTGAAAAAAGCTCTATATCTGTTGCAGAAAACGGAAGTTCTACTACAGGGCCCTGTGCGCTCGGTACCACTACGGTTCCGGTTAACTTATATCTTACGTCAGCAGCTTCTGCGAACGTAACTGTTCAGGTAAGTGCTTCTGCCACTTCCTCTGCTGCCAATGGAGTGGATTACACTATAGCGACCAATACTGTTACATTTCCTGCCGGCACTACTGGTCCGCAAACTGTGTATATAACAATACAGGATGATGACTCTTATGAAGGAAACGAATTTATTAATCTCACGTATTCAATCATTGCCGGTGGCACTGCCTGTACTACAGGCAATACCTTGCAAACGTGTGCCATTCAGATTACTGACAATGAAACTGCTCCTAATGCATCATATACAAATATCATTAACAGCGGCACCCAAACTGCAACGCTGGGGGGATCAAGCCCGGTAGACGGTACACAAACTGATAAAAAAGTTCAGTACTTATATTCTGCTTCAGATCTCCTCTCTGCCGGTCTTAAGCCAGGTACTATCACTAATGTAAGCTTTACCATTACTTCCAAATCAAGTACCACGCCTTTTAATGGATTTACCATACTGATGGGCCCCACCAGCAGTACTGATCTTTCAGCAGGATTTATTACACCAACCTCATGGACTACCGTGACATCCGGCGCTTACAGCACTACTTATGGAATTAACCAGTTTACAATCCCCGGCGGCTTTACGTGGGATGGTACCAGCAATATTGTGGTTCAGTTTTGCTTTGATAACTCCACCACCTCTTCATCTTACGACATTACTACCGGTGAGGGAACCAGCTATGTTAGTCAGGCCAAAAAAACTTCTACGGTTGGCACAGATGCAGGTTGCTCCTATACAACCGCTACCGCCACCAATGTTTACCGGCCTGTGCTCACCTTTACCCAAACTATTCCTCAAACACCCGTTGCAACGGCTCTGAATAGTACCAACCAGGCCGAACTGGGAAATAATGCAAACGTCTACTATTATGATGCTTCGGGTGAAATTATGGCCCGGATTCAAAATCTTACGTCTTTCGATTATGGCTGTACATCCGTAACAATCGACAGAGCCGGGACCGGGGCTACTGCCTTCACCGACAATACCCCTGCAGATTATTTAATGAACAAAACTTTTCACGTCATTCCTGCTACCAATAATCCGTCCGGCCAGTATACCATTACGCTCTATTACACGGCTGCTGAAAAAGCAGGGTGGGAGGCAGCAACCGGAAATAGCTGGAGCAACATCCTGCTGATTAAAACAACCAATGCCGTTTCATTGACAACGCCTGCTAATCCAACCGGGGCCGGATCGATTGAATATGTCACTCCAATCCGCGGCACTTTTGGTAACGACTATACTTTGACTTATACATTTAATGACGGCTTTTCAGGATTTGGCGCCGGAACACCACAGTCAGCATTATCTCAATCATTATTAAACTTTGATGGTAGCGTGTTGGGAAATTCAGTTGTTCTCAATTGGACTACTTCATTTGAAAAAAATATAAAGTATTTTGTGGTACAGCGATCCGATGATGGAATTAATTATGATTCTTTAGGTACGGTGGCAACATTGGGAACCACATTTACTCAAAATAATTACAGTTTTACCGATAAGAATCCGGATTACATAAACTACTATCGTCTCAAAATAGTAGACGCCAATGGAAAATCCGCTTTCAGCAAAGTAATTAGCTTTTATATTTCGGGGCTTCAGCAACAAATGCTGGTCCTCAATAATCCTTTCATCAATTCAATTCAATTGAAGTTTACACAACCGGTTTTGACAAAAGCAGTCGTAAACTTATATGATATAACAGGCAAATTGCTTTTGTCAAGAGAATTTATAAAACCATCTGACATTATTACAGTAGATCTCTCCGGTTTTAACCTAAGTAAGGGGGCTTATCTTCTTAGTTGCCAGGCAGATAATAAGTACTTTAACAAAAATGTCATTAAAAGGTAAAAATATTTTTATAAATCGCTCATTATCAGGCATATAATAATGTCAATAGGAGAAAATACTTAATAAAATCTATAAAATTGAAAATAAAAATATTGATTTTAAGTTTTATAAGGATGTCCTAATTCCTTAAAAACTTATTATGTTCAAACACCTGGGGGCTCTGAAAAATTTCCTTGGAGCAATATATTTTCATAGCAAAAAAAATAGCAACAAACTCTTCATTATTGGTATAATGGTTTTAAGCATAGCTACGCATGCATTTGCTACCAAAACTTATTATCGCCCCAATACTCAGACAAGCTACTCAGGCGGTGCCACAGTTTGTCAAAATGAGAGTGTGACGTTGACATTCACGTTCACCAATACCAGCTGTACAAGCAGTGGGAGCGGAAGTTCTTACGTTGGCATTACAGTAAAATGGTATTCAAATACTACTCCTACCACCACGGGTGGTACCTTAGTCAGCACCTCATCATCAACTGCAGCAACTACTACCTATACCTATTCACCTTCAACAGCTACTGCAGGCACTCTTTACTACTATGTAGTGGTGTCATGGAATGCCTCCGGATGCGTCACTGCATCAAGTTTAACCAGTTTAACAACCCAAACCGTGGCCGTAAACGCATTGCCAACTTCATACTCTGTTACCGGTGGCGGTGGCTATTGCAGCGGAGGAAGTGGCCTTGCCGTCGGCCTTTCCGGCTCTCAGTCAGGAGTCAATTACCAGCTTCAAATTGGAGGAATAAATACAGGCTCTCCTAAGGCGGGAACAGGAAGCGCCATAAGTTTTGGTAACCAAACATCAGCCGGAACATATACAGTCGTAGCGACCAATGCAACTACAAACTGTTCAACCATAATGAGTGGAAGTACAACGATTAGTATAAACACAGTCCCGACAATCACATCACAACCATCAACAAGCGGCCAGACACTTTGCCAGGGAGCATCGGCAACTGCTTATTCAATTACCGCTTCCGGCACCGGTATCAGTTATCAATGGTACAGCAATATCACGGCATCTAATTCGGGTGGTACACTGCTTTCAGGAGCTACTTCTTCAAGTTATACACCATCCACTTCTTCCACCGGCACGCTATACTATTACTGCGTCGTAACGGGTACATGTTCCCCTGCAGCTACCAGTAACGTTTCCGGAGCAGTAACGGTTAATCCTCTATCCGGAACAGTGACAGTATCAGGCGGAGGCACTTTCTGTAGCAGCACCACACTAACTGCATCGAATGGTGGGGGTGGAACGGTATATTTCCAGGGCACTACGTCCAATGGAACTTCAACCGCTACTCCGGCAACCAGCCAGGTTGTTTCTTCTTCAGGCACCTACTACTTCAGGGCTTACAACGGCTCCTGCTGGGGTACACAGGGTAGCGCTACTGTTACTATTAATGCTTATTATGCTCCGGGCACTTACAGCGTGGGGCCAACAGGAAATTTTACTTCCATTGGTAGTGCATTGACTGCGCTGCAAGGCTCCTGTATGACCGGCGGAGCCTATATTTTAGAGCTACAGTCCGCTTACAATTCATCGGTAGAGTCTTTTCCTCTTAGTTTGCCAAATATAAGCTGGATGAGTGCTGCTAATACCATTACCATCAGGCCGGCTACGGGAGCCACCGGCTTATCCATAACGTCCTCTAACAGTACTGGCACTCTTAACGTAAACGGAGGTTCTTATTACATCATTGACGGAAGGCCGGGCGGATCGGGAAGTACCATCCAGCTTTCCATAAAAAATACTTCCACATCAGGATATGCTATCCAGTTCATCAACGCTGCGTCATATAATACTTTCAGGTATTGTACAATATTGGGTGTCAATACTTCCACCAGTGAGGGAGTGGTACTTTTTTCAACAACCTCCGGCTCTAATGGTAATGACTATAACACTATCGATAATTGTGATCTTGGGGCAGGAGCGTCAACACCGACTAACCTGGTGTATTCGTCAGGGACAACAACAAGTACAGCAACTTTCAACAGTAACAACACTATTTCAAACTGCACCCTTCACGATTTTTTCAATGCTTCCAATAACCATAACGGTATCTGGCTTTCAGACGGGTCTACCGATTGGACCATTTCCGGAAATAGCTTTTATGAAACTACATCCAGAAATATCACCGGCACTTATGTCAACTGGTGCGCTATCAGGATTCAAAATTATACGCCTACCGGAAGTTACAGGTCCACCAATATTTCTTCCTGCAATAATACTCAAATAACTGCCAATTATATCGGCGGAACTGCTGCAAATGCAGGAGGAAGCGCCTTAACCATCACCGGCGCAGGTGCCCTGAGAGGAATTGTAGTTTATGGGGGTAGCGGAACAGCCAACAATGTGCAGGGCAATACAATTACCAACATCGCATTTACAACCAGTGCCGTGTCGGTAAATTCACTGATTTATCATGGAGACGGAAGCATCAATATCGGAACAACAACTCCCAATATAATTGGAAGTTCAAGCGGAACAGGAAGTATTGTGTTTACCTACAATGTAAGCGGCGGTACTACCATGAAAACATTCGCTCCTGTCTTTCTGGGCGGGGCAATTATTACAGTATCAGGCATACCTCAGCCGGAAACAATCGTTCCGGGTACGGCAAATTTTCAAAACAATACGATTGGTGCAATTACAGCGGCAAACTCCAAAACTGATAGTTGTCAGCTCCGGTTAATAGACTTCGAACAAAGCATTGACACATTCAATATATCCGGCAATACCTTAGGCAATTCCACGCCCAATAATATTATCAATACTACCAAGCAAGGCATTATCGGTATTATCGGTTTTACAGGCACACCCGGAGCTACTCATAAAATAAACAACAACATACTGCAAAACTTTTATGAAAATAATGCTGCCCAATCCAACCAGATTGTCGGGATATCTCCCTACGGTGACGCCAATCAAAGCCCCACAGGCCTATATCAGGTAAATGGGAATATAATCAGAAATCTCATATCCACTTCTAAAATGACGCCTACCTATGGTACCGTTATACTGGGTATAGATGCGAGAGCTTCTTCACCTGGCCAAACTATTTCAGGAAATACCTTGTATAATTTCATCGCTACGGATAATACTGTAACTGCCCAGCGAATGAGAGGAATTCTGTTTTCCACAGGTCCTTCTTCGGGTACCAATACTATTTCCAAAAACATTGTATACAATCTCGTACCTTCTGCCACTACCGGCGGCGTTTTAAGAGGAATTGAACTGGAATCCGGGCCTTTCACGGTGCAGAATAATATGGTGATTCTCGGTTATGATACTTCAGAAAATTCTATCACAAGCAACATGGAAATAGAAGGTATTTACGATGGAACGGGCGCCAACAATTTTTACTACAACTCGGTTAATATTGCAGGTACAGGCGTGGCAAGCGGTTCATCCAACACCTATTCCTTCTACAGCAATAACACGTCTGCTAAAAATGTTACCGATAACCTGTTTGCCAACAACCGTTCCAACAGCACAGGATCAGCAAAAAATTATGCCATTAGTGTAGTCAATCCCGGCTCACTCACATCAGATTATAATGATTACGATGTTTCAGGCACAGGCGGCGTTCTTGCCAATAACAATACCGATCAGTCTACTCTTGCGGCATGGCAATCTGCTACCAGCCAGGACAGCCATTCTATCAATGCTGTTCCCAGTTTCATTAATGCAGCAATCAACCTGCGCCTGACGGGGTCACCATCTACCGCTAATTTCTTTATTAATAATCAGGGCACCCCGATAGCTGCCGTTCCCGATGATATTGATGGCGACACGAGGAGTTCGTATACGCCCGATCCCGGCTGTGATGAATTTAAAGGTACTGGTTCATGGATCGGTGTGACGTCTACCAACTGGAGCACCTCCACCAACTGGGATGACAATATTGTCCCTACCTCATCTATCGATGCCAAAATACTAAATGCTCCTAATATGCCTACCGTTCTCACTTCTTCTCAGGGTGTAAGGGACATTTATATTACAACGCCCGGCTACCTTACCATCAGCAGTACGGGTACACTTCAGATAGCAGGTGCCATTCATAATAATGGATCTTTCAATGCCAGCGCAGGGTCCGTAGAATTCGACGGCTCTTCTTCTCAAACCATTCCGGCTAATGCCTTTTTAAACAATGCGCTCTACAATCTCATTGTAAGCAATACGAGCGCCTCTGGACTTTCGCTGGGCGGCACATTGGACGTGTATGGTTCTGTTTCCTATACCGGTACCGGTAAAACGTTAGCTACCAACGATCATCTCACCCTTAAATCCAATGCGTCCAATACCGCATCGGTTGGGGTTATGACCGGTAATACTATCTCAGGGAATGTAACAGTAGAACGTTATATTGAATCTAAAAAGGCATGGAGGTTCTTATCCATTCCTACCAGCACTACCCAAACTATTCAACAGGCATGGCAGGAGGGCGCTACTTCTACCGGTTCTAATCCTGTTCCGGGTTATGGTATTCAACTCTCAGGCCCTGGCGGCACCGCAGCGGGATTTGATGTCTACTCGGGTGCACCCTCTATGAAAACTTATAACTCTTCAACCGCACAATATGTAGGGGTCTCCTCTACCAATGCTACCAACATAGCCTTCACAGGCGGTTATATGGTCTTTGTGAGAGGCGACAGAACCGTATCCACTACAAGCGCTCCGGCCACTTCTACCAATCTCAGAACAAAAGGCCCTTTATATACGGGTACACAGGCTGCAATTACTATTCCCGCCGGTAAGTTCGTCGCCATTGGCAATCCTTATGCTTCTGCTATCGATGTGCGTAACATTACTAAATCCGGTGGAACAAAAGACTTTTTCTACATATGGGATCCTATGCTCAGCGGTGCCAATGGTTATGGTGGTTTTCAGACCTTTTCCAACAACGGCGGCGGTGACTATGTTGTGACACCCGGCGGCGGCAGCTATGGGGCCGTGGGAAGTATCAACGATTATATCCAGAGCGGGCAGGCTTTCTTTGTTCAGGGCGGTTCCTCTTCCGGTTCACTTACCTTCACTGAATCCTGTAAAACTTCGGGCAGCAGGGTAGTCAATACCTTTGCAGGTTTGCCTTTGCCTCAATTGCGCGCTACCCTAATGGGACTTAATACTGATAATACCACTTATATCGCTGATGGAGTTCTGGTCAATTATAGCGATAACTACAGTAATCTCGTAGATGATATGGATGCTGTCAAATCTGTTAACAGCTCCGAAAATCTGTCGGTAAACAGATCAGGCGTTTTATTGGCTATAGAAAGAAGGCATACCATCTCGGCCGGTGATACAATATTCCTCAGCCTCACGGGGACGGAAGCTCGCAAATATCAATTCGAAATTCAGGCTCAGCAGCTCACGCGTCCGGGTCTTTCGGCTTACCTGATCGACAATTATTTGAAAAATGCTACTCCTCTCAATACTGATGGAGTTACTGATATTTCTTTTGCCGTTACAGCTGCAACTGCTTCCTATGCCGCCAACCGGTTTATGATCGTTTTCGGTACGCCGGCCGGTACACTGCCTGTTACCTTCACCGCTGTGCAGGCTTTCCTTTACAGCAGTGCTATTGATGTACAATGGCAGGTGGCACAGGAAATGAATATTGACCATTATGAAACTGAAAAATCAACTGACGGAAGCTCCTTTGTAAAAATAGCCTCTACCGCCGCAGCTGCCAATGGAGGGCACAGCGCTACCTATCTCATTACCGATACGCACCCGGTACGGGGATATAACTATTACCGAATTAAAAGTGTTGACATCAATGGACAGGTAGCGTACTCCTATGTGGTGAAGGTAAATGTACAAAGTGCTGATGGCAATGTCACTGTTTTCCCTAATCCTGTTGTAAATGGCAGGATCAATCTCAAAATAGATAACACACTTGACGGCACATACATCATCAGGCTTTTCTCTAAATCAGGGCAGCTCATCATGCAAAAGGATTTCCAAAAACCTAACACTCCGGTTACGCAATCCTTCCAGGTGGATGCTAACCTGCCACATGGTATCTATAACCTCTCGGTCATTAAACCAGACAGTGCGTCAAACGTGATTAAGCTGGAGTTCTGAAGATAAGTTGTGCCAAGGCCGGATAAATAATAGGAAGATGGGACAGGTAATATGGCAATATATATTTCATAAAATGCGCCCTGTTGGTCATTTTACTTTGGTTTTTATATTTAAAACCTTCTTTAAATATTTAGTTCAATAAATCAAATACCAATCTGTATATTGTGGGGTGCACTTTTCACTGTACGTATATCCGGAGCATAAGAGCAAATACAAATGCAAAATTAATATTACCTGGCACACCTGTCAATATGCGGAAGTGCTATTTCGCTGGAATTGCCTGCAGGTGCACCATTACAGTTTACATTCGGATTATAATCAACAAAAAAATACCTGAAAATTTTAATTTTCAAAGAGCATAACTTATCTTTGTCACATTAATGTCTCTTTCATAAGAGTTCCCAAGAGTTGAAGACTCCCCCTCTTCCAAAACTCTGATACATATCTTCAATCCTCTGCAATAGCCTCCTTTGAATTTCCATAATGGCAATCATTTGCTTATTACCATTATTCGAATAAAAAGTTGCTTACTAAAAAGGGAATTATGAAGAAAATTTACTTTCAGTCTTTCAGAATTTTAAGAAAAATAGTTCTGGTACTTACGAGTCTTATCCTGTATACAATAATTAGTCAGGATGGATTAGGACAAACTTCAGTGCCATTTACAACCCCCGGAACAACTACATGGACATGCCCTGCCGGCGTATATTCTGTAACAGCCGAATGCTGGGGTGCCGGGGGCGGCGGAAGTACGATCACTTCAAATGGAAGAAGAGGTGGAGGCGGTGGAGGCGGCGCCTATGCAAGCAGTACCATTGCTGTAGTTCCGGGAACATCTTATCAGATTGTGGTAGGTGCCGGTGGCAGTGCTAATACAAGCGGTGGACCATCTTCATTTAATACTAATAGTGTAATAGCTGCAGGAGGAAGCGGGGGTGCTGCTAATTCTGCAAATGGAGGTAATGGCGGCACTATTGCCGCTTCAACAGGCACTACAATTTATAGGGGAGGAAACGGAGATGACGGAGGTAGCACCTATTCAGGCGGCGGTGGTGGTGGAGCAGGTAGCACCGGACAAGGATCTGACGCGAATAATCAAAACGGTGGGGCAGGAGCTACACTCAATGGAGGTAACGGAGGTAATGGAGTGAGAAATAGTAATAATGGTAACCCGGGAAGCAACTATGGCGGGGGCGGAAGCGGGGCCTGTACTAATAGCGGTACAGACAGAACAGGCGGATCTGGTGCAAATGGTTTGGTCAAAATAACCTATACAACTCCTGGCACATATAAGGATTCATGGGTATCAATGAATATTGGCTCCGCAAACTGGTGTGCAGGCGAAACAAGAACCGTATCAGTTACCGTGAAAAATACGGGGACCGCGGCGTGGACAGATATACCCGGCGTTCAGGATATCAATATTGGTGTAAAATGGGATGGCGACCCGGACTACCTCGTTAGAACAGATGCAGGAAATTTAGCAGCAGGGGATACACGGACCTATAATTTTACCGTAACCGCTCCTTCAGCAACCGGTACCAACCATCTCACAATTGATGTGGTATATGAAGCAGTTTCATGGTTTGCAAATAATGCAAATGGCGTTGGTCCCGGAAACGTAGTTGACAAGTCTGTGGCGCTCTCTGTCATAGGAACACCTACAACAGCTAATGCCGGACCGGACCAAACACTATGTAATACGGGTACATTTACACTGGCCGGCAATAATCCCGGCGTGGGCACCGGAACCTGGAGTCTGGTTAACGGAACAGCAACCATCACTACGCCTTCATCACCTGTATCAACCGTTTCCGGAATACCGGCCGGAAGCAGTGCAACTCTGAGATGGACGATTTCAAATACCTGTGGTTCGTCGTCAGATGATGTAATCCTTACAAACAACGCTTTGCCTACAACAGCAAACGCAGGTCCCGACCAGAACCAGTGTAATACAAGCACATTTACACTGGCCGGCAATTCTCCCGGAGTGGGTACCGGAACCTGGAGCGTGGTCAGCGGCACGGCAACTATCACCACCCCAACGTCGCCAACTTCAACCGTTACGGGTATTACAGCAGGTAACAGCGCTACGCTCAGATGGACAATCACCAACGGAACCTGTACCTCATCAGATGATGTGATACTTACAAACAATATTTTGCCCCCGGCAGCAAACGCAGGTCCCGACCAGGCCCAATGTAATACAAGCACATTTACACTGGCCGGCAATTCTCCCGGAGTGGGTACCGGAACATGGAGCGTGGCCAGCGGCACGGCAACCATTACTACTCCTGCATCACCCACTTCTACCGTTACGGGTATTACAGCAGGCACCAGCGTTACACTCAGATGGACAATCACCAACGGAACCTGTACCTCATCAGATGATGTGATACTTACAAACAATATTTTGCCCCCGGCAGCTGATGCAGGCCCGGACCAGGCCCAATGTAATACAAGCACATTTTCACTGGCCGGTAATTCTCCCGGAGTGGGTACCGGAACATGGAGTGTGGTCAGCGGCACGGCAACTATCACTACTCCTAACTCACCCGCTTCTACAGTTACCGGCGTTCCGGCAGGTTCAAGTGCAACACTTAGGTGGACAATAACTAATGGAACATGCACATCATCAGATGATGTAATAGTAACAAACAGTGCATTGCCTACAACAGCCAGCGCAGGCCCTGACCAAACCGGGTCTGCAACATGTGGATTAACAACCGTTACACTTGCGGCAAATACCCCTGTTGTCGGATCTGGTTTCTGGACGATAATATCAGGAACAGGTGGAGTAATCACAAATCCTTCCAGTCCGACGTCCACATTTAGCGGAGTAGCCGGAAATAGTTATACATTGAGATGGACAATTGCCAACGGAACCTGCACTTCAACAGATGATGTTATAATAAGTTTTTCAGTTCGCCCTACTGCAACTATTACAAGCCCCGATGTAAGTATCTGCTATCCGGCAAACACTACCATTAGCGGGAATGTAACAGCAAACGGGGCATGGACGATAACCTTAAGTGATGGTTCAACAGCAAATGGAAATGGCAACGGAAGCTTTAATATAGTTGTTAGCCCGGCAACGACGTCTACATACACCATAACATCTGTTATGGATGCAACTTGTACCTCAACAGCAGCAGACCTGAGCGGGTCAACAAAAGTAACAGTAAAAAATTCTCCATCCATCACTACTCAACCTGTGTCTCCCTCCCCGGTTTGTGCTTCTACAGGCTCATCGGTTCATTTTACCGTAGTAGCCACGGGAGATGACCTGACTTATCAATGGTATCACGATGGAAATATTATTGCCGGTGCTACCACTGCAACTTATACTATCCCAAATCCCGGCAGCGCGGATGCAGGCACCTATTATGTAATAGTCGGCAGCTCTACTGCCTGCAGTGCAAATACGGTTCAGTCGGATAACGCGACCCTCATAGTAAATGATCCTATTCATATTACCGGCGGACCGGATCCTGCGACAGTTTGCGAAGGACAGCCGGCCGCTTTCACCGTCACTTACACCGGTTCCGTATCATCAGTATCATGGCTGAAAAACGGAGCGCCAATCAGTGACGGCGGCCATTATGCCGGCACAGCCACCAATACCATTACCATCAATCCTGCCGCGAATGCAGATGCAGCAAATTATAGCCTCGTTATAAATGGTGATGATGGAGCCTGCCCACAGGCTACTTCCAATATTGCTGCATTAGCTGTAAACAAAAAATCCGCTGATCCTGTTTCCGCAACTGCCTCCTCTGCTGAAATATGCGCGGGCAGCAGTAGCACGCTTACCCTTAACGGTGGCGGTGGTGGTACCGGCGAAATTATTCACTGGTACACAGGCTCATGCGGTGGTACAGAAGTGGGTACAGGCAACAACTTATCAGTAAGTCCGGCCGCAACCACCACTTATTATGGCAGGTATGAAGACGGAGCACCCTGCAACTACGTATCTGTCTGTGCATCGGTAACCATTACCGTGGATCAGCCATCGGATGGCGGTATAGCTTCCACTGACCAAACCATTTGTAGCAATACTTTCCCCGCAGATATCAGCGTATCCGGCTTTACAGGAACTGTTATTAAATGGCAATGGTCTGCTAATGGCACAAGCGGGTGGACAGACATTTCCTCGAGCAACAATAGTACTTTAACTTCTGCACAGATGGGTATACTTACTGCCGTACGCTATTACAGGGCAGTAGTGCAAAATGGCGTTTGTGGCCAGTCGTATTCCAATTCTGTTCATATCAGCATTAATCCTTTGCCAACTGTTTCAACAACAACTATGGGATCCAACTGCGGTCCCGGTACGGTGACCCTATCCGCCTCTGCAAGCAGTGGGGCCACAGTCGACTGGTATGATGCGGCAACCGGAGGCATCTTATTATTAGGTGGTTCAAATACTTTTACCACTCCGAATATTACTGCAACCACCATTTATTACGCAGAGGCAAGGAATACCACAACCGGTTGCATTTCTTCTTCAAGAACTGCTGTCACCGCTACCATAAAGCCTGTGCCTGATGCGGCGGTATCGCCTGCTTCACAGGAAATATGTTCTGCAAGTCCTGTCACTTCCATTTCTATTACGAATCCGAATGCTGTAAGCGGCACTACATTTGCGTGGACAAATGATAATGCCAACGTTACCGGTATTGCAAATGGGAGCGGATCTTCTATAGCCGGAACGCTGACAAATACAACCAATACTCAGCAAACCATTCATTTTAACGTAACACCATCCGCCAACGGATGTAGCGGCACACCAGTTGTCGCAACTGTTATTGTTGATCCGAAACCTACTATTGCAGTTACCAGCGCGCCGACTGCAGTTTGTTATAATTCCCCGGTTTCTATAACCTTTTCAAATCCGAATAATGTAAGCGGTACAGTATTAAGCTGGACAAGAAATAACCCAGCCGGTATTCAGGCAGGGCCAGCTACAAATGGTACCGGAAATATTAATCAAACCCTCGTCAATACAACTACTTCAAATATCACGGTTACTTATACATTAACTGCCACCTCTCCGGAAGGATGCGCAAGTTCTGCGACAACTTCGGTAGTACTTTATCCTCAATTCATCAGCACAGGTTTCCAGATAGGATACTCTCAGGTGGTTTGTATCGGCTCTAACCCGGCGGCATTAACAATCCTTACTCCTGTGGGCGGCGGCAGCAGCAGTTATACCTATCAATGGCAGAGAGGAAGCACATCTTCCGGTCCATGGACCAACGTTGGTACCAATTCAAGTTATACACCAACCACTTCAAGCCCTACCTATTATTATCAACTGATAGTTACCGATGCAGCAGGTTGCGGACAGGTAATCAGCGATCCCGTGCAAATTTCAAGTGGCAGTGATTTTGGATTAAGCTTTAATGGAAGCGGCGCTCCCGGTGGAGGCCTATGCTCCGGTTCAAGCTTTGACTATACAATTCAATCGGGAAGCATTACAGGGCTTTTTGGCGGAAATGTTACATTTTCATGGACAGGTAATACCAGTTATATAAGTTCAACAGAAGCGCCTTATCCCAATACATATGGTGAAAAGAAGACCGGATATTTATTCGGTTTTATCCCATATACCTATTTTGTGGGAGATGCTACCTTTACAGTTGCCAATACAACTAACGCAACAGTAACACAAAACCTTACGATAACACCTTCAAGTTCCGTATGTAACCTGTCACCGACTCTCATTCCTCTTACTATCTATCCCATACCTACTATGCAACAACCGGTTGCAGCCACAATCTGCAGCGGAAGCGCCGCAGGAGTAGTTTTAAAGGGAAATATAACCGACGCCCCTACAAGCTTTACATGGACTGCATCGGTAATCAGCGGTAGCGCAAGTGGTGCCGTCGCGGGTAGCGTCAATAACATTGCTGCGGGAAGCACTTATACCATCAATTCAGTTCTTACGAATAATGGAACTTCACCGGCTATCGTTCGTTATACTATTACACCTTCGGCTCATGGCTGTACCAATGGAAACAGTGTCACGGTTGACGTAACGGTTAATCCGACACCTAAAGTGAATGTGGTTAGTGACCAGGCAATATGTAACGGATCAAACACTACAGCAATAAATTTTGCAGGAACGGCCACATCCTTTAACTGGACAAATGACAATACTTCCATTGGATTGGCGGTAAGTGGCACAGGAAATATTGCATCATTTAATGCACAAAATTCAGGTACGGTTCCTGTTACTGCAAATATTACTGTAACACCGGTATATATAAATGGTACGTCCTGCTCAGGTTCTTTAACGTCTTTTAAAATTGTTGTCAACCCAACGCCGATAGCAACCATAAGCGCAGATGATGCTACTGTTTGCAGTGGCTCGGGCACTACTATCCGTTTTGCAGGAACCGCTAATACAACAGTTTCCTTTATTATTGGCAGTAATCCAGCCGTTCATACTGTTAATCTGGATGCATCCGGCTCAGGAGCATATGTTACCGGAAATTTGACAACTGCTGTTACCTACTATTTGCAAGGTATTGCATTTCCTGCTACACCATTTTGTACAAATTCATTAACAGGGAATGTAACTGTCAATGTGAATCCTGTTGCGGATGCTAATATAAGCGCCGGTGTTTCGCCGATTTGTGCAGGACAATCCTCAACAATTAATTTCACGGGAACTCCTAATACTGTTGTTACATATAACGATGGCTCATCCAATCACCAGGTTACTTTGAATGCGGTTGGCAATGCAAGTGTGACGGTTACTCCCGCCGTTGCCACTACCTATAGCCTGGTAAGTGTGGCATATCCGGGCACCCCGGCTTGCTCACAATCCCTGTCAGCAAAGCCGTCGGTAACTATTAATATTAAATCAAAGCCTTCAGCAGCATTAAGCGACACACAATCCGTATGCTCCGGCACTTCAGCAGCATTAACCGTAACGTTTACAGGTACAGCCCCATGGTCATTGACCTACAGCGACGGAAGTACAAATACCACTGTAAACAACATTACTGATAATCCATATACACTGACCGTTTCACCCGTTGTTGCTACAAGTTATAGCCTGGTATCTGTAACGGATGCTAATGGATGTGCGGGAGGTGCAGTAAGCGGAGGTGCAGCAATAAGTATAACACCCGATGTTGTGGCAGGAACAATCGGAATCGGGCCTGCCTCTCTTTGTTCCGGGAGCAGTAACATTAACTATTACATTTCGGGTAACAGCACAAACGGCACCTGGAGTACGGAAACCGTAGATGGAGGTTCGTTGACTATTAACTCTTCTGATGCTACCAAAGCAAATATTACAGCTACTACCGCCGGGCAGGCAAAACTAATCTATACAGTAAATGGATGCGGTGGCCCCAAAACAGCAGAATTCCTGGTAACGATCAGCAGCACCACTTTACCGGGTACAGTCTCATCCGCAGCAATTTGTAGAGGAGATGGAGGAACAGCGCAACTTACCGGCTATAACGGAACCATTCAGAACTGGCAATACTCTGTTGATGGTATCAACTGGACAAACATTTCGAATACGTCAGACCAATATACTTACAGCAGTATTACCACACCTACATATTACAGGGCTTATGTAAAAAATGGCGTTTGCAATGCCACCTATTCAACCCCTGGCTTAGTATCCATTCACAACTACTGGGTAGGCTCCGTAAGCAGTGACTGGAACACGGCAGCCAACTGGTCAGATGGCA